>NZ_JARWME010000001.1:0-637500 GCF_030757975.1 Rhizobium sp. AN73
TGTACTTCGTTCAGTTACGTATTGCTAAGGTTAAACGTAACTTGGTTTGTTCCCTGAACAGCACCTATGTAATCGAATGACAGGTAAATACGGATCGTTCAGCCTATCAAAAGTTGCAAAAATGATTGACTATCGCGGCTGCGTGAGGGAGCCTCTGCGCGAAAATACGGGGAACATAACAAATCATCATGTCGCCAGAACGCTTTAATGAATGCCTGCGGGTGATCCGCTGGACGCCGATCAATATTGCCTCTGCCTTGCAATGTGAACTCTCATGGATCGAGGCGCTGGAAGCCGGCAACGATACAGTTCCCGATGGCCTCGCAACATGGAAACGCTCGCGCAAGCTCATGAAGCATTACCACCGCCATCAACCTACAGAGGAAAACGGTCGACATTCTGATGCGGCCAACAGCTGAAAACCTTCACCAACAACCGGATTACGCAATATGAAACATGCCATCGCAATTCTCGGTCTGATCACCGTCTCCAGCCCGGCCTTCGCAGCATCGTGCGAGAAAAACTTCACAGTCTCCAGGTGTGCCGATGGTCACAGCTGTCTCTTACAAATCCTTTCAGGAACTGCCGAAAGCCAAAGCACCCGCTGTCCTTCAAAAGCTCGCCCAGGCCGTCGCAGCAGAAGGTTTCTCAGGTATCCAGATCAACAAGGAACTGTCGTCAATCGATGCCCATCAGGAAACCAGCGGAAGCGGCAGGATTCAGACGCTGCGCGTTGTCGCCCGCCAGAAAGGCGCCGCTGTCCGGATCGATGCTGTTTTCAACATTCAGGCAGGACAGATCGCCGACAAGGACGTCATCCGCAAGGGTATCTGCGACATCATAAAGGCGTGTAAGGCATGGCTTAAAGACACTCCGGTCCAGCAGCACGAGCCCTCGTGCACAGGAAACCTGCTCATGTCCGCTGCTACTGAACTGGCGGCGGCAGAAGGATGTGCACGAGTGTATTCCCAAAAAATCAGCCCTGCCACGGATCGACAACGATAGCGCCGGTACCGTCGTCTGACTGTTGAAGACCTCGCGACTAAAGTCTCCACAAGCGCCCTGCCTGCCAGAGATCGAAAGCGAGAAAAAAAGACGACAGCCTCGCCGTTACGCGAACATCGCCCGGTTATTTATCGGGCGCGGTAAACCTCGCTGGATAAGCGACGGCGCGCAATAAACTCCCCGAAGGACGGGGAGAAAAAAGCCTTACTCAACCACCCAACAGGGGTGGTCTTGCCCGCCCGGCGTAGCCCCACGATCAGGACCACCGGGGTGTCTGAAAGGGCCTCCACCACCCGATTTTCAACCAGACGCTCAAACATACCCGTTTCCAATTCCTTGCCGATTGGAATTCTCAATCATGATAGTTGGAAGTCAATACCCCGCCGATTGGAAATGGAAGAGCCGAAATCAGCCATCCGTCACCCCAGATTGGCTGGACAACAACCGCAGCCACGCATGCGATAATAAACCCTGCCACACTTAGGCATGCACACCGTGTCACCACTGACTGATCATAACCCTCGATCCTCAAACCCAGGCCGACAGGAAGGTGGC
This sequence comes from Rhizobium sp. AN73, assembly GCF_030757975.1. Classification (NCBI taxonomy): domain Bacteria; kingdom Pseudomonadati; phylum Pseudomonadota; class Alphaproteobacteria; order Hyphomicrobiales; family Rhizobiaceae; genus Rhizobium; species Rhizobium sp. AN73. Next base: position 1,561 of record NZ_JARWME010000001.1, read on the forward strand.
CGCGTGACGGCGGATTAGCTTTTGCAGCGGAACGCAGATCAAAGTTGAAAAAAAGATTACAATTCCTGAGAATTGAAGCGGGGGGATTCGGCATGATTGAGCAGATAAGAAGGTCTTTAGGGACCGTCAAAGATTTCAAGGCGTTGGCGCAACTGGAAAAGAACGTGCGAACCCGCGTCGACTTCAATGAGGAAGTCGCGGCGGCCTTCAAGGACCGCGCTGAATTCATCGCGCGTGAAATGATCGCCGAACGGACTGGACTTGACTTGAGCGAACTCACGCCCGCCGAGGGAAAAGTCGTCCATGCCGTGAGTGAGTATCTCGCGATAAAGCGTCGCGAGGGCAGCGACGCGACGCGCACGCTCATTCAGCTTCGCAATCGGGGTCTGATTGAGTCGGCCGAAGCCGCAGTTTCGAAATCCAAGCCGACGCAAGGGTTTGAAAGACTGCGCAACGAGGATTTGGACGACCTTTCCTACGAACAGATCATTATCGATCACCCAGAGGAATTCTCGCCGCGCGCCCTTTGGTACGCGCGGCGAACCCTCGGTCTGCCGAATTTGACGGAAAAAGCGCCGGCTCGCCGGTCGACACCCGTGCAAATCCGGACTGAAGAGCTTCTAAATTGGCTTTCCGTCAGGGCGAACGAGAATGATGGCCATATCGCGCCGTTCACGAACCTTGAGGCCGCGTCCGCGCTCGGCATGACCCGGCATGGACGCGTCCAAGGCAACATCCAATCACGCATTGACTTCGCATGCTATCGTCTAGGCTTTCCTCCGCTCGGCCTGACCGCAGCGGCACCCTTTCCTGATGCCTGGCGGCAGGAGGATCGTTCCTGGACGTTCCCGCTAAAGTCGATGCAGCAAGCCGCGCGAGAATTTCGTTGGCGGACCCATCATTTCGATCGGCTGACCACTCTGACGCACTCACTATCCGGGCAAGCCCATGCTTTGTGGAAGGCCGAACTCAGAGACAATCAAACAGCCGTTCGGGCCTGGGCGGAAGGCCTGGAAAACGGGTCACGCGCCAGCACGCACTCCGGCGCGGAAGAACTCAAGAAAAGGGCAACTTCTCGCAATCCAGATTGGACACGTGAGGAGCATATCCTTGGCCTCGACTTGTATCTTCGGCTTCGTGGCACGAGCTATCCCGACGAGCATCCCGAGGTCATCAAACTATCGCAGACGCTGTTGAAACTGGCAAGCTTGCGCAAAATGAGCGGCTCGGCAACGTATCCTAGCAACGCAAATCCTAAAGCGGACTGGATCCTTTGGGCAGGGCGCACACGCGCCGCTGGATATTGTGCAACGCACAATTTTCGGAGGAATAGTCATGAATTTCGGATTTTTAGATACATATCATCCGGAAAAATTCGGTTAAAACTCTCCCAACTCAAGGAGAGACACCATGACGGACACGACATCAGAATTTGATGGATCAACGATTGGCCTGGCGGCCGCAGAAGAACCCGCATGGACCGCCGCAACCTGGTTTGCGGTTCTTTCGATGGCGGCCACCAGCTTTGCGTTGGTATCGGCCGAGTTTTTGCCAGCGGGATTGTTGACGCCCATGGCGCGCGATCTCGGCATTACAGAGGGTACGGCGGGACAGGTCGTCACCGCGACGGCCTCAGTAGGTGCTGTGACCGCGTTGCTCAGCAATGTTCTCATCGGCAAACTGAACCGCAAGACCGTGCTTGTCGGTCTCAGTGCGCTGGCGATCGGCTCCAACATTCTCGCATCAGTTGCTGCCGATTTCTGGCTATTGCTGGTCGGCCGGGCCGGACTGGGTATTGCGCTCAGCGGCTTCTGGGCACTTTCGGTTGCTGTCGTGGCGCGGTTGGTCGGCGCGAATTCGACCGGGCGCGGCATGGCTATCGTCACACTCGGCGTTTCACTCGCCACCATTGCGGCTCCATCCATGGGCGCCTTGATCAGCGGCTGGGTGGGATGGCGCATTGCCATGTCGATGACGGCGGGGCTTGCCGTCATTGCCATGCTGCTGCAGATATTCAGCCTGCCCTCGCTGCCGGCAAGTACAAGCAACAGTCTTTCCGATGTCTTCCGGCTGACGCGGCGGCGCAGCGTTCAGCTGGGGATGCTTGCCATCCTGTTGCTGATGACGGGGCATTTTGCCGGCTCGGTCTATGTGCGTCCCTTTCTCGAACAGGTGACGCTACTTGAGACCACGCCGATTGCTCTCGCCCTGCTCGGCTTTGGCGTCGCTTCCGTAATCGGCAATGTGCTGGGGGGCCGGATGGCTGACACCAGTATCCGCCTCGCACTCATCGTTACCGCCGCTCTGATGGCATTTGCGACGATCGCCCTGGTTGTCTGGGGTGTTCATACCGGTGCCGCATTTGCTCTCGTCGCCCTTTGGGGTCTTGCCTTCGGCATGGCGCCTGTGGTGCTGCCGACCAACCTTTCCCGCGGCGCACCCGACGCCCTGGAAGCGGCAGGCAGCCTGATGGTCGTTTCTTTTCAGGTGGCCATCAGTATCGGCGCGGTTTTTGGCGGCTATATCGTCGATTCCTACGGTGCCACTGCGCCGCTGGCGCTGACCGCGATCCTGGCTGCATCCACGGTCGCTCTGGCCTTGCTGCAGCGCCCCGATTGATCACGGCCTTCCCGCCTCACATCATTTGGAGGCAAGGCATCTGATTACGCGCAATTGTGCTGGCGTTGCCTACGCCAGCACACAGGTTTCCACGCTTGCCGTTATCGGCAGGCGGTTTCGTCGTGATCGCATTCGATGCGAGCACCTGGCACTAGTGCAGCCACTCGCAACGATAAGCGAGGACCGGCTCGGCAAATCCTTTCAGCCTGTACCGATCGCCATGCACGAGGACATCAGCGCTGCCATATTCCTGGAAAGTCTTGTCCGAGATCAGGATCTGATCGCTCTCAGCGGCGGCGCAAAGCCTTGCTGCCAATTGCACGGTCGTGCCGAAGAAATCATTGCTGTCCTCGATTGGCTCCCCACAATCCAGTCCAATGCGGATGTGAATGGGCTCGCCTTTGTCGCTGTTGTAACGGTGGAACTCGCGTTGGATATCAATGGCGCAGTCCACGGCGAATGGCGTGGAGGAGAACACCGCCATTATGCCATCACCCGTGTGCTTGACCTCCCGTCCTGAGCGTCGCCCCAGACAACCACGAACGAGAGCATCGTGCGCCCGGACGAGTTCTGCCGACATCCGATCGCCAAGGCGGGCCGTCATTTCGGTTGAACCGACAATGTCCGTGAAAAGGATTGCACGGTGGCCGGCGTCCATATGTTTCGAGACAGCCTCAACCGCTACCGGATCCTGTATTCGCCCGAGAAATGCTTCCACAGCCGACAGCGCGACTTCGACCACTTCACTGGCGACAAACCCGTGCGCTTCCCGATGCACGCACTGCGCGGTTGCAGCATCCGGAGCATCCATGAGGCAAAACGCAGTACCGCGCCTTTCATCAAACCAGTAAGTCAAAAACTTGACGCCATACTGATCCTGAATGTTGAGATCTTTAAGGTGTGCCGCGGCAATATCCGCCGCTGAAACTCCGGCAAGCTCGTGCCGGTCCATGAAGATAGGCATTGGTTTCCTCCCAGGAGTATATCGTTGCCTGCTCTTCCAGCCAGTTTACGACTTCCCCGAACCATCGTCTATCGCCCGTGTGGGTGACCCTGGATCGGAACGGACCACCGAAAGGGCGATAGTCGTTTGCGTGACAATTTCGAGGTATTCGGCTATGTTACATGGCCTTACGAGCATTCACTGACGCATCAATTTGCGGTCAGCCTTTGCCCGCCAACGAAGCGAATTGGGGGGGGAATGCGATGACACAGCTCGACGAAACAAAACTGAATTCTTTCATTGGCAAAATGCTGGGCGACCTCGGAGGAGCCTTCAGCGTTCCAACCGTCAGGATTGGCTTGAGGCTGGGCCTGTTCGATGCGCTGCATCGCGATGGACCGGTAACGTCCGCAGGTCTGGCCGCGGCCTCTGGCGGCCTGTCTGAGCGATATGTCAGGGAGTGGGCGCTGGCACAGGCTGCAAACGGCTACATCGACTACGACAGCGGTTCCGGGATGTTCAGTCTCTCACCCGAGCAGGCGATGGTGTTCGTCAACAAGGACAGTCCCGTCTATCTGGAAGGCGCTTTCGATCTGGTGGCCGCAATGATCGAGGGAGAGCCGAAGGTTGAGCACAGCTTCCGGACCGGCGGCGGGGTGCGGTGGGGAGACACCGCAGGTTGCCTGTTCTGCGCAACGGGCGCGTTCTTTCGCCCGGGATATGTGAACAATATCGTGCAATCGTGGCTGCCTGCCCTTCAGGGCGTGGAGGACAAACTGGTGAACGGCGCCAAGGTGGCCGATGTCGGCTGTGGCGTTGGCTTCTCGACCATTCTTATGGCCGAGGCATACCGCAACGCCAGCTTCATAGGCTACGACTTCCACGAGCCATCCATAGAAGAGGCGAACAGGCATGCCCGAAGCCATGGGGTGGACGACCGGGTGAAGTTCGTTGCGGCGACGGCCAAAGACATCAAGGATACGGATTTCGATCTCATCACCAGTTTCGACTGTCTGCATGATATGGGTGATCCGCGTGGGTGCGCGGGGCATATGTCCCGCATTCTCAAAAAGGACGGCACCTGGATGATCGTCGAGCCCATCGCGGGCGACCGTCCGGCGGACAACATGAACCCTGTCGGCCGCCTCTACTACAATGCGTCCACCATGATCTGCGTGCCGACGTCGCTTGATCAGGAAGTCGGGGAAGGATTGGGGGCGCAGGCCGGCGAAGCGAAGCTTTCCGAGGTCATCCGCTCGGGTGGCTTTACGCATGTCAGGCGAGCCTTTACCGGACCTTTCAACATGGTGCTGGAGGCGCGCGCCTAGAAACTTCCGCTGGCGGGGAACGCGCGGCGCGTCGATATTGACAACCTCGCCACCATCTGGCCGAGGGACCCTCACGCCGACAACAACCGGCGCTCGCCCATCGGCGCGTGTCTGCATTTTCCGCGCAAACCTCGCCGCAGGTTGGCCATCGTGCAAGATAGGAGCACTTGATACCGTGAAGTTACACTTCCCTTGGTGGTCTTCCGCGTGCCAGGCTATACGTCACCTTGACGCGGGCACGCGCAAGGGCAAGCCAGAAGGCTTCGTTCTCGACGCTTCCCGCAAGTCGCTTTATATCCGGCTTCAGGATATGCGTGGATGGCGTCCCATCAACCGGAACAGTCCCAACGACGCTTCAGTAGGTCGGGGCGCTCCTGCTCCATGTGCGGTCTTTTTTTGAAAGTCCAGCCGTGCTTTCGCAGCCAGACGTCAAGCGCGCTGCGGCCGATGGATGCGGCTCTCTCCTCACTCAATCGCAGAACCATCTCGTGGGGTTCCTGCTTGGCCTGCGGCGCGACAGATCATACTGACGGTTAACCGCTTGTTGACTTCCCGTTTGACGAGATGGCCTAATATAAGCAGACTCCGAAATTGGACCCGCCGCACCCGGTTGACATGCCGTGCGGCAAGTATACGGCGCCATCATGCGACTTAGTACCATCACGAACCTGGCTTATGCTGTCACCCTCGTGCTCACGACAATATCGGCGACCACATTCATTCTATCAGCGAGAAGCGCTTCTCAAGAGCGGGTGGCCATCCAGGATCACCTCGAACTGACTGATCTCGCCGAAGAACTGGCGATCATTGCGAATGAGCGCACCGAGGAGGCGCGTCTTTACGTCATGCGAGGTGACGAGCAGCATCTGGCAAAATTCTACGTTGACGAAGATCAGGAAAAGCACCTCGAAAACACTCTGGACAAACTCGCAGCACTTGGTGTTTCGCCGCAAGAGGCAGGCTCATTTCAGGACATACGAAAGAGCGCAGACGCACTGGACAAGATGGAGCGCGACGCCATCAGTTCCTATCGATCCGGCCGCCAGAACGATGCACAACAGGTCTTGTTCGGCGATGATTATTATCGACTGCAAACGGGCCTGCTGAACACCATCGCGACGCTGAGAGAAGCCATTTCGGCCCGCTCGCAGGCAATGGTTGATCAAGCTAAAGACCGAAGCGATTTCTACGGATCGATCGCCAAGGTGATGCTGGCGCTCACCGCCTTGATGTTTGTGGCCGTACTCTATTTTGTCCTCAGCAGACGCGTTGCCTTGCCCCTTATCAAAATGAGCAACATCGTCACGCGCCTTGCCCGGCAGGACTACAGTATCGATGTGCCCGACGAAGGCCGGCGTGACGAAATTGGTGAAATGAACCAGGCTATCAGGATCTTCCGCAGCAACGGGCTGGAACGGGAACGGCTTGACGCGGAACACCGCAGGAACCAGCGCATAAAGGACCTGATCCTGCAGATGATGCATCGGATTCAGGCCTGTCAGAATCAGGATGAACTGTCCGACGTCGTTTCGAAATTCATGCCGCAGATTTTCCCAGCCATTGCCGGACGCCTGCTTGTTCTCAAGGAACACAGTTCGGTTCTTCAATCGACCGGACAATGGTCCGATCCTTCGTTTTCCGCCCCGGAATTTTCGATTGACGATTGCTGGGCTCTCCGTCGTGGGCGTCCCCACGCCAGCAATCCGGGCGGAGACGACGTCGTCTGCCATCACCTTCATGGCAGTTTCGGAACAGGCCTGTGCATACCACTGACGGCATTGGGAGACACTGTCGGCTTATTATATCTGGAAATTCCGCAGAGTAACGAGACGCTGGAGTTAGAGCGGCTATATCTCGAACTCCTCGCCGAAAATATCGGCCTTGCCGTTGCAAACCTCCAGCTTCGGCAGCGGCTGGTTGGCATGGCACGGCAGGACGCCCTGACAGGTCTTCTGAACCGTCGATCTCTTGATGAAACGCTGAACAGGCATATTGAAAAGCCGCCCAATTCGCTTGCCTGCCTGATGCTCGACATCGACCATTTCAAGCGCTTCAACGACCGCTTCGGCCATGATGCCGGAGATGCGGTGATGCAATATGTCGCCAAGGTCCTTTCGGAAGCCGTCGGTGATCTGGGGGAACTGTTCCGTTTCGGCGGCGAGGAGTTCACCGTGCTCATGCCGGCTGCGGGCATTGAAGATGCCATCAAGGTTGCGGAGAAACTCCTGCACGCGGTCGAGCGCGCACCTTTCACCTACCGCGGTCGCCTGCTCGACTCGATCACCATATCCATCGGCATCGCAACTTCACCGGGCGCCGGAACCGTGAGCAGCGTCCTGGAACGGGCGGACGCTGCGCTTCTGAGCGCCAAGCAGACAGGCCGTAACAAATGGGTGTCGGCCGATGCCATATGAATGGAAACTCCCCCTAACGGGTCGCTTTCCTTTGGGTTTCCGGTTCGTCATGGCAGGACTGCCGCGCATCTACAACATCAACCTGCGGATGCGTCGGCCTCAGGGCAACCGAAATGACGTTTCCATGTTGTTGGCGAAGGATGAATGAGCAACAGCGGGTAGTTGCGGTCAAAGCGGTTGATATCACTCAAAAACCTTACGGGGGCCGCTGGCCCCCGTAAGCAGTCTTGTCAGTCGCCGGCCCCGCAAGATGCGGGTCAGGCTCCGTATGGCACCCAGATGTTCTTCACCTGGATGGCCCTGCGCAAATAGTCACGGCCCTGCGCTTGCGTACGGTCAAGCCAGTCGGGCTGACGGCCATTATTGACCCAGGTGGCCTTCAGGTTGCCCGCTGAAGCCCGCTCGACCATCGCGCTTCCGTTAGTTGAGCCGAAGTACCAGACAGCTGCAACGTCATCATGCTCGGCCAGCGTCTTTGCAAGCAGATCGCGTTCGCCGGTCACGATGTTGATGACCCCGCCGGGTACATCCGACGTATCCAGCACCTGGTAGAAATCACCCGCAATCAACGGATGTAGCGACGACGGGATCACCACAACGCGATTGCCCATGGCGATTGCCGGCAGTACCAGCGACACCAGCGACAGCAGCGGCGCCTCATCGGGGCAAACGATACCGACAATGCCCCACGGCTCGTTCATGGCAAGCGTGACGTGACGCGACTTGGTGGAGTGCACAGCGCCATCGAACTTGTCGGCCTGGGCGGCGTAATAGGAAATACGGCGCAGAGATGCGTCGAATTCGTCCTTCGCCTTCTTTTCGCTCACACCGGTGCTATCGATGATGCGGGCGACAAATCCGTCACGCCGTGCATCGAGGTTCTCTGCGAGATAATAGAGCACCTGCGCACGGTTATGGGCGGTTGCGGAACTCCAGCTGCCTGCCTTGGACGCTGCCTCCACCGCATTGCGGATGTCCTTGCGGTTGCCTATTCCGGCCATGCCTATCACGGCGTTGCCCTTGCCAGTCACCGAATAACTGTAGCCACCGTCGGGGCGGGCTTGCTTGCCGCCGATATAGTTCTTCATGGTTCGATCAAGGCCATCGATCGCCATCTTGCTGTCAGCGTTCGGCAATGCAGATGGCGTGAAGGCTTCAGCGGGCTTTGTGACCGGCAGGCTCTTTTCCCAGTCTGCCGCCAGATATTCGTAAAGCCCCTCGCGCGCACCTTCGCGACCGAAGCCACTTTCGCGGTAGCCGCCAAAACCTGCACCGGCATCGAGCATGTTGGTGCAGTTGATCCAGACCACGCCTGCCTTGACGCGGGCGGCCAGATCAAGCGCTACATTGATGTTTTCCGACCAGATGGAGGCGGCGAGGCCGTAACGGGTGTTGTTGGCCAGCGAAACAGCTTCATCCGGCGTGCGGAAGGTGGTCGCCGCGGCGATCGGGCCAAAGATTTCGACCTGGCAAACCGTCGATGCCTGATCGACTTCGGTGAAGAAGCCGGGAGCGACGTAATTGCCGGTGGCCGGCAACGGGTTGGAACTCTGCCAGAGTTCACCACCCTCTTCAACGCCCTTACGGACCAGATCCGTGATGCGTTTCACCTGAGTGGCGGAAACAATCGCGCCAACATCGGTCGACTTGTCGAGCGGATCGCCGACCCGCAGGGTTTCCAGCCGCTTTTTCAGCCGTGCATAAAATTTCTCGGCAATACCTTCCTGCACCAGCAGGCGGGAACCAGCGCAGCAGACTTCGCCCTGGTTGAACCAGATCGCGTCAACAACACCTTCAACCGCCGCATCAAGATCGGCATCCTCGAAAACGATGAATGGTGACTTGCCGCCCAGTTCCAGCGACAGCTTTTTGCCCGAACCGGCAATCTGCTCGCGAATAACGCGTCCGACCTTGGTCGAGCCGGTAAAGGCGACCTTGTCGACGCCGTCATGGCCGCAGATCGCAGCGCCTGTCGAGCCATCGCCCTGCACGATGTTGACGACGCCGGCCGGAAGGCCGACCTCGTGGCAGATTTCCGCAAAGGCGACAGCGGTCAGCGGTGTCAGGTCGGCAGGCTTCAACACCACGGTATTGCCGGCCGCAAGCGCTGGCGCGATCTTCCAGGCCAGCATCAGCAGAGGGAAATTCCAGGGGATCACCTGACCGCAAACACCGACGGGCGAGAAACCACGGAACTCGTCTTCCACCATTTCGGCCCATCCGGCGTGATGGTAAAAGTGGCGGGCGACGAGTGGAATGTCGATATCACGGGTTTCCCGAACCGGCTTGCCGTTGTCCATCGTTTCCAGAACGGAAAGGAAGCGCTCACGCTTTTGTATATGACGGGCAATGGCATAGAGGTAGCGGGCGCGCTCATGACCCGACAGCTTCGACCATTTTCCGAAGGCCGTGCGGGCGGCCTTGACCGCCTGATCCACGTCTTCCTCATTGCCGCAAACGATCTCCGCCAGCTTATCCCCGTTTGCGGGGTTTGATACGGCAATCGTCTTGCGGCCATCAGGGGAAACGAACCGGCCGTTGATATAATGACCGAACGAGCGTCCGTGAGCGTCGAGCCACTGCTTCACATCACCATTGGCTTCGGGAGAAGGTCCATATTCCATGGTTTCCAAAATGTCCTTAATGGGTCGCATTTTTTCAGTCCTTATGCGGCAGCGTGATGATGAGCGCTGGAATAGCGGCCGGTTACGAAATGTTCGAGCTGCCGCTCGATATCGCCAAGCATAGAGCTGGCGCCGATGCGGAACAGGTCTGGCTCCAACCAGCGATTGCCCAGTTCCTCCTTCATCAGCGTCAGCCATGACAGCGCGTCCTTCGCTGTCTTCAACCCGCCTGCAGGTTTGAAGCCGACCATCTGGCCAGTCAGTTCGCCGTAATCGCGCAGCGCACGCACCATGGTCAGACTAACCGGCAGAGTGGCGTTGACCTCTTCTTTGCCGGTCGAGGTTTTGATGAAGTCCGAACCCGCCTGCATCGCCACCATTGAGGCACGGTAAACATTGGTAAGCGTGTTGAGATCACCCGTCGCAAGGATAGCCTTCATATGGGCGTCGCCGCAGGCTTCACGCATCGCGGCAATCTCATCATAAAGTGCGGTCCAGTTCTGTGTCAGAACGAACTCACGGGTTATAACGATATCGATCTCTTTGGCGCCCTGCTCGACGGCGTAGCGGATTTCGGCCAGCCGCTGCGGCAGCGGCGTCAGGCCGGAAGGAAAGCCCGTCGCCACCGATGCGACCGGAATAGTCGTGCCTTCCAGCGCCTTGACGGCATGGGACACCATGGTCGGATAGACGCAGACGGCACCGGTTGTGATGCCGGCGTCCGCAAGGCCGAGTGCTTCGAGAATGTCGTCCCGGACCGGACGTCGCGCTTTCGCACACAGGCGGCGCACACGGCCGGCCGTGTCGTCGCCGGAAAGCGTTGTCAGATCGATGCAGGTAATCGCCTTGATCTGCCAGGCGACCTGATATTCCTTCTTGACCGAGCGCCGGGTGGTGATTGTTGCTGCACGCCGTTCGGAGGCACTGCGATTGACCGATACATCTTCAAACCATTCCGGTTTGAGAGCGGTGCCGTTGTTTCTGGGGAATGCTTCGCTCATTTTCTGTCCATTCTTCTGGTCAGGCTGCGGCATTGGCATGTTCGCGGCAGAATACCTCGAACTCTTCGATGCTGGCATAGGCCTTCTGTGTTCCGGGACGGGTGATGGAATGCGCCGCATAAAGCGATGCCTTCTTTAGTGAAGATACAACCTCGCCTGTTTCGGCATAAAAGCGGGCGAAGGAGCCGATAAAGGCATCGCCAGCGCCCGTGGTGTCTTTGGGCGTTACCTTGACGGGTTCGATGTTGACGATTTCATTTGACGTAATCATGCGCGCGCCACGTCCGCCCAGCGTCACGATGACGGTACGAATACCGCGTGCGATCAGTGAACGGGCAGCGGTGACGATGGCTTCGTCGGTGTCGGTCGGCAACCCCGACAGCAACGCCAGCTCGCTCTCGTTCGGAACGAGGAACGTTACCTGGCGGATGCGCTCCGGATCGAGATTGGCAGCGGCAGGCGCGGGATTGAGGATCGTCTCGATACCGTTTTGGGCCGCAAGCTCAATGGTATGGTAGACGGTCTCAACCGGCACTTCCATCTGCATGAGGATCAGACCGCACTCTCTCAGATCGGCGGCCGCCTTGTCGACTTCTGCCGGCAAGAGATCGGCATTGGCTCCCTTGACGATGAGGATGGAATTCTCGCCTGATTGCTCGACGAAAATCGGCGCGACACCACTGGACTTGCCGGCAACCTTCACCACATGGCGCGTATCCACGCCGAAGCTCTCGAGATTGCGAATGGTATTGTCGGCGAAGACATCGTCACCGACCCGGGTGACCATCATGACTTCAGCGCCAAGGCGCGCCGCAGCAACAGCCTGGTTGGCACCCTTTCCGCCGCAACCCATTTCGAAGGCGGGAGCCTCAAGGGTCTCGCCCGGTCCGGGCATACGGTTCACATAGGTGATGAGATCTACCATGTTGGAGCCTACGACCCCGATTTTCTTGCTCATGCTGACATTCCCTGGATATCCTGTTTCAAAGGGCGCTGATCCTGGCGCCGAACTGATCGGCGGCAACGCGGTCGAGATAGCCCTCCGCAGTTTGCCGCCAGAAGATGCGGGACGTCCGTAAAGTCCTGCCTGCGGAGATGAAATTCTGTCGCCTGCATGGGATCACCTGCCGGGGTTTCGCCATGCATTGATGGCAATGACGAGAATGAGGAATGCACCCCAGATGAAGTCGATAAGGTGGTTGGAGAACCGCATCATCTGGAAGCCGGAAGAGAGCAGCATGAGGGCGATCAGCGCAATGGCGATGCCGAGAACCCGCCCCTTCCCGCCGGCCGGGTTGGTGCCGCCGAGAACGGCGATCAGCACCGCCTGCAACAGATAGGACGCGCCGTAGTCGGATTTCGCCGCATTGGTGCGCCCGGACAGAATGATCCCCGCCAGCGACGCCAGAACGCCGGTCAGCATGTAGGAATAAAGCATCATGCGATCTTTGCGGATGCCCGCAAACACTGCGGCTCGCGGATTGGTCCCGATCAGCATCAGGTTGATGCCGAGCGTGGAGCGCGTCAGCAGGATTGCCACGGTGATACAGACGGCGATGAACAGCAGAAACGGCGTCGCGACACCGAAGATCTTGCCGTTACCTATCCAGTTCCATGCGTCAGGAAAGCCGACGATTGCCGGCCCGCCGGTCAGCACCAGCGCCAGCCCCATCAGGACCTGGCCTGTGCCGAGTGTCGCGAGGATCGGGGTAATGCGCAGCTTCGCCACCAAGAGGCCGTTGACCAGCCCGGCCAGCAGGCCGACCGCCATGGCCAGCACGATGCCAAGCCCGGTGTAGAACACCATGCCCGACGTGGAGGATTGCCCTGCCTGAACCATGGTGGAATGGAAATAAATGCCGGCGATGATGCCCGCCAGATTGGCAATTCCCACCACGGAAAGATCGATACCACCGGTCAGCATGGCGATCATCATGGCGATGGAGAGGATCCCCAGTTCGGGCATGATGTAGCTGATGGATCCGAAATTGTAATAATTCAGGAACTTGCCGGGGTTCATCCAGGTCATCAGGGCGAAGACGATGACGGTGATCACAAGAAGCTGAAGGATGTTGTTGTCGTTGCCGAAAAGCCGGCGCATGTCGAACGAATTTTTCATGATGCGCTCTCCCGTCACGCTATGCTTTTACGGTCGCGCCATGCCGTGATGGCAGTGGCGACGATGATGATCAGGCCGACAACGACACGCTGCCAGGTGGTGTCCACCTTCATGATGATCAGCGAGTTTTTGACCATCACCAGCATGAACACGCCCATCAATGTGCCGAGAACCGTGCCGCGTCCGCCAAAGATCGACGCACCGCCCAGAACCACGGCCGCGATCACGTCGAGTTCGAGACCGACAAAATCACGCGGGTTGGCGAGCCAGATCATCGACGAATGCAGCAGGCCCGAGAAGCCCGCCAGCGCACCGGCAACGCAATAGACAAAGAAGATCGTCGCGCCCGTATTAAAGCCAACGCGCTTGGCTGCCTCAGGAGAGCCGCCATAGGCATAAACGCTACGCCCGATCATGGTGTAGGTGAGGACGAGATGAATGACCAATGCCAGACCCAGATAGACCACGAACATCGCAGTCAGGCCGAAAGTCGAACCCGTGGCCGAGGTCAGCGAGATCACGTCGGTCTTGCCGAACTCGATCAATTCCTTTGGCATCTTGTTGATGTTGACGATGCTGGTGCCGACGAGGCCGAGAACCAGACCGCGCACCATTGAGCCGGTTCCGAGCGTCACAATCAGCGGTATCATCTTGAAACGGTGGATGATGAAACCGTTGAACGCACCGAGAGCCAGGCCGATCAGCGTTGCCGCAACGAAGGGAATGAGCACGCCGTCATAGTCGAGATAGACCATGGTCCGCACGGTCAGATACATCGCTGCAATGGCAAAGGCGGTGAACGATACGTCGATACCGCCTGAAATCATCACCAGCAGGACGCCGAGCGCCATGATGCCGATCACGACATTGGACCGTAACAGGCCGAAGATGTTGTCGAGTGACCAGAATGCCGGGTTGATGAGGCCAATGATGACCATGGCCGCAAGCAAGACGCAGGCGATAATAAATTCTGTGCTTCTGAAGAATTTCATGTTTTGCGACCCCTCAATTCAGCGTCTTGAGCCGGTCATTAACGGCGTCTTCGGTCATGCTTTCTCCCGACAGTTCGTCGACGAAACGGCCGCGGTGCATAACCAGCACGCGGTTGCAGTTCTGCACCAGTTCCGGCACATCGTCGGAAATCATCAGCACAGCCAGGCCTTCCTTTTCGGCAAGCTTGCGGATGATGTTATGGATCTGCGCCTTGGAGCCGACATCGACACCGACAGTCGGGCCATTCAGGATCAGCACTTTGGCGCCGGTCAGCAGCCAGCGGGCCAGAACCACGCGTTGTGCATTGCCGCCGGAGAGATGATTGACCGGCGTATGCGGTCCCGGCGCCACGATCTGCATGGCCGAGAACATATCGCGGATCGTCTCGTCCGCCTTTTTGCGATTGATGAAAAGACCACGGACAAATTTATCTATCGACGTCACGATGATATTGCGCTCGATCGATTGCGTCAGGAACAGGCCCTCGGTCAGGCGGTCTTCCGGCACGTAGGCGATACCGCAGGCAATACCCTCCTGAACGGTCCTTGGGTGAACCTCCCGGCCTCCCACACGCATGGAACCGGTGAAGCCGGGGCGCATGCCAAACAGCGCCAGCGCAAGTTCGGTGCGGCCCGAACCGATCAGGCCCGAAATGCCAACGATTTCGCCCGGCTTAAGCGTCAGATCGGCGTTTTCCACGGAACCCGGAACCGAGAGATTGCGCACTTCCAGTACCGGTGTATCCGCGCCCTCCTGCGGCACCCACTGATAGCTGTGGGCGGTGAGTTCCTGCCCCGTCATCGCACGGGTGATCGCCGGCTCGTCGAATTCGGCGATCGGTCCTTCGGCAACCTTCTTGCCATTGCGGAAAACTGTCAGGCGCTCGCTGATTTCGAGCATCTCACGCATCTTGTGGCTGACGAAGAGCACAGCGATGCCCTGTGCCTGAATATCACGCACGATCTTGAAGAGGGCATCGACCTCATGGCGCGTCAGCGCCGTCGTCGGCTCATCCATGATGATCAGGCGCGCATCGGCCATGACGGCGCGGGCGATCGCCACGATCTGCTTACCCGACGTCGGCAGGCTTTCGACATCCGCATCAAGATCGATGGTCACGCCGAGGCGGTCCAGCGCTTTCTTGGCCATATCGCGGACATGTCGCCAGTCGACCGTCTTGCGGCCCTCCATCAGGAAGGTATTGATCGCCAGATTCTCGGCCACCGTCAGGTTTCCGAACAGCGAAAAGTCCTGGTAGATCACCTGGATACCGTGGTGAACGGATTTTACCGGATCGAGTTTGCCAACAGGCTTCCCGTCGATCAGAATCTCGCCGTCCTCGGGCGTGTAAACCCCGGACATGATTTTGATGACGGTGGATTTACCGGAACCGTTTTCACCGGCAAGGCAATGGATTTCTCCCGGGCGAATGCTCAGCGACACGTCGTCGAGCGCCTTCACGCCGCCAAACCGCTTGCCGATATGGCGCAGCTCGATCAGATTTTCAGTCATAATGGCCTCATGCAAGGCTGGAAAACGCGGATGTAAAAGGAGAGAGGGTTGCCCCTCCCTCCGAGGTTCGGATCAGAAGTCGTACTTATCCATGTTTTCTTTGGTCACGCCGACCCAACCTGCGCCATAGAGCAGATGTGGCTTGGAGGCGTCAGGGACCAGCAGGCTTTCGTAACCGGGCAGGCCCATGTTCAGACCGGCCTTGATCTGATCGTTCTTCTTCTCGAGAACCGCGACAGCCAGCATGTTCATGGCATAACCGGCAACGGCCGGATCCCAGAACTGGATGTACTGGATGTTATCGTTCTTGATATATTCGCCGGCGACGGAAACCAGACCCGTGCCCGCGAAGAAGACCTTGCCCGACAGACCGCCCTCGGCGATCAGACGGCCAGCGCCTGCGGAGGTTGGCATCGGAGCGCCCAGAATACCGGTAATGCCCGGATAGGCGGTCATCGCTTCCTTGAGCTTGGTGTAATCGGTATTGGCGTCGTCATAGGTTTCCAGCCGCTCGGTCGCCAGCGACATGTCCGGGAAGTTGGCCTTCTGGTACTCGATGGCACCATCAACCCATTCCATCTGCGACTTGGCCGTCAGACCGCCAACGGTGGCAACATACTTGCCCTTGCCGCCCATGGATTTGCCGAGTTCCTTCATCAGGTTCGCGCCATAGGCCTTGTTGTCGAAGGCTTCGATGTCGAAGTCGACGTTCTGGATGTTGGAAGCCTCATGGCTGATGACGACAATGCCACGATCACGCGCTTTCTTGAGCACCGGCTCAACCGCTTCGACCGAGAACGGCACGATGGCGATGGCATCAACGCCCTGCGCGATGAGATTTTCGACGATCTGCACCTGGGCGGCGGCATCAGCCTGGCTCGGGCCAACCATCCAGACATCGTTGCCGGTATCACCCTTGAACTGCTCCACACCATCACGCATGCGGTCAAACCACGCGATGCCATCCACCTTCACGACGGTTGCGATCGTGTACTTCTTGCCGCTCGCCGCGGTGATCAATTCCTTGTTGACCTTCGACGTATCGACGGCGCTCTGCGCAAAGACAGCCGACGCCGAAAGCGTCGCAGCAAGCGCAATGGTTGCGAAGATTTTATTCACGGATAACTCCTCCCTTTGAAACTGCAATGTGCCACGCCTATCCCGGTCGCAGCACCCGACAATGTTCGATCCCTAACGCCGGCAATCGCTTCTCACGCGCCTGACGCCTCCTTATTCTCCCGGAAAGGCTTCCCACGCCCCGGTACATGGACCACTATGTGACCCAGAAACCTGTTGTTTTCCTCTCCCGATAATGCGAACTATTATGATACAATCCGATCATTATGTTTCGATCGTTTCATGATTGACGTTCCCTTGTCAAGCGCAGTCAGGGGGCAATTGCCAGGAAAGTAACACCCAAATAAGAAGCGCAGGGGACAAACCGAAAGCGGAGATACGGTGAGCAGAATAAGTGCACACAATGCCAGGTTGGACGCGCTGGCTCTTCTTGTTCAGGAAACGGGCGTACTGAGGCTGCGGGACGCGGCTTCCCGGCTTGGCGTATCCGAAATTACCATTCGCCGCGACATTGCCGCCGACGGCGAGCGGTTGAGCTGTCTTGGCGGCTACATTATTCCGGTTCAGGACGGCGCAGTGAGCAGCGACTACGTGCTGGACCAGGAAAAGGACTGCCATGCGACAGCCAAAGCGCGCGCCTGTACGCAGGCGGCAGCTCTGATCGAACCGTATGATACCGTATTCATCGATTGCGGAACGACAATGCCGCATCTGGCGCGGCAAATTCCGGCTAACGCCCATGTAACCGTCATCTGCTACTCCCTCAATGTTGCAGAGGAGCTGGCGAGCAGAAGCGATGTGCGCCTGATCATGCTCGGGGGGCTCTATCACCCGGAAGCAGCCTCGTTTTCGGGGGATGAGGGTATTGAGGTGCTGAAGCGCATCAACATCAACAAAGCATTTTTGTCTGCCGGTGGCGTGGACGAACAGCACGGCGTTACCTGTTCACATTTCCATGAAGTGCCGATCAAACAGATGGTTATGCAACGCTCGGTGCAAAAGCATCTTGTGGTGGACGCCAGCAAGTTCGGCAAGGTGCGAGCCGCGCGCTACGCTTCCATTAGCGACTTCAACTCAATTGTTGCGGATCAGCCTGCACCGTGGGGTTAAAACAAACCGACAACGGAATGCTCCCCTATCCGGGGTGCACAGACGGAGCACCTCGCGTGCCCGGCTGGATCAAGAGCTGGCTCGGGAAATCTGGACAGCGGGGATAAGTGGAATTTCTGCCTGACTTCGGCTTAAATGCCGGGAACAGGAGTGACCATGACGAGACGACCGCGTCGGAACCATAGCCCGGCTTTCAAGGCAAAAGTGGCGCTGGCCGCCATCCGAGGCGAGCAGACGCTAGTGGAATTGTCCCAGCAGTTTGACGTGCATGCCAACCAGATCAAACAGTGGAAAGACCAGCTCCTTGAGGGGGCGACAGGCGTTTTTGGTGATGAAACCAAGGCCGAACCGGCGAGCCCAACCGTCGATGTGAAAACACTGCACGCCAAGATCGGTGAACTGACACTGGAGAACGATTTTTTAGCCGGAGCGCTCGGCAAGGCGGGATTGCTGGGCGGAAAGAAATGATCGACCGCGCACACAAACTGTCGGTCGCACGGCAAGCGAAGCTTCTCGGCTTCAGCCGTGGCAGCGTCTATTATCTGCCTCGTCCAGTGCCCGACGGCGATCTGGCTTTGATGCGCCGGATCGACGAACTGCATCTCGACTACCCATTCGCCGGAAGTCGGATGTTGCAAGGGCTCTTGAGAGGAGAAGGGCTGAAAACCGGGCGGCTCCACGTCGCCACGCTGATGAAGAAGATGGGCATCGAGGCGATTTATCGTCGCCCGAACACATCCAAACCAGCGCCAGGTCACAAAATCTATCCCTACCTCCTGCGCAAGCTGGAGGTCACCCGACCCAACCAGGTGTGGGCGATGGACTTGACCTATATCCCCATGTCTCGCGGATTTGTTTACCTCTGCGCCGTCGTGGACTGGTTCAGCCGGAGGGTTCTGTCGTGGCGACTGTCGATCACGATGGAAGCAGCCTTCTGCATCGAAGCAGTCGAGGAAGCGCTGGCCCGTTATGGCAAACCCGACATATTCAATACCGACCAGGGATCGCAGTTCACCTCGATGGACTTCACCGCCGTGCTGAAGAAGGCTGAGATTGCCATCTCGATGGATGGCAAGGGTGCGTGGCGGGACAACGTCTTCGTCGAACGGCTCTGGCGTTCGATCAAATACGAAGAAGTCTACCTCCACGCCTACAAAACAGTATCCGAGGCCCGCGTCGGCATCAGCCGATATCTGACCTTCTACAATAGCCGACGCCCACATTCATCCCTTGACCGGCAGACGCCGGATCAGGCCTACTTTAACGCGCTGGCACCAATGATGGTGGCAGCATAATCGAGGCGGAAATCCACTTAGCGAAACGCCCGAAACTGTTCAGACAAACCGAACCACCTCTGAGGCATTCCTGCCGATGGCCGGCGGTACCGATCGAGCCGCCATAGGTTTCGGCCTTTCAGGTTGAATGTGTATAGATATCAGCGGATTTTCCGGAGACGCCCAAGATCAGGGAAGAAGCGCAAACCATAACCCATCATGATCGGGCACAAGCTTACCAGCCTTCCAATCACTAATGATTCGCATCGCCATTTCTTCATGAGATCCGTGATATTTCATTTCAGGAACCCAACCTGGAAGTTCTGATGAGCTTTTGACAGGGACCGCTCCTCGTTTAAGAAGAGCCACCACGCAACGATATCCAAAATCTTCGAGTTGCTCGTTCGATAGCCCAAAGCTATCAATGCCCACCGGAATAATCTGCCATAACCCGACAGCATCCACCTCCAATTCGTTCGCAACACGGGCGATCCACTCGCTGATCGGTGTTCCAAAATACTTTTCAACAGGCTCTTGGGTCATTGCTGGTGTACCTTAAAACCTTTGGGATAGCCGGGAATATCAATATCCAACGTTACCCCGGAATTGTTGGAGGTTCGGACCCCCACCCGTCCTCCGCTTGGGAGATCGTACCAAACGCCCTTCCCCCCGCGTAGGGTCTAGACATTGTGGCTCCATTCAGCAAATCATTTTTCAGAGTATTGAACTCACTTAAAGAAAGAGTTCGAATGTTTGGTGTGGCTCCTTTGTTAACGGTCCCAACAAAGTCACCATGCGGCTTTAAGATATCATCTATGCTTTTGACAGCTTGTCCAGCGGCGCCATTCGACCCAGCGCTTCCGGGCCTGGTCTGCCCCAGCTTTTCAGCGATGCCAAATGTCAGTACAGCGATGGCTGCGTTGACAATTGACTGATTAACAAATCCCTTGAGAGCCGTTTGGACAGAATCCGGATATCGCGCCAGCAACTCGATGGTCTGAAGACGTTCGGCGTAAACAGCCGCTTTCAGCTCCTGGTTTGAGAGGCCACCGAAGCCTCCATTGACCAGCCGCCTTTCCATGTCGGCATAGCCGCCCGGAACCATTGATGAGGGGTCCATAGGGTTGGCAGGGTTACGCAGATACTCGACGGCTTTCAGCGCATCGGTAATGGCGGCAACGCAGGCCTGACTTGTCCGGTTAGCATTACAAGCGTCCACAAGAACCGTATCGCGGTGCGTATCAAGCTGATCCCAATATCCAATCTGCTCCTGCAGCGCTGCGATTTGCCTGTCTGTACAGGCGTTTTCCGCCTCGCATTTTGCAAGCTGTCGTTTCGCCTTTTCCCGCGCCAGTTGTTCATCGTGATTGAGATAATTGTATTGATATTCCGCAGCTCCGTAGGCAGCGCCTTCTCCGCCGCCTACAGCCGCGCCGACCCCGGCGCTCAAACTTGCGCCGATCAACGTGGCAAGTATCTGCTTGTCCTGATCGGACATACTACTGTCCTTGAGCATGCCCTTGACTAGGTCCGCAATGGCTGGCGCCATGAGCGCCGACGCGGTTCCCCCAAGCGCACCCCTGAGAGCTCCTTCCCATCCATTGACGCCGCCAAGGATACCGCCTCCGATGGCGTGAAGAAGGGCTCGACCTGCGCCACCTTCATCCCAGAGGTCACGTTCGGCCTGAGTCGTCGCGTTGTTGTAGAGACTGGAAGCAATATCGCCAGCCAAACCGGCCATTGTCTTCTGCGCTTCCTGGAGATCGGCCTGTGTTCTGTATTGCTCACGCAGAATGTGTACGAGATCCGGCAGACCGGGTAGCGCGATGTTGGTATTGGCGGTATCGCGGCGGATTGTACCAATATCCTGCGTTTGGTTGGCTGGATCGGTAATGGTGATCGGGATGTTGCCGCCGATCGCCGAATAGGCCTTGCCGGTCTCGCTCTCGCCAGCCTTGACCGGCGGTGCGATGGAGAGGCCGCCAGTACCGATCGAGCCGCCATAGGTTTCGGCTTTCCAGCTTGAATGCGTATCGATATCGGTGGCGTCAAGCGTGCCAGTGGAGAGGTTGTTGCGTCCCGCGCCAGCCTCGCTGGTAATCACGCCGCCAATAAGCGAGGTGTGCTGCTCAATGTTGAGGTCGATGCCACCCGTTCCAGCATGGATGCCGGATTGTTCGGTAACGACCGCCGCATCGCCTTTGGCCTTCTGCGTGGAGCCGGAGACACCGTTGTTTCCAATACCAAGCTGGCCAGACACATTGAGTTGGTCCGCCTTTGCCTTGGCCGTATCGACCTGGCTTTCAATCGTCAGGTTTCTGACATCGGCGGTGACCGAGTTGCCAGCAACAGTCGCGCCCTTGAGCGCCAGATCATTGGTGACAATGGTCACATCGCCAGTGCCGTTAATATGGGTATTCGTATGGCTGGTTGCGGAAGTGGTGGAACCGCCCTTGCCGTAAGACCCGTTGACACCAACGCTGGCATTGCAGCCGCCTGATGTCGCGCAGCCAATGTTGATGCCGACGCCTGCACTCCAGGAGTTGTTTGAACTTGCCGCGTCAGACGTTCCTGTGGCGGCATTGAGATTGATGTCACCATTCTCTGCGGACAGGAAGATATCGCCGGTCAGCGCATCGGGCGAGATGACTGGCAGGCCATTCTTGCCGTAACCGGCGAGGATCTGTGCTCCCTCGCTTGTGATATTACCGTTTTCTGCCTCGATGGCGATCGAGCGACCGGCACGGATGTCGGTGACGACAGGCGTGGAGAATGAAGAAGAAGCGCTATTTTCCTGGTGGCTGACGCCCGCATTGATACCCACGTTGAAGGACAGGCCCTTGCCCGCGGAAAGGTCCGACGAGACGCCCTGCAAATCCTTATAGGCCTGATAGAAACCAAGGCCGGCAATGGCGGTATTTGTGATGGAGTTGACCCCACCGCCGTCCGACAGCCGTTCAGCCGAGTTCATGATGCTCTGGGCGGCTTTGCCAACCTGGCTGGACACGGAAACCGTAACTCCGGCAAAGGTTTTCTCGTGCATCTCCTGATAATTGGTGCGGTCTTTGGCCGAGAGGAGATTGATGTCATTCCCGGCAAAGAGGTCGACGTCACGTCCGGCGGAGGCGGTTGCCGCCTGCAGATTGACGTTATTTCCTGCGGAAACAAGGAGATCACGACCGGCAGTGAGAACCGAGACCGCGTTCGTGTTGGCCTGCTGCTCCTTGCTGTCTTTGGTCTTCTGTACTCCCAGACCCACCGAGAAGCCGCCACCGCCGGATGAGACGCTGATACCGAAGCCCGAGCGTTTTTCCTTCTCCTGCGATGAGGCACTTTCTGCCCCGGGAGTGATATTGACGTCGCGGGCTGCATCAAGCGTTATATCCTGACCGGCTGCGATAGAGGAGCCGATGACATTGACGTCGTTTTCGCGCGCCGTGAGCGTGACATCGGTTCCAGCGCTGAGCCCGGAGCCAACGTTGAGGGTAGACGACTGGCTCTTTTCTTTCTGCTCCTTGCCCCACAGCGAGAGGAAGCCGCCGCCGGAGCCGGCGAACAGGCCGGATTTCTTGCTGCTGCTTTCCAGCGCATGCTGCTCCTCGGCTCCGATGATGGCGACGCTGTCACCCGCGACGCTGATTGCATCGCCTGCTGTTATGTTCGACCCCGCTATGACGGTGTTGCCGCCAGCATCCAGCTTGATGTTGCCAGACGCGGAAAGCTCGGAGCCGACTGTCGCTTCGTCGTAGTTGTACTGGGTGGAGCTTTTCTTGGAGAGGAAACCCTTGGCTGATGAACTCTGCTCAAACTCCGCCGTATTCTTGCCGGAGGCGATCAGCAGATCTCCACCTGCGCTGACATTGATATCGGCTTTGCTGGTTTCATCACCAGCCGTCACCTTCGAGGCGGAGACGACGGTATCGCCACCCGAGGTAATGGACACGCCCTTCCCGCCGCTGACCGATGATCCGACGACGGTCTGCGTTTCCGTGTGGCTCGTCGTCTGTTTTTTGCCACCGAAAAGACCGCCCTTTTTCGTGTAGGCGTAGTCAATCGTGGTGGTGTCGACAGCTTCGGCAATCGTCACATCACCGGTCGCCTTCAGACCAACGGTTCCATCGGCGGCAATCGTGCTGCCGATGACGTTGAGGTTACCGCCTGCATTGGCGGAGATCGATCCGCCCGCGGTGATCTCGGAACCCTGGCTTGTGGTTCTCACAACGGTCGTTGAGCTCCGCTTGTCGCGCAAGGTGCTGATTGTCGACCTTTCGGTCACGGAGATATTGATGTCTCCGTCCGAGGTCAGGCCGAGATTGCCGCCGGCATTCACCTTCGCGTTGGCGAGCAGAATGCCCTCGTTGCCTTTGATTGACGCATTGCCGCCCGCGTTGAAGGTGCCGCCGATTGCCGCAATCGATGAACCGGAGACGGTGAGATCGCCAGTCGATGCAATCATCCCCGATGTTGCAAGCAGGCCAGTATCGATCGTCACCTGATTGCCCACAATCAGCGCACCAGCGGAGTTAAGTCTCTCTCTGTCGTTGGCGGCAAGATGCAGCACCGGCGCAAGAACGGTCGTACCGTTGACCGTCTGCCACTCATAAACGACGACGGATTCGGTGAGGCTGGCGATCTCCTCAGCCGTCAGCGGCTCACCAAGCGGGCGCTGCTGCGCTCCCAGATAGGCGGCTCCGTTGTCAAGCAGCTGCTTTATCTGAGCGATCGAATCCTGCCCGGTAAAACCGGAGCCCGTCGCCAGTCTGAGCTGCTGCTCAATATATTGGTTCTCGAAATAAGCGTCGCCGAGGAACTGGATCTGGCGATCCGGCTGGTAACCGATGCGGCCAAGGAAATAGCTGGAACCGTAGAATTTCGAGACATCGAGGAACGCAGCGCGGGTCTCATAGAGAAAGCTCTGGCCGGGAATGGTGCCGCCAAAGCCGCCGGACTGCGGGCTTGCAACGGAGCCGATAGTGAACAGCGCACCGCTTGCGGTCATACCAGCGAGCAATCCGGTGGGATCGCTCGAAGGCGCAGGCGCTGCCACAGCGACATGGTCGGCGATCGTACCTGCTGCGGCGGTATTGTTAACGGCACCAAAGCCGGTAATGCCCAGCGCTCCGCCAGAGCGGATCACCGCGGGAACACCGCCGATCGCCTCGACGCTTTCTACACTCCGTCCTGGCCCGATATCCTTTGACGCATCCCGCGTTCCAAAGGGACTGGGACCAGGCATGGCGACCTGCCATGAACCTTCCCAACCACCTGTATCGCCGCTTGTTTTCGATTCCTGCCACTCATAGATGACATCGGGATAATATTGGCAGCCACCTTGTTGGTTGCAATTGAGCGAAGTTGTGCGCTGCAACTGCAAACCGAGATTGGTCAGCGTGCCGGAACCAACAAGCGTCATGCCGGAGCCAGCTTCAATGGCGCTATAGGCATTAGTGAGATCGACTGTGTCGAGGGAAAGGGTGTTACCCGCCTTGATCAGAGCTGCGGGACTACCAGAAGATATGAGCCGATCCTCGACAACATCCCGGTAAACGTGATGGATTGGGCTACCGATAACGAATGACCGATTATAAAACTCGATAGGCGACGAACAATTCCCGCACTCTCTCGCATAATACGTGTCATACGCGGAAACGAGTGTGTTAGAGAGGAGTTGTGTTGTGTAAGTGGGAGCAACTGTTCTTTCGTTACGCAGATTTGCGGTAACGATAGACATGTTGCGGCCAGCGGAGATCAGGCCAGAACTGTTGACAACGGCTCCGTTGCGCCCTCCAGAAACACTTCCAGCAATTGTGAGATCACGACCTGCGACAATCGCGCCCTGATCATTGGCGAGCACGCCACCGACAAAGAGAGCCGCGTCGTTGCCGGCATAGATCAGCCCCGTGGCGGTGTTGGTCAGGTTGCCGGCGACATTGACGGTAAGATCGTTGCCAGCGGCCAGCTGACCGGCGTTGACAAGTTGTGAAACGGAGAGCGTCAGATCATGGGCAGCCAAAATATTGGTGGTGCCATTCGCAGTGAGGCTACCTGCTGTGATCGCGATATCACCTGACCCAGGAGCGGAACGAGCAGTGCTGCTCGCAGTGACAGCATTGAGCCGCGCGCCCGTCAGATCTGTCGTTCCAGATGACGTGAGATCAATACCGCCTGATGTCAGCGTACTGTTGGTGAGATTAATATTATTGGCATCGATGTAGAGCGTGCCAGATGTGGCAAGCCTGCTCCTGTTATTGGAAAGGTCGGCATTTTGCTGCCTGATCCTGATGTCGCCCCCGGCGGCTGTGCGTTTATCGAAGCTGATGACACCATGTGTCGAAGACAGCCAAACGTCTCCGTTTGCCTCCATGCTGTCATAGTGGATGTTCCCGCCTGCGGACGCCTGCAAATTGCCCTCAGCAAGTACGAGCCCGGAAATCCCGAGATCAAGGCCGGAGAGCAGTGCCAAATCGCCTTTCGAAAGTAGTGAGCCCGCTGCGATCGCGCCTGAGGCAGCCGTAAGCGACATCGCCGCGCCAGACTGGGCCGTGCCGCTGATGGCAATGGAACCAGCCCCCGACCACAGCGAAACAGGACCGGCAGCCGACGCGTCGGCCAAGGCAATACGCCCATCTGCCAGAACGTGGAGTGCACCACTAGCCCCGAGAGTACCGCTGACATCGACGAAGCCTGCTCCGCCATTAATCAGAATATCCTCTTCTGCGCCGACCGATGCGGCGCTGACGTCCTTGCCCCCTTTGACCGACACCGATTTTTTCGAGGTCAGGCGACCAGTCGAAACACTTCCCTTCGAGGAAATGCTTACGCCGTTATTGCCAGAGGCGTTGCCGATCGAGATCTTGCCGTCTACCGACAGCGAGAGCTCCCCGGCATTGGCGGCCATGTCGCCGCGCATGCGAACGCCAGCGCCTTTTTCCGTCACGACCATCTTGATGCGGCCGGCCTGCATGGCCCCAAGTGCTGAACCGTCGATTGCGTATTCAGGTGTTCCGGAGGTCGCATCAAGTGGAGTTGCCTCCCCCGTGGCATAATCGAACTTGCTCTGACCGGCAGTCAGGCGCAGGTCCTCGCCATAGATCGTGCCGTCGATCTGGATCGTGCGGGACACGACATCGAACAGATCGACCGCACCATCACCGAGCGCAAAATTCCCACCGTTAGGACCGAAGGTGACATCCCCTGCGTTGACCGTGAAGCCATTAAGGCCTCCGTCGACGCCAATATCAGGCACACCCGTCGTCAGCGTGGCGCGTGGCGTGTTGATGAAGCCGCAGCCGTTGCAGGTAATCCCGTTCGGATTGGCGATGATGACATCGGCCCTGCCGCCGAACACTTCGGTTGGACCGAGAAGCGAACTGCGGTTCTGCGACGTCACCTCATTGAGGATGACAGTGGCAGAACCTCTGCCTTGAAGGTTTGGATTGCCAGGTGTCACGCCACCCAGTTTCGACGTGCCCACCTCACCATTGAAGTTGTTGAGGATGACACCCGGCGTGCCGACGTTGAAATTGCCGTATTTATTGTGCGACAGACCCTGACCATTTGGAGTGACGATATCGATCAGCGGCACGCCGTTCGGGGCCGCGCCAACACCCGGTCGATTGATCGCGGCAGCCCCTGTATCCGGCGTTATGTCCTGTGCATGGAGGAGCACCGGCTGAAGCACGAGCGTACAACTGACAACTGTCGCGATGATTTTTCGAGCCAGTTTTCCGGCACTGGCGAACAGCACTATTTTGGTTTCTTTGCGTGAAAGACGCTTGAACTGTGATGTCATTGCTGTTCGCCTCTCGTGTCAGACGATAAAAGTTGGGCTTAGCGGTCTTTTCTGCTCGTGTCGGCCGGGGATGGCTTGCTGTCGAGTTTCTTGTAGACGTCTGCCAGTTTAGACTGTGGCGCTGGGCATTTTTTGCTTTTGGCAATCTCGGCTAGGACCTGATTGCGGTTACGCAGCGCGTCGATCTCCAACTTCTCCGGGGACTTCGGATCCATAAAGAACAGCGCTGGCCAGAAAAGCAGAGCACCCGTTGCGCCAAGGATCACATTTTTGCCCTGCGCATCCGACCGCTCCTTCACTGTCGCCAAGACCTGTCGCTCGTTGGCATCGAATTCCCGCTTGATACCGGCGCAATCGAAAGCGCTGTCGGTTGGGTTGGTGGCTGAAACGGGATGGGCTGCTCGGCCACCACAACCGGAGACGGCAATGACCGTCGCCATTATGGCGCCTGTGAAGGATAATTTACGCGTGTGAAAAGATGGATTGATCACGATTCTCTCTCTAGAAAATTACCAGCGTGCAGTCACGCTGGCGAAAATGAGGTTGCCGCGTCCTTCACCGACGCTACTGGAAAAGGTCTGTGAATAGCCGATATCGGCGCTGAAACTCCCGCCCACAAGCTTTGCGCCAACCGTCCAGCTGGCGAGATGGCCACCCGGAATGTCGAAACGATCTTGTGAAAATACCCGGCCGAAATCGAACCCAACATAAGGACGCAGTTCCCCAAGGATGGGAGCCAGCGTGCTTCCCTCCCAGGGCACCGTTCGCCATGCGAGTTCATTGCGGCTGAAAAAGCCGTTATTGCCGAAAATAACGCCCTCACGGAGACCGCGAACGTTGCTATAGCCACCGAGTCCGATCTGTTCTGCGCCAAACAGGTTGTCCTGCGAGTACTGGGCATTCAGGAGTGTGGACAGCTCGAAATGTTCGTCGGCAACCTCGAACGGGCGCGTGCCGCTGATCGTTGCGCTGAATTTTGAAAATCGGGGATCAGCCATGCCGGCTCCCGGCTCCCCCGGTGCAACCGCGTCAAAAAGATCCAGCCCCTGATCCAAGGCAAAGTCGAAGGCTACGACTCCCCCCAACGTCCGGGCAGAATGAGACAGGCCGATCGTACCGAAAGTGTACCTACGGCTCCCGACCTCAATCCGGTTACCCAGAAGGAAATTGTCGGTCTGCTTATAAGTGAGGCCACCTCTCAGTGTCGTAATCGAGTCCTTGTCCCGCAGAATGACGCGATCAACACCGAGCCCAACCTGGCCGGAAGCACCGGAGGTTTCGATAGGCCCGAAGTTACCCGGAATGGAACTATCGTATTCGTACCAGGAACCGTTTGCCGAAAAGGTCCAGTAGCCATAGGGAATACTCGTATTGACCGAATAGCTGTTGCTGTGTCCACGACCATCACTATCCCACGGGTAATCCGGACCGGTTCGTCCGTATGATAACCCCAACTGGTCATTGAGGCCGAGGAGGTTATCGAAACCGAACGAAATATTGCTCTGCGAATAGCCTGTACTTTCCTGACCGAGGTTGTTGTTGGCAAGAGTTAAGTGCCAGCGCTTGCCCGGCTTGTTCTCGACGTTGAGGATGGACGTTCCATCTTTCCTGCCCGGTAACATCGAGGTCTTTGCGTCGTTCGATGACAGGCGGTTGATCTGATCCAGTCCCTGCTCAATGTCGCGGATGTTGGCAACCTCTCCCTTCATGCCGGGAAAGGCCGTAGCGAAAACACTATTTCGCTCGGTCGATTTGCCGTTGAAATAAATGTCCGAGATCGTGCCTTCGACGACGACCAACCGGAGCAATTTTGTTCCGGCAATATCTTGCGGCGGAATATAGGCTCGCGAGGTCACGAGTCCTTTGTCGAGATAGAGGTCCGTGATTGTCTTGAGCAGGCTGGTAATGTCGGAAACGCCGACGCAGCGGTTGTTGTAAGGCTGCGTCACCTTCCCGAGCGTACCTGCGGAAATATTTGCAGCCCCTTCGATCTTTACACGCAAAATTTCGAAGCATGGGCCTGAGGTATTCGTTTCACCCGGGATTGTTCGGGCTGGGCGACTGCCTGAGTCACCCGGGGTTACCTGTTTCAATTGTTCGAGCCGCTGCATCTGCTCTTGATGATCCTGTCGCCGGGAAAAATCATCAGCGGGCGTTTGTGCCCACACAGGCTCAGCAGCCAAGAAGCTCAAGGATATCATTACCGCAAGGAATGTCCGGTCAGCTTGTTTCATCGTATCTGCCGTCCGATTATTCGACAGATGTCGCATGAAAGGCGGCAAGCGCTGCCGTCAGATCGCCGTGTAAGAAATGGAGATTGACATCCTCCCCGTTCTCCAACCTCAGCGAGGCTTTATGTGTTGCCTCTGCAGCTATCGAAGCCCCGACGGAGAGCGGAACGCACAACGCGATTGCGATATCCAAAACTAAAAGAAGCGTCCGGTGGAAACAAGGACGGAAAGCAGCAAGGAGCATTTCAGTAAGCCTGCGTTTGAAAGAAGTATGGCGCGACAATGCCGCTCATGCTTCACTATGCAGCTGTACTTGCTGTTGATCCTCACCGGATCCGTCGATCAGATCATCTGACCGCAGAAGCGTTAAAGTAGTAGTTTCCGTTGCGAAACGCCAATCGGAAGCGATCATTTCTCAAGCAATCTGGCGAGCAAAAATATTCCAAAATTCACATAATAATGAACGTCGACAATGGGTTGACGCACTTATCATTTTTCATATGTAAATTCTAAGAGTGGCCTTCGCACCTCAAACCTTCGAGTCAAATGACAACTACAAGTTAAGGGAATGTGTGTTGCGCTGCAAGACCTCAGTGTAAGCCAGAGTAAAGAGAATGCTAAGATTCCTTTTCGGACTTGGCATAGTCAGGCAAAGGTATCGTTTCCGACCCATCTTCGCGACAGCGTTTCTATGTGACAGATGCCCGTGCGAGCCCTACTTTGCTTTGGCAACCACATGACGTATAGCAGCACGAGGACAGTAGGCAGACGGTAAATTGGTGTCTTTTGCTCCAGAGTTGAGCGAACCTCCAGCCCCCATGAACTTTGCACCCAAATCGTAGTTCCGCCAGAAAACGCCAAGCACCCGAGCGCTGCCGTCCAGACAATTTACTATATTAGACACATCGCATTGTATTTGCGAGCGCAGTGCGACATCATTCCCGCCGGAGTTGAACTAATCCATGAAACAGCCGGGAGGGCTATGATGTTTCGAAACGGGTTCAAGACGGTGATAACTGCCGGTTTCTGTCTTTTGTTCATGCAGGCGATGGCGGCGGCGGCGCCGGGGCATACGACTGGGAATGTCAACATGCGCAGTGGCCCGGGAGCGGACTATCAAAAGATTGCCACGCTACCTGCAGGTGCACGCGTTGATATCGGTCGTTGTGTCTCGAACTGGTGCAGCGTGCGGGCCCTTGGTGTTTCGGGGTGGGTATCAGCGAATTATGTGCAGCGGTCGGGATGGCAACGGCCCGTCGTGATTGCGCCGACTATCGTCATTCGTCCTCCGCACCGGCCGAGACCTCCGCACTGGCAAAAGCCCGGCCGGCCGACGTGCAGGATCGCACCGGGCTATCCCTGCCCCCGGTGAAAATTGGCTGTCGCGCAATCGCTTTGTGGATGTGACCGTCATATTCCAACCTTTGCGTTTTGCGCAGCAGGCTTCCATCACTCCGGGACTGCGTTCCCGCCAAGCTCGATGCTGTCATTTTTGGGACGGCTATCGGGCTTGGTCTGTTTTGTGGTTTCGAACGGCTACTTCATCTGAAACTCAGGTGTGCCGGAGCCGTCTGCGAAGTGAAGGGTGAATGGTGGAATATTTTAGCAATTTAAGGTTTAAAAGGACGGGTCAGGAAAGCCCGGTTTCCGGCTCCGCAATTTATCGCTGGATTGAAAGTGGCACCTTGGACCACTTCGAACAACCGAAATAATATTGGAAAAAACATCTGGTAGGCGCATGGAGAGTAACGTTCAATTGCATCCGCGAGAGTGCCGTTAAATGGAAGCAAGACGTTCCCGCATCATCGCGCTTGGCGTTCTTCTGGGCGTTCTCGGCGCTGTTATCCCGATTGCGACAATGGCCTATACATCATGGGTGATTGCCGTCCGGAAGGATCAGGACACTCTGAAAGTGCTTGCCAGCCAGGTCATTCAGCGGGCGTCCGATACGTTCAAGGATGCAAAAGGCGTGCTCGACGCAGCCGAGGCCGCCCATCTGCCGCCATGCTCCACCGAACATATTGAATTGATGCGCAGACTGACGATGAACGCGCCGTCAGTGGAGGAAGTCGGATACTTCGAAGACGGCCATCTGAAATGCACATCCTGGGGCATTACCGAGGGGTTTTTCCCTAAATCCCGCACCGAATATACGACGCCCGACGGAATGGAAGTCGCCGTCCGGATAGAGCCGACAGTCAGCCAGGGCACGCGAATGACGGCGCTTCACTTCGGCGCTCACAATGTTCTCGTCGCCCCCTCCCGTTTTGTCGATATTCTGATCGATGACAGCATGTCCCTTGCCCTCACAACCGAGCAAGGCGTCCTGATAAACCAATTGAATGCGCCTGCCCCGCAGCTTGTGAAGGAATTGCTGGGCGAGCCGAAAAGGGGCATGACGGACGAGGTGATCTACGCGGTCAGCCGCGGCGACGGACTGGCCGCGATTGCAATGGAACCCCGCGCAAACATCACCGCGAAGGTTCGGGGCGAGCAGATATTTTACCTGCCCGCCGGGGCGATCATCGCGGCATTCCTTGTCGGCACCGTCATCTGGTTATCGCGGAACCGCCTGTCTCCCCTGACTGAACTCGGCATTGCCGTCCAGAAGCGTGAGTTCATCGTTCATTACCAGCCGATTGTGGAATTGAAGACGGGTATCTGCATCGGGGCGGAAGCGCTTGTTCGCTGGCGGCGGCCGGATGGTTTTCTGGTGCGCCCTGACCTCTTCATTCCGCTGGCGGAAGAAAGTGGGTTGATCCTGGCGATCACCGATCAGGTTGTCGATGCCATCGTCACCGATCTGCGGAAGGTGCTAGTCGAGGACCGGACGTTGCATATCGCCGTTAATCTCTGCGCGGAGGATGTCGCATCCGGCCGCATCCTCACCGTTATCGAAGAGAAGCTGAAGCATACGGGTATCCGGCCCGAACAAATCTGGCTGGAAGCGACGGAGCGCGGTTTTATCGATATCGAAGCGGCAAAAATTACGCTGGCCGAAGCGCGGCAGCGCGGCCACTCCGTGGCGATCGACGATTTTGGAACCGGTTATTCAAGCCTGCAATATCTGCAAGGTCTGCCGATGGATGCATTGAAGATCGACAAATCCTTTGTCGACACGGTGGGCAAGGATACGGCCACCAGTTCGGTTACGTCGCACATCATCGGCATGGCCAAAGCGCTCGGCCTGTTTACCGTGGCGGAAGGGATCGAAACGGAGGAACAGGCGGAATATCTTAAGGCGCAAGGCGTCGACTTCGGGCAAGGATGGCTGTTCTCCAAGGCGCTTCCCGTCAATGAATTCGTTGCCTATCATCGCCTGACGAAGAAAAAATACGGGGCGTCTCCGGAGATCATTCAGGCAGCGGCGAAATAACGCCAACCGGGCTGCCCGCCTGTGGTTGCCGCAGGCGAGCAGCCTTCACAGCTGTTATGCCGTCATGAGCTTGGGGAGAACCAGATCGTCGACGGTGTAGGTATGGAACTCGCTCTTTGAAACGGTGTCCAGCTTCCGGAATTTTTCAACGAATACCGGATCGGAAAAGAATTCGTCGATATTGCCCGCTCCCTGAATAGCCTCGACATTAACGACCGTCTGTCCGTCCGTGCTTTTTGCAAGGCTGCTCCAGAGGAACCCTTCTTTCCGTTCGGCGACGTAATGTACGACATCCTGAATGATGGCGAAGGCTTCTTCCTGCTTTCCCGGATGAACGTGAATGACGTTGACAATGAAGGTCGTGGGAGCGGGAGCGCCCACGAAGGTTGCAACGGGTTTCGTTTCCATAAGTATCTCCATTTGCAGCCGTGGCCATTTCAGCCGCGGTTGCATCTGGATATCGGAGGAGAAATAAGGGATAAACAGGCTGTAATTCTCAACTTACAGGAAGAAAATTCCTTAATCAGATGACCACGGACAAGCTCGGAACCCTCGGCATATTTATTCAGGCGGCAGAGGCGGGAAGCTTCGTGGCGGCCGGACACCGTATCGGCATCTCCGGATCCGCGGTCGGCAAGGCCATTGCCCGTCTGGAGGAGGAGATGGGCGTGCGATTGTTCAATCGCTCGACACGCAGCATGACCCTGACGGAGGATGGTGGTTTCTTCCTCGATACATGCCGGCGCATCCAGTCGGAATACGAGATGGCGCAGGCGCAATTGTCGAGATCGCAGGCTGCGCCGCGCGGGCAGCTGCGTGTCAGCCTTCCGCTGGCGGGCATGTTGCTGATGCCGGCAATATCGGCCTTCATGGAAGCCTATCCGGAGATCAATCTCGATCTCGATTTTACCGACCGTCTGGTTGACGTCATCGAGGAGGGGTTTGATGCGGTCATCCGAACTGGCGAGATCAGGGACACGCGGCTGATGAGCCGCAAACTCGGAACTTTCAAACACAAGATCGTGGCCAGCCCCGCTTATCTTGAAACCCATGGCTGTCCGCAGGTTCCCGAAGATCTTGCCCGGCACCGTTGCCTTCACCACCGTTTTGCAAATTCAGGCAAACTCGAGCCGTGGCCGCTGGTTCGCGAAGGGCGCGAGATCAGGATCGATCTGCCGGTTGCGACCGTTGCCAGCACGCTCGATCCGCTGATCTTCCTTGCGGAGCGATCTTTCGGCATCACATGCCTGCCCTCATTCGCCGTCGCGTCCGAAATCGCACGGGGGAAACTGGTGCCAGTTCTGGACGACTATCTGGCCGATACAGGTACTTACTGTGTCCTTTGGCCCACCAACCGATATCTCTCTCCGAAAGTGAGAGCATTTGTGGATTATATGGCCGCCAATCTTTTTGCCAAATGAGCAGCATTAAGGGCGGCGGCTAGCGCTCCTTGTCCAGCTGGGTCTTGGCGCGGAACTCACCCTCGCTATCCTGAAGGAAGACCGGCCCGACAATGCGGACTACCCGATCAATATTTGGTGGCGGATTGGGTTCCTCGAAGGCCAGGGCCTGAGATGCTCCGTTTGCGGGCCGCAGGGAAGGAACGGGGATAATCGAACTGGTGAGATCGGTGGTCGAAACCGCGCGGGATTTCAGTTCGTTGATCCGCGCGAAATAGCGCGACCAGTTGCATGAATTTTGGCCCGGATCAGTCTGATATCGAAATGCAGTCGCGAGGTCTTTGTATGGCGTTCTGGTCTCGACCGACAGCATTTCCGACGTTTCCAGCTGCGGATTTTCGAGAACATAAACCGTCATCGCCGGGTTTTCACAAATAAAGCGGCATTGATCGATTGCGGATTTGGCATAGTTCGGTCCGCCAAATTGTGAGTTCGGTGCCGGGAAGTGATATCCATCGGAAGGGCGAACGCAATAATAAAGGGCGTTGCGGGCATAGACATCGGACCCCGAACGTCGGTCTGCCTCCGACGTGCGTTGCTGCTTGGTGCTGTCGCATCCAAGTGCCTGAAAGCGTGCCTGCAACGAGGCCGACCGCTCGCTCCGCCGGGCGGCGGCAAGTTCGCTCTCGGCATCAGCACGCTGGCGGGCGAGCCCCCGGCAGGCATTGAACAACCCGCCCGATGCAGCCTTCTCGGGCGTGCAGGACCGTTGCCTTTCGAGCGCCCGGATGGCGGCGATCTGCCGCTGTTTCTGCATCGTCTCCGCGTTCGAAGCGCTGGCGCTGGCCCCCATCTGGCTTCTTATCGTCGAACAGCTTTGGGCGAGAGCCGGGGCGGAACCGGAGATGAGGATCAGGCCGCATATTGAGAGTGAAATCCAGCGCAACGACATGAGGCAGGCTCACCTTCCGTTACGACGTGGGATTGCGCATCTGGTCTCCGAGAGAGACCGACGCGGGAAGACAGGGAGTAATATAGCCAGCGGCCTCTGCCCAACTCGGGAAGGACAATCCCAAAACGAAGGCAATCGTTGCCACAATCCTGCTTTTACGCATTCCGTAAACCCCTCAAAATGCCCCAAATGACCTGCTGTGCCTGAGACGTCAGATCGTCTCGATCAGCCCGTTCCCACCTGTCTTGATCTGCCGATCACCACTTGACGCTCAGGCCGATGTTGCCCTCCCAGCTGCGCGTTTTCTGGCCGCCGAGATTGGTCGTGTAATCCACCGTCGCGAACAGGCTGACCGTCTCCGTCAATGCGGCAGTGATGCCGCCGCCAAGCTCGAGCGATGTTCCGCCGAGTTCAGTAACAATCGGATCGCCCGCAAAACGGACCGTCTGGTCGGACGAAAAGCTGTGCCAGAGATTGGCCTTGAGATAGGGCTGAATGAGCCCGGCGCTCGTCTCGTATTTGCCCTGCAGCCTCAAGCCCAACCGGCCGGTGACGGTGTCGTCGCTATCGAAGGAGACTGAAGAATAACGATCGGCGGTATCGTCCAGCGAGAGGTGCTGCCAGACAATCTGCGCCTGTGGTTCGAGGCTCCATTGCTCGTCGAGAGCGATCGGATAACCGCCCTCCAGAGAGGCGGTTACACCCGAACCGTCGATGTCGATCGATTGGCCGGCATTTGACGAGGCGCGGCCATCGAACCAGGTGCCCATGAGGACCGCATCCACATACCAGCCCTGTGGCGCGATATGGCTCCAGTAACCACCAACGCTCGTGCCGCTGATTTTAACGTTGCCGACGGCAAGATCATTCCAGCCGAGTGCCTGCCCCTTCACGTCGCCATCCATCTTCGTATAAGCGACAAACAGGCCGAACCGGTCGAAATGCCCATCGCCGCTTTCGCGACCGAGCAGATCCTGACCGGCCTGAAGGCCGTAGAGATTGCCGTCAAAGCTCGGCGAAACGGTGCCGTCCCACTTCATGTCCGTGTTCTGGCCGAAGGTTCTGCCCCATGTATTCGGGATCCATCCGTCGTCCTGCAACAAAGCCTGCTCGCCGCGCCGTTCATGGAAGGTGCCAAGTGTCGACAGCGCCAGGTATTGAGCAAGCGGCTGCACAACCGAATAGGTCGGAACCTCGATCCGGTAGAGCGGCACGATATCGGCAATCACCGCCGTGGCGCCCGGTGTCGGCGGCGCGGCGCCGGCGCTTGGGATCAATGCAAGCGTGGTCGGCGGCGACGGTGGCGCAGGAGGAGGACTTGCGGCCGCGGCCGCCTGTGGCGTGGGCGGAGCTGCCGGTTGCGGATCGCCCGCATTGATGGGCGGCGTCGGGTCCGTCGGGGCCGTCGTCGGGTCCCCCACGGTGGGTATGGGCGTGGACGGCAGTTGCGAAGCCGGAGGCGCTCCGGTGATTTCGGGCGCTTCTGCCTCCGGCGTGATATTTGGCTGAAGCGGGTCCGGCGCCCCGGCAATCGCCCCACTCCCCGGCACGATCGTCGAGCGGAGATACCAATTGTCCTGCGTTCCGGCAGAAACACCGCCTTTGAACAGGTAATATTCGTATGCGCCGGCGGCAACGCGGCTGTTGAGCGCAAATGCCCCGCCGGCGGTGGTCGCGCCGTTCACGGCCTCGATGACCATGATGCCGTCCGCATTAGTCGCCGCGCCGGAACCTCCTGCATTGACCACGTTCATGCCCGTGCTTCCGGATGCGGTGCCTCTATCGATGACCAGCTTGTCGGAAGCGGAGCCGTCACTGCCAAGAACGGTGTCGAGAAAAATCTGGCCGCCATTACCCACATAATTGCCGGAAATCGTAAACGTGTCCGACGCGCCGCCGCCGCCGTTGGTAAGATCGATACGACCTGAATTGACCAGATTGGCGAAGGCACCCGCCGAAAAGGCGGAAACTCTTCCATTCTGCCCGCCGCCATAGATCGTGCTGGCAGAATCGATTGCCAAGGTTCCCGTCCCGGTGCCGCTGTCACCAAGCGTCAGCGTGCCATCGAAGACAAGCTCGGTATCGTTGGTGAGGTTTATCGTTTCCCAACTGTCGAAGCGGGCAACCCCTTCCGTCTTGACGTTGCTCATCGTCAGGCTGTCGTTGCCCAGACCACCGCTTATCTGCGTGGTTGCGCCTATGTGAGCATTCGCAAGATTGGTGAGCGTGGCGGTGTCATCATCCGCGCCAAGGTCGATCGCGCCATAGATGATGCCGCCGCTGTTCCAGTTGAACCTGTCGTTGCCGAAGCTCAGCAGCACGCTGCCGCCAACCACGCCACCGGTAACGGTGACGCTGTCGGTTCCGCCGCTGACGCTGATATTGCCGCCGATCGTTCCACCCGAGAGAATGATCGTGTCATTGCCAAAACCGGTCACCAGATTCCGGTCGATAATGCCGCCCGACATGTCGAAAACGTTGTCGTCGAGCTTCATGTTGACACGACCGATACGGCCACCCGTCATGGTGGCGACATCGCCATCATCGAACGCATCGATGATGCGTCCGTCGGACATGAAGAAAGTATCGAGATTGTCGCCCTGGTTGAGGGACTGGATAGTCCCGCCCGTCATCCGGAAATCGTCTACGCCACTGCCCTGCTGCACATTGCCGGTAACGGTTCCACCGGACATCACAAAGGCGTCGTCGCCGTTTCCCTGGACAACGGCGCCATTTATGCTGCCGGAATAGATTTCGATCCTGTCGGCACCGGCTCCAAACGTAACGTTGCCGGCGATAGTTCCCGTACCGGCAGTTGGAAGAAGCAACGTATTGTTGCCACCCGTATCCGTCAGCCCACCCGCCGACGTACCGCTGTCGCAGATGTAACTGTCGTCACCCGCTGTCGGAGTAAAGATGCACGCTGCATCCACAGGCTCCGAATAGAAAAAGATCGCACCTGAAACTAATGCAGTTCCAGAACAGAGAAATCGTCTTAAGCCCCGCAATTGGCAACGATAATTCATCATCCCCCCGTCGAATTGAATGATTTCCCAACCCATTCCATTTGACGAGTGCGAGTACGCCACAGACGCAACCGCTTCGCAACCCTAAGGAGTTGCCACGAAAACTTCTACAAATCCGTGAGACGATAGGCGACCAACTAAAACCGGAAGACCGGAGCCAACGGATCGAAAAGCCTCCTTTTCATGGTGATAACTATCAGATAAGACTGTATTTTTCTTCGCAAGACAGCGCTGTAATTTGCGCTATATCAATTAGCGGAATGTCGAAAAAAAAGCTGCTGCCAC
Organism: Rhizobium sp. AN73; assembly: GCF_030757975.1. Taxonomy (NCBI): domain Bacteria; kingdom Pseudomonadati; phylum Pseudomonadota; class Alphaproteobacteria; order Hyphomicrobiales; family Rhizobiaceae; genus Rhizobium; species Rhizobium sp. AN73. Next base: position 39,637 of record NZ_JARWME010000001.1, read on the forward strand.
GCGAAACAGGACATGGTGACCGAGGAACACATAATTTTATTTATTTATAATATTAGGATAAACAAGAATTAAATTTACGCACGAGCCTCAAGGCCCGTGCGGTAACTCGACTTCAATCGCAGGGCAGGATCACCAAAAAACATCCCGCACCTGTCGAGGATCAGCCCCGGTGCAATCCCGATACGGTGATGAAACGTTCCAGTTTGCCCAGCGTCTGCTGACCCAGTTCCACCGCACCGAAACCCTTCGCTTCCTGAAACTCGGCCGCCGTGCTGAACACCATGCCCAATACAACTTTCGTCGCGCCGTCATGATCCTCGAAGGAGGCCCAGGCATCGGCATGTTTCGGCCCATTCTCGCCCCACAGCAGCGAATAGCCGATCCTCTCCTGCAGCCGGACCTCGTGATAGAGATGATGGTTCGGATAGACGGTGCCGTCAGGGCCGATCATGTCGAATACCCATTCGCCACCGGTTCGCAGATCGATCCTCTTTGTGCGGCAGGAAAACCCTTCCGGCCCCCACCATTGCGGCAGCGTCTCGGCATTCATCCAGGCATTCCAGACAATGTTGCGCGGCGCCTTTATCGTTCGCTCCAGTATCATGGTTCGCTCGGCCACTCCGGCGAGATTGTTCAGGCCGGCATCGAACCCCTGCCGGTAACCCGCCTGCATGTTGTTTGCGAGCGAGGAAAGCTGCACCGTTACGACCAGTCGGCTGCCACCGGCAGCAGCGGAAAAATCGGCTGTCACCAGCGCCGCCGACTGTGTCACGCCCTCGGATGAAACCACCTCATAGTTGACGCTACGCACGGCCTCCTGCAACTCCAGCCATCCGCACTCACAGCGAATATCCGGTTGCCCTTCGATCTTGCAGAGTGAAATTTCGCGCCCGCCCACGCTGGTGTCGGCCTCCAGAAACTCCACGGTCACCGAAGGCGTGGGAGCAGCCCAGACCGCCCGCGCGGCCGGGGCCGTCCAGGCCTGCCACAGTGCCGACAGGGGAACAGCGACATTCCGTTCGAAGCTCAGCGTCGCAAAACGGCCCTCAGTAAGATGGGGCGCAGCAGTCGCGCCATGCAGATTGAGTGTAGACGTCATTCGGAATTCTCCTTCATCGCCTTCATTGCAAATGCATCCAACCGGCTGAGCCGGCTCTCCCATATGGCCCGCTGGTCATCGAGCCATGTCCGCACCGGCTCCAGAGCCTCGGGCACGATGGCGCAGGTGCGCACACGCCCGTCTTTGGACGTGCTGATCAGACCCGCCTCCTCCAGCACCGAAAGATGCCGCATTACGGTGGGCAGACGCAGCCCCGTCGGACCGGACAACTCCATGACCGGAGCCGGCCCCTCGGCGAGCCGGGCTAAAATCGACCGACGTGTCGGATCAGCCAGAGCCTGAAAGATCAGTGAAAGTTCGAGTGAATGCTTAGCCATGTCACTAACTATCACGCGACATATCCGTCGCGCAAGGAAAACTTCGTCAACTCGCTAAGTTTTCTCTTGGGAAGCCGTGACGAACGCAATCCGTGCAGAAAGTAAAAACGCCGGAGCATTGCCCCGGCGTTCTGTGTTTAAGCGACCAGACCCTTGGTCAATTCCAGTGCCTGCCGTTCGAACAGCCGTCGATAGATGCCGTCATTCAGCCGGATCAGCGCCTGGTGGTCGCCCTCCTCGACAATATTGCCCTTGTCGAACACCAGCAGACGGTCCAGCGCCCGCACCGTGGAGAGCCGATGCGCGATAACAAGCGTGGTGCGGCCGTCCATCAGGCGTTCCATGGCCTGCTGGATCTGCACTTCGCTTTCGCTGTCGAGGCTCGAAGTCGCCTCGTCAAGGATCAGCAACGGCGCATCGGCAAGGAAAGCGCGGGCAATGGCGACACGCTGCCTCTCCCCACCCGACAGTTTGACGCCGCGTTCCCCCACCATGGTTTCATAACCCTTGGGAAGGGACATGATGAAGTCATGGGCGCTTGCCTGTTTCGCCGCCTGCTCGATTTCGCGCCGCGAGGCACTCGGACGACCATAGGCGATGTTTTCCGCCAGCGTGCGGTGGAACAGGATGGGTTCCTGCTGCACGATGGCGATCTGGCTGCGCAGGTTTGACTGCCGGACCTTGGCGATATCCTGCCCGTCAATGCGGATTGCGCCCGAATTGACGTCATAAAGCCGCTGGATGAGCTTGACGAAGGTCGTCTTGCCCGAGCCGGAATGCCCGACCAGACCTACACGCTCGCCCGGCTTGATGGTGACCGAAAAGTCCTCATAAAGCGGGGTCGGATGCGCGCCATATCGAAAGGTGACGTGGTCGAAAACGATCTCGCCCTTTGCGATCCTGATCTGCTTGGCGTCCGGCCGGTCTTCGATACCCAGGGGCATCTTGTCGAGCAGCACCAACTCTTCCATATCGTTGACGGCACGTTGCAGATTGCGGATATCCTGTCCGACATCTCGCAAATAGCCCTGCAAGACGAAGAACATCGCCAGCACGAAGGTGATGTCGCCCGGCGTCGCCAGCCCCTTCTGCCACATGACAAGGCCGGTTCCGAGAATGCCGGCCTGCATGGATACCATCATGAAGCTCTGGATCGTGCCGTTCAGCGTGCCGCGTTTCCATGTCCTTCGCGTACGGCTGTCCCATTTGGCCAGCACATGCCGCAACCGTGTCTCTTCCCGGCTTTCGGCACCGAAGGCTTTGACAACAGAGTTGCAACTGATGGCGTCCGCGAGCGCGCCGCCTAGCTTGGTATCCCAGGCATTGGCAAGCTGCGCCGCCGGCGACACGAAGCCCATGGAAAGTGCGACGGTAACACCGACATAGATCAGTGAACCGATGCCGACGATCAGGCCCATGACCGGCCAGTAGCTGCCCAATACGACGGTAGCGCCCACCAGCATGACGATGGATGGCAACAGTGCGACGAGCAGCACGTCATTGAGGGAGTCCAGCGCCCACATGCCACGCGTGATCTTGCGAACCGTGGAACCGGCAAAGCTGTTGGCGTGCCAGTCGGTTGAAAACCGCTGCACCCGGTGGAAACCGTTATTCGCCACATCCGCCATGGTTCGCAGCGTCAGCCTGATGATGCCATTGAAGATGAACCAGCGCAGCACCACGCTGGTCAACCCCAGGATGACCACGGTGACGAAGGCGCGGAGAGCCCGGTCAGCCCCGTTGCCGCCGGCAATGGCATCGACGATCTGGCCGGAAAAAACCGGCACCATGACTTCGGCCAGCGTGCTGGCAATCACCAGCACAACGATAAAACCCACCAATGCCGGCCGTTGGCACCAGTGATGAAAAACAAAGCCGAGCACATGGCGGTAGGCATCGGCGCGGAAATCGAGCTTCTTGCGAGTCATTTTAGCCAGCCCCGGCGCCATCTTGTCGGCAACCGGTCCTCAAAATAGGAAGTTGGATGACACAGCCCGTGGAGAAGACGAAATAATGGCGTCAGATCAATCGGGCTATGAAGGGAAACAAAAACCGCATGTCGGGCGCGCTCAGGGCGGGCCACGAATGGAAATGACCTAGTGTCGGTTCATTCCACATGGGAGGAACTTGATGAATGGTGATGTCATGCTACGCCTCCCTTGGTTCGATTTGACGCGATGATTATTTTGTACCCGACCAGATCGCCATTGCCAACCGGAAAAATGCAACCTTACGGAAAGTGATGCAAAAACGCCACGATTTGCGGACTGGTGGTTTTATAGACACTTTCGCTGCTCACCCGAAGCGCAGTTGCGCAGCGAAATCCCGAGCCCCACTTGGAGGCTCGGGGTCTTGCTCAGTCCATCTGCACGTTTGCGTTCTTGACGACGGGTTCCCACTTGGCGATCTCGGCCGCAACGTGGCTTTTCAACTCATCGGGTGAAGACGCGACGATCTTGGCGCTGAATTCCGCCATGCGCGCGGCAATAGCCGGATCGGCAAGCGCTTTCTTGGCGGCGGCATTTAGCGTATCCACCACCTCGGCCGGCGTACCGGCGGGCGCAAACAGCGCGTTCCACGTGTAGGTTTCATAACCCGGCACGGTTTCGGCAATGGTCGGCAGATCCGGGAACGACGAGGCGCGTTCGGCGGTCGTCACGCCAAGCGCCCGCAATGTGCCGGATTTGATATGGCCCGATGACGACGGCAGATTGTCGAACATGATCGATATCTGGTTGCCGAGAAGATCGTTGAGCGCAGGACCGGCCCCCTTGTAGGGAACGTGCTGCATGCTGACGCCCGTCATGCTCTTGAACAGTTCACCGGAAAGATGCAGCGGCGTGCCGTTACCGGAAGACGCATAGGCATATTTGTCCGGTTCGGCCTTCAGGAGGGCGATCAGCTCCTCGACGCTGTTGACGTTCAGCTTCGGATTGACCACCAGCACATTGGGGACCACCACGAGCAAGGAGACCGGGGCGAAATCCTTTTCCGGATCATAGGGCTTTGTCTTGAGAATGAGTGGATTGAGCGCATGGGTGGCAACGGTGCCCATCAGGATCGTGTAACCATCGGGCTCTGCCCGGGCGACACGGTCGGCGCCGAGATTGCCACCGGCTCCGGCAACATTTTCGACGACGATCTGATGGCCAAGCACATCACCCATCTTCTGCGCGATGACACGGGCCACCACATCGGTGGAGCCGCCCGCAGCGAAGGGAACGACCAGCGTGATCGGTCGATCGGGAAAACCCTGCGCGCTCGCCGTCAGTCCCAACATGCATAAAGAAGCTGCCGTGGCGCCAAGTTTCAACACCATGCGTCGTCTCAAAGACCGGTAATTCATGAACCCTCCTGTAGAATGGCCTCCCCGCCATCGGCGCATAGTAGCTCAAATGGACCTGAGAGCAACCGAGGGCCTGAACGAAGTCCGGGCAGCCCAACGACCGCCCGGACATCCATCAATGGCTGCGGTACATCAGCCGAACAGCGCAAGGCTGCTTTTGACCGTGACCCATACGCCCCAGAGAAGCGGGATGCCAACCGCGGCCCAGGCGAATGCGGCCTTGGCGTCGAGACCACCCCTGCCGATGCCGAAGGAACCGGTAGGCCCGGCATTGGCGGCGGCGGTCTTGGCCTGAAGGGCTGCAACCTCCGAATCCGACATGAACCATTTCTCCGGCAGCGGCCGAACAAACGCGTTGGCAATGAGGCCGATCGCCAGCATGCCCGCCAGAATATACATGGTGCTGGTATAGAGCGCCGGACCGGGCGCAACACCGGCGGCAATCTGTGCTTCGCGGATGTAGTTGACGACCACGGGGCCGGCGATGCCCGCCGTTGCCCATGCCGTCAGCAGACGACCATGGATAGCACCGACGAACTGCGTGCCGAAGATGTCGGCGAGATAGGCGGGAATGGTTGCGAAACCGCCGCCATACATCGACAGGATGATGCCGAAAGCCAGAACGAAGAACGCCTTGGAACCCATCGTCGCGAGCGTCGGGGCCAGCGCATAAAGAATGATACCAAGCACGAAGAAGCAGAAGTAGGTGTTCTTGCGGCCGATCTTGTCGGACATGGAAGCCCAGAAGAAACGACCGCCGATGTTGAAGAGGGAAAGCAGACCGGTAAAGCCCGCTGCAATGGCGGCGATCTGGGCTTTCTGCCCGGCATCCAGGTCGGCAAAGCCAACACCGGGCAGGCCGATCAGCGAACCCGCGAAGATTTCCTGCAGCATTGGCGACGCCATGCCGATCACGCCGATGCCCGCCGAAACGTTGAGGCACAGAACCGCCCAAATGAGCCAGAACTGTTTCGTCTTGTGCGCATCGCGCAGATGAACGTGACGGTTGGTGATCATCGCGCTTTTGGCCGCCGGGGCTGTCCAGCCTTCCGGACGCCAGCCAGCCGGCGGAATGCGATAACCGAAGGCACCGGCCATCATGAAGACGAAATAGATCAACGCCATAACGACGAAAGTCTGCCAGACGCCGACTGATGTGTCCGTCTTGAAGGTATTCATCAGGAGATTGGCAAGCGGTGCGCCGATCATCGCGCCGCCGCCGAAACCCATGATGGCCATGCCGGTCGCCATGCCGCGACGGTCAGGGAACCATTTGATCAATGTCGAGACCGGCGAGATGTAACCGAGACCAAGACCTACGCCGCCGATGACCCCTGCCCCGACCCACATCAGCCAAAGCTGATGCGTCATCACGCCAAGTGCTGCAACCAGAATGCCGCCGCACCAGCAGCAGGCGGAAACGAAGCCCGCCTTGCGCGGCCCCACCCGTTCCAGCCAGCCGCCCCAGATTGCCGCCGAGCATCCGAGGAGTACGAAGAACAACGTATAAATCCAGCCGAGATCGGCCACACGCCAGTTGCACTCGGTGGTGAACAGCGCCCCGACAAGGGTAAGGCTGGCGCAACTGGGATCCGTCGCCGGCAGCGCCTTCGACAGCGGCAGCCAGAAGACGCTGAAGCCATAGGCCATGCCGATGCACAGATGAATGGCCAATGCCGCAGGCGGCACCAGCCAGCGGTTAAAGCCCGGTTTTGCTATGATCCGTTCGCGGTCCAAAATCCCGGCTTGCGCCGTTCGTCCCGCCGTTACCTCTGCTACTGCCATCGACACTACCTCCCTCGTGAATGTCTGGACAACCATGATGCGCCCCAATGGCCGCATTGACCGGGCGCAACCGAGACCGCCGGATGTCCTCCCATCCGGCGATATTTGTTTGCGGCGTTTCGCCGCCTGGCTTTACGTAGTTTCGGGAATGCTCGGTTCTGAAAGGGACTCGCCCGCTTGAGCGCCCTTGCCGCCCGGCGCACCCTTGGCGTCGTCACCTAACCCGACCGCATCGGCGACTGGCGCACCGGGCCTCTTGATCTTGAGGGCCGCGGCGAGCACCAGCGGCAGAAACTCCCCGGCACCGGTATCCACGATCTCGAAAAACCGTTTGCGCATGCGGGGTTCCCAGAATTTGTTAATGTGGGTGGCGACACCCTCAACGCGGATACCCTCCGGCTGGGAAAGGAAAAAAGTCGCGATCTGGTTCGCCATCCTCACCAGTTTTTCGTCGGTGTGATTAAGCAACATGGCTGTTTCCCCGCGCCGCCTGACGGACGACGTTCACGTTGTCAAAAGGCCGGGATTGCCCCGGCCCCGATTATTCGGCCGCCTCGAGCTTGCCCGCGATGCGTCGCGAACGGCGACTGAGTGCGTCATATCCCTCCTGCCATTCAGTCGGCCCGTTCGAGGGCGAGACCTGCACGGCCGTGACCTTGTATTCCGGACAGTTCGTCGCCCAGTCGGAGTAGTCAGTGGTGATGACGTTTGCCTGCGTGCCCGGATGGTGGAAGGTGGTGTAGACCACCCCCGGCGCCACACGATCGGTAATCAGCGCCCGCAGCGTCGTATCGCCGGAGCGGCTGGCAAGCTTGATCCAGTCACCATCCTTCACACCGCGCTGTTCGGCATCATGCGGATGGATTTCGAGACGATCCTCCTCGTGCCAGACGACGTTTTCCGTGCGCCGTGTCTGCGCGCCAACATTATATTGCGACAGGATGCGGCCGGTGGTGAGCAGGAGCGGGAAGCGCGGGCCGGTGCGCTCGTCCGTCGCCACATATTCGGTGCGGATGAACTTGCCCTTGCCGCGCACGAAACCGTCCACATGCATGATCGGCGAGCCTTCCGGGAACTTCTCGTTGCAGGGCCACTGCACAGAGCCCCTGCTCTCGAGATAATAATAGGAAACGCCGGCAAAGCTCGGTGTCGTCGCAGCGATTTCATCCATGATCTGCGACGGGTGCGTATAGTTCCAGTTCAGCCCCATGGCCTGCGCCAGCTTCTGGGTGACTTCCCAATCCGAATAACCGTTCTTCGGCGACATCACCTTGCGCACCCGATTGATGCGCCGTTCGGCATTGGTGAAGGTTCCGTCCTTTTCGAGGAAGGTGGAACCCGGCAGGAAGACATGCGCGTAATTGGCCGTTTCGTTCAGGAACAGGTCGTGCACGACGACACATTCCATGGCGGCGAGACCGGCCGAAACATGTTTGGTGTCCGGGTCCGACTGGAGAATGTCTTCTCCCTGAATGTAGATGCCCTTGAAACTGCCATCCACGGCGGCATCAAGCATGTTGGGAATGCGCAGTCCCGGCTCGTTGTTGAGGGTAACGCCCCAGAGCTTTTCGAATATTTCCCGGGTAGCATCGTCGGAAATATGGCGATAGCCGGGAAGTTCGTGCGGGAAGGAACCCATGTCGCAGGAACCCTGCACATTGTTCTGGCCACGCAGCGGATTGACGCCGACACCGGGACGGCCAATGTTGCCGGTCGCCATGGCAAGGTTTGCAATAGCCATGACCGTGGTGGAACCCTGGCTGTGTTCGGTGACGCCAAGCCCATAATAGATCGCGCCATTGCCACCCTTGGCAAACAGCCTTGCGGCACCGCGCAGCTCCTCTGCAGGCACGCCGGTAAAGCTTTCGGTTTCCTCCGGGCCATGCTGCGGCTCGGCCACGAAAGCTGCCCAGTCTTCGAATTCAGACCAGTCGCAACGCTCGCGGATGAAGGCCTCGTCGAACAGTCCTTCGGTGACGATGACATGGGCAAGAGCCGTCAGCACGGCGACGTTCGTTCCCGGCTGCAGCGGCAGGTGGAAAGACGCTTCCACATGCGGTGTGCGGACGAGATCGATGCGGCGCGGATCGATGACGATCAGCTTTGCGCCCTGTCGCAGCCGCTTCTTCAGGCGTGAACCGAAAACGGGGTGGCCGTCCGTCGGATTGGCGCCGATGACGAGCACGACATCAGATTGTTCGATGGAATCGAAATTCTGCGTACCAGCCGAAGTGCCAAACGCCTGTCCCAACCCGTAACCGGTCGGCGAATGACAGACGCGGGCGCAGGTATCGACATTGTTGTTGCCAAACCCGGCGCGGATGAGCTTCTGGACCAGAAACGTCTCTTCATTGGTGCAGCGGGAGGAAGTGATGCCGCCGATGGATTCGCGGCCATAGGTTCCCTGAATGCGCTGAAATTCGGAGGCGACATGGGCAAATGCCTCGTCCCACGTCACTTCGCGCCACGGGTCGCTGATCTTTTCTCTGACCATCGGGTTGAGAATGCGGTCGCGGTGGCTGGCATAACCGTAAGCGAAGCGACCCTTGACGCAGGAATGCCCGCGATTGGCCTGTCCGTCCTTCCACGGCACCATACGGACCAGCTCTTCCCCGCGCATTTCCGCCTTGAACGAACAGCCGACGCCACAATAGGCGCAGGTGGTGACCAGCGAATGCTCCGGCTGGCCGATCTCGATCACCGATTTTTCGGTCAGCGTCGCCGTCGGACAGGCCTGCACGCAGGCGCCGCAGGAAACGCAGTCGGAATCCAGAAACGCCTCATGGGCACCGGGCGAAACACGGCTTTCAAAACCGCGACCTTCGATGGTCAGCGCAAACGTTCCCTGCACTTCTTCGCAAGCCCGCACGCAACGGGAACAGACGATGCATTTCGACGGATCGTAGGTGAAATACGGGTTGCTTTCGTCCTTCGGCATCCAGTTGGCGTTAAGGCCGCCATCGCCGGCACGGGCCTTCACATGGTTGTCGCCGTCGTAACCGTAACGCACATCGCGCAGGCCGACCGCGCCGGCCATATCCTGCAATTCACAATCGCCATTCGCGGCACAGGTCAAACAGTCGAGCGGGTGGTCGGAGATATAAAGCTCCATCACACCCTTGCGGATCTGCTTCAGCCGCTCCGTCTGGGTATGGACGACAAGGCCGGAAGCCACCGGCGTCGTGCAGGAGGCGGGGGTGCCGTTGCGACCCTCCACTTCGATAAGACAGAGGCGACAGGAGCCGAAGGCATCGACCATGTCGGTCGCGCAGAGTTTGGGAACATCAATGCCCGCCTCCCTCGAAGCACGCATGATGGAGGTTCCCGCCGGCACGGTGATCTCACGGCCGTCGATCGTCAGTGTCACCATCTCCGTCGAGGTGGATTTCGGCGTTCCATAGTCGATTTCAGATACAAGGGCCATGGTCTTACTCCGCCGCTTCGACACGTGGGATGGGTGCAAAATCCTGAGGGAAGTGCCTGAGCGCGCTCATCACGGGATAAGGCGTGAAACCGCCAAGCGCGCAGAGCGAACCGAACTTCATGGTCTCGCAGAGGTCTTCCAGCAGCGCCGTGTTTCGCTCGGGTTCTATACCGAGAGAAATCTTGTCTACCGTCTCGACACCGCGTGTCGAACCGATCCGGCAGGGCGTGCATTTTCCGCAACTTTCGACGGCACAGAATTCCAGGGCAAACCGCGCCTGACGCAGCATATCTGCGGTATCGTCAAAGACGACGATGCCCGCATGACCGATCAGGCCACCTGCTGCGGTAAACGCCTCGTAGTCGAACAGCGTATCGAATAGCGATACCGGGAAATAAGCGCCCAATGGGCCGCCGACCTGAACCGCCTTGACGGGACGGCCCGTAATCGTGCCGCCGCCGATGTCGTTGACCAGTTGCCCGAGCGGCAGGCCGAAAGCGGTCTCGTAAAGTCCGCCATGCTTGATGTTGCCGGCAAGCTGGATCGGGATCGTGCCGTGCGAACGGCCAATGCCGAAATCCCGGTAGAACGCCGCACCGCGATCCATGATGACCGGGATGGACGCGAGCGAGATCACATTATTGACCACCGTCGGCTTGCCGAACAGGCCCTGCAGGGCGGGAAGCGGCGGCTTGGCGCGCACCGTGCCACGTTTACCTTCAAGGCTGTTGAGCAGCGAGGTTTCCTCGCCGCACACGTAAGCTCCGGCGCCCATGCGCACCTCGAGATCGAACGCACGCCCCGAACCGAGCACAGAAGCGCCGATCATCCCTTCGCGCCGGGCGATGTCGATGGCTTTTTCCATCATCCTGATCGCATGGGGATATTCCGAACGGGTGTAGATGAAGCCCTTCGTTGCACCGACAGCAAGGCCGGCAATGGCCATGCCCTCGATCAAAACGAAGGGATCGCCTTCCATGATCATGCGGTCGGCAAAGGTGCCGCTGTCACCCTCATCGGCGTTGCAGACAATGTATTTCTGGTCGGCGGCGGCATCCGCCACCGTCTTCCATTTGATACCAGTCGGGAAACCGGCGCCGCCACGTCCACGAAGCCCGCTGTCGGTGACCTGTTTGACGATCTCGGCAGGGGGTAGTGAAACGGCTTTCTCGAGCCCCTTCATACCTTGATAGGCACGGTAATCTTCGAGCGAAAGCGGATCGGTGACACCGCAGCGCGCGAAGGTCAGGCGCGTCTGATTTTTCAGGAACGGGATTTCCTTCGTCAGCCCAAGACAGAGCGGATGATCGCCACCATCAAGGAAATCCGCGTCGAACAGGTCGGACACATCGGCGGCCTTGACCGGACCATAGGCAACCCGGCCATGCTCGGTGCGCACCTCTACCAGCACCTCGAGCCAGAGCATGCCGCGCGATCCGTTGCGAACCACACGAATATCGAGATTGCGGGAGGTGGCCTCACGTTGAATTGCATCGGCAACACGATCTGCGCCAACGGCAAGGGCTGCGGAATCGCAAGGGACGAAAACGGTGATGCTCATCGACGCACCTCCGCCAGAATGTCGCCAAGACAGTGCTCGTCCACCCGGGCGTGAACTTCACCATCCAGCATCAGAGCAGGCGCCTGGGCGCAGAGCCCGAGACAGAAGACCGGCTCAAGCGTGACGGAGCCGTCCGCTGCCGTCTGGTGCCAGTCAAGACCGAGTTTTCCCTTGATGGTATCGGCAAGAGACTCGCAGCCCATCGACTGGCAAGCCTCGGCCCGACAGAGCTTCAGCACATGGCGCCCGCCGGGGTGATCGTGAAAATCGGGATAAAAGGTGACGACACCGTGCACTTCAGCACGGGACACATTCAGCGCCAGGGCGATGACCTGTTTTGCGCTTTCCGGCACGTAACCGAATTCTTCCTGCACCCTGTGCAGGATAGGCAGCATTGGCCCTTCCAGATGCAGACAGTCATCGATGATTGCCTGCAAACGTGTCGCCTCATCCACGGCGACAGCACGAATATTCATGAGCCAGTCCTCCCAAACCGACAGGTGGTGGGCGTTTGAACCGGGGGACCTCCACATCCTGTCCCGGCGCGCAGCACTCCTGTTGGTGAAAGAATGGCTAGCGGACCAAGATCAGGTCAATAGCGGCTTTCCGTCAATCGATAGGAAATTTCTATCAAAAGCGGAGGCCGCGACACGCAATCGTGCCTCGTGCAACAGCGCGGAAACGAGCGGCGTATGAGGTTCGCGATAGGTGGCAATCAGGCCGACAAGATGCTCGGCATCCGGCTCGACTATGGGGATCATTCGTATCTGTTTTGGAAAACCGAACGATTCCGCTATGTTACGCGGCATTATCGAAGCCCATTGCCCCGTGCGGATATGCGAGAACAGCACAATCATCGAATTGGATTCGAGCGTTGGCTTCGCCTCGACACCCGCTTCCGCCATGTGCTTGTTGATAATGCGGCGGTTTTGCATGTCGGAAGTCAATAGACAAAGCCGAAGACCGGAGACCTGTTTCCAGGTCACGCTCTCTTGATCGGCAAGCGGCGTGCCGGCGGCCGCAATCAGGTGATATCGCTCCGAATAAAGCGGAACCGTCGTGACCCGGCCCAGAGGTTCGTTGTCGAGATAGGTGATTCCCGCGTCGATCTCGAGATTTTCGATCTGGCTGAGAACCTGCAACGAGGTCCGGGAGGTGACGGAGAAGGTGACAGCCGGGTGGCGCGCCTGAAATGGCTCGGTCAGCCGGGGCACCATGGCGAGAGCAGTGGGTATGACAGCAAGACGGATGTGTCCCGCAAGACCCTTACGGGCGGCGCGCATTTCCTCGCGCATGGTGCGCGTATCGGCAACGATGCGCCTTGCCCATTCGAGAACCCGCTGCCCCTCGGGCGTCAGGCCCTGATAGCGCGCCGCGCGGACGACAAGCACGACGCCCAGCTGGTCCTCCAGTTGCCGGATGGCTGCGGAAAGCGTCGGCTGTGAAATGCCGCACTCCTCCGCGGCGCGCCCGAAATGCTCCGCGCGCGCAAGTGCTATGAAAAACTCCAGCTTGTCGATCATCCTGCCTCCCCTGGCACGCGGCCATTCTGCGGGCCGGTGCGAAAGCGGACACTAGAGCGAGGCGGGCATTGTCGCAAACCCCGTGAAGGAGGTTTGCCGCCCCCGCCTCTCCCGATCAGGCAACGAGCTTGGTTTCCTTCACACGCGGATAATCATAGGCATTGACCTTGGAGGTGCTGTAACCCGCGCCCACCAGTGCTTCGGCCAGCTTGATCGCGGCCGTGACGCCATCGATGACAGGAACACCCGTCGCCTCGCGCAGCCGGTCGCAAAGTGCAGACATGCCGGCGCAACCAAGGATGATGGCTTCCGCTGCATCTTCTTTTTTGGCCGCTTCGATTTCACGGATCAGCATCGCCTCGGCTGCAAGCGGATCCTCCTCAAGACCGAGCACCGGCAGGTTGATGGCGCGGACCCGGCGGCAATGCCGCTCCGCGCCGTAGCTGTCGACGAGGTCTTCGATAATCGGGATAGAGCGTGGCAGCGTCGTGATGATGGAAAAACGGCGGCTGATCGTCATGGCCACCTGAACGGCGGCCTGGCAGATGCCGATGACGGGACCACGCGCCACTTCACGCGCCGCATGCAGGCCCGGATCATCAAAGCAGGCGATGACATAGGCATCGACGCCCAGCCGCTCGCCTTTGCAGATTTCTTCCAGCATGCCCGGAACAGCCAGCGCCTCATCGGCCCCGCCCTCGATGCTGACCGGCGTATCGACAGGATTTGCAGCGGAAATTTTCGTATCCGCCTGCCTGACGCGCAAGGCACTCTCAAGCGCCTGCGCCGTCATCGAGGCGGTTGAGTTCGGGTTGATCAGACGAATATGCATTCAGGTCAGCCTTTCGGGACTTTCACTTGCCATCTGGCTTGATGAAGTCGGTAATCGGTGGCGCCTTCAAAACGAACTGGCGATCCGAGGTAATGTAATTGTCGGCATGGAGGCGCGCGATCGGCTGGTATCGGTCCGGATCGACATAATGCCCTTCCCTGTCGAGGCAGTCCCTGTGGACATGCATGTGCACGACCTCCCCCAGCACCAGCGTGCGGCGCGGATAATCGATCAGGCGCTCCACCCGGCATTCAAAGGCGCAGGGCGATTCCGCCGCAAAGCTCGCATCGATCTTGTTGCAGGGTGCCGGCGTCAGCTGCGCCATCGAAAGTTCGTCGACCTCGCTGTCGAAGCCGAGGCCGCAGACCAGCATATGTTCGGAGATAGCCATATCGACCATATTGACGACAAACTCGCCGGTGCGGCGAATATTGGCCATCGTGTCCTTCTCCTCGCCATTCAGACGCGGCTGGATTCCGAGAACAACGATGGGCGGATCATGGGAGAAGACGTTGAAAAAGCTCATCGGCGCTGCATTGTTGTGGCCTGCGACCGAGCGCGTCGTGACAAGCGCTATCGGCCGCGGACCGATAAAATTGGTCAGCAAACGATAGCGGCTCTGCGGCTCAAGCGTGGTGAAGTCGAATTCCATGACACTGCCCTATTTATAGTATACAATATTGTTTCATATTGTTGACAATTATGCAACCAAAACCCTGTTGAAACAGTTGACTTTTTTGGCGGCATCACGCTTCTCTAACCCCAATGGAGAGCGAACCCAATGACCGAGCAGAACAGCCAGTCCACGCAGCAAATTGTCGAGAAAGTCTGGTTGTCCATCGCTGAACGACGGTTGCGTCCGGGCGTGCAGTTGAAGGAGGAGCAGCTTGCGGCGATTTTCAGTGTCAGCCGCGCGCGCATCCGTCAGGCTCTGTCCGTTCTGGAGCGCGACGGCCTCGTCACCATCGTGCCCAATCGCGGCGCTTTCGTCTCCAAGCCGTCGGTCGAGGAAGCCAGAGACGTGTTCTTCGTGCGCCGCACCGTGGAGCAATGTGTCGTTGAACGTCTGTGCAAATCGGCCACCAAGGCCGATCTGAAACGGCTTCGCGACCATGTCTCCAAGGAGCGTGTCGCCAATGCTCACAACATCACCACCGATATTATCAAGCTTTCCGGCGGCTTCCACCTGTTGCTTGCGGAAACGGCCGGTTCCGATTTCCTGTTCACCACCATGCGCGACCTCATTTCGCGTTCCTCCCTCATCACCGCCGTTTACCGCAATACCGACCGCTTCAATTGCGGCCCGGACGAGCACGCGGAGATCGTTGACGCCATTGCCAATAACGACCCGGCAAAAGCCACGCATCTGATGACCCACCATCTGGAACACGTGGAAGCGGAACTCGATCTCAGCGAAATCCGCGACCTTTCCCACGATCTGCGTGCCGCACTCGCCTGACCTCACGGTCAGACGAGTTCTCTTTCCTCAACCACCAGCTCTTCCTGCTCTTCCACAAGATGACATGCCACGCGCGTACCACCGGCAAGCGTGCGCACCTGCGGCACCTCCGCCGAACAGCGCGCTGTCGCAAGCGGGCAGCGCGGATGAAACGTGCATCCGGATGGGGGCTTAAGCGGGCTTGGAACTTCCCCGGCAACCAGTTCCCGGTCACGACGCGGCGCTTCGATATTGGGAATGGTCTGCAGCAGAAGCTGCGTATAGGGGTGACGCGGGCGGGCGAACAACTCTTCGGTATCGCCCTCCTCGACGATGCGGCCAAGATACATCACCGCGATACGGTCCGACATGTGGCGAACCACGCTCATGTCGTGGCTGATGAAGAGGTAGGTCAGCCCCAGCTCGTCCTGAAGGCGGCGCATCAGGTTCAACACCTGTGCCTGCACCGATACGTCGAGTGCGGATGTCGGCTCGTCGCAAACCAGAAACTCCGGCTCGCTCGCCAGGGCGCGGGCAATCGAGATACGCTGGCGCTGGCCGCCTGAAAATTCATGCGGAAACTTTTCGCCGTCCGATGCCGAGAGACCGACCGTTACCAACAATTCCTCGACCCGCTCCATGGTTTCGGCATGGGTCGCACGCAGCTTCAACTCCCGGATTGGCTCGGCAATGATGTTCTTCACCCGCCAGCGCGGATTGAGCGAGGCATAGGGATCCTGAAAGATCATCTGCGCCGAAAGCGGCGTATCCTTGCGCCCCTTGGCAAAGTGGAAATTACCGGCGCTTGGGCGGAACAGTCCGGTCACCAGACGGGCAACCGTCGATTTGCCGCAACCGCTTTCTCCAACGATGCTGAGACAGCCGCCAGCCGGCACCGTAAAATCGATGTCGTTCACGGCCTGCACGAATTGACGGGGTTTCCGCTCGATGACGCGATTGAGCCATGGGGCGGAGACGTCGAAGGTCTTGGTAAGGCCATTGACCGTCAATGCCGGCGTTTTCTGCACGGACGTTTTCATGCTGTACCTCCTGCATGCATCCAGCAAGCGCTGGCGCCATCACCCACCGCTTCCAGTTCCGGCCGCTCGCGAAGACAGCGTGGTCCCGCAAAACCGCAGCGCGGATTGAAGGCGCAGCCGGGCGGGATGGCATCGAGACGCGGCATGGCCCCGTCGATCTGGTTGAGCCGTTCCACCCGCGCGCCAAGCGAGGGGATGGAGGCCATCAAGCCCTGCGTATAGGGATGTCTTGGCGCGTGGAGAACCTGTTCGACCGGGCCGACCTCGATCAACCGTCCGGCATAAAGCACGGCCACGCGATCGGCCGCCTCTGCAATGACGCCCATATCATGCGTAACCAGCATGACGGCC
This sequence comes from Rhizobium sp. AN73, assembly GCF_030757975.1. Lineage (NCBI taxonomy): Bacteria > Pseudomonadati > Pseudomonadota > Alphaproteobacteria > Hyphomicrobiales > Rhizobiaceae > Rhizobium > Rhizobium sp. AN73. Next base: position 56,374 of record NZ_JARWME010000001.1, read on the forward strand.
GTCTGCTTCTCCTTGCAGAGCTTGCGCAGCAGAGAAATGATCTGCGCCTGGATCGACACGTCGAGCGCCGTCGTCGGTTCGTCGGCGATGATCAATTTCGGCGACGCCGCAAGTGCGAGTGCGATGACGACGCGCTGGCGCATACCGCCGGAGAATTGATGCGGGTGGTGATCCACGCGGTCTTCCGGGGACGGAATGCCGACATCCCGCAGAAGCTGGATGGCGCGTGCCTTCGCATCCCTTTTCGAGAGCGGCAGATGTTGCCGGATCGTCTCGACCAACTGAGCGCCAACCGTAAACAGCGGATTGAGCGAGGTGAGCGGATCCTGAAAAATCGCGCCGATTTCCCGGCCACGAATGCTTTCCATCGCCCTGTCATCGAGTTGATCGATACGGCGCGAGCCGAGCCAGATTTCGCCATCGGCGATGCGACCCGGCTTTTCGAGCAGGCCCTGTATCGCAAGGCCCGTCATTGATTTTCCGGCACCGGACTCCCCGACCACACCGAGGATTTCGCCGGGGCGGATGGAAAGGCTGACATCCGAAAGCGCCGTCACCGTTCCCCGGCGGCCGGGAAACTCGACTTTCAAATTGCGGACATCGATAACCGACTGGTTCATGTCATCCATTGGTATTCACCTCCACCGGGTAGCTCGGGGGGAAAATTTCCGAAACGGGCGGATTGGCCCAGCTTCGCTCGGGGTATTTCGCGATCAGCCCATCGAACTGCGCCTGTGCCTGAATGCGGGCGCGCGCCATGTCGATATTCGCGACCTGTCTTTCCCGCATGGAGAGACGGCCATCGACAAACACCGCGCGCGTGATCTTGCCCGAACCACCGGTGACAATCGTCGTGATCGGATCGACGCTCGGCGCCATCACCATGTCATCGAGATCGAAGACCGCGATATCGGCGCGGGCACCCTTGGAAAGATGCCCGAGATCGGACCGGCCCAGCGCCCTAGCGCCGCCAAGTGTGGCGGCATCGAACAGATCGGCTGAACGGACCCTATCGGGAGCGCCGTCATTGATGCGGCAGGTGATGAGACCGACCAGCAGGTTCATCAGCATGTCGGCAGGCGCCGTATCGGTGCCCATCGCGATATTGATGCCGAGGCGCCGACAGGCAGAGAAGGACGACAGCGTGCTGCCACTTCTGGCCGACACCAGCGGACAGTGAACGATGGACACACCGTTTTCCGCGTAGAGCGCCAGATCTTCCTCCGTCGCATTGGTGGCGTGCGGCGCGATAAGGCGGTCGCTCAGCAGGCCGGCCTTGGCGAGCCATACCGGCGCGGTCGAGCCATGCAGCTTGCGAACCGTGTCCACCTCCATGGTGCCTTGCGCCATATGCAGGCGGAATTTACAGCCGAGATCACGGGCGGCCGCATCGGTTCTTTCCATCAAAGCGAGCGTCGATGTTTCGACCCGGTCGGGTGCAAGCAGGCCGCGTACGAGGTCGCCGTGCCTTCCGGTCTGCCGTTCGATGAACGACACCGCTTCCTTCAGCCCCTGAAGGCCGCGCTCCTCATCGAACACGGGCACCATGCGTCCCGGCTCTTCCAGCACCATGCCGCCTGAGCGGAATGCGGGGCTGAGATAGACCCTGAGACCAAGTTCGCCGGCAGCATCGGCCGCTGCCTCGAATTCGGCAACGGTCTCTCCCCATTCACGGTAAAACAGCGAGGCAATGGGTGCTGCCGTGGTGATGCCGTTTTGGAGAAGCTGACCGAAAGCAAAGCGCTTCTGGAAGGCAAGCTCCTCCTCGGAATACATTTCATAGGGACCAGCCTCGACATAGGATCGCGGCCAGACGCGGCCCTTCGCCCAGCCGGGGTGGTGGTCTATTCCCAGAATGGTCGTATCGAGATCGGAAAGGGCGTCCAGATCGATCAAGCCGGGGCTGATCAAGGCATTTCCGAAATCGACGCGGCGGGCGACCTCGCCGGGAAAGCCATGACCGACGAAAAGGATTTCCCCGTTCTCGAAAACCACTTCGCCGTTTTTCAACAGCCGGTGAGACCCGTCTTTATGACCCACCACCCAGCTTGCGGTAAGCAGCGTGCGGCCGGAAGGGCGTTCACCAAGAGCGAGAGACTGAAGCGGTTCGCTCATCATGGCGCCTCCACCACGGCTTTGCCGCCTCTGGCGGTCACACGTCCGCCCTTTACGACCAGCGGCCGCGGCGCGACATCGACAACGGCATGGGCCAGGGTTTCGCCGGTGAGCAGTGTGAAGTCTGCGGCACAGCCAACCTCAAGACCGTAATCCTTGAGGCCCATGACATCGGCGCCGCCCTGCGAGACGACATGCAGGACATGGGCAAGTTCGATATCCGAGCGCAGACCGTTCTTCATGCCGATGATCTTGGCGCGGTCGAGCATATCCGGCTGGCCCCAAGGACCCCAGGTATCGCGGATGCCGTCACAACCGCCGCCGACACGCACACCGGCTTCCTTCAGGCGCATGATCGACGGTACGTTTGCCGAGGGTGCACCCGTCGTCAGGATGGCGACATCAAGCCGGGCGATCTCATCGATCAGCTTGCCGACCCGGAGATAATCGTTCATGCCGAGCGCAAAGGCGTGGCTGATTGCGACCTTGCCTTCCATGCCGTTGGCACGAATGCGCTCGAAGATCAGTTCCATCGTGAAGGCACCGAGATCGGCTGCCTCGTGCAGATGAATGTCGATCGGCACCCCGTGCCTGACCGCAAGTTTAAAGAGGATATCGAGCTGGCCTTTCGGATCGCGATCGATGCCACAGGGATCGATGCCGCCAAGCACTTCGCAACCCTGTTTCAGCGCCTCATCCAGAAGCTCCACCGTGCCGGGCATGACCATGACGCCGGACTGCGGGAAGGCAACGACCTCGATATCGATGATACCCTTCAGCTTTTCGCGTGTTTCCCATATGCCTTCGACGAGCTTCAGGCCGTGGGTCGGATCGATATCCACATGGCTGCGGATGTGCGTTCCGCCGTTCGCCGCAAGACCGATGGCATGGCGCATGGACTGGCGATGGGGATCGATGCCGATCTGGCTGCGGTTCTCGCGCTCGAAATCGATCCGTCCGCGCAGGATCGCGGCACGGTTGTTCTCATGCCAGGGCATGCCCCATGTCGTCTTGTCGAGATGGGTGTGGGCGTCGATCAGGCCGGGCGCGACGATTGCGCCGTTGCCATCCTCGACCGGCATGCCGGGTTCGGCTTCGAACTTTCCAAAACCGGCAATCTTTCCCTGCCTTATCATGATGTCGCAGGTGTCGCCCGCCATGGGCCTGATGTTGCGGAGCAGAAGATCGTGCATGGAACTCACCTCAGTTTCGGATTGAGCGCATCGCGCAGCCAGTCACCCAGAAGGTTGACGGTGACGACGAGCAGGCAGAGTTGGAAAACAGGAAACAATACGATCCACCAGGAACCGGAGAACAGGAACTGGTTGCCGATACGGATCAGCGTTCCGAGCGACGGCTGGCTGGGCGGCATGCCGATGCCGAGGAATGACAGTGTCGCTTCGGTCAGGATCGCCATGCCGAAATTGAGCGTGGCGGCAACCATGATCGGCGTCAGCGTATTGGGCAGAATATGGTTTGCCATGATGCGGCGGGCGGGAACGCCGATCAACTTCGCCGCCTGCACATAGTCCTTGCCGGTTTCCACGATGGCCTGGGCCCGCACGGTGCGCGCATATTGCACCCAGGCGGAAAGCGCGATGGCGAGAATGAGCACGGCGGATGCGCCGACCTCGCGAAGACTGTCCGGCAGCATTTGCCGCACGACCGTGGAAACAAGGATTGCCACCAGAATTGTCGGAATGGAAAGCGTGATATCGCCAATGCGCATCAGGAGATTATCGGCAAAACCGCCGAAATAACCGGCAACCAACCCGGCCGTCATGCCGATGACCAACGAGAGCACCACGGAGGCGACGCCGATGACGATGGATATGCGCGTGCCATAAAGGATGGCGGACAGCATGTCGCGCCCCTGCGTATCCGTGCCGAGCAGATAGGGCCATTCCCCACCCTGCTGCCACACCGGCGGCAATTCCGCCTTCCACATGTCGAGCGAAGCGCCGTCATAGGGGTTCTGGGGTGCAATCAGCGGCGCGAAAATGGCGGCAAGGATGAGGATTGCGAGGATCAGCGCGCTGATCTTCGCCGATCTGCTGTGGCTGAACGACCAGTAGAGATCGCTGTTGCGTATGCGCTTGATGAGCGACGGGCGGGCAGGTTTTGCCGTTTGCGGAAGGTCTGTGGCCATGAAACCGGCTCCCTTCGGTTAGCGCGCGGTGCGCAGACGCGGATCGATCACCGCATAGGCAATGTCGACGAACGTGTTGAGGACAACGAAGATGAAGGAAATGATACAGAGATAGGCTGCCATGACGGGGATATCGAGGAACGTCACCGCCTGTATGAACAGCATGCCCATGCCCGGCCACTGAAACACCGTCTCGGTAATCAGCGCGAAAGCGATAAGCGAGCCGACATTCATCGTCGTCAGCGTCACGACAGGCATAAGACAGTTGCGCAGCGCATGGCGGAAATAGATGCGCCAGCGGGGAATGCCGCGTGCACGGGCGAACTTGACGAAATCGGACCGCAGCACCTCCAGCATTTCGGCCCGGACCAGACGCATGACAAGCGTGATCTGGTAAAGCGACAGCGCGATGGCCGGCAGGATAAGTGCGGCACGCCCGGACGAGGTGAGCAGACCGGTGGACCACCAGCCGAATTGCACGACATCCCCGCGACCGAAGGCCGGCGCCCAGCCGAGAATGACCGAAAAGACCAGAATGAGCAAAATGCCGACGACGAAGCTTGGCAGCGAAACGCCGACAATCGACAGGAATTGCAGGCCTTCCGTATACCATTTTCCGCGCCGGATCGCCGTCAGCACCCCGAGCGGCAGGCCAACGACAAGCGAGATGATCGTCGCCACCAGAACAAGTTCCAGTGTTGCCGGAAACCGCTCCGCGATCAGCGGCAGCACCTGCTGGCCGTTGCGATAGGAAACGCCGAAATTGCCCTGGGCTGCGTCTTTTACAAATCGCAGATATTGCGTCGGCAGACTGTCGTTGAGGCCAAGACGCTCACGCAATGCGGCGCGATCTGCCTGCGAGGTCTGCTCCCCCACCATCAGCTCGACGGGATCTCCCGCAAGCCTGAAAATGAGAAATGCAATAAGCGCGACGGAAAGCATGACCAGAATGGCATTTCCCATACGCTTGATGATGAAAACCAGCATTGTAACCTCTCGGATGCGAACCCGTGGCCGTCAGGCAGGCAGGTTCGCCCATTCTTTGCAAGAGACGGGACACGGGGCGTAGCGCCCGTAACATTGTCGACAATTGCACCGGCAGCGGAACTCGAAAAGGCGTTCAGCGGGATGCCGAACGCCTTTTTAATGGTTCCGATTACTTGCCGACCTGCGTCAGCCAGTGGCGCGGCTTGTTGTCGGCGCGGAAATCGACGCTCTTGACCTTTCCGAGCATGGCCCATGCGATGGGTTGCTGGTGAAGCGGAACAAGCATCGTCTCGTCCTTGGCGATCTTCAATCCGGCTTCTTCGAGGGCAAGACGCTTGGTGTTGTCCTGCTCGTGTGCGGCCTGATCGACCAGCTTGTCGATCTCGGGGTTCGACCAGCCGCCATAGTTGGAGACGCCCATGGCGCCCTTGCGGGTCGAGAGGATCTGCGACAGGAACGAGAAGGCATCGAGCGTCGGTTCGTTTGCCCAGCTGAGGTTGAAGACGTCGGCCTTGCCACCATTGCGCTTGGGAGACTGCACCGAGCGCGGGGCGATATCGATTGTCGGCTGGAAACCGCCACGCTTCAGCATGTTGGCAACGCCGGAGCAGATATCCTCCTCGTTGATGCTCTCGTCATTCATGCAGGTATAGGTGAAAGCAAGGTTCTTCATGCCCGCATCGGCAAGCAGCTTCTGTGCCTTCGCTGGATCGGCAGGCTGGTAGGTATCGAGCGACTTGGCGTAACCAGCAATCTCCGGCGCGATGAGGGAGCCGGAAGGCCGCGCAAGATCGCGCATCACCTTCTTGTTGATGAGATCGCGATCGATCGACGCCTCGAATGCTTGGCGAACGCGGAGATCGTTGAAGGGGTTGGGCTTGCCGTCTTCCAGCTTTTCGCGGCGATTGAAGCCGATGAACAGCGTGCGCAGTTCTGTGCGCTTCTTCACCGTGATGTTGGGCGAGGATTCCAGACGCGGCAGATCTTGGATCGGCGCGGAATCGATCAGGTCGATTTCGCCGGAGAGCAAAGCGGCAACACGGGTTGCGGCAGAGGCGATCGGCACAAATTCGATGCGGTCGAGATTGTGCTTCTTCTGATCCCACCAGGCATCATTGGCGACAAGAACCGTCTTGCTATCGGGAACACGGCTCTCCAGCTTGAACGGCCCGGTGCCGTTTGTATGCATCGTCGTATAGCCATCGACCTTGGAGGCGAAGTCGGTCGGCTTCTCGCTGTTGTTATCCTTCAACCACTTGGCGTTGAAGATGAAGATATTGGTGATGTCGTTGAGGAAAAGCGATGTCGGCGCGGTGACGTTCAGATCGACGGTATAATCATCGACCTTCTTAACGCCCGCAAAAACCGGGATGTTGCCACGCAATGGCGAAGTGGCATCGGAAGCGCGTGTGAAGGACGCAACGACGTCATCAGCGGTAAATTCAGCGCCATCATGGAACTTCACACCTTTGCGCAGGGTGAAACGCCATGTTTTTTCGTCGACAAGTTTCCACTCCGTCGCAAGCGCCGGCTCGATCTTAAAGTCCGGCCCGTAACGGACAAGCCCTTCATAGATATGATTGAGAAAGGCGAGGTTGGAGGTGGAAGGCACCGAATATGGGTCGAGCGAATAGAGATCGGCGCGGGCACCCCAGCGCAGGGTCTCCGCGCTTGCGGGAGCGGCGATGGCAGCGGCCGCCATGGCGGCCAGAACGAAACTTCTAATTCGGGACATTTGATCCCCCCTTTTTATAAATCATTGGAAAGCCGGCAGACGTACCGGCCGGGCAAGGCGGAGTATTGTTTCGCTCAGCCTTATTGTCAATAATATTGTTGACAATTATCGTATTCAAAATCGATGCATTCTGGATACCAGCTGCGAACACAATGGGAGAAGGCAAAATGGGGAATTTTCTGCTACTGCACGGTACGATGGTCACCGTGGATCGCCAAAGGCGCATCATCGAGGATTGCGGCCTCGCCATTGAGGGCGACCGGATCGTCGACATCGGCACGGCGGACGAACTGGCGCCACGCCACACCGACAAGCAGATCATAGATTGTCGGGGCAAACTGATCATTCCCGGCCTGATCGACGCCCATGGCCATGCCGGACACGCGCTGATCCGCAGCATCGCGGCCGACACCAATGCGATGTGGATGAAGGTCGTAACGCCGACCTATTACCACTACGTCACGCGCGATTACTGGTATGCGGACGGCCTTGTCTCTGGCATCGAGCGGCTGCGCGCCGGTGTCACGACCGGTGCCAGCATCATCACCTCGATGCCACGCGCCGACGACCCCGTCTTTGCCATCAACCACGCCCGCGCCTATGACGAAATCGGGCTTCGCGAAATCATCTGCGTCGGACCTTCCGGCCTGCCATGGCCGCACCCGGTAACCCGATGGGAAAGCGGTTCTCCCGAGCGCCGTAATATAAGCTTCGAGGAGATGATCGAAGGCAGCGAAGCCACGATCGAAGCCCTCAACGGAACAGCGGATGGACGCATCAGCGTCTTCCTGACACCCTTTACCATCGTTCCCTCCGTGGAACCCTCCAACGCTTCAAGCCCGGACCAGGCGGTAAAACTGACGGACAATGACCGTATGCAGGCCCGCCGCATACGCGAGACGGCCCGAAAAATGGGCGTCCGACTGCATTCGGATGCTTTCGCCGGACAAATCCGCATGGCGTTTCAGGATAAGGAAAACGCGCTGCTTGGCCCGGATATCCACCTCCAGCATTGCTGGGGCATCTCGCATGAGGAGATCGACATTCTTGCCGAAACCGGCACGCGCGTGACCCATGCCCCGCCCGGCCGCGCGACGCCGATCATGGAGATGATGTCCAAGGGTATTCGCGTCGCCATCACCACCGATGGTGCGGCACCCAGCCGTCACTTCGACATGCTCCAGACCGCCCGTCTGGCGCAATTCACGCAACATCTGCTGCACAATCACGATCGTTACCTTTTGCCGCCGGGCAAGATATTCGAAATGATCACCATCGACGCCGCCCATGCCATCGGCATGGAGGATGAAATCGGCTCGCTTGAGATCGGCAAGAAGGCGGATGTCGTTATCATCGACATGCGCAAACCGCATCTGATGCCGATGTGGATGCCGGTGCACCGTCTGGTGCATCAGGTGCTGGGAAGCGACGTCGACACCGTTTTTGTGGACGGACGGATGCTGATGGAAAACGGCCGCGTTCTGACGACCGACGTCGATGCTGCTCTCTCCTTCGGACAAGAAGAAGCGCTGGCACTCGCCGCCCGCGCCGGTCTTCAGGCGCATATGCACGATCCGGGTTGGGGACGTTTATTGCGAACCTTCGAAGAACCGGTCCACCCTCCCCAGCCGCCCGTTCCGGCGCTTGGTCGGCAATAGCACAACCGTGATCTCAAAGACCGGGGATGCGTCGACCCGCTTGCGGCTACCTGCAACGAGATTGTTGACAAAAAATTGCCGGAACCTTCGACGAAACAAAAACTCCCCGGCCTGGAGGGGTCCGGGGAGCAAACCTGACGTCATGTCAGGAACTTTGACTGGAGCTAGGACTCACCCGTTCGGAAACGGGGTGGATCTGAGTTTATCTAACCCGGTTTAGGCTTTTTATCGTTTATTAGAACGAACGCTGCAGACGAACGAAACCGGTCCAAGCCTCAGGCTTCGTGTCTACGTCGAGGTAGTTTGCAGCAACCTTCGCAGTAAGACCGTCTGTGATTTTGTAATCAACCGTCAGACCAGCCTTCCAGGCGTCGTTGTTGGAGAACTCGTCGAAGGAGACCAGACCGTAGCTGCCGTAGTACTGGAAGCCGGGGGTGATCTTCAGCTTGTCAGTTGCCTTGATGGCGTATTCAGCAGCAACTGCCCACTCGGAAGCATTGTAGTAAGCGTTTGCGCCGGAAGCCCAAACACCGGACAGACCAAGCGTGCCCGGACCAACGCCAGCCGTTGCGATCAGGCGGACGGAGCCGTTTTCGCGGTCGGTGTCGTAGCCACCGATGAGCTGCAGCGATACGCTGTCTAGCTTTGCGCCAACGCCAGCGACGACGCCGACATTGTTGTTGAGGTTGCCGTTCTTGTTGAACGTGCTGACCGCGATGCCTTCGAGTTCGTCAACCGAAACACCAGCCCAGAAGGAACCTGCGTCGTAGGTGTAACGAATTGAGTTGAACAGAGCGTTGGTAGCCACGTCGTCGGTCTCGCCGGAAAGACCATCATCCCACCAGCTCAGGAACTTACCGACCTTCAGGCCGGCGATTTCGATGAAAGCCTGGTCAACGAAAACTGCTGAACCCTTGTCGCCCGAGTTAGCAACAGTAGACGCTGCGGCAGAACCCGAGTCAGCATTGCCACGGAAGCCGATAAAGCCGCGCAGAGCGCCGAGCTCGGTGTCTGTACGGGTGTCAACTTCGAACTGAGCGCGCGTGAACGAATCCCAGTCAGACTTACCAACCTTGTCACGGCCGAAGTCGGTCTGGAAACGAACGTAGCCCTGGAACTTCAGGCAGGTTTCGGTGCCGGGGATGTAGAAGAAGCCGGTGCCGAAGGCGTCGCAAACGCGAACATATTCCATGGCTTCCGGCTCAGCAGCGACGATAGCGTCAGCGGCCTGTGCGCCGGATACTGCTGCGAGAGCGGCAGCGGAGCCGATGAGAAGGCTCTTGATGTTCATTTTTAATCTCCAGTCAAAAATTTTTCAACAAATGCGCAAAACTGAGGGCTGGTCTTTTCCCTGCCGCCCGCCTCTCTGCGCTGATTCAGCAAATGACAGAAATTGCTGGAGACTCGCAATTCAAATCGAACAAATACAAATACAACAAAAGGACACAATCTAGTTTCGTAGTAAAATTACAACAATTTAATAGTTTAATATAAAATAATACAGCGATATATTTTAAAGTTACTACATTTATTACTTATTTAAAATAACTTAATATACAAAACACATTGCAGAACCAGAACATTATCCGGCTTAATTCCTAAATCTTTAGAAAATCGGGAACGATCAAAGCCTTGACGTGCGGTGGCTAAGCGACGTGGGCTTTCGTTGCCCGGCTGTATGTCAAGAAGAGTGGTATCGCCGCAATCGTGGCTGTGCGGTGCGGCTCAGATGCGCGACACATGCCCTTTTGCGGCAATTCACGCCCGACGAAACCGGATCAGAGCCGGCCGCTCAGGCTGAGTTTATTGTATGTCGTTGGATAGACCGGTGGGGAATGTCGTCATGTTCCCCAGCATGCCCTCGATCACGTCCGCCTGCACGGGGCGGCTGAAGTAAAAACCCTGCCCATAGGGGCAACCGGCGGCACGCAGAAACGCCGCCTGCTCGCCGGTTTCCACACCTTCGGCAATGACATCGATGCCCAGAGACCCGGCAAGCTGGATCATGATGGAGACGATGGCGCTGTCCTTGGTTTTTTCCGGCAGATGGGTGAGGAACGACCGGTCTATCTTCATGCACGAAAGGGGAAAGGTTTTCAGCATGCCGAGACAGGAATAACCGATGCCGAAATCATCCAGCGCCAGGCTGACGCCCATTTGCTTGATGGCGCGCATGATGCGCACGGATGTTTCCACATCCTGAATGATGAGGGTCTCGGTGATTTCAATTTCCAGCAGGGATGGCGCAAGGCCGGTTTCCTGCAGCGCCGACTTGATCTGCTCCACAAGCCCACTCTGGAACTGTCTGGGCGAAATATTGACCGCCATTTTGACCGGCGACAGGCCGGCAGCGCGCCATGCCTGCGCCTGGCGGCAGGCTTTTTTCAGAATGCTTTCGCCCAGTTCCACGATAAGGCCGGTTTCTTCCGCCAGGCCGATGAACTCCACGGGCCCCAGCAGGCCCTCCATTGGATGCTGCCAGCGCACCAGCGCCTCCACGCCGCTGATGCGGCCGGTGAGAAGATCGACCTGCGGCTGATAGTGCAGAACGAACTCGTCCCTCTCCACCGCCTTGCGCAATTCCTCGATACGGGTGAACTTCTTTCGCAGATCGTCCGCCATGCGCGGCGTAAAGGTTGCGATGCCATCCCGCCCGTTATGTTTGGCCTCATACATGGCAAGATCGGCCGCTGCGACGATTTCCGCCGTGGTTTCCCCGTGTTCGGGGAAAAAGGCCATGCCGATGCTGCACGTGACCTTGATATCGTAATTGCCGAGGCGCAGCGGCTGCGAAACCGCAGCCCGGATGCGTTGCAGGCGGCTTTCGAAATCATCCTTCTGCTTTTCCAGAATGATGACGAATTCGTCGCCGCCTACCCGCAGCACGAGATCGTTTCGCCTGAGGCTGCGCGCAATGCGCTCGGCGGTTTTCGATAACAGCGCATCGCCGATGCTGTGGCCGAGCGTATCGTTGATCTGCTTGAAATTGTCGAGATCGAGAAAGCCGATGGCGACCTGCCGATTCGCTCTTGTCGCCGCCGCCAGAATTTCCGGCAGCCTCGTATCCAGAAAACGGCGATTGGGCAGCCGCGTCAACATGTCGTGGTCGGCAAGAAAGGCGATATGTTCCGCTGCCCGTTTACGATCGATCGCGAGACCCGCCATGCGCGCGGCGGCCGCGATAAACTCCAGAAGCGCTGCATCCGGCGCGCGGGCCGCCAGCATGCACCAGACGAAACCGTGCGCATTCCCTTCGCTGGCGGGAATATCGAAACTGAAGGCCGCATGGTCGGCTGGATAGGTGAGGTTTTCAGGATCGCTGGTGCTGGAAACAAGTGCCGTCAGGCCCACATGCTTTGCCAGCGCCGGCGAAGCATAGACCGAAGGTTCTCCCACCGCCGCGTCGAACACCCGGACAGCACAGGCAAGCCCGGTGGCAAGGTTTTCGATGGCCTTGACGAATTCCTCGAGGAAATCCTCGATACGCGCCGCCGCAACAATCATTTCCAGAATATGCGCCTGCGCCTGAAGCAGCCGTTCCGAGGCCTTTTTCTGGGTTATATCCCGCGAGGCGCCGACCACGCCGATGATCGTGCCGGCCTTGTCCTTCAGCGGCACACGCGACATCATCAGCCAGCGGTCGATATCGCCGCGCAGGGCACGTTCCTCATAGCCGAGATCCGGTTCTCCCGTGCGCATCACCCGCGCCTCGGTATCGGGAATGCCGGCATTATTCGCCGCATCGCCGTGAATATCGTAGTCGGTGAGGCCAATCAGCTCCTCGACGGTGTCGAAGCCATTTTCGGTGACGATCGCGCGGTTGGCGAAAAGGAAACGGCCATCCAAATCCTTGGCATAAATGAAGTCTGGCACATGATCGATCATCGCTTCAAGAAGCGTATGCCGGTCGGATTGCGGCGCGTCGGGCTGCGTCCGGTTCTGCAAGGGTGTCTTCGGGCCTTTGGAACGCACCTGTCCGCCTCGTTACTGTATAAGAAGGCAGAATAGTAGAATTACACGTATTATATAAATGTGAACAACGGGAAGAATGCGGAGTAATACCGCCTTTTCTAGCACAACGCGCAGGCGGCTAATGGACTCAATCAAAACGGCGCGACAGGTGCCGCGCCGTGAGATTGCAAACCTCGATAAATTATACGTCAGACCACCGGTGTGGGCAGCTCTTTATCCGCGAAATGCGCATCGAGATTGGCGAGAACCAGATCGGCCATGGCGCGCCGGGTCTGGTGGGTGCCGCTGCCGACATGCGGGGCGAGCGTGACGTTTTCGAAGGCGAAAAGCGCTTCCGGCACACGCGGCTCGTCCTCAAAAACATCGAGTGCTGCGCCGCCGATCGTGCCGCTCGAAAGCGCCTCTACCAGCGCCTTTTCATCCACCAGCGAGCCGCGCGCCACGTTTACCAGAACACCCTGGGGACCGAGAGCCTTCAGGACATCCGCATTGACGATATGGCGCGTTTCGGCGGTGGCTGCAGCGGCGATGATCAGCACGTCGCAATTGGCGGCCAGCGCCTCGATGCTGCCGTAATAGTCATAGGAAACATCGCGGCGGTTTCTGGCGGTGTAGGAAATCCGCGCATCGAAACCTTCAAGCCTTTTGGCAATCGCCTGGCCAATACGACCAAGGCCGAAAATGCCATAACGGCGACCGGCCACACGGGTGGAAAGCCCCATATCGCCCTTCAGCCATTGGCCGGTGCGCACATGCTGGTCCGCCTGCGGCAGCTTGCGCGCCTGCGCCAGAACCAGGCCGAGCGCCAGATCGGCGACATCCGCCGTCAGCACATCCGGCGTGTTGGAAACGCGGAAACCGCGTCGCTTGGCTTCGGCGAGATCGACCTTGTCGAAACCGACGCCGTTGATGGCGACGATTTCGAGATTGGGCAGTGCCACGCCGATATCAGCCGGCAGGCCGATATGACCACCAGTAACGACGCCACGGATTGCAGCGCCCTTCTCGGCGAGGAACGCGGCTTTATCCGCGGCCTCGAACAGGCGATGCACGGTGAAGCGCTGCCCGAGTTCTTCTTCCAGTGCCGGGATGAGCGGGCACAATTGCAGGATTTCAGTTGTCATGGAGCTTCCTTTGCGGCCTTGCGCTATTTCACATCGGCCTTGACGAATTGCCGGAGTTCCGGCGTTTGCGGATTGGCGAAAAGCTCGGCCGAGCGGCCTTGCTCCCAGATCTTGCCCTTGTGCATGAAGATGGTTTCGGTGGCGACGCGCCGCGCAAATGCCATTTCATGGGTAACAAGGATCATGGTCATGCCGCCCTTGGCGAGGTTTTCCATGACCGTCAGCACTTCTTCCGTCAACTCAGGGTCGAGCGCCGAGGTCACTTCGTCGAACAACATCACCTTCGGCCGCATGGCGAGCGAACGGGCAATCGCCACGCGCTGCTGCTGGCCGCCGGAAAGCTGGTCGGGATAGGAATCGTACTTCTCCGACAGGCCGACGAGCTGCAGAACCTCGCGGGCAATCTCCTTCGTTTCCGATTTCGCCACGTCCTTGACGATGCGCGGGGCGAGCATGATGTTTTCGCCGACCGTCAGATGCGGGAAAAGATTGTAGCTTTGGAAGACGATGCCGACATCGGTGCGCAGCTTGCGCAGCGCCTTGGCATCCTCACCTAGTGCATGGCCGGCGATTTCGATGCGACCGGAATTGATCTTCTCCAGCCCGTTCATGCAGCGCAGCAGCGTGCTCTTGCCCGAGCCGGAGCGGCCGATAAGGGCGAAAACTTCACCACGGCCGACCGTCAGCGATACGCCTTTGAGGACTTCCAGAGCGCCAAAGCTCTTGTGAACGTTTTCAACGATTACTTCCGGCATGAAGCCTCCTTTCCAGCCAACGCGACAGCTGGGACAACGGGTAGCAGACGATGAAATAAAGCACGGCCACCGCGACGAAGACGCGGAACGGCTGGAACGTGGCATTGTTGATGAGCTGCCCCGCTCTCGCCAGTTCGACGAAACCGATGATCGATGCGATGGACGTATTCTTGACGACCTGAACGGCAAAACCGACGGTCGGCGGCAGGGAAATGCGGATCGCCTGCGGCAGGATGACGTAGCGGTACTGCTGGGCACGGGTCAGCGCCAACGATTCCGATGCTTCCCACTGCTGCTTCGGCACCGCCTGGATGCAGCCGCGCCAGATTTCGGCGAGATAGCCCGATGTATAGATCGTCATCGATGCGCCGGCGGCGATCAAGGGCGGCAGTTCCAGTCCGGCAAGGCTGAGGCCGTAATAGGACAGGAATAGGATCATCAGCACCGGAATACCCTGAATGACCTGAATATAGGTGCCGGCTGCGATGCGAAGCGCCTTGAAGTTCGAGGTGCGGGCAAGCGCCACGAAGAAACCGACGAGGCCACCGCCGATGAGCGCAATGATCGTCAGAAGCACGGTCCATTGCAGGGCGGTCAGCAGAAAGCCGAACTCGTTCCAGCCGAAAGTTCGAAGAGTCATGACTGCACCTCCGGCAAAGCGGTCATTGTCTTGCGGGCCACACGGCGGCCGAACAGCCACATGCCGACAAGGGCAAGGATGAGCCGCAGGCTGAGCGCCAGCGCAAGATAGATGAGCGTGACGACGATATAGACCTCGAAGGAGCGATAGGTCTGCGATTCCACGAAGGCGGCAGCAGCGGCAAGCTCATGCGTGGAAATGGCCGAGCATACGCTCGATGCCAGCATCATCAGCACAAACTGACTGCACAGCGAAGGGTAGACCTTGGCGATGGCAGGCACGATGATGACGTGGCGGTAAATCTGGTACCTGGTGAAGCCGAGAGCCTCGCCCGCCTCGATCTGCGACTTGTGCACCGCCTCGATGCCGGCGCGGATGATCTCCGTCGAATAGGCGGCAAGGTTGATGGTCATGCCGATCAGCGCCGCCGTATCGGCTCCGACGCGGAACCCGAGACCCGGTAGACCGAAATAGACGATGAAAAGCTGCACCAGAAACGGCGTGTTGCGGATCACCTCCACATAACCGTCCACCATGACGCGGACGATGCCGCCATTGATGGAGCGCAGTGAGGCTAAAAGAATGCCGAAAGCGCAACCGAGCACGATGGAGAAGACCGACAGCTTGATCGTCAGCCATATGCCGTTCAGAATTTCATTCTGATATTGGGCAAGCGCGCCGAATTGAAATGTATAGGACATGCGTCACTCCGTGGACATTTCCCGGCCCGCCGGAATGTTCCCCGGCGGGCGCGTTGAAAAGCTCAATCAGAAGCTAGGCAATTGCGGCAGCGGACGGCCGGTCCACTTCACCGAGATACGGTCGAGATCGCCCGACATCTTCATGAGATAGATGGAGGTGTTCAGCCACTGGCGCAGCTCGAAATCCTCAATCTTCGTCGCCATGGAATTGCCCTGCTGGAAGAAGGTGAAACCAACCTGCAGACCGGCTTCCGGACGCTGCTTGATAATCGCTTCGCCAACCGTGGACGGCAGTGCCACGGCATCCACCTGACCGGCAAGCAGAGCCTGGGCGCTGGTGGAATCGTCTTCGTAGACGACGATTTCAAGACCTTCGACATTGGCCTTGCGCAGCGCGGTTTCCTGCGAGGAGCCGCGATTGACCGAAACGCGCTTGCCCTTGAGGCTTTCGAGATTTTCGAACTTCTGGTCCTTGCCGGAAATGATGTCCATGTTGAACGCGCTGTAAGGCTGCGTAAACATTACGGTCTTGGCGCGTTCACCGGTCGGCGCAAGCGTCGCAACGAGGAAATCGACCTTGCCGGTCTGGAGCGCCGGAATACGTGCCGGCGGCGTCAGCGGCACCAGTTCGACCGGCAGCGACAGGTAAGAGCCGATAAGGTTGGCGACATCCACGTCATAACCGGAAGGATTGCCCTTCTCGTCCACCATGCCCATCGGCGGTGCGCCGGTGAGAACACCGATCTTGACCTTGCCGCGCGCCGTAATCTCGCTGAGCGAGACGGCATGGGCCGAGGTGGTTGCGGCAAGCGTTGCTGCGGCAACACCGACAGCAACGGTCATGTTTTTCAGAAATGTGGCTATGCTCATGGTTTCTCCTCCAACCTTTTAGTGGCTGCCCGAACGGGAACAGCGGCCTTTGCGCAAACCGAAAAATGTTCTCGATAACATTTTGACCCGATTTACAAAAAACTCCTCCCAAGGTGACGCGAAAGTCCGAAACCGGCAGAATTCCTGATGAAATTCAATGATTTCGGCTGGTTATCGATTTTCCTCTGGTCGACACCGTTTCACGTTCTTGGCAGGATCAATAATGCATGTTATCGGTATCATTGCAAGTCCGATCTACAGAACTGTAGCATCGGGCATTCATTCGGGAGGAAACCATGTATACGCGCTCGGCAATTTTTGAAGGCAAGATCCACCCCGGCCGGGAGGAGGAGTTTTTCCGTATCGTCGAGGAGAAACTTCTGCCGGTCTGGAAACGCATGCCGAACGCGCAGGCTGTGCGGGTGATGCGCACCGAGCGCACGGACCCGGATGCGGCAGCGATCATCATGGTTCAGGAAATCGATTATCCGTCGATTGAGGCTGTGGAAGAAGCGCTGGTTTCGCCGGTCCGGCTGGAGGGCCGTGTACTGACGGATGAGATGATGAGCATGTGCGACGGACGCTTTTACCATCTGGTCTATAGCCGCGTCGCATAAATCCGGTGCACGCCGCACCGATCTGCAATCATGCTGCGTGCTTTCCCCTGATATATTCGTGTATGTCTTGTCCTGAACCGGTTCAAATTTAGGGAGACATGCTTTGGTGGAGCGCACGCCCTTGGCCGCAGCGTTAGTCACGTCAAAAAAAGCAACCATGAGCGACGTCTCGAAACTCGCGGGCGTCTCCAAGATGACCGTCTCGCGGGTACTGGCCGATCCGGCGCTGGTGTCTGAAGACACTCGCCAGAAGGTGATGAAGGCGATCGAGAAGCTCGGCTATGTGCCGGACCGAATCGCCGGTTCGCTTTCATCCCGTCGCACCAATTTCATCACCGCCATCCTGCCGACGCTCACCAACTCCAACTTCGCCGACAGCGCGCAAGGGCTCGCCAACGCACTTCGCGCCGCCGATTATCAATTGCTGATCGGTTATACGATGTATGATCTGCAGGAAGAGGAGCGCGTCATCCGCACCATGATGGAGCGCCGACCCGACGCCATCGTGGTCGCCGGCACGGTGCATACCAAGATGGCGAGCGAAGTGCTGATGCGCGCCGGTATCCCGATCGTGGAAATCTGGGACGTTCCCGAACACCCGATCGACCATGCCGTCGGCTTTTCCAACTACGAAGTGGGAAGAACTGCCGCCAAGCACCTGATATCGCTCGGATTTAAAAGAATAGGCGCACTTGGCTCACGGGCCGATGGCGATGTGAAGGACTGGCGTGGCGAAAGCCGTCTTCTTGGCTTTGGCGCAGCGCTGCGTGAAGCCGGCATTGCCGACGACCTCATCATTCGCGAAGGCAGCGCCCCCGTCTCTTACGATCACGGGGCAAAAACACTCGGCTCGTTGCTGGTGAAGGAACCCGATGTTGAGGCAATCTTCGCCGTCTCCGACATCTCCGCCGTCGGCGCGCTGATGGAATGTCACCGTCGCGGCATTCATGTGCCCGAACAGATTTCCATCCTCGGCTTTGGTGATTTCGATATCGGCAGGCAATGTTATCCGGCGATTTCGACAATTAGGGTCGACGCCCAGATGATCGGCCGCAAGGCGGGTGAATTACTGCTCTCGATATTGGAAGCAGAAAAAGATGCTGTCATTCCCGAGAGTGCGCGGGTGGATGTCGGGTTCGAGCTGATCGTGCGGGAGACGACGAAGCGGGCGGGTGGCTGAGGCAGCCGCCACTTGAACGCCCATCGTGCGAAAAATTGAAGTCTCAACGACCATAAACGAGAGGGTGCGTCTTTCGCCTTCTCCCCGGGGGGAGAAGAAACAATGTAAACACCATCGCCCCCCAATCTCGACGTCATCCTCGGGCTTGACCCGAGGATCCACAATTCTTGCGACCGATGGATCCTCGCCTCAAAGGCGAGGATAACAAGGGAGGGGTTTTCTCTTACCGCGCACCCCACGTATCCGTCAGTCGATACCCCTCCGGCCATGGATCGGAAGGATCAAGCATGTGCTGGTGAATGCCGGTGATCCAGCCGCGGCCGGAAATTTCCGGCAGGATGGCCGGACGGTCACCGACCGTCGTTGTTCCAAGAATACGCCCGGTGAAGGTGGAGCCGATCAGCGACACGGCTGTCAGCGTTTCACCCTCTTTCATCTCACCGCGTGCATGTAGCACAGCCATGCGGGCCGAAAGCGCGGTACCGGTTGGCGAGCGATCCACCTTGCCCGGCTGGATGGCGACGGCAGCACCGGCGCGCAGACCTTCAGCGGTGCGCTCGACCTTGCCCGCAAACAGGCAGAAGGAAAAATGCCGCCAGTCCGGATTTTCGGGATGTTCGAAACCCAAGGCCTTGTTGGCAGCATTGGTGATACGCACGCCGAGGCGGGCAATCTCATGCGCCTCCTCCGGCTTCAGGCTGAACCCCATCGCCTCGGCATCGACGATGACGAAACTGTCGCCGCCATAGGCGGTGTCCACCTTCAATGTGCCAAGGCCTTCGACCTCGAGTTCGACATCGAGTTTCGCGGCAAAGCTCGGCAGGTTCTGCACGAAAATGCGCTCGGCCTTGCCGTTGCGGCATTCGGCACGCACCTTCACCAACCCGCCCGGCGCTTCCAGCAGCATATGGGTTTCTGGCTCCTGCATCGGCACGATGCCGCCATCCAGAAGCACGGTGGAGACGCAGATGGAGTTGGAGCCGGACATGGGCGGAGTGTCTTCCGGTTCCATGATGATGAAGGCGGCATCCGCGTCAGGATGTTTCGGCGGCACCAGCAGGTTGACGTGGCGAAACACACCACCACGCGGCTCATTCAGCACGAAGTTGCGCAGGGTCTCATCGCGGGCGATGAAACGGCTCTGCTCCCAGATCGTCTCGCCCGGCGGCGGCCTGACGCCACCAACGATCACATCCCCCACCTCGCCTTCCGCATGGGCGGAGATGACGTGAACGGTCTTGATACTGCGCATTAAAAACTCCTCCAGAGAATTTCCAGGAAACGTGCGTCGAAAACGAGGGATAGAGAGCGCGTGAGGACGCGCTCTAACAGAGCCAGGACGGAAGACGGGAAATGGCGCGGCCGGTCAGCGCGCTTTCAACGCAATCGGCAAGGCTGCCGAAGCGCACCGCGCGGCCGCTAAGGCCGGGGCCATAATGGGCGTACTTGCCGGAATTGGTCATCAAGGCGCGGGTCTTCGTCGGGAAAACCGGCTCGGAAATCGAACACCAGCAGAGATCAGGCAGCACCTGCACGCCGCAATCATGCAGGCTTTGCAGCGTGCCATCCTGCTCGGCCGCATCGATGACCTGCTGTCCGGCGGTAACGATGACGGCGACATCCGCATGACGCCTGCGACCGGCGAAGGTATCCGCAAGCGCGCGGCACTCCTCCAGCGAGGCATGCGGGCTGCCGATGGCGACGAGTTGCACATCCTCCGGCCCCTCATTCAGAAGCGACCAGCCGGCGGACATATCGGCAAGCGAGATGGTGACGGCATCAGCCGTCACAATCGGGGCCAGCCCGGCCTCCGGTGTCACGCCCTCAATATGCAGCATGGGAGCCGCCGAAGTGGTACCGAAGGCCGCACAGAGCGCCTTCAGATCATCCCGCGAGGGCTTTGCAGATCCAAGACCGCGCAGAAGCGGAATGCAATCCGGCGCTGCCTTGCCGGCGAGATAACCGACGAGCGGCCAGAAGGCATCGTTGATGCCCTCAGGCAAAGCCACATCGACAATGCGTTGCGGCCGACGGTTTTCTTCCAGATAGACGCCGGAAAGCGGCGCCCTGCCCGTGAGCGCGATGCAGAGATCGAGGAAATCCGGATGTTTGGCTGTACGGGCGCCGAGAACCGTATTGGCGAAGATCACCGCGTT
Organism: Rhizobium sp. AN73; assembly: GCF_030757975.1. NCBI lineage: Bacteria > Pseudomonadati > Pseudomonadota > Alphaproteobacteria > Hyphomicrobiales > Rhizobiaceae > Rhizobium > Rhizobium sp. AN73. The sequence continues at coordinate 77,033 of NZ_JARWME010000001.1, forward strand.
CGATCCGGCCCATGCGATCATGTCGCCGGCCTGCGGTGCGCTGTCGAGCAGGTAAGGCGAACAGGTGAAGGTGGGGCGACAGCCCATGCGCACATAGGCCTCCGCCAGCCGCGCGGCCGGATCGCCGAAATCCTCGGGCACACCCTGCGCGCGCCAATGCGCCTTGTCCACCGAGATAGCATTCATCGTCGTCGGTACGCGTACCTTCGCGCCCATCTCCGCCATCTTTTCCGCAAATGTTAGATTGGCGGGGCTGGCATAGATGCAGCCGTCAATATGGCCCTGCGTGACATTGACAAGCGCTGAAGCCCCCTGCTGGGCGGCCATGGCGACGATGATGCGCATCGCCTGCTGCACAGCGATACCATCGCGGCCTTCGAGCATTGCCCGATCATTATCCTTGAGATCGAGATGGGCCGTCGCGGGCGGCGCTATTGCAAGGAAAGCGCCATCGGCCTCGATGGTCTTCTCATCGATACGGACACGGGCGGCTTCAGAAAACCGGGCGAAATTCTCCGCGTCGAGGCGCAGTACCGGCAAAGGTTTGCCGAACATTTCGGCGGCAATCAGCGCGCCGAGCGTCAGCACGTCTTCCGCCTCGCAGAAGACCAGTGCCGAGGGCGCACGGCCAGTCAGGATAAGATCGAGCAACACGCCCGAACCGGTGCAGGAGCCGCGGCTCGACGGCATGAACAGCACACCGCCGGTGAGACAGACGCCGTGCAGCGGGTGGTGCACATCGATCACCTTCCCGGTGGCGGGATCGACCCCACCCCAGAAGCTCAGTGCCTCGGTGGTGGCGATCACCGCGCCTTCGGCCACACCCGGCAGGATGCTGCGCGCCTGACGAACGGTTTTTGTCGAAACGGAAGAAGACATTCAAAATCTCCCTAAAGCATTTCCAGTAAAAGTGCGTAGCGGTTTTACGCCCGGAAAATGCGTAAAAAAAAGAGCTAGAGAATTTTTGCGTTTCGGAGAAAAGCCAAAATTCTCTAGAAACGTTGCGGCGAAAATGCCCTGGTATCGATGGCAGGTGTCTGCCCCGTCAGTAGATCGGCGACGATGCGGGCTGTGCCCGCCGATTGCGTCAACCCCAGATGGCCGTGGCCGAAAGCGTAGACCACCCGCGCCGTGTGCCGCGCCTGGCCGATGGCCGGCAGGCTGTCCGGCAGTGACGGGCGGAAACCCATCCATTGTTTTCCGCCTTCGGTTTTCAGGCCCGGCAGGAAACTCGCTGCCTTTTTCAGAAGCGCTTCGGAACGGGCGAAATTGGCTGGAAGCTCCAGCCCGCCCAGTTCCACCGCGCCGCCGACACGGATGCCGGTGGAAAGCCGCGTAACAACGAAACCGTGGCCGCCGAAGGTCACCTGCGTGCGCAGATCGAAGGCGCCTGAAGGCAGGGTGGTATTATACCCCCGTTCCGTTTCCAGAGGAATTTTTTCCCCGAGCGAACGGGCGATGCGATGCGAAAAAGCGCCCGCCGCCAGTACCACCCTGCCGGCCTTGCGGGTGCGCCCATCATGGCTCACCACTTCGACACCGTCTTCGAGCGGCCGGAGCGAGGCGATATCGAGACGTTCGATACGGCCACCGATGCTGCGAAAATGCTCGGCAAGGGCCAGCGTGTAGAGCTTCGGATCGGCGATGGAATGCCAGCCGGGTGTAAACGTACCACAGGTGAAACGCGGCGCGATGCCGGGCTGTATCTCGGCCATCTGTTCGGCATTGAGGTGTCGGAACTCGATGCCGTGTCGCTCGCGCACCTTCCAGCCGGCAAGCGAACCTTCGAACTCGGCGTCACTTTCATAGACCTGGAGATTGCCCTCCTTGCGCAGCATGGCAATCGTGTCGGTTTTCCTGAGGAATGGCTGAAGCTCGGATTTCGACAGGTCCATCAGCGCCGTCTGCGCGGCGGTGGAATGCTCCACCCTGGAAGCGGCGCAGGCCCGCCAGAAACGGAACATCCATGGCGCGATCTTCAGCGCATAGGCCGGCGGCACGCTGAGCGGTCCGAATGGATCGAGCAGCCACTTCGGCGCTTTCCAGAGAATGCCGGGCGATGCGAGCGGCAGGATATCGGTGAAGGCAAAGGCACCGGCGTTGCCTGCGGACGCCCCTGCCGCCGGACCTTCGCGATCGATGACCGTGACCGAAAGACCGCGCGTCTGCGCAGCGATTGCCGCCGAGAGGCCGACAACGCCGGCCCCTATGACGATGACATCGTTTGCAGGCATCACCGCACGCTCGACAGGAATTTCTGCGTCTCGGCATGCTGCGGCGCACCGAAAAGCTGATCCGGCGTGCCGATTTCCGCCATCACACCCTGATGGAAAAACGCGACACGGTTCGACACATCACGGGCGAAGGCCATTTCATGGGTGACGCAGATCATCGTCATGCCCTCGTCAGCCAGCATCTTCAGCGTATCGAGCACTTCGCCCACCAGCATCGGATCGAGCGCGGAGGTGACTTCGTCGAACAGCATATATTCCGGCGACATGGCAAGGGCGCGGGCAATCGCCATACGCTGCTGCTGGCCGCCCGACATGCGGTTTGGATAGACCTTCAGCTTTTCGGCAAGACCCACGTGGGTCAGTTGCTTGACCGCAATTTCCTCGGCCTGCTCTTTCGAAATGCCAAGCACCTTGCGTGGCGCGAGCATGACGTTTTCCAGCACCGTTAGATGCGGAAAGGCGTTCCATTGCTGGAAGACGATGCCGACCTTGCGGCGCAGCTTGTTGAGGTCGGTCGATTTGGCATGCACCTCGGTGCCATCGATGACGATCTTGCCGCTGTCGATCGGCTCAAGGCCGTTAATGCAGGTGAGCAGCGTCGACTTACCGGAGCCGGAGCCGCCGATGATGGTGACGACCTCGCCGTTGTTGACGGTCAGGTTGATCCCTTTCAGAACCTCCAGCGGGCCGAAGGATTTGCGGACGTTTTCGATCTCAATCATTGGGGGACCACCGTCTTTCGAGATACCCGCCGAAACGGGCGATGGGGAAGCTGATAAGGAAGTAGATGGCGCCGCAGATCATGAGGATGGTCAGCGGTTCCTGCAGGCGGGTGACGAGGATCTGCGAGGCGCGCAGCAGCTCGATGAGGCCGAGCCACAGCACCAGCGCCGAATCCTTCATGACGCCAAGCGTGAGGCCGATCCACGAGGGCAACGACACACGGGTTGCCAGCGGCAGCACGATGTAGCGCATGTCCTGCGACCAGGTCATGCCGAGCGACCGGCAGGCACGGCGTGTGTTCGACGGAACGGCGCCGATGCCACCACGCACGATCTCGGTGCAATAGGCCGCCGTATAAAGCGACAGCACCACGCAGGAGGTGGTAAATGGCGGCCAGCCCAACTTGGCGATGGACTGGAAGGCATTACCAAGCACCAGCTGGATGAGCAGCGGCACGGAGCGGAAGATATCCAGCACGAAGGTCAAAGGCAGGGACCAGTAGGCCCCGAACTGGAAACGGATGACGCCGAAGATGATCCCCATGATGGTGCCAGCCGTAACGGCGACGGCGGTGACGGCAAGCGTCATCCCCGCACCCTTGGCAAGGAAGGCGAGATCACTCCAGGTGAGAGCGGTTTCAAACATGGCGCACCTCTCTCAGTAACGGAACAGACGCGAAGCCAGCAATCTGGCCGCGAGCGTGACGATTTTGGCGATCACGTAATAGATGACCGCAGCGAGCGCGAAGAATTCGAAGGTGCGGAACGAACGGGCGTTCAAAGCCTGCGTGACACCGGCGAGATCCGTATTCATGCCGACCGTAACACCGAGCGACGTCATGAGGATCGCCCAGACCATCTGGTTGGTAGCAGGCAGAAAGGCGACGCGCAGCATCTGTGGCATGATGATGAGACGGAAAGTCTGCATCGAGGTCATGCCGAGCGAGCGGCCGGAGCGGGTCTGTGTGTCCGGTATCGCTTTCAGCGCGCCGCGAAAATTTTCCGCCAGATAACCGGCATTGTTGAAGGCGATGCCAACCAGAAGTGCCGTAAAGGGGCTGAGGTGAATGCCGAAATTGCCAAGGCCGAAATGGGCCATGTAAATCTGGAACAGCGCCGGCGTGTTGCGGGCGATTTCCACCCAGACGGAGGCAATGGCGCTAAAGATCCTGTTACCGGAAAGCCGGAACAGCGTGAGCACGATGGCGAAGAAAAGACCGATCACCATCGACAGGATGGCAATCTGCAGCGTCACCACCGCACCGTCCAGAAGCTGCGGCAAAGCCTTCAGCGCCTGATTCCAGTGAAATGTATAGTTGAACATAGGTGTCCCGCCTTTCAGAAACGATCAACGGCGCGATCATTTCGACCGCGCCGTTTACGAAAAGTCCTGATCAGCGATAAACGCCGTTGACGGTGAGCGACGGAAGCGCGCCGCCAACCCATTTTTCATAGAGTTCGGCGTAACGGCCGGTGCGAACCTGCTGGTTGATGAAGAGGTTCAGGTAGTTGATGAAGCCGTATTCATCGCGGTTGGTGAAGAGCGCGACATAGTCGATGTCATAGGGCGCCTTGCCGACAACCGAGATGCCGGCGAACTTGCCGGTCTTGACGTTGGCCTGCGCAACGGTCGAGGTCGACACGGTGGCGTCGATCTGGCCCTGGCTGAGCGCGAGGAACACATCTGCCTGCGTCTGGTAAGGACGGAATTCGCCGACGCCCCACTCCTTGACCGACTTTTCGAGCGCGATCGCTTCGAACGTACCGGCGGTCGCACCGACGGTCTTGCCCTTCATGTCCTCGAAGGACTTGACGCCGGACTTGTCGTTGGCAGTGACGGCCATTTCGAAGGCGAAATAAGGCACGGTCATGCCGACCGTCTTGGCGCGCTCAAGCGTATCGGAGGTGGAGGCGACACCGACATCGACGCGGCCGGACATCAGGGCCGGAATACGCTCGGGGAAAGGTGTCTCAACGATTTCAGCCGTGACGCCGAGCGCCTTGGCGAGATCGTTGCAATAGTCGACATCGAAGCCAACAGGGTTGTTGGCGGCATCACGCGCACCCATGGGCGGGAAGTCGAGCACTACGGCGCAACGCAGCGTGCCAGACGAAATGATGTCGTCAAGCTTGTCGGCCTTGGCCGGAGTAATAGCGAAAGTGGTGGCCAGCAGGCCGGCGACGATGACCGATTTTTTCATTGTTGATTTGCTCCCAGAATTGCTCTGCCGTTGAAGGCGAGGTCACTATTTCCCCATGGAAGCGATAAATCAACATAAAAATACAATGAGTATACAAAAAGAATTTTTGCATGAGCGAACAACGTTACCGCAGCACACAGGCACTTCGGACCACAAGAACGGGTGAAAATGACGCGATGGGTGGGCACATCTGCCCTACCCTCAATTCAGCGCCTGTGACAGGAATGGGCACCGGGCGCACAATGCCGAAAAGACGAGTTGCAATAGAACAGCCATTGTATACTTTATGTATTCAAAATATGCGAGCCCTATCGGAGGAATATAATGAGCGACGCCACCACCTTGACCATCGACGGGCTTTTTCAGCGGGTCGAAGCGATTTTCCGCAAGGCGGGGCTGAATGCCGTGCAGTCGGGAGCGCTCGCGCGGGTTATCGTTGCCGGTGAGCGGGATGCCTGCAAATCGCATGGCATCTACCGTATCGAAGGCGCCCTGCGCACCGTCAAGGCGGGCAAGGTGAAGCCCGATGCGACACCGGAAGTGGCCGAAGACGACGGCACGGCAATCGTGAAAGTCAATGCCAATGGCGGTTTTGCCAATCCCGCCTTCGAGCTTGGCCTGCCGGTTCTGGTGGAGCGGGCGAAACGCTCAGGCATCGCCGCACTCGTCATCAATGATTGCACGCACTTCTCGGCGCTCTGGCCGGAAGTCGAAGGACTGACCGCAAACGGTCTTGCCGGGCTCGTCATGTGCCCGAGCTATTCCACCGTCGCCCCGACCGGCGGCAGCAAGCCGCTGCTCGGCACCAACCCCTTCGCCTTCGGCTGGCCGCGCAAGAACACTTCCCCCTATGTCTTTGATTTCGCGACATCTGTTGCCGCTCGCGGCGAGATAGAACTGCACCGACGCGCAGGCAAATCCCTGCCTGAAGGCTGGGCCGTGGATGCCGACGGCAACCCGACGACCGACCCGGAGGCTGCGCTGGCCGGCGCCATGCTTCCGTTTGGCGGCCACAAGGGATCGGCGATCGGCACCATGATTGAGCTTCTCGCCGGTATCATGATCGGCGACCTTACCAGCCCCGAAGTGCTTGACTATCTCGGCACCACGACGCTTGCGCCCTTCCATGGCGAGTTGATCGTCGCATTCTCCCCGGAAGCCTTCGCCAAGGGCCGGCCGGGTGACCCGTTCCAGCGGGCTGAAATCCTGTTCGACGCCATCATCGGCCAGGGCGCCCGCCTGCCCTCCGGCCGCCGCTTTGCCGCCCGCGCCAAATCCGAGAGCGAAGGCATCACTCTCACAGCCGCTGAAATAGCCGGTCTCGACCGGCTACTGGAAAACGGGCTGGACGCGGTCTCCTGACAGCATCCCTGCTTCGTCATGCCGGACTTGATCCGGCATGACGAAGGATAGCAATCGAACCTCATAAAACGAAAAAAGGCCCGCAAATGCGGGCCTTTTTCACTTCAGCTATTAATCAGGCAGCCTTGCAGACCTGAACCGCACCCGGCAGCTTGCTCCAATCGGCGTACCAGCTGTTGAACAGCTTGAACTGCGCCTCGACATAACCGCTCTGGCTGTCGCTCAGAACATCGGTCTCGTTGAAGTGCAGCGTGTATTCCTTGTCGCCCTTCAGCACCATCATATGCTTGAAGTAAAGGACCAGATCCGGGCCTTCATCGAACGAGGAGAGCACGGCAAGCGCCTGTTCCAGTTCCAGCGCGCGGACGCGGGCATCCGCATCGCCCTTGGCAGCGGCCTGCGACAGCTTGCAGAGATGAATGACTTCCTTCGGCAGAACATTGCCGATGCCGGTGATGGCACCGGTTGCGCCGCAATTAACGAAACCGTGGACAACGGCGGTATCGACGCCGATCATCAGGGTCACTTCGTCATCACGGCTGGTGATGTTTTCAGCGGCGTAACGCATATCGGCCGGACCGCCGAATTCCTTGAAGCCGACGAGGTTCTTGTGTTCGGCGCGCAGCGCGAAGAAGAGATCGGCGCGGGTGGCGAAACCGTAATAGGGGCTGTTGTAGATGACGGCAGGAGTTTCAGGAGCGGCGGCAAGGATGGCCTTGAAATGCGCCTTCTGGGCAGCGATGACCGAACCGCGCGACAGGACGCGGGGGATGACCATCAGGCCCTTTGCACCAACCTTCTGGGCATGGGCGGCATGCGCAACGGCGGATGCCGTGTTTACGGCACCGGTGCCGACGATGACCGGAATGCCGGCCTTCACCAGACGCTCCACGCCTTCCATGCGCTGCTCGTCGCTCAGAAGCGGCCAGTCGCCCATGGAGCCGCAATAAACGACAGCCGACATGCCATCGGCGATCAGTTCCTTGCCCTTGCGAACAAGCGCATCGAAATCGGGAGTGCGGTCATCCTTGCAGGGGGTCATCAAGGCGGGGATCACGCCGGAAAAAATGCTGGCCGTCATTCTTAGCTCCTAAGGGACATGTTTTCGGGAATGGACGCACGTCCGCGCCACCCTTTCGATAAGGACATTACAATCTTGTATTTTATTTGTCGACAAGAAATCGACAAGCTACAGATTTATTTCCAGACGCTCGTTCCGCACCAGCAGTTTCTGCACCTGCCGCACGATCTGTTCGGCGTGCTCGCGGGCCAGTTTTTCGGAAAGAGCGGTATCGCGCGCGGCGATCGCCGCGATCATCTCATCATGATCATCGACAAAACGCTTTGGCAGACGGTCGTCATAGGACTGGTAATAGAGCCTGAGGATGCGACGCCCCTCATCCAGCAGGCGCTTGAACAGGGTGGTGAAATAAGGGTTGCGACCGGCCTCGGCGATAGAGAGGTGAAGCGCGGCATTGGTGGAGATCATCGCCAGCGCATCCTGCGCTTCCACGGCAGCGGCAAATTCCGCCTGATGGGCACGGATTTCCACGAGATCCTCCGGGCGGTGATATTGCGCGGCAAGCTGGGTCGTGACCCGGTACATCAGCACCAGCGCATCGAAATAGGTGTGCATGTTGAGAAAATCGATATTCGACACCATGGTCGAACGGTTCGGCAGCGTATCGATCAGCCCCTCGCCGGAAAGCCGCACCAAAGCCTCGCGAATGGGCGTGCGCGACATCTTGAACCGTTCGGCAAGCTGCACCTCATCAATGGGACTGCCCGGCGGCAGGACCAGATCGAGAATCTCGTCGCGCAGCAGATCATAGACCATCTTCACGCCGGAGCCGCGCTTGCGCTCGGCAGAAGCAATTATATCCGTCATCACCAAATCCCTCTTGTCGACATAAAGAGTACTATTATATTTTTTCCCGATCAACGCCGCGTTGCAGCACTTGCCTTTCGAATGGCGGAATAATTGTTCAAAAACAACAAAAAGCCGTCGCGAAAATTACCCGCGACGGCTTTATTCATTCAGTTTGTGGCGCAGGCGCTTTTTTACAAAGCGCCGTCCCGAGGAGTGGACCTCAGTTGCGCAGGCCGGTGGCCACGACGGAGATCTTGAAGGCGCCGTCGAGCGTCGGATCGAAGGAGGCGCCCATCACCACGTCGGTCTCTTCGCTCACGGCCTCGCGCACCAGCGTCATCGCTTCGTCAATCTCGTACAATGTCAGATCGTTGCCGCCGGAGATCGCCACCAGCGCGCCGCGGGCTTCCTTCAGCGAAGGTTCGCCGAGCAGCGGATTGGCAATTGCCGCCGCTGCCGCTTCCGAAGCGCGTTTTGGACCCTTAGCCTGCGCCGTGCCCATCAGCGCACGTCCGCCATTCTTCATGACGTAACGCACATCGGCGAAATCGAGATTGACCAGACCTTCGCGCAGGATGAGATCGGTGATGCAGCGCACGCCGAGCGACAGGACCTTGTCGGCCGTTTTCAACGCGTTCTCGAAGGTGGTGCCCGCGTCCGCAATGCGCAGAAGGTTCTGGTTGGGAATGACGATAACGGTATCGGCGGTGTTGAGCAGGTTGGCGAAACCGTATTCGGCAGCGCGCATGCGGCGCGCGCCTTCAAAGCTGAACGGCAACGTGACGACGCCGACGGTCAGGATGTTCTTTGCACGGCAGGCTTCCGCGATGACGGGTGCTGCACCGGTGCCGGTGCCGCCGCCCATGCCGGCGGTGATGAAGCACATGTCGTAACCGTTCAGGTGATCCATGATCTCATCGAGCGAGTCGATCGCCGCCTGCCGGCCGACTTCCGGGTCCGCCCCCGCACCCAGTCCACCGGTCAGCTCGGAGCTGAGCTGCACGAGCCTCGGGGCGTTGGTCTTCTTCAGCGCCTGTGCATCGGTATTGGCCGCGATGAAATCGACGCCACTGATGCCCTCGGCGATCATGTTGTTGATCGCGTTTCCGCCACCGCCGCCAACGCCGATGACAGCGATATTGGGCGTGTTGCGGGCGATGGGAGCGCGCGGAGACTGGGTCATCGTTTTATTCTCTTTCTAAACTCATAGGGTCTCGCGCCGTTTTTGACCGCGGCACAGGAATGATCGGCGACGTTCCGGCACTTCCTTCCTGGCGCGTGAAGGAGGCTGTAACGCTTTGAATTTGCATGCAAGCCGTTCAGCCAAATGCGACAAAAGGCCTGTGCTCCAGGGGCGAAAGATGCGCTGCGGCGACTGTCTCCGACCCCTTCCCCGGATGAAAACCAAACCGAATCAACTGCTTCGCTATCCAGAGGTGATAGCCGAAAAGCCGGACCGTTTACACTGCATTCACCATGTTTATCTCACTTTGGAACGAGTTGCGCCCACAAGTGTTTGCTTGCCGACAGCGCTAATGCGCATGGAATGGAGGCAGGCATATGTCCGCAAACGTCTTGCAAAACGAACAGGGTTTCCGCACGGAGCAGCCGCGCGTGTTGATCGTGGAAGACGAATTCCTCATCGCCATGGATATCGAGGATTCCATTCTGCAGGCGGATGAGGAAGCTGACGTCATCGGCATCGCCAACCGGCTGGACGAGGCTGTGGCGCTCGGCAGCCGTGCCGATATCGCCTTCGTCGACGTCAACCTTGCCGACGGCCAGACCGGCCCCGAGATCGGGCGGCGGCTTTCGCAGGATCATGGCGTCGTGGTGATCTTCATGACGGCAAACCCGGAAGCCGTGCTCAATCTCGGCATCGGCGCCGGCGTCATCGCCAAGCCCGTGCCGCAGGATGCCGTGGAACAATGCCTCGCCTACGCGCTCGCCAGACGTTCGGGCACACACGCCATCATCCCCATCGGCATGATGGCCTTCGACTGAGAAACTTTCCTGAATGACAAAAGTGCAGGGCCTGAAAACAGGACCGGGCGCAGAAAACAAAAAAGCCTGCCGCGGGAGGAGGTGCGGCAGGCTTTTTGAAAGAATGAACAGCGATATGGGAGGAGGAAAACCGCTGTCCCCGGGGCAATCCTTGGGAGGAGGAGTAGGATCGCCCGCATTACCGAAAGGACGTGGGAGGAGGTACATCCGTTTCGGTGATTTGAAGATACCATTTTCCTGCGCATTTCACAGGCACAAGCTTGCAGCCCAGACATGCGCTAAACGCATGGCGAATTTCCCGACCCGAAACATCGATACGAGAAGTGCACTGGCGGCATGCCGGAGTGCTCCAACGGGAGACGCTGGGCATCAACGGTTCGCCAAAAACAAAAACGCCCGCGAAGCGGGCGTTTGGGCATTCAAAAGTGGCAATATCGTCTGATTATTTGCCGACAGCGGCGCGGGCGACGCTGGTGATCTGGCTGCGGTCGATACCGAGATCATGCAGTTCGCGAGTGCTCATGCGGCCCAGTTCGTTGATGGTCTGACGATATTTGCGCCAATTGTTGAAGCTGCGTGCGACGTTCATGACATAACCCTTTCAAGGTGTTGGCGACGTCAGTAACGTTTTCGTTCCGGCGTCCTTTTGATGTCCTCTATATGCGCCTTGTCGTGACCAATGAACAGGCAGAATAAGGCAAGTCACCCATGCGCTGGATGCACGGGTGGCCATCTGAGGTTCGCAAGAAAACGGAAGCATGGCGTAAAATCAGTCAGATCGGGGCCTTCACTCGCCCCGTGTCCCTAGAACTTGTAGCGGACGCCGAACACATTGGCATTCGTCGCGCCCTTCATGTTGCCCAGCGTCTTGCCACCGCCGGAGCGATGGTGAAGCCGCCAGAAGAATTCCGTCGAGGAATCTTCGCTGAAGGAAACGTTGATTTCCGGGCCGAGATAGAACAGGACATTGGCATTGCCGTCGTCCTTGATTTCCTCTTGCCGCTCGCGCCCCGGCTGCGCATCCGTCACGAGGCTGAGACCCGCCGTGAAACTTGGCGAAACAAACAGCCGCTCGCCGAGCCTGATCTTGTCATAACGCATGACCGGCCCCGCCCAGGCTTCGCCGGTGAAGCCTTTGCCGAACCTGACGGCCACCCCGATTTCGCCGCCCAGCTTCACGTTGCCGATGCGATAGGGATAAAACTGATAACCGCCACCCAGAATGGCGTTCCTCTCATAGTCCACCGGAATGAGTGCTGCGCTTTTCAGCATGTCTTCCGTGGTAAGAGCGCCGCCGAAACCGAATATCGCCTCGCTCGTCTCCGAAGTAATATCCTCCGACGAAAGGGACGGCGTCGCGACCAGGGCGATCATGGCTGCCAACGACAGACGCGGTGCGATATTCATTTTTGCTACTCCTGAACATGGCTTAAACCCGCCCTCATAGGGCTATTCATGTAGGGCGAACATACCCTTACCGAACACAATTAATTTAACACATCCGGAAATGGACAAAAAAAACGGGCCTCCCTTACGGATATTGGGGATATAGGCGGCGCCAAAAAGGCCGTGGATGGAACCCACGGCCTTTTGTCTGTCGGCAGTCTTGCTGAACGCGAGTTACACCGCCCGCGCCCGCTTCACCTGCGTCCATTCAGGCAGCCAGTCGCGATGCGCAACAAGGAGATCGTCCACCATCGACCAGATCTGGTCGAGATCGAGTTCGGCTGCCGTATGCGGGTCCATCATCGCGGCGTGGAAGATGTGTTCGCGGTTTTCGGTCATCAGCGCCCGCACCGTCAGTTCCTGCACATTGATGTTGGTGCGCATCAGTGCCGTCAGCTGCGGCGGCAATTCGCCGATGAAGGTCGGCTGCACGCCGTTATGGTCGACAAGGCAGGGCACTTCCGCCGCGCAATCTGATGGCAGCGAGGTGATGCAGCCGTTGTTGCGCTGGTTGCCGTAGATCACAGAGGGTTCGCCGGTCCAGACCGAGTTGATGATCGAGGAGGCATACTCCTTTGACTGTTTGACCTCGATCTTCTCAGCCGAACGATAGGCCGCCGCCTGCCCCTTCCAGCGCTCGATCTGTTCGATACAGCGCTTGGGATATTCATCGAGCGGGATGCCGAATTTCTCGATCAGGTCCTCGCGGCCTTCCTTGATGAAATAGGGCGTGTATTCGGCGAAATGCTCGGAGCTTTCGGTGACGAAGTAACCGAGCCGCGTCAGCATCTCGTAACGCACCTTGTTGGGGCAACGCGGGTTCCAGCCGGGTTTTGGCGCACGGCCTTCGCGGTAGCCGCGCACAAGATCGGGATAGAGGTTCTTGTAACTGCCGTCCGGCTGGCGATGCTCGAACTCCAGGAAAAACGCCATATGGTTGATGCCGGCCGAACGATAACGGATTTCCTCATAGGGAATATCGAGATCGTGCGCGAGTTCCATGGCCGTGCCCTGCACCGAATGGCACAGCCCGACCTGACGGATCGTCGGGTATTTTTCGGCAATCGCCCAGGTGTTGATCGCCATCGGGTTGACATATTGAAGCATGATCGCGTTGGGGCAGACGGCGAGTATGTCTTCGCAAATCTTCCACAGATGCGGCACGGTGCGCAGGCCCCGCATGATGCCGCCGACACCAAGCGTATCGGCAATTGTCTGGCGCAGGCCATATTTGCGCGGCACCTCGAAATCGGTGACCGTGCACGGCTCGTATCCGCCGATCTGGAAGGCGACGACGACGAAATCGGCACCGGCAAGCGCCTTTTTCTGGTCGGTATAGGTCTCGGCTTTCGCCTTTGCACCCAACGTCGAAATCAGCTTGTTGACGACGATGGCGCTTTCTTCCAGCCTTTCCCGGTTGATGTCCATCAGCGCGATGGTGGCGCCGGAAAGAGCCGGGCGTTGCAGCACGTCGCCGATGATGTTCTTCATGAACACCGTGGAGCCTGCGCCGATAAATGTGATCTTGGGATCTCGTGTCATATTTGCCTCCGGCATCTTGAACTATGCGATTTCAAAGGCGGCCCGGACGAGCCGCTGGGTGTATTCGGTTTTCGGACGGGTCAGCACCTCTTCGACAGGGCCCTCCTCAACGATCCTGCCATGCTGCATGACGATGACGCGGTGGCAGAGGGCGCGGACGACCTTCAGGTCGTGCGAGATGAACAGGTAGCTTAAGCCCCGCTCGTCCTGCAGCTTTCGGAGCAGGTCGATGATTTGCGCCTGAACGGAAAGGTCGAGCGCCGAGGTCGGCTCGTCGAGCAGGATGAATTCCGGCTCCAGCGCAACTGCCCGCGCAATGGCGATACGCTGGCGCTGCCCGCCGGAAAATTCGTGCGGGAACCGCGAAAGGATGTTGCCGGGCATGCCCGCCGCCTCCAGCGCGTCACGCACCCGCTCCAGCCTTTCGGCCTTGGTCCTGCCCAGCCCATTGATAACAAGCCCTTCCTCGATGATCTGGCCGATCGTCATGCGGGGATTGAGCGAAGCGAAGGGGTCCTGAAAGACGACCTGCATGCGTGAGCGCAAGGGTCGCATTTCAGCGCGCGAGCGGCCATTGACCCTCTCGCCATCGAACATGATGTCACCGGCCGCCGGCTCGTTCAGCCGCAGCAGGGATTGCCCGAACGTCGTTTTGCCGGAGCCGGATTCGCCAACAATCCCCAAGGTCTCATGGCGATTGAGGGTAAGGCCCAGACCGTCGACGGCAATCAGTTCCTTCAGTTCCGGCTTGAACAACCCACCGTAGCGCATCATGAACGACACGCGCACGCCACTTGCTGTCAGAAGCACGCCGGAATTTTCCGGCAGGGGCTTGGCCGTGCCATGCGGCTCAGAGGCGAGCAGTTTTTTGGTATAGGGGTGGTTCGGCGTCGCAAACAGCCGCTCGGTGGTGTTGTGCTCACGCATCTCGCCGTGCTGCATGACGTAAACGTAATCGGAAAACTGCTTCACGATCGTCAGGTCGTGGGTGATGAGCACCACGGCCATGCCGCGCTTCTTCTGCAGGTCGCGAATAAGGTTGAGGATCTGCGCCTGCACCGTCACATCAAGTGCTGTGGTGGGTTCGTCGGCAATCAGCACATCCGGATTGTTGGAGAGCGCCATGGCGATCATGACACGTTGCCGCTGGCCGCCGGAAAGCTGATGCGGATATTGCTTGAGACGTGCCTCCGGCTCGGGGATCTGCACCTGCCGCAGCAGATCGAGCGCCCTTGCCTCGGCCTGCTTGCGGTTCAGTTTCGAGTGGACACGGATCGCCTCGACGATCTGGCTGCCGATCGTATAGATCGGGTTGAGCGAACTCATCGGCTCCTGAAAGATCATCGAGATGCGGTTGCCGCGCAGCGCACGCCGCTGACGGGTCGAGAACTTCAGGATGTCGTCGCCGTTGAAGCGCACGGTTGAGGATTTCGAGACCGAAGCCCGCTTCGTCAGTAGCCCCATGACCGTTCGGGCCGTGACCGATTTCCCCGAACCGGATTCGCCGACGATGGCAATCGTCTCCCCCGGTAAAGCTGGAAGGAAATGTCCTTCACCGCCTCCACCGTGCCGTGCTCCACCTTGAAGGTCACGGCGATGTTGCGCGCATCGATGATGGCTTCGTCGTTTCGATCATCGGCATCGAAGCGGATGGCAGGCGCGTAGGCGTTCTTCTGTGCAGCAACCATGTTACGCTCCTCTCAATAGGGATCGACAGCATCGCGCAGACCGTCGCCCAGCGCGTTGAAGGCGAAAACGGTGACCAGCACGAAACCGACCGGGGCAAGGATCCACGGATAGGAACCGATGACGGAATAGGTGGCGGTGTCCTGCAGCATCAGCCCCCAGGAGATCAGCGGCGGCTTCACGGCGAATCCGAGAAAACCGAGGAAGGATTCCAAGAGCACAACGCTTGGGATGTGCAGCGTTACAGCGACGATCACATGGCTCATCACATTCGGCAGGATGTGCTGGAAGATGATGCGCCGATCGGTGGCGCCGACTGCGATTGCCGCACGCACATAATCGATACGCGCCAGCGCCAGTGTTTTTCCCCGCACCTCGCGTGACATCTGCGCCCAGCCGAGCGCCGACATGACCCCGACAACGAAGACAAGGAACACCATGGTCGGCGCTGTAACCGGGATGAGCGACGTCAGTGCGAGATAGAGCGGCAATTGCGGGAAGGCCAGAACCACTTCCACGAAACGCTGCACCCAGGCATCCAGCGGGCCGCCGAAATATCCTGATATCAGCCCGACGCTGGTGCCGATGACGGTAACGATGGTCACGACGCTGAGCGCGATGGCGAGCGAAATGCGCGAGCCGTAGATGGCGCGCGACAGCACGTCACGTCCGAACTTGTCGGTTCCGAGAAAATGCACCGGCTGCCCGTCGGTGGTGCCGAAGAAATGCCGGTTTGCCGGAATGAGACCGAAAAGCCGGTATTCCGCACCCTTCACGAAAAAGCCGAGATAAAGCGGATTATCGTAATCCGGCCCGACGATGGGCTGGAAGGTTACCGGATCGAGTGCGTCCGTTTCAGCATTGGTATAAACCCGGGGGAACGGGCTGATATTGCCGTCCTTGTCGGAGAAATGCACCACCTGCGGCGGCGAGAAACTGTCATGGGTTTCAAGCGGGTTCATCGGCGCGAAAAAATCGGCGAAGACGGAGATGGTGATCAAAAGCACCACCAGCACCAGCCCGGTCATGCCGGTGAACGAACGTCTCAGACGTCGCCATACCAGTGCCAGATAGGTCTCGTTGCCTTGAACGCCACGGTCGGGCTTCGGTGCAACGGCGGTTTCATTCTTGAGTTCTTCAACTGCCGCCATCTCAAGCCCTCCCGAATTCGCGCACGCGCGGGTCGAGCATCGCCAGCAGCATGTCGGCGATAATGTTGCCGATGACGAGCGTGGCGGCCAGCACCATCATGAAGGTTGCGGTGACATAGACGTCGCCCACCGCCATGGAGCCGACGATGGCGGGACCGACGGTCGGAAGCGCAAAGATGATCGCGGTCTCGATCTCGCCGCTCAGCATGTAGGGCAGCACGACGCCCTGATACATGACGAGCGGGTGCACGGCGTTCGGCACCGCATGGCGCAGGATGACGGCGCCTTCCGAAAGCCCCTTGGCGCGCGCCGTTTCCACATATTGGGCGTTCAGCGTGTCGAGCAGATTGCCGCGCATCACCCGCATATTATAGGCAAGCCCACCGAAGACGGCGATGGCGACCACCGGCCAGACATGGCTGACGAGATCGACGAACTTCCCCCATGACCACGGCGCACCGCCATATTGCGGCGAGAAGAAGCTGCCGATTTCCGACACGTCGAAATGAAACACCATCAGGTAGACGAGGATCAGCGCCATCAGAAAGCGCGGAATGGTCATGCCGAGGAAGGCGACGGTTGAGAGAAGATTGTCGATCCACGAATATTGCCGGGTCGCGGCCCAGATGCCGAAACCAATACCGAGAAGCGATGAGAGGATGTGACAGACAAGGGCAAGCGCAATGGTGCGCGGCAGGCGTTCACCCACCACATCAGCGACCGGCTTGTTGTAATAGAAGCTGTAACCGAAATCGCCGCGTGTGATGATGCCGCCGATCCAGTTGAAATATTGAACGACGACCGGCTTATCGAGACCGTGTTCGATGCGGTAGGCCTGCGCCTGCGCTTCCGCCTGTTCGAAGGACGCGCCGCCCTGGTTCATCAGTTGCGAGCGGATGTAGTCGGCATAGTCACCGGGTGGCGCCTGAATGATGGCGAATGTCACCACACTCAGGATAAGCAGCACCGGAATGGCGGAGCCTATGCGTATCGTCAGGAATCTCAGCATCGAACGGGTTTCCTCCGCTTGGCTAGTCCGTGTGTCTCCGGCCGCGCTTCACGCGCGACCGGTACCGGGTGTTCTCCGGGAGGAGTCCTAGTTGATCGGGCCGCCCTCACCCGGCTTGCCGGGAAGGCGCTCGGGGTAAAGCTCGTATTTGCCCTGCTTGTCGGCCGCGACCCACAGGCGTTCACGGATGATGGAATCTTCGGCCCAGTTGAACATGAAGATCGGCGTGCCCTGCGGCACGTTGGAGAACCGCTTGTTGACGATGAGCGCGCCGGGATATTCCGTCAGGCCAATCGTGTAGAGGTTCTGCGTATAGACCTTCTGATATTGCTTCATCAGTTCCGCCCGCTCGGCATTATCCTGCGAGGAGATGAACTTGCGCACGATGTCGGCCATCTCCTTTTCGAACGGCATCAGATCCAGTTCCTTGCCTTCAGGTGCGCGGTGGTTCCAGCTGGTGCGCGGGCCAACCGGCGCCAGTTGCTCGGTATTCTGCACCACGGACGAAAGCTCGGTGGCGTTGCGGCGCACCAGCCAGTCGAATTGACCGCCATAATGGGCCGCATCGCGCTGGTTGGAATCAAGGCTGTTGATTACGAGGCGGAGGCCAAGCTTTGCCATTTGCCCGACAAGGCCTTCGGCGATGCTCTTGTCCGTCGTGTAGCCGTTATTGACCAGAAGAATGATCTCGACGTTTCGCCCGCCCAGCGTCTCCTTCGGGAAGTTCACGAAGCCGTCGCCATCGGTGTCCTTCAGGCCGATTGATGCAAGGGCGGCTTTAGCTTCCTCAAGGTTGAAGGGGTAATAGACCGTGGAATTGCGATCGTAAAAACCGGTGCCCGAGGAAATGCCGCCCGGATAGATCGCCGTGAACGGGCCCTTGACGAGCGAGTCACCGATTGCCTTGCGATCGAGGGCCGAGGTAACGGCCTGACGGAAGACCTCGTTGCGGTTCAGCTCGCGAATGGCCTGCCCGCGCTCGTCCGGATTGCCCCAGCCATTAGCGGAAAAGTTCATCTGCAGATTATAGCCGATCAGGCGCGGCCCGAAGGCAAGGCGAGCTGGCGCATTCGGATCCGCTGCGCGTTTCAGCGAAGCGACGAAATTTTCCGGCTGCTCGAGATTGGAGAAATCGCCCGATCCCGCCACGGCCTGTACGTCACGGTCGGCCCAGGTGGAAAGCTTGTAGTGAAGCTCGTTGAGATAAGGCAGTTGCTGGCCCTTCTCATCAACCTTCCAGTAATAGGGATTGCGTCGCAATACGATGATATCGTCTGGGCGATATTCCACCGGCACCCATCCGCCCATGACAGGCATGTTCATATATTCCGGCGGAAACGCGTTCTTGAACTGGTTGTAGGTGTTCTTGGAGTATTTCGGATGCTGGGGTTTCAGAATATGCGACGGTCCGGGGCAGAAGCTCGGATAGGCCATGGTGTAGAGATATTGCTTCGGAAAGGCGCTCTTGAAGGTCCATTCCACCGTGTAGTCATCGACCTTCCTGAGCGTGGTGCCCTCACCGAAGGCTTCCGGCGACGCACCGCCACCAAGCGGCGAAACGTTGGGGTCGAGAACCGCGTCTTCCCAGTAGAACATCACGTCATCGGCGTTGAACGGCACGCCATCAGACCATTTGGCGCCCTTGACCAGATGCATCGTCAGCTTGTGACCGTCCTGCGACCATTCCCAGCCCTTGGCGAGATTGGGCAGCGGTTCGGTGTCCTTGGCATTCACCTGAAACAGCGGCGCTGTGCGCGTCAGGCATTCGGAAAGCGCTATATCGATGCCGCCCCAGCCCTGGCTCTGGCCGGCAATGTAATTCCAGCCTTCGGGACGCCCGCCGATTACATGGCGCATCGTATCGCCATAAACGCCGATGCCATCCACCATGTTGCCGGTCTTGTAGACCAGCGGCTCCTCAGGCAAACGCTCCTTGAGCGGCGGCAACTTACCGGTCTTTTCGAATTTTTCGGTGATCCAGTCCGGCTCGCTATAACTCGGCAGAGCCTTGAACTCGAGGATCGAGTCGCGCGCTACATAATTGATCTTGCCTTCCGCCGGAAATTGCGGCGGCTCCGGCGGCGTGGTGGTCTCGAAGGCGTTCGCACTGAGTGCGATCATCGAAACACCAAGACCCAATGCCGAGATGATACCGATCTTGCGTTGAAGTTGCATCGTCATTCCTCCCAAATGGCAGCTTTCGACCGCCCACCGTCTGTCATCACCAAGACCGAAGCGGCGAACTCCCTTTCGCCGCCGGCCTGTTCCCATGCTTTTTCTTTTATACGGCCTTCTTCAGAGCCGATTTCTCAGCCCGCAATTCCTCGATGGAACGCACGTTGCGGCGTGCAGCCCCCGCCCAGTCACGGGTCTTGACCGTCGATTTCGAAAGGCGCTCCTTGGCATCAGGCACGGCATCCGCATATTGCGGCAACCAGCGCGCCTGCGCGACGACCATCTCGTCCACCATCTGCCAGACCTCCTCCGGCGTGGCGACGGCACCGACCAGCGGATCGTGCAGCACGGCAAGCTTCAACAGATCGATATCGCCGCTGATCGCCGCATGCACCGACATGCGCTGCACATTGATCGACGCCATGCAGGTGGCCGCACATGCTTCCGGCAACGTGATGCCCGACACCATGTTGATGCCGAAACGATCCACGAAACCGGGCGATTCGATGATCGCATCGGAAGGAAGATTGCTGATGACGCCATTGTTCTTGACGTTGAAGTGGCCGCGATAGACACGCCCGGTTTCCAGCGCTTCGAGAATATGGCTCGCATGTTCGTTGGAACGCTTCGCCGGATCGATCGGCTTGGCGGCAGAGGCGAGGAACTGCGGGAATTCCGTCTCGAACCAGTTCCGCGTTTCGGTGGAATGGCGCAGATAACCGCCGGTTTCCCCGTGAATCCAGTCGGACATGTCGATCCAGCGGGCAATTTCGTCCGGCCGCTTGCGATACCACGGCAGATATTCGGACAGATGGCCGTTGCTTTCCGTCGAATAGACGCCGAAACGCTTCAGCACGTCGATACGCAGCTTCTCCTGCTGCGAGAAAACCGGGTGCGCCTCGAAGGCCGCGACCAGTTCGTCCTTCCCGATCTTGCGGCCGTTGAGCCTCAGATCGATGAACCATGTCTGGTGGTTGATGCCCGAGCAGATATAATCCAGTTCGGACAGGGATTTAGCGCCGAGAATTTCAGCGATCTGTTCGGCGCCGTGTTGCACGCCGTGGCAAAGGCCGACCGTATCCACCTTGCCATATTCGATGGCCGCCCAAGTGTTCATGGCCATGGGGTTGGCGTAGTTCAGGAATTTCGCGCCCGGTGCCGCGACTTCACGAATATCCTTGCAGAAATCCAGAATGACCGGAATGTTGCGCTGGCCGTAGAGAATGCCACCGGCGCAGATCGTATCGCCGACGCACTGGTCGATCCCGTATTTCAGCGGAATGCGGATATCGTCCGCATAGGCTTCCAGACCACCGACCCGCACGCAGCTGATGATGTATTTTGCACCCTCCAGTGCACGACGGCGGTCGGTATGCGCCGTCACCTTCACCGGAAAACCGTTGGCTTCCACGACCTTGTCGAGGATCGCCCTGATCATATCAAGATTGTGCTGGCTGATATCCGTCAGCGCGACCTCGATGTCGCGAAATTCCGGCACGCACAAAAGATCAGTGAACAGTTTTTTCGTGAAACCGACGCTGCCGGCACCGATTATAGCGATTTTGAAACTCATAACGCCACCTCTGTTGCAAATCGAACGGGTGAAACTGGCCGAAGGATCATAAAATGGCGTTACGCGAATAAATCCTCCAAAATGCCGTAAAACCGGCATTCTCCGAAAAATTCCGCAACATTCTCCCTGCGACTGTCTCCTCGGATCGGGATTATGCGTATAAAGTTGGCCGGTACCAGAGAAGGATTATGCTTTAATGGGTAATTTTGTGCTCCGCGATTTGATCGACCAAGGCCCCGGCATGCGGACCGTCTCGCTGCCACGCGGCCGCCAGACCCTGCATACCATGCCGACCAGCAGTGGTTATGAAATCCGCCGTGGTGGCAACTACGATTGGGACGGGCGCAAGCGCGGACAGACACCCTTTACGGTACTGCAACATTGCATCGGCGGACAGGGTAATCTGCGTTACGAAAACCGTCATTACGTGGTGAAACCGGGCGAGACCCTGCTTGTGCTCATCCCCCACAACCACCGCTACTGGCTGGAAGAGGGCAAGGAATGGGAGTTCTTCTGGATCTCCATGAATGGTGAGGAAGCCCTTCGCATTCATCGCAATATCCTTTCCGTCACCGGCCCTATCCTCAAGCTTCAGCCGGAAACGGTCGATCATCTTGCGGAGTGCTGCTCACGCCTCGTCAACGGCGCGGAAACGCCGGGGGCGGCCTCCGCCGTTGCCTATGAGGCGGCGATGACGCTCTATGACGATGTGTTCGGCTCGCACCCCTCCTTCGGCGGCGAATATCGCACCCTGCAACAGGTGCTGAGCTACATCGACGGGCACCTCGGCGAGCGTCTTTCCGTCAACGACCTTGCCGCCGTCGCAGGCCTCAGCCGCGCGCATTTTTCCCGCATCTTCACGGCAAGCGAGGGCATGCCGCCGGCTGAATTCGTGTTGCAGCGGCGCCTGCGACGCGCGGCCAAGCTTCTCACCACCGCCGGCAACATCCCGATCAAGGAGGTTTCCGTGCTGTGCGGATTCGAAGACCCGAACTACTTCTCGAAGGTCTTCCGCAGGCTTTACGGCACCAATCCGAGTGAATTCCGCACCACCGGCATGTATGCGAGTGTTCAGCAAAACTGACCATGGTTCGGAAACTTCGTTTTGCCATGTTTCAGGCGATTAAGAATGAACGTTACATCCCTTTTTGGAGACCGCGTGAGGTGAACAGCAGATTAAAGACGATCCTCATCTTTCCGTTGCGGGCAATCATCGTATTTGCCCTGATCCTTGATGGTATTTTTCGCCCGCTCTATCGGCCGATCATCAAGGCGATATCCGGCCTGACATTCATCAGGCGGCTGGAAAACCGGATTGCCGGATTGCCTCGTTTCGCGATTCTTCTTTCGCTTGCGGTGCCATTCGCCATTGCCGAACCGATGAAAATCGTCGGTCTGTTTCTCATTGCCCAGGGCACCGTCAAAACCGGGCTGGTCCTGATCATCCTTGCCCATCTCGCCACGTTCCTGATTGTCGAGCGCATCTATCACGCCGGCCGGGAAAAATTGCTCACCTATGCCTGGTTCGCGTGGATCATGCGCTATGTGCGTTTTGCCCGCTCCTTTTACGATCGCGCCAAATCCTCGGTATTGAACTGGCTGAGGCTCCGGGTTCTGGCACGCTGAAGGTCAGCCGCGGCACCTGTCATCGCCGCTTGCGCAACGCCTTTAGAAGATACTCGGCAAGCGCGGTCGCCTGCAATGAGACCAGAATGATGATGATGCCCAACACGACACGGGTTTCAGGCACCTCGTCAAACAGAAAGTAACCCACAGCGGTGACGAACAGGATCGACAGATATCCGACGGGTGCCAGAACGCTGGCATCGGCGATGCGATAGGCCCGCAAAAAGCAATATTGCCCCAATTGCGCGAGCAGGCCGATGGCGAGCAACGGTCCCCAGTCGAGCGGCAGCACAGGTTTCCACGTCCAGATTGCCGGAATGGCGGTAATGACGGCCAGACCGACGGTGTAAAACACCATCATGACCGTGGTGTTCTCCTGCCGTAGCGCCCGGGTCTGGATCACCGCAAGCGCCCCGAACACAACCGAGACGAGGACGACCAGCACGCCAAGGTTCAATTCCGTGCCGCCCGGGCCGATGACGACAAGCACGCCGACAAATGCCAGAAATGCTCCCGCCCAGCGATATCGACTCACCCTTTCGCCGAGAACGGCAACGGCCATCGCCATCGTCACCAATGGCCGGGAAAAACCGACGGCGTTAACGGTGGCAAGCGGCAGCAGGGTAATGGCAACGAAGTTGCTGGTGAGCGCAATGGCGTTGCAGCAGATCCGAAAAATATTGCGCCAGGGATATTTGACACGCACCATTTCCGCTCTGTGTCGCCAGATGAGCGGCAGGATGAAAATCAGGCCAATCATCGCCCTGATGAAGACGAGCTGGAAGGCCGGATAGGTAACACCCTGCGCCTTGACGAGTGCCGTCATGCCCCCCGAAACGAGGGCCATATCCATGAGCAGCCAGCCGACGCCCGCGCGAGCATTGGTTTCGCGCGGGTTTTCCTGTTTTTCACTCCGGTCTTGGCCATTCACGCCGGCTGCACAAGGTTGGCCATGAGGCGGAATGCTCCCGGCACAAGCTTGTCCATCTGGTGGTGCAGCACGAGGCTGGTATGCGTATGCCGGCCCTTGCCAATGGCCGCCGAGACCAAAGCGCCCTTGAGCGGCTGTTCATCGACATCGTGCATGGCAAGCAGGGGCTCGTAGACATCGTCCCAGCGCGAGGCGAAATAAAGCCCTCTTTCCTTGTCCCAGCCCGTCCAGTCGGCGGCACCGATCGTGTTGGGACCGACAAGCAGCGGGTGATCCGGCGCGAGCACCGTCACCTCCGCATTCGGGTCGGTCACCCGCCAGCGCAGGGAAGGCTTGCCGATCTCGAGCCGCCTCACCGGCGTCGTCTCCGGGTTCCATCCGTCGGTCGGCCGGTGATAGAGCGTGACAAGATGGCCGCCCTCTTCAACGAAACGGTGGAGCCTTTCCGTTGCGGCGGCCAGATCCTTGCGGATGCCGAAGGCGAAGATGCCGACAACGATCGTGGTGAAGGACGAGAGATCACCGCCAAGCGCCTGCGCATCCAGTTCGGTGACATCAAGACCGATGCGCGAAAGCCATGACCCGACCCGGTCGGCACCGCCTCCGACATAACCGATGCGCGCACCCTCGGGCAGTTTGAGGTCCAGCGAGAGGATTCTCAAAGCGGAAGGTGCGAGAAACCGCGCCCGGCCGATATGCGGATAGGCGATCGGCGTGATCTGGAAAGCCGGCTGCGAACCGACAGTCGCTTCAATCTGGGCAAGGCCCGTCGTAGCGTCGCCAGTGCGTTCGGCAATCCAGTCACTACCGCTCTTGCGCAGGTTCCAGCCGCCAGCACTCCTGAACGACACTGGAGCATCGGCACCCCTGATATGCGCCTGAAAAACATGGGCGTCCTGCCCCTGTCCAAGCGGAACCAGAAGTGCATCGGGTGAAATTGTCAGCGACTGCGCGGGCGTTACGAAAAACGGCTCCTCCAGATCGAAGTTGGCAGAAACGTCCCGGCCTTCGACCCTTGCGGAAAGGCGCACCGAGGCATGGCCATTGCCGCCTGAAGCTTTCCAGTCGGGCTGATAGAGACCGGAAACAGCGGCATCCTGATCGGCGACAAGCGAAAAGACCCGCGTCTGACCAAGCGACTGAACGGATGAGGAAACGCCAGCCGGAAGAACCGGGGTAACTTCGACCTGAAACTCACCCGCCTTGTCGGCCAGATCCACATAAAGAGCAGATGTTCCGCCCGGAACGATTTCGGCCGGCTGGGCATAAGCCCGCTCGAAAAGATCAAGCGCGGCCAGGATCGCGGCATCTACCTGCGCCCGTTTGCGCGCGATCCGGTGCCCATGCAGCTCCTTGAAATCCTGGGCGGCGGCCTCATCAACCTTCTGCAAAAGAGCTGCCGCCGTCAGAAGTGACGCCGTGATCCGCTGCGTGTCGGGAAAGGCTGCGATTGCGTCAGTGATTGCCTGTTCGGCCTCAACCAGCGCCTTTGCCAATTCGGCGTCCAGCCCCGGAAAAGCCGAGAGATCGGTCAGCGAAGACGGCAGCCTGTCGAGGATCGAGCTTTCCTCGCCGCCTGCAACGTTGGAGAGTTCGAGATGCAGCGGCCAGACTTCCTGCGCCCGTTTCGGCCAATGCCCCATGCCTTGCGATGCGTGATAATAACGCGACCATTCGCCAATCCGGTCATATTGCGCGCCGGTGGCCTGCTCCTTGCCCGGAGCATTTACTGTCAGCGTTGTCTCCGGCGGAGGCACTTCGTCATCATAGGTGTCGCCACCGCCCGACCATGCGGGAAGATAATATTTGGCCACCTTCCACGGCTTCAGCCCCTCGGAAAAATGCTCGGGATAGGCCGCAGGGTCTGCAGCCAGCGCGATTGCGCTTTTCGCCGCGCGCGTCATGGCGCGGTGGTGTCCGTGTTGTCCCGGTACATCGAGAAATGTCGGGATGACGATATCCGGCCGTTCCTTGCGATAGGCGCGTACCAGCCGCTCGACAATGCGCTGTTGGCCCCATCGACCGAAGGTCTGGTCGCCATCCTTGGAAAAACCGAAGTCGTGGATCATATCCGCCGGCCCATGACCGAGCCAGCTTATGTCCGCATCGATGACGCGGGCGGCCTCCTCCAGCTCCCGCGAACGGATGACACCAAGCGCACCGAGCCGCTCCGGCCCGAGCGCATTCTGCCCACCCTCACCGCGCGTCGAGCAGGCGATGATGATCCGCATGCCCAGTTCCATCCGGAAATAGGCTAGAAGTCCGTTCTGCTCGTCGTCTGGATGCGCGCCGGTATGCATGACAGTGACAGTGGATTTCAGTGCGCTCAGTTTGCGGTGCAGGCGCACGAGCCATGGATCGGCCATCTGCCGTTCGATGCGCTCCCGGGAGTTAAGCATGGGTGGTCTCCTCCAATATTCAGCCGGGCACCTGCGCTGCGGCGCCCAAAGACGTCTCAAGTTTTGGTGTGACGATGTCGAACAGCGGCAAGGCGGCGGCACCAAGCGCCGCCGTCAGTTGCCCGGACTTGCCGTGGATGACGCGCGGCAACTCCCTTTGCCGCCGGCTTGCGACCGAAGTCGGCAGATGCCCCATCCGCGCAATAATATCGCTGATGATGATCTCAGGCAGCGCACCGCCGAGAATGATCGTCTGCGGATCGAGAATGTTCTCAAGCATCGCAACCATGGGCGCCAGATGGATGGCGGCCTCATCGATCCACTCCATCACCACCGGATTGCTGGCCTTGAACAGGGCTTCAAGATCGTCAAGCTCCGTATCCGCAACACCAGCGCAGACGAGCTTTTCCTTGAGCACATAAACGGAAGCATAGGCTTCCAGACAGCCTCTTTGCCCGCAGGAGGGGCAAGGCCTTCCCTTCGGCGAGACGGTCACATGGCCGATTTCACCGGCGTTTCCGAACGCGCCGCGATAGGGCGAACCATCCTGAATGATGCCGAGGCCGATGCCGACACCGAAATAGATCATGCAGAAGTTCGGGATCGCCAGCCCCGCGCCGAACAGGCGCTCGCCGACAGCGGCGGCCGTCGCATCATTTTCCACCACGACCTGCTGGCCGCAGGCCTCGCTCAGCATCTGGCGGGCATCGATACCCCCCCAGCCCGATAGCGTCGTCGGCCCCACGGATGTCATGCCATCGATCTCGAAAGGTCCGGGCATGACGACGCCGGTGCCGAGCAACTTGCAACCAACATTCTTCGCGACTGCCGCATGTTCCGCCGCAAAGGTCTTGAATATGGCCTCCGGCGTGGTGTCCTTGAGCGGGGTGACGCGCTGCGTGCGCAACACGCCGGCCAGATCGAGACCGACCGTGACCATATGGTCGGCGGCAATTTCCACACCGATGGTTGCACCGCCATCCGGGTTCACGGCAAACTGGATCGGCGGCTGGCCCCTACCGGTGCGCCGGCGGCCGAGCTCCTTCAGGAGTTCCTCGCCCACCAGCTCATCGACGATGTTTGCAACCGCCTGCGCCGTCAGATGCGTGATCTTGGCGATCTGGGCGCGGCCGAGCGAGCCGTGCCGCCGGACGATGTCGAGGACGACTCGCCTGTTGTGTTCGCGGCTTCGCTCAGGATTTTTTCCGATTGCTACGGGATAGGCTTCCACCGTGTGCACCGTCATCTCTTCAACTTCCCGTCTGTAGAAAATTCATAGCGTCGAATTGACGATAAGCGCAATATAATAATTCAAGTAAATTATCTTATTGACAAATGCCCGGCTTCAGAGAACCGTAGAGAGCGACCGGGGGTCTGGCTTGCATGGGGCGGAACTTAAAGAAATCCCGCTGCCGGCAAATCAATGAGAGCGCGCGAAAGCGCGGATAAAGGGAACGATCACTCCGCATCCGGAAGACCGGACGGAGAAAATGGAGGCTTACATGCGCAGGGCAACTTTGTTCGCCGGCTTGGTCGCCGGTTTCAGCACATTTGCATTCAACGCCGCGCAGGCGGTTGAAATCCAATATTGGCAATATGTCTTCGATACACGCGTAAAAGCGATGGACGAGCTTATTGCGGAGTTCCAGAAGGCCAATCCTGACATCACCGTCAAACAGGTGACCTTCCCTTACGCCGACTACCAGACGCGCGTCATTGCCGCCAACATGTCCGGCAAGGGCCCTGACGTCATGCAGCTGTTTTACGGCTGGCTGGACAAATTTGCAGCCGGCGGCATCTTGCAGCCCCTGCCGACCGACGCTTTCCCGCATGACAAGATCGAAAGCGAATTCTTCCCGATCGTCAGCGCCATGAAGCGCGGCGACGACTATTACGGCCTGCCGACGGCGGTTCGCTCGCTCGCACTTTTCTACAACAAGAAGCTCTTCACGGAAGCAGGCCTTGATGCCGCCAATCCGCCGAAGACGCTGGACGAATTTGTCGCCGCGGCTGAAAAGATCGCCAAGCACGATGCCGCCGGAAACCTCACCGTTGCCGGCTCCACGCTCGATATGGGCGGCCAGGACCACCAGTGGTGGCGCGAGGTTCTGATCCGTCAATATGGCGGCGAGCCCTACACCGACAACGACCAGAAAGTCACCTATAACAGCGAGGCGGGCGTCCAAGCACTGAAGTTCTACACCAGCCTGCAGCTTGAAAAGAAGATCGGTCAGGTGGGCTTCATGGATGAAGGCCAGGCCGCCTTCCGTGCGGGCAAGGCAGGCATGACCATCGACGGCACGTTCAGGCTTGGATCTTTCAGAACCATCAAGGACTTCGAGTGGGGCGTGACCGAGCTTCCCACTAATGACAAGAATATCCGCTCCAACTATGCCAGCTATTTCGCCAATGGCATCAGCGCCAAGACGAGCGGCGAAGCGCTTGAAGCGTCGAAGAAATTCCTCGCCTATATCTCTTCGCCGGAAGCCATGGCGATCTGGCTGAAGACAGTGGGCGAGCTACCGGCACGGCGCGCGGCTGCACTGACCGAAGAGAACCTGAAAGACCCAGTCTACGCACCGTTCCTGAAGGGCCTCGAATATGCGCATACGACGCGGTTCATGGACGAGGCTGCCCAGCGGCAGAACGCCATCGACATGACCAACCGGATCTTGCTCGAAGGCCAATCCGTCGAGGACTCCATCAAGCAGGCCGCAAGTGCCGAGCAGGAAATCATCGACGCGGCCAAACCTTAAACCGCAGGTCCAATCATGACAGCGATCGATCAACAGGGGGCGGCATCCGGCCGCCCCGGCGGCTCCTTCGGGGATCGCTTTTCCATGCGTACAAAACGGCTTGTGTGGATCTGGAGCTTTCTGGCTATCCCGATCCTGTTTTACAGCATCATCCGTTTTTACCCGACGCTACAGGCCTTCTGGCTGTCCTTCACCAACTGGGACCTGCTGCGGCCGGCAAAATTCATCGGCGTCGCCAATTACGTCAAGCTGTTCAAGGACCCGCAATTCTGGAAGGTCTTCAAGAACACCTTCACCTATCTCATCATCGGCACGCCCATCAGCCTCGTTCTGGCGTTCGTCATCGCCTTTTATCTTGATCGGGTGCGAATCCTGCACGGTTTCATCCGCGCGCTGTATTTCCTGCCCTATCTGACGACGGCAGCGGCCATGGCCTGGGTCTGGCGCTGGTTCTACCAGCCGCCGCCGATCGGCATCATCAACGATGTGCTTGCCATGATCGGAATTCCGCAGCAGCCGTTCATCCGCTCCACCGATCAGGCGCTTTATTCGGTCATGGTGACAGCCATCTGGGCCGGTCTCGGTTTCCAGATCATCATCTTCATGGCAGGCCTGCGCTCCATTCCGACGACGTTTTATGAGGCCGCGCGCATCGATGGTCTGGGCGAGTGGGCGATCCTTCGAAAGATCACGCTGCCACTCCTGAAACCAACCACCGTGTTCCTTGTGGTCTTCTCCTCGATCGGCTTCCTGCGGATTTTCGATCAGGTCTACAACATGACCACCAACGATCCCGGCGGACCGCTCGGCTCGACCAAACCGCTGGTGCTGATGATCTACCAGACCGCGTTCAATTCCTATGCGATGGGTTATGCCGCCGCGCAGACGGTCGTCCTGTTCACCATTCTTCTTGTCGTATCGCTGGTCCAGCTCTGGGTCCTGAGGGAAAAGAAATGAGCGAAGCGCTGCCACTCTCCCACGCCCGCATCCGCCCCGGCCGCATCCTCGCCTGGACGCTTTTGTTCATCGGCGGCCTGATCATGGTCTCGCCGCTGCTCTTCATGTTTTCGACCTCGTTCAAGACGGCGGATCAGGTCTATGACCTCCGGCTCATTCCCGCAGCACCGACGCTTGCAAACTACATGACTGTCATGGCCGACGGCCGTTTTCTGCGCTGGTTCTTCAACTCGATCTTCGTCGCCGTCATCGTCACCGTTTCCAACTGCTTCTTCGACAGTCTGGTTGGTTATACGCTCGCGAAATTCGAGTTCCGCGGTCGCTACTTCATCTTCCTCGCGATCCTTTCAACTCTCATGATCCCGACCGAAATGCTCGTTATCCCGTGGTATCTGATGTCCAGCCAGCTTGGCTGGCTCGACAGCTACTGGGGCATCATGTTCCCGGGAATGATGACGGCCTTCGGCACCTTCCTGATGAAGCAGTTCTTCGAGACGGTTCCGAACGACTTCATCGAGGCGGCGCGCGTCGACGGGCTGAACGAATTCCAGATCTGGTGGAAGGTAGCCCTGCCGCTGGTGACGCCCGCGCTCTCCGCACTGGCAATCTTCACCTTCCTCGGCAACTGGACCGCATTCTTCTGGCCGCTGATCGTCACCACCAGCAAGGAACTCTACACCCTGCCGGTCGGCCTATCGAGCTTTGCGGTGGAACAGCAGATCCAGTGGGAAATGATCATGACGGGCGCTGCCATTGCGACCATCCCAACCCTTATCGTCTTCATCGTCCTGCAACGCTACATCGTTCGCGGTGTGATGCTGGCGGGTCTGAAAGGATAACACCATGGCCGATATGAACCCGCGCCTGTCGGATACCAGCAAGTTCCCCGATCCTGTCTACAAGGAAACCGTGCTGCGTCCGCTTTTCGATGGCGCCAAGAACGACCATGTCGACGGTTTCCGCCGCATCGACCGCGCCCATCTGGTCATGCTGCGCGAGACCGGCATTCTCGATGCGGACACGGCGGCGAAAATCGCCGAAGCGCTTGATGACATCGACAGGACCATCAACCCGTCGGAACTGGTCTATACCGGCGAGGTCGAGGATTTCTTCTTCCTGATCGAAAAGGAGCTGAAAGCCCGCATCGGTGTCGATGTGGCAGGCCGCCTGCACACGGCACGCTCGCGCAACGACATAGATCACACGCTTTTCAAAATCGGCCTGAAAGACAAGATCGACACGCTCACTGCCAAGGCGCGGCTTCTGCTGGCCGCCCTGATCAACGCTGCCGAGCGCAACGAAAAGACGTTGATCGTCGCCTATACGCACGGGCAACCGGCCCAGCCCACCACCTTCGGCCACTATCTTTCCGCCGCCATCGAAGTGCTGATCCGGGATATCGACCGCTTCGCAGAAGCGCGGCGTATCGTCGATCTGTCGCCGATGGGTGCTGCCGCCATCACCACCTCGGGCTTCCCGATTGATCGGGCGCGCGTCGCCGAACTTCTCGGCTTTGCGGCACCGTTGCGCAATTCCTATTCCTGCATCGCCGCCGTCGACTATACGACGGCGACCTATGGCGCCATCGAATTGATGTTCCTGCATCTTGGCAGGCTCATTCAGGACTTCCAGTTCTGGACGAGTTTCGAAGTCGGGCAGATCTATGTGCCGAATTCGCTGGTGCAAATCTCGTCGATCATGCCGCAGAAACGAAATCCGGTTCCGATCGAACATCTGCGCCACCTTGCCAGCCAGACATTCGGGCGGGCGCGGACCATGCTCGACGTGATGCACAACACCCCCTTCACCGATATGAATGACAGCGAGGGCGAAACCCAGGGCATGGGTTACGAAGCCTTCGCCTCTGCCGGCCGGGTGCTCGATCTCCTTGCCAGCCTCGTCGGCAAGATCAGTATTGATCCGGAAAGGGTCGACCAGAATATTCGCCGTTCCTGCATCACCATCACGGAACTGGCGGATTCCCTCGTACGCATCGAAGACCTGTCATTCCGGCAGGCCCATGAAATTGCCGCGACCGTCGCCAAAAGCGTTGTCGCGCTGAAGGGCGACCTGCCAAACGACGGTTACCAGCCCTTCCGCAAGGCGTTCGAGGAACTGGCAGGACGCGAGACCAGTGTCGATGAGGAAAAGTTCAGGCAGATCGTCTCGCCCGAACACTTCGTCGCGGTGCGCGCGCGGTTCGGCGGCCCTGCCCCCGAACCGATGCGGGAGGCGATTGCGGCCTATCGCGACAAGCTTGGTGCCTTTGAGGCCGAAGCACAAAAATCCGCTGACTACGAAGCGGCGAAAGCCGCTGAGCTTGCAGAGAAATTTACCGCCCTGACGGGAGCGCGATAATGGCGACAATCGAACTCAATCAACTCGTAAAGCGCTACGGCAAGGTGGAGGCGGTCAAAGGCATCGACCTTGCCATTGAAGACGGCGAATTCGTCGTTTTCGTCGGCCCTTCCGGCTGCGGCAAATCCACGACACTCAGAATGATCGCCGGTCTTGAGGAGATTTCTGGCGGAACGCTGAAAATCGCCGGGAACGTCGTCAACGAGAAAGAACCGAAACAGCGCAACATCGCCATGGTTTTCCAGAACTATGCGATCTACCCGCACATGACGGTTCGCCAGAATATCGGCTTCGGGCTCTATACCGCAAAGCTCGACAAGGCGGAAAAGAACCGGCGCATCGAAGAGGCCGGGCGGGTGCTCGGGCTTGAGGCGTTGCTCGACCGCCGACCCGCAGCCCTGTCGGGCGGCCAGAGGCAGCGCGTCGCCATCGGCCGCGCCATGGTGCGCGATCCCTCAGCTTTCCTTTTTGATGAACCGCTGTCCAATCTCGACGCCCAGTTGCGGTCGCAGATGCGCATTGAAATCAAGCGCTTGCACCAACGTCTTAAGACGACCACCGTCTACGTTACCCACGATCAGGTGGAAGCCATGACCATGGCCGACCGTATCGTCGTGATGAAGGACGGCCATATCCTTCAGGTCGGCACGCCATCGGAGCTTTACGAGACGCCGGTGGATGTCTTCACGGCTCGTTTCATCGGCAGCCCGTCGATGAACCTGCTGCGGGGCACAAGAACGACAAACAGCGTCGCGCAATCACCAACGGGCGACCTGCTGATCGGTGTCCGCCCCCATGATCTGCTTGTTGGAGAGGGAGAAGCTACCCAGAGCGCCTTCTCGCTTGAGGGAACGGTAACCGCCGTCGAGCCGCTCGGTCCGGAAACGTTGGTTCATCTGGACACGGCCACGACCTCGGTGATCGCGACGGCAAGGGGCAAATCCATTCCTAGCGTCGGTAGCCAGTTGCAATGCCGGGCAGAAGCAGGCGCGCTCTATCTTTTCGATGCCAAGACGGAAAAGCTTCTGGGCCGCGCATGATGACGACAGCCACGGAAAAATCAGCAGTCATCAGTGTTGGCCGCATCTATTGCGACCTCATTTTCACCGGGCTTGACGAATTGCCGGTGCTCGGCCGGGAACTGTTTGCCAGCGATATGGAAATCGCCGCCGGCGGCGGGGCTTTCATTGCGGCTGCGCATTTCGCCCACATCGGCCGCACGGCGACGCTGCTGGCAAGGCTCGGCACCGACACCTTCTCACGCGCCATCGGTGAAAAGATGCAGCAAAGCGGTATCGACCTGCAGTTTCTGGAGCATTCGGCGGATGCAGGGCCTCAGGTTACCGTCGCGACTGTGGTCGGCCATGACAGAGCTTTCCTGACGCGCCGCGCCGGCACCGCCCGGCCATCGACCCTCGATGCCGCCTTTGCGTGGACCAAGGCCTGCCATCTGCACATCGCCGAATTCGCCACGCTGCACGAAATCCCCGATCTCGTTTCGCGTGCGAAGGACAGCGGACTGTCCGTCTCGCTCGACCCGAGCTGGGATGCCTCGCTGATTTATGACAAGGGTCTGCTCAAGGCCTGCACGGGCGTCGATGTGTTTTTGCCGAACCTCGAAGAAGCCGAGGCGATCACCGGTCACTCGGACCCTGAAACGGCTATCAAAGCTTTGTCCGGGGCGTTCCCCGTTGTGGCTCTGAAGGGCGGCGCACAGGGCGCATGGGTGTCATCGCAGGCGGGCCTACACCATGCCGCAGCAAAAAAAGTTCCTGTTGTAGATACGACGGGCGCGGGTGACGCGTTCAATGCCGGTTTCATCGATGCCTGGCTTCGGCGAGAGGGCGAAAGACAATGCCTGGAGGCCGGTGTCGCGGCGGGTAGCCTTGCCGTGCAGGCCACAGGCGGCGCGCCGAGAGCTAACGCCGCCGCATAATCCCTGCCAGCGTTACTCGCCGCGCGGATAACGCTGGTTCTCTTCCAGCACGTTGAGGTCCATGTGGTTGCGCATGTAGCGCTCCGAGGCTTTCTGCAACGGCTGATAATCCCACGGATAATAGGCGCCGTTGCGCAACGCCTTGTAGACCACCCAGCGCCGCGCCTGGCTTTCCCGCACCGATGCGTCGAAAACGGGCAGTTGCCAGCGCCGGCCGATCTCGTCGGAAAGCGATGACAGCACGTCGGCGAACTCAGGATTGCCGGCAAGATTCGTGCGCTCCTCAGGATCAGCCTCAAGGTCGTAGAGTAGCGGCGGATCGGCCTCGCAGACCGAGAGCTTGTAGCGGCCGTCCCTGATGGCGACGAGCGGCGTAATCGAACCTTCGGCGGCATATTCCATCGGCACCGGGCCGCGTTCGCCGGTTCCCCCAGCCAAAGCCGACAGGTCTTCGCCATCTGTCCAGCGTTTGAGCGAGGTGATATCGAGGCCAGCCAGACCGCAGAGCGTCGGCGTGACATCCAGCGTTGAAACCGGCGCGTCGATGAGCGCCGGTTGCCAGCCGGGTGCTGCGATCATCAGGGGGACACGGGCCGAACCCTCAAAAAAGCACATCTTGAACCACAGCCCACGCTCACCCAGCATATCGCCATGGTCGGAGAGGAAGAGGATGATCGTGTCCTCCTCCATCCGCGTCGCCTTCAGCACCTCGAGAATTTCACCGACCTTCTCATCGATATAGGAGATATTGGCGAAATAACCGCGCCGCGCCCGGCGTATCTCCTCGGGCGAAATATCGAAGGCCTGATGGTCGCAGGCTTCAAGCAATCGTTTCGAATGCGGGTCCTGCTCCTCGAAGGGAAGCGCTTGCACCTGCGGGTCGAGTGCCGGGCAGTCTTCGTAGAGATCCCAGAATTTCCGCCGCGCCACATAGGGGTCGTGCGGATGCGTAAAGCTGACGGTCAGGCACCAGGGGCGGTCATCGAGACGACGCGACAGATCGTAGAGCTTGCGGGTGGCGTGATAGGCAACCTCGTCGTCATATTCCATCTGGTTGGTGATTTCGGCAACGCCCGCGCCGGTCACCGAACCGAGATTGTGGTACCACCAGTCGATCCGCTCGCCCGGCTTGGTATAATCAGGCGTCCAGCCGAAATCCGCCGGATAGATATCCGTGGTCAGACGCTCCTCGAAACCATGCAGTTGGTCCGGCCCGACGAAATGCATCTTTCCCGAAAGACCGGTGTAATAACCCGCCGCCCGCAGATGATGCGCATAGGTCGGAATATCGGAGGCGAATTCGGCGGCATTGTCGTAAACCCGCGTCCGGCTCGGCAATTGCCCGGACATGAAGGAAGCCCGGGCCGGTGCGCAAAGCGGGCTGGCCGTATAGGTATTGGCGAAACGGACGGACCGCTCCGCCAACGCTTTCAGATGTGGCGCGTGGAGAAAATCGGCCGGACCATCGGGAAAGAATGTCCCGTTGAACTGGTCGGCCATCAGGATCAGAATATTGGGACGCGGCATTTCCACTTTCCGATTTAGAGGCCAAGCTTGCCTTTGACGGCGGCATCACCCGGCTTGCCATCCAGCGTGGTAACGCCTTGCAGCCAGCCATCCAGCACCTTCGGATTGGCTTTCAGCCACGCCGTTGCCGCCGCCTTGGAATCTTCGCCGCCGAGAATGGAGCCCATCAGGGAGTTTTCCATGCTGATATCGAATTTGAGGTTCTTGAACAGCATTGCCGCATTCGGGCATTGCTGCGGCCAGCCGGTGCGTGCGAGCGTGTGGACCTCAGCTCCACCGAAATTCGGGCCGAAATAGGCGTCGCCACCCGAGAGATAAGCGATATCGATCTTCTCATTCATCGGATGCGGTGCCCAGGCAAGGAAGACCACCGCCTTTTTGTCCCTGCCTGCCCGTTCCACCTGCGCCAGCATCGCCTGTTCACCGGATTCGACGAGCTGCCAGCCCTTCAGGCCGAAATCATCGGCGTCGATGATCTTCTGGATGTTCTGATTGGCTGGCGCACCCGGCTCAATACCGTAAATCTTGCTCTCAAACTCACCGGCATGTTTGGCAAGATCGGAAAAATCCTTCACGCCCTTTTCCGCCATATAGGAAGGCACGGCCAGCGTGAACTTGGCACCCTCAAGGTTCTTCGTCATCACCTCGGCAGCCTTGGCAGCGTTCAGATCATCAACGAAGGATTTCTGGGCAGGCATCCAGTTGCCGAGAAAGACGTCGATCTCGCCATTCTTCATGGCCTGATAGCCGATCGGCACCGATAGCGTCTTGACGTCGGCCTCATAACCCAGTGCGTCGAGCAGAACCGAGGCAACGCCGTTGGTGGCGGTAATATCGGTCCAGCCGGGATCGCTGAGGCGAATGGTCTTGCAGGCCGCGCCATCGGCCGCCTGAAGCGGGGTGGAGAAAGCTGCCACGGACAAAAACAGACCGGCGGCGATGCGATGCAGATGAGAAACGGTTTTCATTGCGGCTCCCCTTTTATTAGCTCAGTTTATTGAACACCACATTGTTTTTGCCTGTGAAGCAGGTATTTTTCGATGACTGATATAAGGAATTTTTATGACAGGGCGGCCGCTCGATCTCGGATGGATGCGCATTTTTACCGAGGTCGCCCGTCGCGGCAGCCTGACGGCGGCGGCCGGTTCCCTGCGGTTGACCCAGCCCGCCGTCAGCTACCAGATCCGCCGGCTGGAAGACGATCTCGGTGTGCCGCTCGTCCGGCGCAAACATCGCGGCATCGAATTGACGGCCGAGGGGCAAAAGCTGTTCGAGATCGTCTCGCGCAATGTCGATTCCATCGACCTTCTGGCGCAGCAGCTTCGCCGCACGGAGGAACGGCAGACGATCCGCCTGCACACGGACTACGCCTTTTCCTCTCTCTGGCTTATCCCGCGCATGCATGGTTTTCGCGCACTCAACCCTGACATCAACATCCAGATCGTCGCCACGCAGGACCCGCTCGGACAGGGCAAACACGACAGCGACGTGATGATCATTTTCGGCACGCGGCAGGATGCGGGCGATGGCGCGGTGCTACTGCTCTCCGAAAAGGTCACGCCGGTCTGCTCACCGGCGCTTTTAGCGGAGCAGCTGGCGCCCGAGACCGTCGCGGATTTTTCGCGGTTGAAACTCATCCACCTCGAAAACACCTCACAGACGCACTGGTTCGACTGGGCTGCCTATTTCAAGCACTTCGGCATGCACCGAGGCGCGGAAAACGACAGCGGCGACATCAGTTTCAACAATTACACCATGGTGGTTCAGGCAACGATCGGCGAGCAGGGTTTCGCGCTCGGCTGGGCCGGCCTGGTTGATCCGCTGGTCGAGGCGGGTGTGCTGGTAACCGCAGGCCCGAGCCTTGAGGCACCGGGCCGTGGTTATTGGCTGCTGCGGCCGAAAAATAACGACAGCGCGGTCAGGAAACTGACCGGCTGGCTGATCGACGAGAAACGGTAACGCGATCAGCCAGCCGGTGATTTTTCCAGTTAGATCGGGTAATGCAGCGGACCGTCCTGCAGCGTTACCCAACGCAGTTCGGTGAATTCCGCAATGCCCGCCGTGCCGCCGAAACGGCCATAACCGGAGGCTTTGACCCCGCCGAAAGGCATCTGCGCCTCATCGTGAACAGTCGGGCCATTGATGTGGCAGATGCCGCTCTCGATGCGCCCGGCAACCGCCAATGCTCTTGCCTGATCCCGGCCGAAAACGGCGGCTGAAAGGCCGAATTCGGTTTCGTTCGCGATGCTGACGGCCTCATCGATGCTGCCCGCGCGAATAATGGAAACGACCGGGCCGAAGCTTTCCTCGGAATAAAGCCGCATATCCGGCGTCACGCCATCGACGGCAATCGCATCCAGAATCGTGCCGGTGCCGCCGCCACCCGCCACAAGGCGAGCACCCTTGGAAACCGCATCATCGACCAGCGCATGGATACGCGTCGCCGCTTCGGCGCTGACCATCGAACCAAGCGGGGTTTTCCCCTCACGCGGATCGCCCGCCGTCAGGCTCGCCGCCTTTTTGGCGAAGGTTTCCACGAAACTATCGGCGACGCTGTCGATCACGATGATCCGTTCCGTCGACATGCAGATCTGGCCCTGGTTCATATAGGCGCCGAAAGCTGCCGCAGCTACCGCCGCATCGATATCGGCATCGTCAAGCACGATGAAGGGCGCCTTGCCGCCAAGTTCCAGAAGCGCTGGCTTCAGGTAACGACCCGCCGTTTCCGCAATGACACGACCAACCCGGGTCGAACCGGTGAAATTCACCCTTCTAACGGCGGGATGAGCGATCAGCGTTTCGACGATCTTTGCCGCATCTTCCGGAGCATTGGAGACCGCATTCAGCACGCCTTTCGGCAGGCCGGCGGACGCGATCGCCTCGATGATCAGGGCGTGGGTGCGTGGGCAGAGTTCCGATGTCTTCATCACCACGGTATTGCCGCAGGCAAGCGGCGTCGCGATCGAGCGCACGCCAAGAATGACCGGCGCATTCCAGGGCGCCATCGACAGCACGACACCCGCCGGCTGGCGCAACGCCATGGCCATGGTGCCCGGACGGTTGGAGGGGATAACCTCCCCCTTGATCTGGGTCGTGAGACTGGCCGCTTCCACCAGCATGTCGCTGGCAAGCATGACGTTGAAACCGGCCCAGGCTTCCGTAGCGCCGATTTCCTCTTTCATCGCCTTGATAATATCCGGCGCGGCGGCGCGAAGCGCTTCGGCAGCGGCAAGAAGATAACGGCGGCGTTCACCGGGCGTGGTTGCGGACCATTGCGGGAAAGCGGCAGCTGCAGCATCGGCTGCGCGCGTTGCATCCTCAGGCGTTGCAGCCGCGGCGCTGGTCGCCACCTCGCCGGTAATGGGGTTGTTGCGTTCAAAACGCTTTCCGTTTGCGGCCGCGCTATGGTCGCCGCCGATGAAAAGATTGACAGTCTGCATGTTCATCCTCCTGGCGGGCAACCAATCTCCTCAAGGTTTTCATCCCGCATGGGCAAAGTTTAACAACGACAGGCCCACATAAAATGCACTAACATGGTGCATTATTGTACTTTTGGAGGATGAATGCCGCTTCACAAGCCGATTACCGGTGTCCGAAAAAGGACAGCGGCGCGCATGCTGAATTCGTCCCTGCGCGTGAGCGAAGTCAAACTGGCATCGGACGGCGCTCATCTCATCCTGCTCGCGTCGGGTGAAGCACATGTCATTCGCGGCGAGAATAACCTGACGCTATCCGCCCCTGCATTCGCCTGGCTGCCGACTGGCCCGACCGGCCAGCTGCGGCTGAATGCGGGAAGCCGCGGATCGCTGCTGACCGCATCCGAAATCGGCCTCGCCCATGCGATGCCGACCGGAACGAGTGCGATCAGCATACGCAACGCCTTGCAGCGTATTCTCACACAGGTGCTTGTGGAAAAGGACCAGTTGGAGCTGGCGGGTTATCTCGAGACCATAGCAAACGAAAATCTGCGGCCGACAGCCGGCTCGGACACAATCATCGCCAGCCTGCTTTCGGTGACGCTGATCCGTATCTGCCAACATGCCACCGCAGATGCCGCCACCATTTCCCTGCCGGGCAGCCTCACCGAACGTTTCGTATTGCTGGTCGCCCAGCACAAGCGTGACCAATGGGATGTGGAGGATTATGCCCGCTACCTCGGCGTCAGCCGCGAGCGCCTTGGCACCGCTGTCCGCAAGGCGACGGGGCTTGCGCCGCAGGCCTATATTCACCGCGAGCTGCTATCCGAGGCGCGCGACCTTCTTCTTAACTCTTCCCTGCAAGTTGCTGAAATAGCGTTCCGATTGGGTTTTCAGGATCCCGGTTATTTCAACCGCTTCTTCACGCGCAACGAGGGAATATCACCCGGCCGTTTTCGACGGACGGCAACACGCATGCAAAACGTTCCGCCACCTTCCTATGCCGCATGGCCCTGAAGATGCGCATCAATGACTGGAACTCCGCTCCCCGCCATCCGTTGAACTCCAGACAAAAGGAAACACAAAGGGAGTTTGTCATGGATCATAAAAAGGAACCGGGCGATTTCGCCGACAAGAAGCGCGAAGAACAGGGTCGCGGTGTGATCGTTGCCGGGCCGGATGCGCATGAGAATGAAAAGGGCGGCAAAGCGCCGTCGGGAAAGGCCGAAAAACCGTCACCGGACAAGCCGGTTTCGTCCTCTGACCGCAGATAGAAAAATGCACCTCCCTGATCACTCAGGAAGGTGCTTTTTATTTGATCGTTTCACGTTCCCTCAGAGAAGGTCGAAACGGTCGGCGCTCATCACCTTGGTCCAGGCGGCGATGAAGTCGCGAACGAACTTTTCCCTGCTGTCGTCCTGCGCATAAACTTCCGCATAGGCGCGCAGGATGGAGTTGGAGCCGATTACGAGGTCCACGCGGGTCGCCGTATATTTGGTCGCACCGGACTTGCGATCGCGGATCTCATAGAGATTGCCGCCGGTCGGAACCCAGGAATAGGCCATGTCCGTCAGCGTCGCGAAGAAGTCGGTGGTCAGTGCACCCGGCTTCTGCGTGAACACGCCATGTGCCGAGCCGCCGTAGTTGGCGCCGATGACGCGCAGGCCGCCGATGAGGACGGTCAGTTCCGGCGCGGTGAGGCCAAGAAGCTGCGCCCGGTCTAGCAGGAGTTCCTCGGGGCTGACGACATAGTCCTTCTTCACCCAGTTGCGGAAACCATCCGCCAGCGGCTCGAGCGGTGCAAAGCTGTCCGCATCGGTCTGCTCGGCAGAGGCGTCACCACGGCCGGGTGCGAAAGGCACGGCAATGTCGAAGCCGGCCGCCTTCGCCGCCTGTTCCACACCGTAATTGCCGGCGAGAACGATCACATCCGCAATGCTGGCGCCGGCTTCACGGGCGATCGGCTCGAGAACCGAAAGCACGCTGGCGAGACGGGCGGGCTCGTTGCCTTCCCAGTCCTTCTGCGGCGCAAGGCGGATACGTGCACCATTGGCACCGCCGCGTTTGTCCGAACCACGGAAGGTGCGGGCGCTGTCCCATGCGGTCGAGACCAGATCGGCAACCGTCAGACCGGAAGCGGCGATCTTCGCCTTTACGGCGGCGACATCGTAGCTCGTGGAGCCTGCAGGGATCGGATCCTGCCAGATCAGGTCTTCGGCGGGAACATCAGGGCCGATGTAACGGGCCTTCGGTCCCATGTCGCGGTGCGTCAGCTTGAACCATGCGCGGGCGAAGACGTCGGAGAAATGGTCCTGATCATCCTTAAACTTCAGCGAAATCTCGCGGTAGATCGGATCGACCTTCAGGGCCATGTCGGCATCGGTCATCATCGGGATGGTGCGGATCGAGGCATCCTCGACGTCAACAGGCTTGTCTTCCTCGGCGATGGTGATCGGCGCCCATTGCGATGCGCCAGCGGGGCTGTGCGTCAATGTCCACTCATGCTTGAACAGCATTTCGAAGAAGCCATTGTCCCACTTGGTCGGCTCGCTCGTCCATGCGCCTTCAATACCGGACACCACAGTGTCGCGGCCGATGCCGCGGCCCTTGGTGTTGATCCAGCCGAGACCCTGATATTCGGGACCTGCGGCCTCCGGATCGGGGCTGAGGTTGGCGGCACTGCCATTGCCGTGCGACTTGCCGATGGTGTGGCCACCGGCGGTCAGGGCAACCGTTTCCTCGTCATCCATACCCATGCGGGCGAAGGTTTCGCGCATCTGCGCCGCTGTTGCCAGCGGATCGGACTTGCCGTTGACGCCTTCCGGGTTGACGTAGATCAGACCCATCTGCACGGCGGCAAGCGGGTTTTCCAGCGTCTCGGGCTTTGTTACGTCGCCGTAACGGCCGTCGCTCGGCGCCAGCCATTCCTTCTCGTCACCCCAATAGGTGTCCTTTTCCGGAGCCCAGATATCTTCACGACCGAAGGCAAAACCGAAGGTCTTCAGACCGGCGACGTCATAGGCAATCGTGCCGGCGAGCGCGATAAGGTCGGCCCAGGAAATCTTGTTGCCGTATTTCTTCTTGATCGGCCACAGCAGGCGGCGGCCCTTGTCGGTGTTCACATTATCAGGCCAGGAATTCAGCGGTGCAAAACGCTGGTTGCCGGTGTTGGCGCCGCCACGACCGTCGGTCACGCGGTAGGAACCGGCCGCATGCCAGGTGACGCGGGCCATCATACCCACATAGCTGCCCCAGTCGGCCGGCCACCAGTCCTGGCTATCTGTCATCAGGGCGCGCAGATCGGCTTTCAGGGCCTCGACATCAAGTGTCTTGAGCGCTTCGCGATAGTTGAAGGAGGTGCCGAGCGGATTGGTCTTGGTGTCGTGCTGATGCAGGATGTCGAGGTTCAGCGCGTTCGGCCACCATTCGGTCACCGATTTACCGGAGGCCGTGTTGCCTCCATGCATGACGGGACACTTGCCAGCCGGTTTTGAAGTTGCGTCCATTTCGCCCTCCGATGGGTTTAGCAATTAAACGAAATAATCAATTCGACAGGTGCAGCATGTTCGAGCCAGGAGCCCACAGCAGGT
Organism: Rhizobium sp. AN73; assembly: GCF_030757975.1. Classification (NCBI taxonomy): domain Bacteria; kingdom Pseudomonadati; phylum Pseudomonadota; class Alphaproteobacteria; order Hyphomicrobiales; family Rhizobiaceae; genus Rhizobium; species Rhizobium sp. AN73. The sequence goes on from NZ_JARWME010000001.1 coordinate 119,504, forward strand.
AATCCCGATGGGAACCGTGCGGCGACGCTGATGATCCTTCACAGCTACATCCTCTTTCTGTCATGAAGATGACTAACAGCCGGGTTCCATAATTTCCAATTGTATATTCTAAAGGCTGCGATATGCTGAGCTTATGATTAGCCTCTCCATGAAACATCTTCGATATTTCGACGCCCTGGCCAAGATCGGCCATTTCGGGCGGGCGGCGGAAGCATGCGCCATTTCCCAACCAGCGCTTTCGCTGCAGATCAGGGAACTGGAAGAATTGATCGGCGCTCCGCTGGTCGAACGCGGCAGCCGCCGGATCAGGCTGACCGCACTTGGTGAGGAATTTGCCGAACGCACCCGCCTGATCCTGCGCTCCGTTGATGAATTGCAGGATTTGGCACGGGCGCGGCACGGCCCGCTCAGCGGCCGCCTGCGCATCGGCGTCATTCCAACCGTAGCACCCTATCTTTTACCACAGGTCATCAAGACACTCACCCGTCATTACCCCGGGCTGGAGGCGCGCCCGCGCGAGGCGGTGACGCAGAAACTCATCGAAGACCTGCTGGAAGCCCGGCTGGATATGGCAATCGTCGCCCTTCCCGTCTCGGAACCGTCGCTGGAAGAGGTTCCGCTGTTTTCGGAGGAATTCATTCTGGTCCGGCCGATGGAAGATGCGGGAATGCCGGTGCCGAGCGCCGACAAACTGGGCGAAATGCGCCTGCTGCTGCTCGAGGAAGGCCACTGTTTCCGCAATCAGGCGCTTTCTTTCTGCAGCACGACGAACGCGCCGCCGCGCGTGCTGATGGAGGGCAGTTCGCTCTCGACGCTCGTGCAGATGGTTGGTGCAGGCATCGGCGTCACGCTCATTCCGCAGATGGCCGTCGATATGGAGACACGACAATCCACCGTCTCGGTCTTCCGGCTGGCGGAGCCCCGGCCGTCGCGCACCATCGGCATGGTATGGCGCAAGAGCAATCCGCTCTCGGCGCAATTCACCCACATTGCCGAGATCGTCCGCGAATGCGGTCTCGAGAAACTCGGCCGTGTTGTCGATTCCGCAGCCTGAAGCTCTAACTTTTCGCAACGTCCGCGGTTTTGCCCTCGCAAAGCCGGTCGGCCATGGCAAAAAAGGCAAGTTTCATCTTGCTGCGCTTGTCCGCACCTTCAAGGCTTGAAACCGGCACCTGAAAACCGAACATATCGTCCGGCTCGGCCGAGCGCTCCCGCCAGAAAGCGTCTATGTCGGACAGCAGCATTTTTTGCCGCCGGGCGCGCCGGTAATTGATCGGGTGTCTGGCGTGGGAGACTGCGAAATAGGAACCCGCATCCTCCTGGATGAGGCCTTGCAGCAGCATCAACACCGCGTCTTTCGGACGAAGACCCGCGAGGTCGCGTGTCACCGCCACCATCTCCTGTTTTGCGGCGCGCGGCCCCTGCATACCGCCAACGGCAATTGTCCTGTTCCCGCCCGCATCCCGCGCCACGAAGATGAACTTCGTCGTCCACAGGGTTACGTCGTCGCTGGTTCGGATCAGCCGCACGGCGAAGGCGCCCTCATGGCGGCCACCACATAAATCCGCAAGGGCCAGCGTGCAGCGATATTCACCTGCACGGCCGTGGACGCTACCGACCTCGATCGTCTTGCCGGTCCACAGTGCCGCCATCACCTCTTCGGAGAAACAACCGCTGGCGATGACGAAATTCTCCATGAGAAAATCCAGCCGCCTGGCATAGGAGATTTTGCCGACGAGGAATTTCGACAGCGGTTTCTGAAGAAGCTCGTCATGCGGCGGAGGCAGTTTTTGCGTCGCCGAAAACCGGGACAGAAACCGCCACCATCGCAGGGTTACGATCGGGTGTGCAAAAAAACGCATCCAGAAAAGGAAGCCCCGTTTCCAGTGCGCGCGCAGAACGAACGTCGCGACGCTCAATGCCAGAGGAAAACGGGGAAGTTCCAGACCATCGCCGGGCATGGTTTGCGCAGCGATGGGCACCAGCTCGGGTTTCGCCGAGTTTTTTTCCGCAACGAATGCGGCGATTTCAGTATGCGACATCGTAAAATTCCGGGGAGTATGACTGTTTGGACTGAGTCTCAGAGTGATTTGGTCGGGACCCTGCGCGCCTAGGATGAACCGAATATGAAATCGGGAGACGTTACGCTGCGATCACCGGCACTCCGGCATTGCGTTAAATTCCGGGGCGATGCCGCAACAGCGCGCCGCCTTGTGGGCGAAAGCCCGGGGGAAACAGATTCCGCTGGCGTATCACTGCGCGTACTCCGGGTTGGGACAGATGATCCTGTGCCCCGCACATTACGACGGCGAAAATTGCGGCAACATTACAATTGCCCTTCCGAAAGCCAGTTATCAAAGCACGGTCAGAAACGGACCCGGAACGTGCTTCCGAAGGGGGTGCTTTCCAGCACGATGCGGCCGTTGTGATTGGCAACGATCTGCTTGACGAGGCTGAGGCCAAGTCCGGCCCCCGTGCTTCGTGGCGTGACGCGATAAAAAGGCTCGAATATCCGCTCCTGCTGGTCCTCAGGTATCCCCTGCCCCTCGTCGGAAATCGCGATTTCGCCGTTTGCGAGAACCGAAACATGGATCAACCCCTTGTTCCCCCCATGGTCGATTGCGTTGCGCACGATGTTGCTGATGGCGCGCGGCAGGGCGAACGGATTGCCCTGCGTTTCGTATTGCTCAATCTGCGTTTCGAAGGAGATGTCATAACCCGCCGAGAGTGCCAGCGGCGCAAGATCGGCAACCACCGTGCGGGCGATCTCGACAAGGTTCACCGCCTCGCGCCGGTCGTTGACCTGATCGTTTCGCTCGAAGGCCAGAAGCTGTTCGGCAGTTTCGCCGAGCCGCGCGACGTCCCCCATCAAACGCTGCTGTTCCGGTCCCGGCAACCCTTCAATCCGGGTCTGCATGATCGCAATCGGTGTCCTCAACTCGTGCGCCGCATCGATCAGAAACCGTTGCCGCGCCTGGAACTGCTCTTCGAGCCGCTCGAGAATACTGTTGAAAGAGACGATCAACGGAACGACTTCGCGCGGCACTTCCTCGACGGGAAGCTTCGAACCCGGTCGTCGCGGGTCGATCTCCGGTGCTTTTTTGACGACGGAACTAAGACCGGCAAGCGCCCGGCGCACGATGCGCGGCACGGAGAAGAACACCGCAGGCAAAATGACCGCCAGCAGAGGAACATAAATCTTGTAGGTTTCGGCAAGGAGCGTCAGAAACGAGGCGCCCGCATGGGAGGTTCCGCCGAACATGATCCTGACAGGTCCCGCCGTCGTGTCGACACTCTCAACCGAAGCCACTTCGGATATGCCGCTGCCGCCGCGAATATCGGCGTCCATCATCAGACGAAGGTAACGCGACAGTTCGGCATAGGCCGCCGGCACGGTGCCATAGGTCGCCGCCTTACCGTCAAGCGTCGATATCACGAACCAGAGCTTTTCATTCTTCGCCTTCAAGGCGCGCAGCGCCGGTCCCTCGGTAATGACAAGGCCCCTCTGCGGATCGAGCGAAAGCGACTCGTCAATCGTCGCCGACAATTCGCGCCAGAGCCCGACATTGGGTGAGAGCTTCATCACCCCGTAAACGCACAGCCCGACGATGACCACCGCGATCATCGAGGAGACGACAATACTGAGCTGCCAGCTCAGTTGCCACCACAATGACGGATTGGACTTGCCCTGCGCTTTCATGTCTCTTCCTTCAGCAGATAGCCGATACCGCGAATATTGTGCACGCTGACCCCGGCCGAGGCATCGAGAAGGCGTTTGCGCAGTCGCGATATATGCGCGTCGAGCGCATTGGACTGGATTTCCTCCTCGTAATTGTAGACGGCGGCCTCGAGCGTCGCACGCAGCACGGATTTGCCTTTTCGTTTCGCCAGCGTGATGAGAACCATAAGCTCCCGTCTTGGCAGATCGAAAGGCGCGGAGTTGATCGTGACGCTGAGATGAAGCGGATCGATCAGGATGCGGCCGGCAACAATCTGCGACGGGGCGATGCTCGCCGGTCTTCTCAGAACCGCGCGCACCCGCGCCAAAAGTTCGCCGACCAGAAATGGTTTGCCCAGATAGTCGTCGGCGCCGCCATTCAGACCCTCGATCCGCTCTTCCGGTTCGTTCATCGCCGTCAACAGGATAATCGGAGTATCGATACCGGCGCGGCGCAGCTTTGGAATAAAGGTAAGCCCCTCCCCATCCGGCAGGCGACGATCAAGCAGGATGGCGTCATAGACATGCTGGCGCGCCAGTTCCATGGCATCGCCGAGCCGCATCGTATGGTCGATGACGATCCCCTGCTTGCCGAGCGTCGTCGACAGCGCATCCGCCATTTCCTTTTCGTCCTCAATCAACAGAAGTCTCATTCGTCACCATCCCTTCGCCATCCCTTGTCTGCCAAAAAGGTTGCGGCAGTATTGCGGCGCGAAAGACGCGGCAGGGTAATGCTGCTGCAATTATGGACGCTTATCCAGAAAACATCCGCCTGCAGGACAGGCGACGCGACCGTTCGACAAGCGGTCACAGGATGAGTTTTGCCTGGAAGGATTATGTTATGTGGGTGAAAAGAACGATCAAGGCAGGGATCGCGCTTGCGGGCTGCGCTCTCGTTGTCACTGCTCTCGATCCGGCGCGCGGAAGCGTCGATGCGAACGAGCGCGTGAAGGGTATCGTTGAGGCGACATCGATGAGCCCGGCTGGTATCCCGTTCGAACTGACCTCTGCGGAAATCGCAAAAATCGGCACGCGCCCGATGGTGGAACGGCTCAGCATCAGCGGCGAGCTTCAACCGATCAGCCGTGTCGTCATCCGCGCCCGCGAGGCCGGAAAGATTCTCGATATGAACGTCAAGGACGGACAGGCGGTGCGGGCGGGCGATCTGCTCGTGCGGTTCGAAACCGAGGAACTGCAATCGACGCTGCTACTGCGGCAGAGCGATCGCGATGCGGCCGAGGCCGAACTGGCGCTGGCGATGCAGGCCCTCACCCGAACCGAACAGCTCGCTTCGAAAAACGTCGCATCGGCGGAACAACTCGATAAGGCAAAGAGCGACGTCGTGGTAAAAACGGCAAGGCTCCAGAGCCTTTCGGCGCAGGTGGATATCGCTCGTCTTGCCCTTCGTAATGCCGAAATCCGCGCACCCTTCGGCGGCACCGTCACCCGCCGGCAGGCCGAGGCCGGTTCACGCATTGGTGCCGATGGCGAGCTTCTCACACTGGTCGACACGAGCACGCTGGAGGCGAAGGTTCTTGTCGCCACGCGCGATATTTCACGCGTCACCCTTGGCCAGACGGCGGAACTGGATATTGACGGCATGGGCGGCCAGTCCCTCAAAAGCACCGTTGACCGCATCAGCCCGGTTGCCGAAGACGGCACACGCTTCGTCGCCGTCTATCTTCGGCTTGCCAATCGCGACGGCCGGCTATGGGGCGGAATGTTCGCCAGCGGGTCGATCCTCGTGCGCGAGAAAAACGATGCTCTTGTCGTTCCCGCAATCGCGCTTCGGAAAGACGAGACCGGCTATCATGTCCTTAAAGTCCTGAACGGCCATCTGCGCCGCCAGACGGTGGCAGTCGGATCGCGCTGGAACGGCGGCAGCCTGGTCGAAATCGGCGCCGGTCTGAATGACGGCGAGACGATCCTGACCGCACCACTTCCCGAATTGCAGCCCGACATGGCTGTCACGGTCGATAAGGCAGGCTGAAATGTTTCTGACCCGTATATCCGTCACCCACCCCGTTTTCGCTACCATGATGATGGTGGCGCTTCTGGTCATGGGCCTCTTCTCATTGCAGCGGCTGGGGCTGGATCTGTACCCCAATGTCGACGTTCCGGTCGTGGTGGTGGTCACCGCCTATCCCGGCGCCACGCCGGAGACGGTGGAGACGGAGTTGACGCGCCCCGTCGAGGATGCGCTGAACGCCATTGGCGGCCTCGACGAGATCACATCGACCTCCTACGAGGGGCGCTCCGTCGTCGTCGCAAAATTCAGACTCGAAGTTAAGGGCGCAACCGCGGCACAGGACGTGCGCGACAAGATCGCCGCCATCGACGGGAATTTCCCCAAGGATGCCAAGAAACCGGTCATCTCCCGGTTCGATCCCGCCGCCGAGCCGATCCTGTCGGTGGCGATCAGCTCGACATCGCTCGACGTGCCCGCGCTCACTACCCTTGCCGACCAAAGGGTGCTGCGGCAACTGACGACCGTTCCCGGTGTGGGGCAGGCAACGCTCGTCGGCGCCCGCAAGCGGCAGATCGACATCGTGATCGACGATACCCGCATGCGCGCGCTCGGAGTGGGCATCAACGAGGTGGTGACCGCGCTGCGCAACGGCAACAGCAACAGCCCGGCCGGCAGCCTCATCGACACCGTCTCCGAACGCACGATCCAGGTGCAGGGCCGTATCGCCGAGCCGCAGGCGCTGCTGGATATGGTCGTCGCAAGGCGCGGTGGCGCGGCCATCTATCTCCGTGACCTCGCGACGCTTTCGGAGGGAGCCGCCGATCCCGAAAACCGCGCCCTCTATAATGGCCAGACCGCACTGGCGATCGACATCGTCAAGGTTCAGGACGCCAACACGGTTCAGGTCGTGACGGATGTGAGAAAACATCTGGCACTTCTCAACACCGAACTTGCCCCGCAAAACGTGCAATTGCGCATCATTTCGGACACGTCCATACCCATCCGCAGAATCCGTCGATCAGGTGCAGACGACACTGATCGAAGGGGCGGCGCTCGCCGTTGCCATCGTCTTCCTGTTCCTCAATTCCTGGCGCAGCACCGTCATCACCGGGCTGACACTGCCGATCGCGATCATCGGCACGCTCGCGGTCATCGATGTTCTCGGTTTCACGCTCAATACACTCAGCCTGTTGGCGCTGACGCTTTCCATCGGTATTCTCGTGGACGACGCCATCGTCGTGCGCGAAAACATCACCCGCCACCTGCATATGGGCAAATCCCATATCCGCGCCGCACTCGACGGTACGAATGAAATCGGTCTTGCGGTAATCGCGACGACGGCGACGATCGTGGCGGTCTTTCTGCCGGTTGCCTTCATGGACGGCATCGTCGGCCGGTTTTTCTACGAATTCGGCGTTACTGTTTCCGCCGCCGTGCTCATTTCGCTCTTCGTCGCCTTCACGCTCGATCCGATGCTGTCGAGCGTCTGGTACGATCCGGATGCGCAACCCGACGCGAAACGTGGGCCGATCGGACGGCTGATCGCGCGTTTCGACCGCGGCTTCGAATGGCTGGCTGGCCAGTACCGGCATGTGATCGGCTGGACATTGCGCCACCGGTTTGTCACCCTGCTTGTCACATCAGGCATTTTTGTCGGCAGCCTGCTCATGGTGCCGCTGGTCGGCGCGGAATTCGTGCCGAACACGGATGAAGGTCGCTTCCAGATCACCATCTCGGCACCGGTCGGCTCCTCGCTGGATTATACGACGGCAAAGGTCCGGCAGGTCGAAAAGGCGCTCAGGGAATTTCCGGAAGTCGAGACGCTCTATTCCACCGTCAATACCGGCGGCACCGTCGGCAAACATCGCGCCACCGTTCTGGTGGCGCTGGTGCCGCTGGAGATGCGCAGCCGAACCCCGGTTACGCTTGCCGAACCGATCCGTAAGCGCCTGTCGGCCATATCAGGCATAGAGGTCGCAATCCTGCAGACTGGCCTTGGCGGCGGCGAGAGCCCGGTGCAGCTCAGCATCCTCGGCGACGACAGGGCGATCCTCGAAAAGATCGCTACCGGTCTCATGGAAGACATGAAAAAGATCCCCGGCCTCGTGGATGTAACGTCGAGCACCCGGGACGTGACCTCCGTCCTTTCGGTGCGCCTGAAGCGCGAGGCGGCAAGCGATCTCGGCATTGCCAGATCCGATCTCGCCACAGCACTCTCCCCCCTTATCGGAGGCGAGGATGTCTCGAAATGGACGGATGCGGGCGGCAACAGCTACGACATCGTCGTGCGACTGCCCGGCGAACGCCGTTCCGATACAACCTTGCTCGGCGAATTGATGATCGCGACCGGTCGCACGGCATCGAACGGCGCTCCCCTGATGGTCCGTCTCGATCAGGTCGCCGAAATCACCACCGTCGAGGCGCCCGCCGAAATCCGCCGCATCGAAAATCGCCGCGAAGTGCTGGTTTCGGCCAATATCACCGGGCGACCGCTCGGCGAGGTGACGGACGAGTTGAAGACCCTCACCGCCGCCCGCGACCTGCCGGACGGATATCGTATCCGCTTCGGCGGCGACGCCGAAACCATGGAGGAGACCGTTGGCCACATGGTCACTGCGCTCGCCATGGCGGTCATCTTCATCTACATCGTGCTCGCCTCGCAATTCGGCAGTTTCCTGCAGCCGCTCGCCATCATGGCGTCGCTGCCGCTATCGCTCATCGGCGTCCTTATCGGATTGATGGTGGCCGGCAGCACGATCAACATGTTCTCGCTGATCGGCTTCATCATGCTGATGGGCCTCGTCACCAAGAACGGCATATTGCTGGTCGACTTCGCCAATCGAGAACGGAAACGCGGGCTTACGCTGAACGAAGCGCTGGCAAGCGCCGGCATCATCCGTTTCCGCCCGATCATCATGACGACGCTGGCAATGATCTTCGGCATGATCCCGCTCGGCATGGCCGTCGGCGGTGGCGGGGCGCAACGAGCGCCGATGGCGCATGCGGTGATCGGCGGCCTCATCAGCTCCACGTTGCTCACCCTGATCGTCGTGCCGACGATCCTGTCCTACATAGACAGCCTCACCCGGCGTCTTGCCCGCCTGCTGCCGAAAGCACCGGATGAGGCGGGCGAAACCGGACTGCCAGATCGCCCGGCACCCTCTTCTTGAGATCAGCCCTCGACCTTGCAGTCAGGGCTCCTCTCCGGTCAAGCGCTTCTTTTTGCCCTTCGGGCGGAAATCGACCAGTAGCGACTTCAGTTCGATTTCGCGAACGCGCCTTGCCGCCTCGTCGGGGCGAACCCATTCGACCAGGCGTTCGCCGCGCTCCTTGAAACTCGTTTCCGCTCCGGTCACCTCGATCTGGAAAACATCGACGACGCAGGGCGCGACGTCGCCATTGTCGAGCATCTTGAGATAGGTGTAGCGGCCGACCGCATCCTTCCTCACCCGGCCGCGCACGCCGGCCTCCTCCCATGCCTCGATAGCGGCGGCCTGATGCGGATTCTTGCGTTTCATCGGCCAGCCGCGCGGAATGATCCAGCGTCCACTCATGCGCGAGGTGACGACGAGGACTTCGATCTCTTCGCCGCGGCCGGCATAACGGAAGCACAGGGCGGCATATTGCTGCCGGAAAGCGCCGGTGAACAGCTTTTCGGGAACCGCAGCGAGCTGCTGGAGCAATGTCAGGGAGCGGGCCGGACGGGCTTTCCGGCTTTTCTTCGTGGATTTCATATCCGTTGATAGTGCTTATTTTGCGGGTTGCATCAATGCCCCGCGTGCATTTATGACAGTTTTATGACAATCACCCCCCACAACTAATAAAGCGCCATTGAGGGCCAATTCGCATGATGAGCATTTTTCGCAAGCTGATGCCGCGCGAGGACCGTTTCTTCGACCTGTTTAGCAAACATTCGGAAACCGTCGTCAAAGCCGCCGCAGCTCTGGACCAACTTCTAAGCGGCATCGACGTCGAGAAAAATTGCGACCTTATCGTCGCTCTCGAACATCAGGCGGACGATATTACCCGCGAAGTACTGCTCGCGGTGCGGCGCAGCTTCATTACTCCCTTCGATCGTGGCGATATCAAGGACCTCATCCAGTCCATGGATGACGCCATCGACATGATGCACAAGACCGTCAAGACCATCCGTCTTTTCGAACAAACGCAGTTCGACCCGCTGATGCGCGAAATGGGCCATGAGATCGTCCGTGCAGCAAACCTCGTCGCCGAAGCCCTCCCGCTTCTGGAAAAGGTCGGCACCAACGCGCAGCGCCTGTCTGTCATTGCCGAAGAGGTCACCCGCGTAGAAGGCCACTCCGACGAACTTCACGATCAAGGCCTCAAGGACCTGTTCCGGCGCCACGGCGCCGCCGGCGATGCCATGGCCTACATGATCGGCAGCGAGATCTACGGCGAACTCGAAAAGGTCGTCGACCGCTTCGAGGACGTGGCGAACGAGATCAGCGGCATTGTTATCGAGAACGTCTGATGGATGTCGCGCTTGCACTGCCGCTGCTTGTCGGCCTTATCGCCATCGCGCTGTTCTTCGATTTTCTGAACGGTCTGCACGACGCCGCAAATTCCATCGCCACCATTGTCTCCACCCGCGTGCTGCGCCCGCAATATGCGGTGGCATGGGCGGCCTTCTTCAATTTCATCGCCTTTCTGTTCTTCGGCCTGCATGTGGCCGAAACGCTCGGCACCGGCATCATCGATCCGGCCATCGTTTCGCCGCAGGTCATCTTCGCGGCACTGATGGGCGCCATCGTCTGGAACATCGTCACCTGGATCTTCGGCATCCCCTCCAGCTCGTCGCATGCGCTGATCGGCGGTCTCGTCGGTGCTGGGTTTGCGAAAGTCGGTTTCAATTCGATCGTCTGGTCGGGACTTCTGAAAACCGTGGGCGCGATCTTCATGTCACCGGCAATCGGCTTTTTCCTCGCGCTGCTCTTGGTGCTGGCCGTCTCCTGGCTGTTCGTGCGCCAGACACCTTTTGCGGTGGACCGCACCTTCCGCATCATGCAGTTTATTTCCGCCTCGCTCTATTCACTTGGCCATGGCGGCAATGACGCGCAGAAGACCATGGGTATCATCGCCGTGCTGCTCTTCAGTCAGGGACATCTGGGGGAAAGCTTTTACGTGCCGTTCTGGGTGGTCATCTCGTGCCAGTCGGCCATGGCGCTCGGCACGCTGTTCGGCGGCTGGCGGATCGTGCATACCATGGGGTCGAAAATCACCCGGCTTAACCCGATGCAGGGGTTCTGCGCCGAAACCGGTGGAGCGCTGACTTTGTTCGGCGCGACATGGCTCGGCATTCCGGTATCGACAACCCATACCATCACGGGCGCCATCATCGGCGTCGGTGCTGCCCGCCGTGTCTCGGCGGTGCGTTGGGGCCTTGCCGGCAACATCGTTATTGCCTGGGTCGTGACCATGCCGGCCGCCGCCCTCATATCCGCGGCCGTCTATGGTCTGACGTCGCTGTTCGGCTGACAACGCCGACCACGCCCGATTTGCCTGTGCTCCCGGAACAAAAGCCTGTCCATGGCTGTTTGATCCGGGAGACATTGGCGACGAGGCGGATCGCGATCATGGCACGGCAGGTTTTCTGGAAAGGTTATCTGAAGCTGTCGCTGGTGACGGCTGCCGTTTCGCTGACGCCCGCCACCACTGAAAGCAACAAATACCGGTTCCACATTCTCAATCGCAAGACCGGCAATCGCGTCGAAAGCCGTTATGTCGACAGCGTCACCCATAGGCCGGTGGCCGCGAAAAATCAGGTGAAGGGTTTTCCCCGCGCTGAGGACGATTATGTGCTGCTGGAGGATGACGAGATCGATGCGGTCGCGCTGGAAAGCACCCGCACCATCGATATCAAGACCTTCGTTCCCACCGGTTCCATCGACTGGATCTGGTACGACCGTCCGCACTTCCTGCGCCCGGAAGACAAGATCGGCACCGAGGCTTTCAGCGTCATTCGCGAGGCCATGCGGGCGAACGGTGTTTTCGGCATCGCGCGGCTCGTTCTCTACCGCCATGAAAGAGCGGTGCTGCTGGAACCATCAGGCAAGGGCATCATCCTGTGGACGCTGCATTACGGCGAGGAGGTGCGCGAGAGCATCGACGCGCTGGACCCGAAGATGAAGATCGACAAGCCGCTTCTGGAAGCCATGGAAAAACACATCGGCAAACAGATGACAACGTGGAAACCGGCTTTGGTGCAGAATCCGATCCAGAAAAAGATCAGCGCCCTGCTGAAAACCAAGAGCAAGGCCGTGCCTTCCCCGGAAAAGAAAACCGGCACGAAAGCCCGCACCGGCGGCAACGTCATCAACATCATGGATGCCCTGAAGAAAAGCCTTGCCGCCGACAAACGACGCTAGAGTATTCGCAGGAAAAGCGGACCCCGGTTTTCCGTCCGGAAATGCGACAACGCTCTAACGCTTCAGCGACCTTTTTTCGACAGCGGCCGGGCCGCAGCGAAAAACCCCTCCCACGGCTCTTTCTTCAGAGCCGAAAGGCGTGCGCCGATATTGTTGACGGTGAAATGCGCGGGGCCGATCTCTTCCGACAGCTCGTCCCATTCGAGCGGTGCGGAAATGGCGGCTCCCTGCCGGGCGCGGGTCGAATAGGGTGCGACCGCCGTATTGCCCCTGCCGTTGCGCAGATAATCGATGAAGATGCGGCTGGTCCGCTTCGATTTCGTCGCCACCGCCAGATATTTGTCCGGCTCGGCCTTGGCCATGTCGTCCGCCATCGCTTTTGCAAAAGCCTTCACGGCTGGCCAGCCGGCATCAGGCTTCAAGGGCGCGACCACATGGAAGCCCTTGCCGCCGGAGGTTTTCACGAAAGCCGCAAGCCCGGCATCCTCGAAGCGCCGTTTCAGTTCCAACGCCGCACCGATGACATCCGACCACTCGACCCCGTCGTCGGGATCGATATCCATGGTAATCATATCGGGTTTTTCCCAATTGTCGGTCGTCGCACCCCATGGGTGAATTTCAAGGGCTGCGGATTGCACCAGCGCCATCATGCCGTCGAAATCGGCAATGCGGATCAGCGGATCACCGCCCCTGTCCTTCGGATCGACTATCTGCTCCACCGCTTTGTTGATGCCGCGCCAGGCGTGTTTCTGGAAGAAACGCGGGCCTTCTATGCCTTCCGGGCAGCGCAGCAGCGCCAGTGGCCGGTTGACGACAAAGGGAGCCATAAAGGACCAGACCTGCGCATAATAGTCGGCCAACCCCTCTTTCGTTACGCCATCCTTCGGCCAGTAGAGACGGTCCGGATGGGTGAACTTGATCTTGCTCTGCGCTGCCTTGGTTTCGGACACAGTTTTTTCCTCGCGTTCGATTTCAACCGCCGGCTTGTCTTCGCGCAGGCCCTGAAAGGAAGCATGGCGCAAAATACCATCCGCCGACCAGGCACGGAACTCCACTTCGGCCACCAGTTCCGGCTTGACGAAATTGAGGTCACGGCGGGCAAGTGCCGTGAGTTTTTCGCCGAAGGGACTTTCCCTGCTTTCCAGCGGCTTCAGGCGGCCGAGCAGCATTTCGGCAACGTCTGCAGTAAAGCCGGTGCCGACGCGGCCGACATGACGCAACCTGCCATCCTCATAAACGCCCAGCGCCAGCGAGCCGATGGCATGTTCCGAGGTGGAGGACAGCGTGTAACCGCCTATGACGAATTCCTGCCGCATCGAACATTTGGACTTTACCCAGTCCCCCTTGCGGCCGGAGGCATATTTGCTGTCCTTGACCTTGGAAATGACGCCCTCCAGGCTGAGGCGGCAGACGTGATCCAGCACAAGCGCGCCGTTTTCCTCGAAATGCTGGCTGTAGCGGAGAAGTGGCTCTCCGGCGGGCAGCAGCTTTTCAAGCAGCGCCTTGCGGTCGGCCAGCGCCGCGCCGCGCAGGTCTGCGCCATCGAGATACAGAAGGTCGAAGGCGTAAAAAACGAAACGGTCGCTGCGCCCTTCGCTCAAGTCCTGCTGCAAGGCGGAAAAATCCGAAGCGCCGCTCTCCCGTTCGACCACGATTTCGCCGTCGATCAGCAGCGTTTCAGCCGGCAGGGCTTTCAGCGCTCCTGCTACGGCGTCGCCGAACTTCTCAGTCCAGTCCAGCCCGCTGCGGGTCAGAAACTGAAGTTTGCCGTGATCGAGACGCGCCTGCAGCCGGTAGCCATCGAATTTGATTTCATGCAGCCAGCGCGAACCTTCAGGCGGCTTCGGTTTCAGCGTCGCGAGCGCCGGCGCTACGAAGGACGGCAACGCCTGTTTGCGCGCCCCTTTCGGCAAGGCATGCGCCTGTTTTTTGCCGGAGGACGAGGCGGCCGTCTTTTTCGATATAGACTTCGAATTCCAGGTGTCTTTCGGATTTGCCGCGACGTCCTCGACGCTGCGGCCAGTGGCTACGGATTCCGGTCGTTCCTCCAGAATATCGGCACCGCCATCGTGCCTCGCCTCCCCGTCATCACCCTTGATCAACAACCAGTTCTCGTGGCTTTCGCCGGGTTTTCCGTGCATGCGCACCAGATGCCAGCGCCCCCTCAGCTTTTCGCCATCCAGCTCGAATTCGAGATGGCCCTTACGATAACCCTTCTTCGCATCGCCAATCGGACGCCAGCTGCCACGATCCCACAGGATGACGGTGCCGCCGCCATATTGGCCTTTGGGGATCACGCCTTCGAAATCGCCGTAACTCAAGGGATGGTCCTCGACATGCACGGCAAGGCGCTTGTCTTCCGGATCAAGGCTTGGGCCGCGCGTCACCGCCCAGCTTTTCAGCACGCCGTCCATCTCCAACCGGAAATCGTAATGCAACCGGCGGGCATCGTGTTTCTGCACCACGAAGCTCGAGCCATGCGCATCGGTCTTGTCGCCTTTCGGCTCCGGCGTTTTATCGAAACTGCGCTTGGCGTTATAGGTCTGCAAGCCCATGGTTCAGCTCGCTTCGCGGGAAGATTTGCGTCCTGCACCGGTGGTGGATTTCCCGCTGCCCCCGGCACCGGCACTGCGACGCAGCGCCTCCTTGAGATCGATGATGTTGTCTTGGCCGCGCGGCGGCTGTCTGCTGATTTCCCGGCCTTCGATCTTGGCTTTCACCAGCTCCGCCAGCGCATCATTGTAACGGTCGGTATATTCCGCCGGATCGAATGTGCCTGCGCGTTTCCCGATGATGTGGCCGGCGAGTTCCAGCATCTCATCATCGAACTGAATATCGGGAATGGACTTGAAGACAGTGGTTTGCGAGCGCACCTCATAACCGAAATTCAGCGTCGTCGCGATAAGCGCCTTGCCGCTCGGCCGGATCAGCACCACGCGGTTGCGGCGGAAAAGCACCGCTTCGCCAAGTGCGACGACCTTCTCGTCCTCCATCGCCTTCGCCAACAGCGTCAGGGTTTCCTCGCCGCCCTCCTGCGTTGGCGCCAGATAATAGGGCTTGTCGAAATAGAGCTTGTCGATCTCCTCGCGGCTCAAAAAATGCCTGATGCGAATGACCTTGTCGTTTTCCGGCATCAGCGTCGCGATCTCGTCTCCCTCGATGACGATATGATCGCCATTGTCGAGTTCGTATCCCTTGACCTGATCGTCGCGCTCGACAGCCTCACCGGTATCGCCATCGACATATTGCCGCTCGACCCGATGCCCGGTCTTGCGGTTGACGATGTTAAAGGAGATTTTCTCGGATGCGGTGAGCGCGGAATAGAGACCGATTTCACAGCTGAAATCGGCAAATGTCAGATGGCCTTTCCAGCTTGCTCTCCGGTTCATGATCGCCGTCCATGATCGCCGCTACGGGATGAATGCTCACTGCTGCGGTCGGCGGCGAGAATGCGTTCGATGGCGGGCACATCCGCCTCCGCCAGCACCGGCACTGGGTCGGATGCCATCGCCTCCAGCACCTCCGGCGAAAGCCCACCGTTGCGGATCACCCACTCCATCGCCTCGCGGGTTTGCCTCTCGGCCTTCAGCTGCGCATAAAGCGCCAGTATCAGCCGGTCACGGACATCGAAGGGTTTTACATCTCTGTCTGAACGTTCTGCCTGCCGTTTCATGTCAAATCCTCAACCCGCGGGGCCAGCACACGGGCTGTCCTGGACGGCCGAATACGCCATCCTTGCCCTTGACGAGGACAGCGCAGACGCGCCACGCGTAACTCTAACGATTTGGGTTCGCTCTCGTTCCATCGACTATGGGAATGAAGGGCGACGGCATCATACCGCCGCACTCTTCTTTCAAACGGAATATTTCTTCCGTTTGGTGGCGTTTTTGGCCTCGGCGGGCACCACACCCGGTTTGCCGAAAAGATACCCCTGCGCCTGCGCGCAGCCCTCATCGACAACCATGCGGTATTGCGCGTCCGTTTCGATACCCTCCGCCGTCACCGGCAGATCAAGGCTGCGGCCAAGGCCGATCACCGCGCGCACGATGGCGCGGGCATTGTCGTCCTCGCTCATGGCGGCAATGAAGCTGCGGTCGATCTTTATCTTGTCGAAGGGGAAGCTCTGCAGGTTGCTGAGCGAGGAGTAACCGGTGCCGAAATCGTCCATGACGATGGCAACACCCAGCGCCTTCAGCTGGTTGAGGATGGTCAACGTCGCCTTGCGGTCTTTCAGCAAAGCGGCTTCGGTGATTTCGAGTTCCAGCCGGTTCGGCGAAAGGCCGGACTGCATCAGCACCGTGCAGACGACATGGCCAAGATTTGCCAGCGAAAACTGCAATGGAGAAACATTGACCGCGATTTTCAGATGCGGCGCCCAGGTGCTTGCCTGACGGCAGGCCTCGCGCAACACCCATTCGCCGAGCGAGATGATGATCCCGCTTTCCTCGGCAATCGGAATGAAGACATCCGGCGGCACGACGCCCCTTGTCGGATGCTGCCAGCGCACCAGCGCCTCGTATCCGACGACCTGACCGCACTCGACGGAAAGCACCGGCTGGTAGTTCAACAGCAATTCGTTGCGATTGATGGCAAGCCGCAAATCCGTCTCGAGCTGGCGGCGTTCACGCGCCTCTTGATCCATCAGCGGATCGTAAAAGGCCAGGATACCGCGCCCGCCCATCTTGGCGCGGTAAAGCGCGAGGTCAGCCGCGTGCATGATGCTTTCGTCGCTTCCACCATCGCGCGGGAAAACGGCAATGCCGATGCTGACGCCGACGGCGGTCGGATCGTTGGCGGCATTCATTTTCAGTCCGAACATGGCAAGGATCGTCTCAGCCAGCAACCGCGCCTCTTCCGATTTGGTATGTCGAGAAGTGAGGATCACGAACTCGTCGCCGCCGAGACGTGCGACAATATCGCCTGCCCTTGCGCATTCATCGAGAATAGCGGCTACTCTCTTCAACACCCGGTCGCCCTCGGCGTGGCCGAATATGTCGTTGACCGCCTTGAACCGGTCGAGATCAAGCGCCAGCAGCGCAAACTCATCCTCCGTGCTGCAATGTTCGATCTGTTGGTGCAGCCGTGTCTGGAACATGGTGCGGTTCGAAAGGCCGGTCAGCACATCGTGGCGCGCCAGATATTCGATCTCCCGTTGCGCTTCCCGGTTTTCTGTCAGGTCGCGAATGGCCAGCACCTCGCACGGGTGGCCGCGATATTCGATGGTGCGCACGGCAAGCTCAAACACCTGCGCCCGGTCGGCACGGTCACGGATAGCCTCCACCGGCGCTTGGCGCGGCAAATAGGTGGGCTGCCCATCGATGGCCTTGAAGAGATCATCGGGATTTTTACCGATCAGAGATGCCTCATCGCTGCCGAGAAGCCCGGCAAAGCGGGTGTTAAGCTCGACGATGCGACCATCGCGCACCACGGCAAGGCCATCCAGCGTCGCATCGACAAGACCCTTGAGGTCGACAAGATAACGGTCCACCAGCGCTGCGGTGGCAGTGGCGGCCAGGATGAGGAACGTCACGCCGGAAACGGCACCGATCATGATTACTCGGGCAAGGCTATCGGGATCTGGACCGGAAACGGACGGATCCGGCGACAGGATCGTGGCCGATACGGCGGTGAAATGCAGCGCGCAAATCGCCAGAATGGAACATCCGGCCGGCATGAGGATGCGCTTCCACGAGCCGGGACGGCAGAACAGGAAAAAGGCCAGAAGGAAGAACACACCGGCGACAACAAAACCGCCGAAAACGGGACCCCAGCGGTAGCTGATCGTGGCGGCCACATCCATTCCCGCCATTCCGACGAAATGCATGACGGCGACGGAAATTGTTACCAGCGTTCCAACGATAACGGGACTGTAGATCTCCTGCGAACGGACCTTGAGTGCCAACCAGAAACCCAGAACCGCCAGAACCGCCGAAAGAGCCGTGAACTGAAAATCAAAGCCGATCGGAACGGCACCCTTATAGGCCAGCATAGCGACGAAATGCGTGGCCCAGACACTGAGCCCGGCCGCAAAGGCGGCCACCAGCACCCAGTAAGGCTTGCGGGTGGCCGGGCTCTCTTCCGCACGTAACAACAGATGGAAAAAAGCAAGCATGCCCAGCAGACAAATAACCGCCGCAAGAAGCACGATCGCATGGTCGTGTTGTACGGCAACGCATTCCAGCACCGTGAACATAATGCACTCTCCCAGCCTTCGAAGAACCGCTCACGACCGCACTATGGAGTTGGTTTATTTATAAATCTCTAATACAACTAGGGATAAAATCTGCAATGTGACTTAAAACGTAATGTTGTGATAATCTTTGAGCCATATTGGGACAAAGAAAGCCGCTGAAGCGGCCGCTGCGGACAGAACAGAGGGCCGGAATGGAAGGCGCCGCGTCCAGCTGATATGACGCACAAAATTCATCGAGCGCTTGCCTCGACAGATGGCATCCTCGAACACCAAGGCATCTATCCGGGCATGCCCCGGCAGGGAGCGGGATACTCTTGTGTGGTCGACCGATAAAGCGTTATTGACTGTCCGTACCGATAAAGTCATACCACCGTGAGCAGGCAGACCAGACAGGATCCGCGAAGTGCAGTTAGAAGCATTCTCGATATCAGGCGTAAAAAAGATAACTCCGGCTCGGTTTGGAGACAGCAGGGGTTACTTCAGCGAAGTTTTCAAACGGGAATGGTTTCGCGAGAACGTCTCGGATGTGGAGTTCGTGCAGGACAATGAATCCTTGTCCGCACAGGCTGGAACTGTTCGAGGACTCCACTTCCAGACGGAACCCTTCGCACAGGGCAAGCTCGTCCGCTGCATCCGCGGACGACTGCTGGACGTCGCGGTTGATATCAGAGTTGGATCGCCCACTTTCGGACAATGGATCGCCGTTGAGCTTTCACCGGAAAACGGCAACCAGCTGTGGGTCCCGGCAGGCTTTGCCCATGGTTTCATGACGCTGGTTGACGACACCGTTATCTCATACAAGGTCACAGCTCCCTACAGCGCGGCCCATGATCGCGGTGTCAAATGGGATGATCCGGCCATCGGCATCAACTGGCCAAAGATGGACAGTTGCGTGCTTTCCGACAAGGATGCCAAGCAGCCGACTCTCTCCGACTTGCCTGAATATTTCACCTACAAAAAAACTGGGAACTGATGATGCGCGTTCTAGTCACCGGTGGCGCCGGATTTATCGGGTCGGCCCTTGTACGCTATCTCGTAAGCGAGGTTGGCGCGGATGTTCTCACCGTCGACAAGCTGACCTACGCTGGAAATCTGGCCTCGCTCAAGCCAATCGAAAACGCGCCAAACCACCGCTTTCTTCAGGCGGATATATGCGACCGGGCCGCAATGAATGACGCTTTCGCGACATTTCAGCCGGACTACGTGATGCATCTGGCAGCCGAGAGCCATGTCGACCGCTCCATTACCGGGGCTGCTGATTTTATTCAGACCAATGTCAACGGCACGTTCACGATGCTGGAAGCCGCGCGGCAATATTGGAACGGTCTTGCCGAAGACGCAAAATCAGACTTCCGCATGCTTCACGTCTCGACCGACGAGGTTTATGGTTCGCTCGGAGAGCATGGCCTGTTCGAAGAAACAACACCCTACGATCCGTCGTCGCCGTATTCCGCTTCGAAAGCCGCAAGCGACCATCTCGCCACGGCCTGGCAGCGTACGTACGGCCTTCCGGTCGTGATTTCCAACTGCTCCAACAATTATGGGCCGTTCCATTTCCCGGAAAAGCTTATTCCATTGATCATTCTCAATGCGCTGGAAGGCAAGCCTCTGCCGGTTTATGGAAACGGCGCGAACATCCGCGACTGGCTTTATGTGGAAGACCATGCCCGTGCCCTGTGGCTCATCGTTCAGAAGGGCCTTGCCGGCGAGAAGTACAATGTCGGCGGCAGAAACGAGCAGAAAAACATCGATGTGGTCAATTGCATCTGCTCCATTCTGGACGAGCTGCGCCCGCAGTCAAAGCCTTATGCCGAGCTGATCAAGTACGTCACGGATCGCCCTGGTCACGATGCCCGCTACGCCATTGACGCAACCAAGCTCGAAACGGAGCTGGGTTGGAAGGCAGAGGAAAATTTCGCGACCGGCATCCGTAAAACGGTGGAATGGTATCTGGACAATGGATGGTGGTGGGAGCCGCTGCGTCAAGGCGTATACGCGGGAGAGCGCCTCGGCGTTCTGACGAAGGACTGAACCGGATGCGGTTGGTAGTCACCGGAAAAAATGGACAGGTCGTCAGTGCTCTTCAGGCGCTGGCGGGTCACGATCTGGAGATCGTGGCTCTGGGCCGTCCGGAACTCGACCTCGCTCAACCGGACACCGTTTCCAAAGCGCTACGTGACGCAAAACCAGACGTTGTGATATCGGCCGCCGCCTATACTGCTGTCGACAAGGCGGAAAGCGAACCGGACATCGCCTTCGCCGTCAATCGGGATGGAGCAAGAGCCGTTGCGCAAGCCGCAAATGACCTCGGCGTTCCGATCATCCATCTTTCCACGGATTATGTGTTCGATGGCACCAAGGCCGGTGCTTATGTCGAGGGCGATCTGACAGGCCCGACGTCCGTCTACGGCCGCTCAAAGCTCGAAGGCGAACAGGCAGTCTCTGAAAGCACCGCCAATTACGCCATTTTGCGAACCGCATGGGTCTACTCGGAATATGGCAGCAACTTCGTAAAAACCATGCTCCGCTTAAGCGAGAGCCGTGACGAAATCAATGTGGTTGCGGATCAGTTCGGATGTCCCACATCGGCAAACGACATCGCCGTGGCAATCGTGGCGATTGCGAGAAAACTTGCGACGGATCCCTCCGCGCGTCTTCGCGGCGTGTTTCATCTGTCCGGAACAGGTGAAACCAACTGGGCGGATTTCGCGAAACAGATATTCGCATTTTCTGCCGAAAGCGGCGTAAAGTCGGTGATCGTCAACGACATCACGACCGCACAATACCCTACCCCGGCCCGACGCCCGGCAAACTCCCGGCTTGATTGCAGCAAGCTGGAAGAGGTTTACGGAATTAGATTGCCGGAATGGCAGGCATCAACGCGCGCGGTCGTGGCCGCCTTGGCGCAGAGCAAAAAGGAAACGCCATGAAGGGTATCATTCTTGCCGGAGGCAGCGGAACCCGTCTGCATCCGATGACATTGGCGGTCTCGAAGCAGATTCTGCCGGTCTACGACAAACCAATGATCTATTATCCGCTGACGACGCTGATGTTGGCGGGTATTCGCGAAATCCTGATTATATCGACACCCCATGACATGCCGCTTTTCCAGAACCTTCTGAAAGACGGTTCGCAATGGGGTCTCTCCATCGAATACGCCGTTCAGCCAAGCCCCGATGGGCTTGCTCAAGCCTACATGATTGGCGCTGACTTCATCGGTGGCTCCCCGTCCTGCCTGATCCTAGGCGACAATATCTATTACGGTCACGGATTGCCGGAGCTTTTGCAAGCCGGTACGGACGTCGATGACGGAGCTACCGTTTTCGCCTATCACGTGAACGATCCTGAGCGTTACGGTGTGGTGGAGTTCGATGGCGAGATGCGGGCGCTGTCTATTGAAGAAAAGCCCGCAAAGCCAAAATCCAACTGGGCCGTTACCGGTCTGTATTTTTATGATGCCGGTGTGGTAGACATCGCGGCCAATCTCAAGCCGTCCGCGCGCGGCGAGTATGAGATAACGGATGTGAACCGCATTTATCTGGAACGCGGCAAGCTGAAAGTATCCATCATGGGGCGCGGTTACGCTTGGCTCGACACTGGAACGCCGGATAGCCTGCTTGAAGCTGGGGAATTTGTGCGCACGCTGGAAAAGCGTCAGGGTTTCAAGATAGCTTGCCCTGAAGAAATCGCTTTCAGCAAAGGTTTTATCACGAAGGCTGATTTTTCAGAAATCGCTGACAACGCAGGCAAGGGTGATTACGGCGTTTATTTGAGAAGACTTGCGGCGTCTTAGCAATTGCTTCGACGACTTGCCAGTGAGTGCGACTAAGACTGGCTTCGTTAGAAGCCTCTTCGTCGGACGGACAGCACGTAATAATGAATACAGGCGTGAGCTCGTTCCCCAACCGTTGGATATGCAATGGCAAAACTACCACTTTCAGCCGTAACGGTCGTCTCCGTCTGCTACAGGAGCGATGCGCTCATTGTTGATATGATCGCTTCGATCCCTGATGAGACGCCCATCGTTCTTGTCGACAACGGGCGAACCAACAGTTTCGTGAATCTTCCTGCAAGAAGAAACATCAACATTGTGCGGCTTGCTGACAATTTGGGATTCGGTCGAGGCTGCAATGCAGGAGCCGAAGTCGCCCAAACACCTTGGATCCTTTTTTTGAACCCGGACGCAAGATTGGAACCGGGGGCTCTCGAGGCACTTCTTGAAGCGGTCGAGCGTCATTCTTCAGCTGCCGCTTTCAATCCACGAATCGCCAATGCGGATGGAAGCCAATATTTCAAGCGACGCTCATGGCTCTTGCCGCGCAGCCGCTACATGAAAAAGGGATGGCCTGACGACGACAGCCCGGTACCGATCTTGAGTGGCGCCGCATTTTTTGTTTCGAAGCAAAATTTCGAAAAAGTTGGTGGCTTTGACCCCAATATTTTCCTCTATCACGAAGATGACGATCTTTCTCTGCGCCTGGCGCAACTAGGGCAACTCATGTTCGTGAGAAATTCCCTCATCATTCATGCTGCAGGACATTCTTCGGGACGATCCCCTGAGATCGCACATCTGAAGGCCTTCCATATGGCCCGATCGAGGATTTATACGGGCATCAAACATAAAAGACCCTTTACCAAAACCTCGACTTTCGTTCAGGTCCTCGCGCTCCTGTTTTCGCCCGCCGTTCTTTTTTCAGCGCGGCGGCGAGCGAAGGCTCTCGGTTTTTTAGAAGGAACGATAAAATGGAAGTAATGGTTCGATCTTAAAAGCGTCAAGCAAGAAGCATGTTTTTAGAGCATCTATCTATGTCGAGTGGATGTTTCGTGCCCCAAATCAACGCTTCCAAACAGCTGTCTAGGTGAAAATCTGGCAAAACACCATCATTGTTGCCCTCAACAATTGACTAGAGAGGTGGCCAATTCTGGATGGAGTGGCCCTTCTGCACGAGTATCGATTGATATTCTCTTGCATATTCTGCAGCCAAATCATCGATATCATACGTTTTGCTTAGTTGCCGGGTTATGCTTTTGAAATCGGCAATAGTAGTTTCATCTAGCATAGATGCCATGGCTCTGATGAGAGAGCTGACGAACCGATCATTGTCGGCAGTATTTTCAATTATGATGCCAGCTTGCTTTCCATCAACTTGCGACATGTTTCTGATCTCACCCACATCTGTTGCGATGCAAGGCACTCCCACTTGAAAAGCCTGTATCAGGGTGAGCGGAAAAGATTCACCTGGAAAGCGTGTTGGAAGTAAAGCAACGTCGCTCATCCGATAGAGACCATGAACCTCTCTGACGAAACCCAAAAAATGAATAGTTGCATCCGAGGCTCCCACCCGCTGCGCAGCGTCAGCACTCGGCCCTTCTCCTGCCATGAGCAATGCCATCGGAACATCCGGATGTTGCTCACGTAATCTCAGATAAGCGTTTACTGCCTCGATCCAACCCTTACCCTCAACCCCTCGCGCTGCCAAAGCAAAAACGACCGCATTATCTGCTATCCCGAGTTCAGCGCGTGTCTTGGTAAACTCAGTATTATCGACAGGCATAGCGTTTCGTATTTTGATAAACTTATCTGATGGAACGTTCAGCCCCTCAAAGGGCCGCAAATTTCGGTCCGCAAGATATGCGAATTTATCAATTTTCTTACACCATTGAGCGATTTTCCCCTTAGGTACCTTCATCGCTTCATATGACCCGTGCAATGTTGAAACATACGCGCGGGAGACATCGAAGTCGGCAAGCAAAAAATCCTCGACAGTCGAAATATGTGAATGCACGACGGAAATCCCGGCTTCGTCAATAAATTTCCTGATCCCGATATCTCTAATCTGATTTGCTGTATAAACAGGTATTGCAGGATTCAGCATACTCCTGACCGTCCTATGATCATCGGCATCATGCATTTGCAACATGGAAACCGTGATTCCTTGTTTATGCAGCGCGTTCGCGAGGTGAATTGGAAAAATCTCTCCGCCACCAAAGGAAAAACCTAAAAACCCAATTAATACGTGCCGGTTACTTCGGGGAATTTCCCTCAAGGCTGTCGTATCTACCAGCTGATTAAATTCAAACCCGTTAATTTGAGAATGCCGGAATACTGCACTGCAGGACTCCAAGAAACGTTCCAGCGTCTTCTCGGGGATATCCCACCGGGACTTTAGCGCACGCATAAACCGAAAATACTCCCGATAATATTCAGGATTAGATTGCGCTTGACTACCCGAAGTATTGTTACCGTGAATTCGGAAATAGCTTATGGCACTTGGTTCATATGCAATCTGCCCTCCACCCGCGATAACCGAATAAAGGTACCAGTCCCCCATTATCTTGAAGCTTCGTGCTTCTTCCCAAGTTTCGTCCGCAATATCAAAGCGACGCCACAAACTACCGCCAACATTAGCGATCACGTTCTTTATGCCGAAGCCGCCGCGGAACCATTCTGCAGCAGGACGGACAGTCCGTGCATCCCAGATACCAGGTTCGCTATCTTCCCTGTAATGATCTAGCCCGGCTACGTAATTGCCTTCGCCGTTGGCGAACTGGATGCGACCAAACGCCAACATAACACTAGGATCTCGAAACGAGCTGATCATTCGCTCAATGAATGTCGGCTCGCAAAAATCATCGCTTTCGCAGATCCACACGAGGTCACCCTTCGCCTGAGAATGGCCCTTTTGCCACTGGCGAAAAACATTACCCGAGTTTTCGGTATTATAGATCGCCCTGATGCGGTCTGGATAACGTTCGACGTAAGAATCGATCACCGACCTGCTGTCGTCGGTGGAACAGTCATCAAGGACCAGAATATCGATAAGCGGATATGTTTGCGCCAAAATACTGTCTAGGCGCTGAGGAAGATAACGGGCGTGGTTGAAATTGGGAACGATGGCCGTCACCGTCACGCCGCTACGCACACCAAGACTTGAACGGCTAGCTGCGATAATTTTATTGGTCGTAATCTTCTGGTAATAATCAAGGCAAAATTTATCGACCTTGCGTGACAACAACATAGGATCACGCTTCTCGGCAGACTTCAAAAATCTTTTGCGTCTACGTGTGCTGAAGGCTTTTACGTCGGACAGTGTATAAAGCAGTCGTGTATAAAGCAGACGCGTCAATAGTTTTCCCAAAGACGCCCTGCTCATCCAATTACTTCGCTGGAGCGCATCCACTTGACCAGAAATATGGTCAACGTCTTTCATCAACACATCAGACCATTTTGCCTCTTCGAATTCCACACGCTTCAACACCGGTTCGGAAGACTGGATATCCTGTGAGAAAATCCCGCTCATACCCATATTGTCAACCGGCTGATCCGATGCGACACCGATCATGTACATCGGCGCTTCGACGCCAGCAATAATTGCGCCGCTTCCGGAATCAGTTTCAAAAAAGGCCGCTGACTGGTTTTCAGATGCTACAATCGAACCGAAACCTATTTTTTGGCCATGCATCGACACATGGGCAAAGTGCTGCGCCAGGAGCCTACTGAATTCGTTCTTAAAAAGCTCCTTGACATGAAAGGGATTAACCTGCCCCGTAGCGACAGTGTAGGCGTATTTTTCCGGCGTCGAGATGATCAATATTCCGTCGGCGCGCAAGACGCGCTTGATCTCGAGCATAAAGCGATCATGGGCCTCGATATGCTCAAGTGTCTCAAAGGATACGACAACGTCCACGGACGCCGACGGCAGCGGAATGTCTTCACACGACCCAGCTTTGAAGGAAATATTTCGAGCTTTATACTTTGCCTGCGCGTGGTGGATAGCTTCGCCTGAAATATCCACGCCAATAGCAGAGCGGGCAGTTTCCGCCAGAAGTGAGGTGCCATAACCTTCGCCACTTGCGATATCCAGAACATCTTTTCCTCGGACAAAATTTTTCGCCAGATGATATCGATGCATATGCTCGAGATGGATATTCCCGCCAATCGTCGGCAGATAACGTTCGCCGGTAAAATCGAGATCGTCGGTCATATTTTTCCTCGGCAAAATACGTAGCTTGTCATGTGTTGAGGCGGATACCCTATTCTTAGGGCCAAGTCGAGGCAACGTAGGGAATGGCCCGGGAAATTTGAACGCAAGGATAAGTGGAATTTCATCCTGACTTGGACTTAAAGTAAGCGATTAGCTGATGGCGTCAGGCCTGAAGTTCCAGGGCAGGAGCGCGTCGAGTTCGGATACTGGTCAGCCGCTAGCGATGCGGGTCATTCTCTGGGAGAGCCAGTCGAGCGGATCGACGTTATTCATCCTGGCGGTCTGGAGAAGCGTGACCAGCGTCGCCCAGACCCGTCCATCGCCCTAGCTGCCGGCGAATAGACTATTCTTCCTTGTGATCGTTTGGGGCCTGATCGCGCGCTCGACGATATTGGGTAATCCCCCGTTTGCCGAGCTTGATATAGAGCTGCACCGCTCTCGTGCGGTCTTTGTACGAATACATGAACTATCTCCTGTTAGTCCACAAATTCGTCCGCACCTCCGAGTCGAATAGCCCAGATCGCTATGGCCAGTTGCGACAAATCAGTTTCTGAACTCTGCGAGTACTGAGGATGAACCGCCCACGCTATATCGGTATGTCGATCCCAATGAAAATTTGTGTGGTTACGGGGAACGAGTGGTCAGCTCCAAGCCAGAACCCCGTACTCTCCAGCATCAGACCCCACGATGCGCATCTCGCTCGATAACCAGATGTCGATCGTAGATTTAAGCTCTGCTACTGCCTTCTCATAACCGCCAACCATTTCTTGCCATTTGAACGCGTCGCGTCACTAGCTGCTTTGAGTGCATCTCGCTCGACGATCAGGTTTTCGATCGTGTTCCTCAAGTCCGAAATCGCTCTCTCATAGCCATCAACCATCAGGTCTGCATCGTTCTTCAGCTGATCAACGTGCGCAATCCTTGAGTCCCGATCAATTACCAGGCTTTCTACTGTCTCCTGAAGTAGCTCGATTACGATGTCTTTCTTCGACTTCGGCGACCGAGTACCCGTCTCCTGCTGATCAGATAAACCCTCCCACCCTGGCATGATTAAATCGAGCTGTGGCAGAAGAGACTCGTGCACAAACCAGTCATCGAACATGGAGATTTCGTTGAGGATACGGTAATACCCATTCGCTTTTAGCAGGTTGAGAACCTGGTCGCGCGTCGACGAGTAATTGTGCTCACACGCTATCATATTGAATTGAAATAGTGAGAAGTCGAAACCTTTTAGGATGGAGAGTTCACTGCCCTCGGTGTCGATCGAGATAAAGTCGATCACTTCGGGAGCACCATTCTGAGTCAGAAGATCCTCAAGAGTGATAGTTTCTACAGGATACGTTTCCCCAATCTTCCTGGTATTTCGATGCAGATCCACATCCGAGAACTCAACGATGGTCGAAAGCGCAAAATCCGACTGGACTTCTCTAAACATCAGTTGGGCGCCGGTCTTCTCATAGACACATCTGTCGTCGATGACCGCACGCGGGCGGTTTTCTCGAAGCGCCTCAAGCCAGACTCGTGCCGGCTCAGCCAGAATGCCTGTCCATCCCAACTGCTCCTCAAGTAGAAACGTATTGCTTAGATAGACGCCATCGGTGGCACCAAATTCAACAAAATAGCCGTTTCGTTTAAAACGAGATAGAACCGCCACAAGAATATCCTGCCGCAACTGGGCCTTCGCCTGCGGCAATAGAGCTGCTGCAGCCGGCAGCAAATCATCACTAAATACCCTGAAAAGCTCTACGTCGTCGAAGTCTTCGTGATGTCGATTCCGGTTCAAGCACCGAAGGATGGTGCGGATCGGTGAAATTTCGCTGATGGTCTTCATCGGTATTCCCAGAAACTGTTATTCAAAGTACCCTAGCTTGTAATAACGAGTTGGTGCCAGCACGGCGTCAAATCGGCGTAAATGAGATTTTTTCAAGGGTTGGCTCTGAGTTTCATTATGCTCTTCGTTTCGTGGAGTTTCTAGCTGCCAAAAGTGAATATACAAATATACAAAAGAAGAAAATGAACCGATGGAGTTGCGTCGCCGTTTAAGATGAATGCGTAGTCCACATTCAAGACTCTTGCTGCGTAGCTCGATCATGAGGCGCCTGCCTGGACACATAGCTACGGCTGGCCAGCATCCAAACTCCACGCGCTCATGCCATGGAGTTTCAGGCCTGACGCCATCAGCTAACCGCTCACGAAGGCGTTTGCGGTAACGACTTTACTCGATCACCCTACCCGATCATTGCGATGTATGATCGTAGAGATACCGCCTGAAAGATACGCAGCGGATCAAATCTTCGACTTTGGTGGGAGAGGTGTATTCGTCATACGCCTTTTTGAAGAAATCGTAGACGTCGGCATCGAGGCTCTTTAAGAGTATCATGACATCAGCCAAGAGGCTTTCATTACGATATAGATCGACGATATCGTGTTTCAGGTTGAAGAAAAGTTCGGTCCGCCCGGCCTCGGCACGCAATGAAAGCTGTACCCTGACAATTATATGCTCTGCGTAGCTCTGGGCAATCTTGGTCTGTGCGCGTGCTGTCTGCGGATGCCGACGAAAGTGATTCAGGTTTTCGGCGAGATACGCGATCGCCCCATATTGCATCGCCCTACCAACAAAAAGCCAGTCTCCGGCGAGGCGATACTTCTTTATATCCTTATCGAACGCCTTCTGGAACGTGTCGGTCTTCACCAAAAGGCTGCTCATATTTGGAACTACCATGCCGCTCGCCTGGAACTCTTTCAGCTCGTGTTTGCCGTTCACGGCAAAGCTTCGACGCCATCTCGTGGGGTGGAACACCGATGGGAAATATCCGTCCGCAGTTGTATCGATAATATTATTGTGCTCGTCGATGATCAAAGAACCGCAATAGGCCATGTTGATATCTGATCGTGTCCTCATGGTCTTTACCAGCTTTGGCAGCATTGTGCGGTCGCAGGAATCATCGCTTTCGCAGATCCAGATCAGATCCTCGGTCGTGTTTTTTGCCGCATATTCCCACGCACTAAAGGGGGTTCCGCTATTCCTTTCGTTGCGGATGTATTCAAACTCAAACTCTTCCTGCAGTTTCTGGATAACAGCGTCCGAATTGTCGTTAGAGCAGTCGTCAATCACAGTGATCCGAAGCTTGTCATACTCCTGGTTAGCAATACTTCGGATACGCTGTTCTATATAACTGCCATGCTGGTATGAGGGCACGATGGCATGAACACTCGGAAGTCCCTTTGCCGAAACTGAGGCCGGGATCGCATAGGTTCGCTTAATTGCAGGCCACTTTGATTCCCAGCCGTAGTATTGCTCGCAGACGTCATAAGCGGCCTGTCCCATTTGATCCCGACGTTTGCTGTCTTTGAGTAATTCCACAACATAAGCGGCGAACTGGCGGGGATCCTCGCTGACCAAGATTGAGTGGCCGTGTTCGTACTTAAGGCCATTGGCAGAAATAGGAGTTGCAACCGTAGGCAGTCCAAGATGCGCGTATTGATTGATTTTCCCTCGAAAGCCAGCGCCGGATAAGGCCGGAGCTATTCCAACCGCAGCATGACCGATCTCGGCCCCAACCCGATCCACCTCACCAACATAGGTAACGCATGGTCGTGGTTTTGCGAGAATATCAGAGACGTCCCCCCGACCGACGATGCGGAAATCATAATCTCCGAATTCTTCGATGATATGAGGATGAACTTCGTCCAGATACCATTGCAGGGCATCGCGGTTGGTGAGCGAGCCGAAGTACGCGATGAAGCACACTGCGTTGCGGGACCGAACTACCGTGTCCGAGTCGAGAAACTCGATTGATGAAACGCCCGTTTCGATCGAAGTGATCGTGTTGATCCCAACCGAGTCTGCGATACAGTCGGCGTCGATCTGTGACACGCAGACGACCTCGTCAACCAGTCGACAAATCTGGGCCTCAAGCTTGGCGTCGGCTTCGGCAAGTTCTGCTTCAGGAATGCTTGATACGCCGCGCTTCAGACATTCAGTGCGGATGAGGCTCTCCATCGGCGTGAAAATCAATCGGTCTCCGATCTCGCGATACGCCTTGATCGTTTCTGCCGGCTGCGGGAATTGGAAATCGACAACATCAAAATAGCGAACAATTCCCGACTTCTCACGATACTGAGCGAGAGAGAAGTTATAATTCTCGGCATAGACGACCCTGTCAACGAGCGCAAAGAGCTCTCCTGCCCCGCCCAACAGCGACTTGTTGGAGCTCACAAAAAGCTCAATATAGACCTTGCTGTTGCGACTCTTGATGACTTCGATCATATCCAGAATGCGAAGCCCGCCCGCATGCCGGGTGGTCGGCATGTGGGTACTAACGATCAAGATTGAGTGGCACTCGCGGTCGAGTTGACGGTCCACCGCGATCTGGTTTTCCTCGACAACGAGCCCAAGTCTATGCATGGCCTCCTTTTCGGAGAATGTTGCGGGCGCGGGCTTTGGGTCACCTTGGGACCTTGCGACCATTCCTGCAGCCAGCAGAAGCTGAATATTGTTTTTTCGTTTAGCTAGAGAGCGGTTGAATCGATACTTCGTGCGTTCACTCAGCCATGGAAACATCAAGGCCAACTTCAATGCCGCGATCTGACCACGCTGGTTGAAGGTTCGTCGGGCGACCATAACACTGATCTTTCGAGCCTCCAGTTCCGCCTTGCGCCTCGATATGGAGATCAGAAAGCGTTCCTTTCTGCGCTTTGATAGAAAGGGAAGAAAACGCGCTACTCTGGCAGACGCGGTCAGGATTCTTAACTTCAAAGCTGAGTCGTTGGCGTATTTATTCATCTATCTGGGTCGTTTCGATTGAAAAGGACGCTCGTTTCGGAGTTGATCCGTTGAATGCCTACAAGTATCGTCGACATTTTGAACTGTTGCAAACACTGGTATCTGCCCCTCAGATTTCCTTGAGCGCCGGACTACTTTCGGTAAACGTGACCATTTCGCAATAATTGTTAACAATGTGATAAAGTGAGCTGGCCGGAGCATTTTCCTGCTCGAATGCCTGATCATAAAGATCTGCCACAGAACCATCAAACGCAAACTCATGGATAGAGAATCTGTCCGCATGTCTTCCCTTTCGCAGAATGTGCTCAAGACGCTCGATGGATCGTTCGCGTAAATTGTCGTGCCAGCCTAAGGCTCCGATGCTGAGAGACGAATAGATTGACCGTGCCTGAACGGATAGACAAGGATCAAACGGACTAGGCGCACCAGAGCGGAGTATCGCTCGGATAACGAGTAACACCTTGCGATCGCTCGCGCGATCCATCTCGGAGCAGTTCCTTGAAAAAACGATGCGCGAGCCGCATCCGCACAACCGGTCAGTCGTTTGCCAAGGTTTTTTCCGATCATTCGGGGCTCCGGTCAAATACTTGTGGAATCAAATATGCAAAGCGTTGCTGATCACACATTTCCTCCTTCGGAACTCGGCAATTCTGGGCTATCGCGCGTGTTTAGTCGTGATTTTCGCAATACCATTCCCAAGTCTCTTTGAGGCCCTGCTCGATGGTATATTTGCAGCTGAAGCCAGCCGAACTGATCTTGGTCAGGTCGTAAGCGCGATAGTCCTGCCCATTTGGTTTGGACGAATCCCACTGAATCCTGTCGGAGAGGCCGGTAATCTTACCAAGGGTCTCGACAATCTCGCGGATAGCGAACACTCGGCCACTTCCGATATTGGTTGGGCCTTCGATATCGTTCATGATGAGGCTGGCGACCCGCGCCGTATCTTTCACATACATGAAGTCACGCTGGGCCGACCCATCGCCCCAAACCACGACCGGACCACCGTAAACCTTTGCCTGATGGAACTTCTTGATGAGCGATGGGACCACATGTCCGAACTCGGTGTCGAATTTATCGCGTGCACCGAAAAGATTGCACGAAACGACATAAGCCCATTTCAGCCGATAGCTATCTTCATAGGCCTCCAGCATGGCAAGCATAGCACGTTTTGCATGCGCGTAAGCGCTTTCCGAACCGTGCGGCCGTCCCATAAAGATCATATCTTCTTTCAAAAGCGGGCCCGGTGACGGGAAGGGGTAAACGGCGCCGGTTCCCATAACAGTAATCTTATCAACAGACGAAAGATGCGACGCCTCAACGACGTTGGTGTTGATGACCACGTTATCGCGGAACGAAAGCGCCTGATTTTTCATGTTTCCCATAATGCCGTAGACTCGAGCAGCGGCATGGAAGACATATTTCGGTTTGTGAGCTTCGAACGCTGACACGGTGGCTTGACGATCCGTCAGATCGCAGTCTTCCCGTCCCAGCGCAACGACGTTCTCGTAACCTTCAGAACGAAGGTGTTCCACCAGCGCGGAGCCCACAAGCCCGCGCGCGCCGGTAACCAGAATGGTTTCGTCTTTTTTCATAGCTTATCCAGACTAGAATATGCCGATCGATCAGCGGGAAAGGAAGGAATTGCTCGTACCGACACGCTCGCGCCAGTAATCGAGAAGATCTACCATGGTCTGATCGAAGGAAATTTCAGGTTGCCAACCGGTATGGCTCTGGAATTTCTTGGTGTTCGGCACCTGCAGGTCTGCATCGATTGGTCTCAGGCGATCCGGATCGATTTCGACCTTGATATCCTTGCAGGTCGACTTCGAAAGCAGAGTATCGAGCATTTCCCGAACCGAGCAAGTGTACGTTCCGCCGATGTTGTAATAGGCACCAGGTGTCGGGTTGACCGTAACAAGCATATAGTATGCACGTACAGCATCACGAACATCCGCCCAGGTCCGAAGAGAATCAAGATTGCCCACATTGACCACAGGCGGCAATTTGTTGTGCTCGATCATTGCGATCTGTTTTGCAAACGTCGACTCAGCGAAAACGTCACCGCGTCTCGGACCGGTATGCGTGAACATGCGGGTAGTCATGACGGTCATGCCATAGGCTTCGGCATAATAGCGACCGATTAGATCGGTTCCGACCTTCGAAATCGCATAAGGCGAAGCCGGGTGGAAGCTGCATTCCTCATCGATCGGAAGCTTTTCCTTCGGCACTCTGCCGAAAACCTCCGAGGAGGCGCAAACGTGAATCACCGCTTCAGGCGCATACTTCCGCAGTGCGCCGAGAACGCGCTCAGTCCCCTGAATGTTCGTGTCCATGGTATCCAGCGGTGCAGTAAAGGATGTTTTGGGATAACTCTGCGCAGCCAGATGAAAGACGTAGTCGGGATTTGCTTCCTTGATCGCATTGTCGATCGACATCGTGTCGCGCAAATCGGCGTAATGTAACCGGAAACGATCTTTCTGGTTTATGCGATCAATATGGGCGGTCAGGTTGTCGAGTGGGCTGCGCCAACGCAGCATACCGTGAATTTCCCAATCCGTGTTCTCGAGGAGATAGTCGGCAAGATGGGAACCGACCATGCCCGTGATTCCCGTAATAAAGGCTCGCTTCACCATGAAATTAGCTTTCTTTTTTTGGTCTGTTGTTGCAGTAACACGTCGCCTTGGAAGACGTCGGTTGATGTCTGGTGCTCACGCAAAACTATGTACGATGCTGGCGCCGTTGTCCTCGGTCGATATCTTCACGAAATTCTTGTCGCCGAAGCGCTCACGCAACTTTGCCTGGACATGGTCCGACGCGAGGAAGAGCATAAATCCACCACCACCTGCCCCGCAGAGCTTTCCACCATACCCACCCAGTGACATAGCGGTCTTGTAAATATCATCAATGCGCGCCGAGGAGACCGCAGGCGAAAGGCTTCTCTTCGTCATCCACCCCTCACTTATCAGCTTGCCCAGGTCCGTCAACGCTCTCTGAGAATCGTTGCCTTCAAGGATACGCACACCTTCCTCGCAAAGCTCATAGAGATGTCTCAGTTCTTTGACGATCTTGCGTTCACGGGTGTTGCTGATCTGGGTTTCCAAGGTCTTCGACGCGGAGCGCTGCACGCCCGTGTAGATAAGGCACATCGACGCATTCACCGCATCTCTGCAATCGGTTGTCATGCGCACGGGTTGGAGCGAGAAATCATTTCCATGGAACCGATAGTGATTGAGCCCGCCAAACGAAGCATGCGACTGATCCTGAATTCCACAGTTTTCGTGCAGAAGCTCGGTTTCAACCCGGACAGCCTCACGCATGAGGTCCAGCTTGGTGATCGAACGACCCTGGAGGTGAGAGATCAGCTTTACGAAACCGACAGTGAATGATGAAGAAGACCCGAGTCCCGAGCCCCCCGGCAAATCCGAGATGATGGCAATGTTCATCGGTGCGTCATACTGCTTATCTTGCAGGACGGCACGGATAACATTGTGCTTTATCTCACAAACGTTATCGACCGTTTCAACATTGCGATACGTAATTCGGTACTTCGTCTCCGCCACTCCTGCCATCGGCAAGGTGACGGTATAAATGAACTTGTCGATCGCCGTCCCGAGCACGGCTCCGGGAAACTCCTGAAAGTAATCCGGGTAGTCCGTTCCTCCGCCGAAGAAGCTCACGCGCAAGGGTGATTTCGCAATGGTCAGCATTCCAGGAAGCCTTTAGTAGGGTTCAGTAACCGGTTGTTGCGCTGCGAACAACGGCAGCAAGATCACACGAATTCGCTTCGACCAGCGTGCCCGGAATGCCGACATTCCGGGCCGCGTCTACGTCAGATGCCTTGTCGCCAATCAGGAAACTGCCTGCCCGAGTTATCGGCCAATCATTGAACGCATCCTCTATCATGCCGGGGTTGGGCTTTCTGTGCGAATGATCGGCTTTATAGCGCTCAATGACGGCATCCGGGTGGTAGGGGCAAAAATAGAAGGCATCGATATGAGCGCCGTGTCTGATAAGTTCGGCGTTCATTACCGCATGAAAGCGGTGCACGGCCGCCTCGTCATAGTATCCACGGGCCACACCTGCTTGATTGGAGACAACGATGACGTAATACCCACCTCTGTTGAGCGCCCGGATTCCGTCGATTGCGGTTGGTGTAAAAACGAGATCTTCTACGGTGTGGGTATAGCCGTTATCGACATTGATAACGCCATCACGGTCGAGAAATGCTGCAGGCCGGGAAATTGCGTCAACCAGTTCGGCACTCGCCTGACTATAGCTTTCAGGAAGCCCGATATCGATGAAATAACCTTCACCCACGCATGCTTCCAAATTGCCAGAAGCAACCCATGATGGAAAAACATCCGCTTCAATTGATGCAGGAAATTCTATATTTTCGCTGAGGATAGCCTCTCGTCGAAGCAAACAAACACCGCTGTTAATCATCTGTCGACCGCTGTTGGGCCGTTTCTCAAGAAATGCTTGGACAATACCGTCCTGACCGACATGCACCGTTCCATAGCGCGATGCGTCTTCCGCCTCAGACAATAGGAGGCGACCGTTGGAGCCAGATTTCAGCGCCTGCCCAAGCAGTGTGCTCAGATCCGCATCAAACAATGAATCTCCGTTAGACATGACGAAAAATTCATCTAGGTGTTCAACTGCAAACGCCAAAGCGCCAGCCGTGCCAAGAGGACGGGGCTCGACTACGACGGTCAGTTCGACATCGTAAAGGCTCTTGCCGTGATAACGATCCGCGACCATCTCACCCTTGTATCCGGCGACCAAAACGATCCTGCGTATACTATAACGGGAGAGATGACGAATAACGTGTTCGAGAAAAGGACGCCCGCCAATCTCGACCATAGGCTTTGGACAGTCGAAACCCATTGATCGCAATCGCGTACCCTGTCCGCCGACAAGGAGGACTGCCTGCTCAACTACCATGGACAACTCAAACCTATTTTATCAACGCGATCTGACAGTAAAGCTAGGAATTTGCATCATGATGCATAATAAAACATCAAGTTTTCCTTGGTCTACAGGTGCTTTAAAGCAATCGGTTTGAGGTTGTCAACCTTCAAAGGAAATTGTCATCCGAAAGAACAATGACCCACCCAATACTGCCTAATGGTGATCTTCGGGGAGGCCGGAGATGGGGCCGAAATGCCTCTCCCATCATAACGATCCTTGATCTGTTCGCCAAGCGACCGTCACCATAAGGTTCGCCGTAGAAGTTGCCCAGGCTACCAACCCTTCGCAGAGGATCAGTGGTTTGGCTGACACAGCTCAGCCTCTACGAATGCACAAATCAGATGGCCAATCGCGATATGCACTTCCTGAATATGATTAGTTTTGGCATGTGGGACAGCAATCAGGACGTCAGAAAGCGGCTTCATCTTACCGCCACCTTGGCCAGTCAGTCCGATCGTGCCAAGGCCAAGCGAACGCGCAGCTTCGAATGCCTCAACGACATTCGCGCTGTTGCCGCTTGTCGACAATCCGAAGACGACGTCCCCCTTCTGGGCGATACCGCGAAGCTGGCGCGAGAACACCTTATCAAAGCCGTAATCATTGCCAATCGCGGTCAATGCCGACGTATCAACAGTGAGGGATAATGCCGGAAGCGGATTCCGGTCGATCAGAAAGCGCCCCATAAGTTCGGCTGCCAAATGCTGAGCATCTGCCGCTGAACCTCCATTCCCACAAAAAATGATTTTGCCGCCATTGCGCAAGGCCGAAACGCAGAGATCTGCGGCACGGTCAATGTCGGCAGCAAGCACTCGGGAAGCCCGTATGGCTTTTTCCGTTTCGGAAAAATAATCCATCACGTCATCTTGACGATTTGATTGCTTAACCGGCTGATCCATATTTATCGTCCCTGATTTCGATGATTTTAGCGTAACCGTACCGCTTTCTTGACGAAGCTTGTAAATCGTCCGCGCCATCACTGCAATCCGCCAGCCTGAACAAAAAGTCGCTCTGTCGCAAAATCAAGAATTATGGAACGCTTTTCGAGCTCAAAATTACGGGCTTGCGAACTCCGAAAATCTGTTCCGAAAAACGGGTATGATTTACGGGTATGCGCGAGTCTCGACAGCAGGCGCGCGATACACGCGATCAGGTGGCTCGGTTGGTCTGAACAGCTTGCGACGTTTCGCTAAGTGCATTTTTCGCCTCGATTATGCCGCCATCATCATTGTTGTCAGCGCGTTAAAGTAAGCCTGATCCGGCGCCTGCCGATCAAGGGATGAATGTGGGCGTCCGGTGTTGTAAAAAGTCAGATATCGACCGATGCCAATTCGGGCCTCCGCCACGCTTTTGTAGTCATGGTGGTAGACTTCTTCGTATTTGATCAAACACCAGAGCCGCTCGACGAAGACACTATCTCGCCACGCATGCCAATCAACATCGAACATTCACCCCTTTCACTTATCAAACTTCCACCCCTATAGGCGATCAGCGCGCTTGGCCTGCTCGGCGCTGGCCGG
The DNA here is from genome assembly GCF_030757975.1 of Rhizobium sp. AN73. NCBI lineage: Bacteria > Pseudomonadati > Pseudomonadota > Alphaproteobacteria > Hyphomicrobiales > Rhizobiaceae > Rhizobium > Rhizobium sp. AN73. The sequence goes on from NZ_JARWME010000001.1 coordinate 157,029, forward strand.
GATTACAGAGGGTAGACCAAGTGCGGGTAATTGGTATCTTCGGCTTCAGATCCCATGAGGAGTGAACAGCCGCCGCCGCTCTGGCAAAGTGACGTCGCATCAAAATACTCGCTCAGGCGGAGCAGCTTATGGAACCTGCATCCATTCATTCAACCGCTGTCCGCACTGATCGTGGCGCAATTTTGTGTCATTGGAACTGGGCCGATCGACCCCGTTGATCACTTCGTTGTCGCCGGGCAGTGGCGAGAAGATGTCGAAGCAGTGGCCGGCGGCAATGCGGCAGAGCTGCTGGATCGGTTTGAGCAGCTACAACAGAAGGCGCGGTTGAGAACAGGGAAGTTCTTTCCCATCGTGACAATCCAAGAGGCCGGATTGGACGGCTTCTGGATACACCGCTTGTGGCGGCTCACGGCATCGAGAGCTACGTCGTCGACACAGCTTCGATCGCGACCTCCCGTCGACGTCGGCGTGCAAAAGACCGATAAGATCGATGGAGAGGCTCTGACGCGCACATCGCTCGCATTCAAACGCGGCGAGCCACGCGTATGCGCGATAATTCAGAGCGCCAGATTCGAAGGACGAAGATCGGCGTCGGATTTGCCAACGATCGCTTTGTTCAAAACAAGCCTTGTTTTCAGACCTGTTTCAAATTGGCTATAAGTGCCAGATTTACCTCAACGAGGACGCCACTCATCCCCAATTCGCGAGAAAGAAGATACGTCGCACTGATAGCAAGAGGATGATTGGAGCCAATCTCAAAATATCGAACTACGGACAAATCGAAACACCTCGCGGGGATAGTAATTCGGCGCACCAATGACAATAATGCTTTCTACGAATTTTTAATGATATATCCATATATTTCACCAAATAATTTTATGCGATCAATCAAATAATCTTAGTTTACACTAAAATATTATATCTTTATTATTTGTAGTATATTTTAATTAAACGAAAAATTATTATTATAATATATTAATATAATTTGAAAAAACCATGAACTTTCAGACAAATTCACTTATAATTAATTTCATTAATTCAATCAATACATTTATATGGTGGATATATACACATATTTTTTTGCAGACGACACACAATTAATACGATTATTTCGGGCAACCAGGACGGAGAGTTCTGATCGTGCATTGGCTGCGAGCCAGTCCAGCACGAGGATATTGACAGACAGAATGATGAAGACTATCTGCTAGCGACTAATGTGGGTCACATATGGCTTCGAATTGGAGCTTTTAGTCCTCGCAAGCGCAAGTCTTTGCCGGACTATCTCTATCCGTGTTCTGCACATCCCCGCGCAGCGCGAATTGATGGTGTAACAAGGTGAATACAAGTGACATGCCGACAAGGTGACACGACAATTTCCTTCGCCATTGGGCAGTGAGCAGGTCTTGCTTCGGAACTCTATCTATCTTGAATTCGCAAGGATATCGCAGTGATCGGATCGTTTTTGTCGCCAAACGACAAGAAGTTGCTGGCGCGACTTTTTAAAGAAAACTTCAAAAAACACGTTGGATGGTACGCTGCGGCAATTGCTGCAATGGTTGTTGTCGCAGGCACGACATCTCTCAGCGCCTGGATCATGCGCGATATCGTCAACAGCGTTTATTTGAAGCAGGGCTTCGACGTTGTCCTGAAGATTGCCTTCGCGGTTGCGACTATCTTCATTGTGAAGGGCCTCGCCACCTTCGTGCAGAGCTATTACCTGAGCAAAGCGGGTAACAGCATTGTCGCAGAGCAACAGCGCAAAATCTACGACAGGCTTTTGAAGCAGGGGGTTTCCTTCTTTCAGAACCTGCCGTCCTCGGAACTGCTGATTCGCGTCACCTATAACGCCCAGGCCGCCCGTAGTGTCATAGACACCATCGTCACATCCTTTATCCGCGATCTGCTTTCGCTCGTCGGCTTGATCATCGTGATGTTCGCCCAGAATTTCCTTCTGAGTGCGATTTCCATGATTATCGGACCGATCGCGATCCTCAGCGTTCGCCTTGTTTTGCGTCGAGTTCGCAAGATCATGGAAGCGGAACTCGCGTCGCTTGGCGAAATCGTCAATGTCGTGCAGGAGACCAGCATCGGCGTTCGCGTCATCAAGGCGTTTTCGCTTGAGAAGCTGATGCGCCAGCGCATGAACAAGGCGGTATCTGACGTCGAGCAACGCGCCAATGGCATTGCGAAGCTTGAGGCTGCAACGAGCCCGATCATGGAGACTCTGTCCGGTCTCGCCATTGCGGTCGTCATCGCCGTGTCCGGTTACACTGTTCTCGAAAAAGGCGGTTCGCCGGGCGACCTGATGGCCTTCATTACTGCCCTCCTTCTCGCCTATGAGCCTGCCAAGCGTCTCGCACGCATGCGCGTGCAGATCGAAGGCGGCATGATCGGTGTGCGGATGATGTTCGAAGTTCTGGACGCCCCGCTCACGCTCACCGAAAAGAAGGACGCCGCACCTCTTCCCAAGGCAAGCGGCGACGTGGCGCTGAAAAACGTCAGCTTCGAATATGTTTCGGGTCAGCCGGTTCTGAAGGACGTCAGCGTCCTCTTCGAAGGCGGTAAGATGACGGCTCTTGTCGGTCCTTCCGGCAGCGGCAAGTCCACCATCATCAATCTCATGATGCGTCTTTACGACCCGCAGAACGGTTCTGTCGAAATCAACGGCATGGATTTGCGCGACGTTTCCTTCGCCAGCCTGCGCGAGCATGTTTCTTACGTCGGCCAGGAAACCTTCCTGTTTTCGGGAACCGTAAAGCACAATATTTCCGTCGGTCGCGACAACGCGACGGAAGAGGAGATCATCGCTGCGGCCAAGGCCGCCAATGCGCATGATTTCATCATGAAAATGGCGAACGGTTACGACACCAAGCTCGGCGAAAACGGCTCCGGCCTGTCGGGCGGCCAAAGGCAGCGTGTTGCCATCGCCCGTGCCATGCTGAGAGACGCGGACATATTGATCCTCGACGAAGCAACGAGCGCACTGGATTCCGAATCCGAGGCTCTCGTGCGCGACGCCCTGGAACGGCTGACACACAACAAGACGTCGATCGTCATTGCTCACCGGCTTTCCACCATCAACCGTGCCGACAAGATCGTCGTCATGGATAATGGCGAGGTCGTGGAACAGGGAAGCCGCCGCGAACTGCTTGAAACGGATGGTCTCTACAAGCGCCTGCACACTATCCAGTTCGATGCGGACGTCGCATAAGCCAACAAATTTGGGCGGCAACGCCGCCCAAACCTTCGCTTTTTCGTTTTCATGATACTCGGCGGCACCCGGGCCGACTGGTGTCCGTTACCAGGCGATTTCCATATCACTCGCTGACCTCACCAGAAGTGGCAGAATTTCCGCCACCCGTTCATCGGTCAGCCGGGTCAGCGGCGCGGCAACACTCATGGTGCCGACGACTTCCTTTCCCTGACGGATAGCAACCGCAATTGCCCCTACCCCCTCCTCGGCCTCGCCAACCGCGCGGCCGTAACCGAGGCGGGCGACAGCATCCAGCTCCCTGTTGAGTGCCTCGATGGTGTTGATCGCGTTGGCAGCCTGCTGGCCGGGTTGCCCGAGCCCCGCCTCAAGCGCGATCCTCAGCGCCCTCTCCCTTTCGAGGCTTGCCAGCCAAATCTTGCCGTTCGCCGTAGCATAAGGAACGATGCCGGCGCTCATATCCGGCTCAAACACCAGACCGGAACGACGGCCGCGGGCTGAACCGACCCAGACAAGCGTGTTGTTCTGCACGGCGGTCAGGCGAACGAGTTCGCGGGTGCGCTCCGCCAGATCGTTGAGGATCGGTTGGCGCAGATCCGATACCTGCAGCCGTGCCAGCTGTTTCTGGCCCACCAGTGCCATGCGCATGGTCAGCGCGTAACAATCGCTTTCAGAGCTCTGCCACGCCCAGCCGTTTTCGATGAGCGATGTCAGGATGCGGTGGCACGCGCTTTTGGGAATATCGAGCTGGTGCGCGACATCGGATAGTTTCAGCGGCTCCTCGGCCAGGGCGAGAAGCTCCAGCATGGCGATCGTCCGCTCGACACCGCCGCTTGGTATATTGATCGTCCTGTCCATCTCACTCTCCGGTCGAAGGTGCACGGCCTTTATCGGGAGGGAACCCCGGGCGATGCGAAAATAGGTTGTTGCGGCGTCTCTTGCTTCAACTGAAAACAAGAGACGCCGCCTGCTCAGGCATGGCGCTGCAGAATGCCACGCGAAAGGAATATCTCGGTGATTTCCTCGGATTTTTCGATAAATTCCGGCTCGCGTCGCGCTGCCAGTCCGCGTGGACGCGGCATGTCGATCTCCAGTACTTTCTCGATCCGGCCCGGCCTCGGCGTCATGACAATGACGCGGTCCGCCAGAAGAACCGCCTCGTCGATGGAATGGGTGATGAACACCACCGTCATGCGGCTCTTCAGCCAGAGCGCCTCAAGGTCGATACGCATCTGTTCGCGTGTCAGCGCATCCAGCGCACCGAAAGGCTCATCCATCAGCAAAAGCCTCGGCTGAAGCAGAAGCGCCCGCGCAATGGAGGCGCGCTGCTTCATGCCGCCGGACAATTCGTGCGGATATCGGTCGGCAAAGTCCTTCAGGCCGACGGATTCAAGAAGCGCCAGAGCGTGAGGTCTCAATTCCTCCCGGTTCCGCCCGGTCATTTCGGCGGGGAACAGCACATTGTCGATAATCGTTCGCCAGGCCAGAAGCACGTGATTCTGGAAAACGATGCTCATGCCGGGCGGTGGGTCCTTTGAAACGTCACCAAAGACGGAAATCTGGCCGGTGCTCGCGTGCGAAAGCCGCGAGATCAACCGCATCATCGTTGATTTTCCGCAGCCGGAAGGGCCAACAATCGCCACAAACTCCCCGTCGCCAATCGTCAGATCGAGCTTTTCCAGCGCCACGACCGGTGCATCCGGGTGCCCGAAATATTTGCTGACTCCCTCCAGCAGCACGCCGGGCTCATAGGCCGTCCGTTCGTTTTTCTTCTGCAACATGCACTCCTCCCGCTGCATTCCAATTCTCTTGTTCTGTCTGAATTACCACTTGACGAAACATCAGTCCATATGGAACATTGTTCCATGAATTAAAAATTGTCCGCTGAACGATCGGGCAATTTCGGGAGGAAACATGTTTTCGAAAGTCATGGGGGCCGTCAAAGGCCAAGCCCACACGATTGGCAGTCTCGTGGGCGCTGGGATCGTGTGGGAGATCGCGGTCCGGGCGCTCAAGGTGCCGGAATATATTCTGCCGGCCCCGAGCCGAGTGTTTGCAGATCTTTACAGCAATATGCCCATCGTATTTACGGCATCGCTCTACACGCTGCAGCCCATGGTGTTGGGCTTCCTTGTCGCGGTGGTCATGGGAACGCTGCTAGCACTTCTCGTGGTTTATTCGCGCGCTTTCGAAGCTATCTTCTACCCGCTGCTGGTGATCCTTCAGATCATCCCGAAGATCGCCATCGCGCCGCTTTTCATCATCTGGGTCGGCTTCGGCCTGCCCTCCAAAATCCTGCTGGTCTTCCTGCTTTCCTTTTTCCCGATCGTCGTCAATTCCATCGTGGCCTTCAAATCCATCGAGCCTGACGTCTATGATCTCGCCAAAAGCTATCGCGCCGGACGCCTCAAGATTTTCTGGAAAGTGGAACTGCCCGGCGCCCTGCCCTCGCTTTTCGCCGGGTTCAAGGTTGCCGCCGCGCTCTCGGCCACGGCAGCCGTGGTGGCGGAGTTCGTCGCTTCCGATAACGGGCTTGGCTACCTGCTGCTGAACTATAACGGCAACATGAACACCAGCATGACCTTCGCCGTCATCATCGTGCTGAGCCTGCTCGGCCTGCTTCTTTACGGCATCGTGGAACTGATCGAGCGTTTCGCCATCCCCTGGCATGTCTCCCAGCGCCGGGATGATTTCACCGTGGGCAAGAGCGCGACCTGAACCAGGACTTTAGAGTGCGCCATTTTCCGGACGTAAAACCGCTACGCACTTTTACTAGGAATGCTTCAATTAAAAAGGGAGGATAAAATGTTCAATACAATGAAGAAAACACTGGCAGGCAGCGTGCTTGCCCTCGCCGTCGGTCTGGCGGGCGTGCAGTCGGCCGCGGCCGAGGACAAGGTAACGCTGCGGCTCAATTTCCTTTTGAGCGGCGTCCACACCATCTTTTATTACGGCGCCGAGAAGGGCTTTTACAAGGATGCTGGCATCGATCTGCAGATCTGCAGATCGGCGAAGGCCAGGGTTCGGCACGCACCGTACAGTCGGTCGCAACCGGCGGCGACATGTTCGGCATTGCCGATGGCGGCAGCGTGATTGCCGGCGCCTCGAAGGGCGCACCGGTCAAATCCGTGCTTGGCCTGCTCAACACCTCGCCCTATGCGATGACGTTCCGGGCGGATTCCGGCGTGAAGTCCATCAAGGATGTGGAAGGAAAAACGGTTGCGGCCAGCGCTGGCGAGGCATCGCTCGCCCTCCTGCCCGCCATCTGGAAGAAAAACGGCGTGGATGCCTCCAAGGTCAACATTCTGAACGTGGATGGCCCCGGCAAGATCATCGCAATCATGCAGGATCGTGCGGCGGGCATTCTCGGCGGGCTTGAAAACCAGGTGGTAGTTCTCAATTCGAAGGGTCTGCAACAGAAGGTGTTTGCCTTTGCGGAACTCGGCGTCAACACGCAGGGCCTGACGATCATCACCAGTACGAAGTTGATCGAAAGCAATGAGGACCTTGTCAAACGTTTTGTCGCGGCATCGCTGAAATCCATCGAGGCGGCGAAGGCCGATCCAGATGCGGCGGTTGCGGCAGCGGTAAAGGAAAAGCCCACCGGCGATCCGAAACTCCTCAAGGAGCAGCTCGAAATCTCGCTCAAGCTTCTGCCCTCCCCGTCCGCTCCCTCCGCCCCGCTGGGCGAAATGGCAACCTCCGACTGGCAGCAGACGCTCGACCTGATGAAGGAATATCAGGACATCAAGACCGATATGCCGGCTGACGCCTTCTTCACCAACGGCCTCATCGCCAAGTAAGCGCAGACGCTCCCGGTCCGGCGGATGCCGCCGGGCTGGGACGCGGAACAATGGTTTAAAACATGGCCACATATTATGATTTAGAGGGCAAGGTGGCGGTTGTCACCGGCGCCGCGGGCGGCTTCGGCACCGCCATCAGCCGGCGCCTTCGCGATTGCGGGGCAACGGTCGTTCATTGGGATCTGCCGGCTTCCGTAAAACAGGGCCACTTCGCGAGTCTTGCGTCATCCGGCGTCGACATCACCGAACCGCACAGCATCGATGCGGCTGCTACCGAACTGCGCAGCCAATTCGGCAGGCTCGATATTCTCGTCAACAATGCCGGCATTGTCGGCAACGTCGCGCCGCTCTGGGAAATCCCGGTGGAGGAATTCCGCAAGATCATCGACGTTAATCTCTTTGGTTCGTTTCTGGTCTGCCGCGCCCTCGTGCCGCTGATGATCGAGACGGCGAAGACGAGCCGCTCCGGCCGCATCGTCAATGTCGCTTCGATCCAGGCGAAAGAGGGCATGCATCAGGCCGCGGCCTACAGCGCCGCCAAGGCCGGACTGGTGGCACTGACGAAAAGCCTCGGCAAGGAACTGGCGACATCGGATATCCTCGTCAATGCCATCACACCCGCCGCTTCCATGACGGCGATGAGCATCGACGCACCGAAGGAACGGCTGGACGACATTCTCTCCCGCATACCGATGCGGCGTTTTCTCGAACCCGCCGAGGTCGCCAACATGGTGGCCTGGCTCTCTTCTTCCGAATGCAGTTTTTCGACCGGCGCGGTTTTTGACCTGTCCGGCGGTCGTGCAACATATTGAGGTAACCTATGTCTCTTTTGGGAAAGGCCGTCGTCGCCATCTGGAACGACATCTTGCCGGAAGGCCGCGAAAACTTCATCGAATGGCACAATCGCGAGCATATTCCGGAACGCGTGGCGATCCCCGGCTTCCTGCGCGGACGCCGTTATGTCGCCGAACAGGGCACACCGGAATATTTCACGCTTTACGAGGCGGCAGACGCACAGGTGCTGGTCGGGCAGCCCTATCTGGAGCGGCTGAACAGCCCCACGCCCTGGACGAAAAAATCCACCGCCGACTTTCGCAACACGACGCGCGGCGTGTGCAACACCGAATATTCGCACGCATGTGGTGACGGCGGCTTTATCGCCACCTTCCGGTTCGATGCCGCCGATGAGCGGAAGACAGAGCTGCAATCGGCGCTATCCGAAGCCCTGACCGAGATCGGCAAACTGAACGGCGTCAGCGGCGTGCATCTGTGCATCGCGGACAATGGCGCAAGCAGCCTTGAAACCGCCGAACGCAAGGGACGGCAGGTGGGCGTACCCAACTGGATCATCCTGATCGAAGGCGGCTCGGCCCTTTCCGTTACAAACGCCAGCGACGCGTTGGCACAGAAACTGTCGAAACAGGACCTGACGGGGTCAGTGGAAAGCGGGCTTTACCGGCTCGAATTCTCGCTTGGCGAAAACGCCCTTCAGCAATCCGCCGCATAAGGAAAACAGCATGAAACTTCTCCGTTATGGCCCAGCCGGTCATGAAAAGCCGGCAGCAATCGATACCGAAGGCAATATCCGCGATCTCTCCTCCGTTCTCACCGACATCACCGGTCAGACGCTTTCGCGCCGTTCCCTGGACGATCTCCGGAAAATCGATCTCTCGTCGCTCCCCATCGTATCACCCAATGTCAGGATCGGCGCTTGTGTCGGCGCAGTCGGCAACTTCGTGGCGGTCGGCCTGAACTACAGCGACCATGCGCTGGAAACCAACACGCCTATTCCGGAGGAGCCGGTGCTGTTCAACAAGCACACCTCCTGCATCTCCGGCCCGAATGACCCGATCGTGCTTCTGAAGGATTCGGAAAAGACCGACTGGGAGGTGGAAATCGCCTTCGTCATCGGCGAACCCGCCTATAACGTCAGCGAAGAGGAAGCGCTTTCCGTTGTCGCCGGTTATTGCGTCTGCCACGACGTTTCCGAACGCGCCTTCCAGATCGAGCGCGGTGGCCAGTGGACCAAGGGCAAGAGCGGCCCGAGCTTCGGACCACTCGGCCCATGGCTTGTCACCCCGGATGAAATCGACGATGTGCAAAACCTCGGGCTGTGGCTCGATGTCAACGGCCGGCGCATGCAGACCGGATCGACCGCGAAAATGATCTTCCCGATCGCCACGCTCGTCTCCTACATCAGCCGCTTCATGCGCCTCATGCCCGGAGACGTGGTCACGACCGGCACACCGCCCGGTGTCGGCCTTGGAATGAAGCCGCCGGTCTTCCTGAAAGCCGGAGACGTTGTCGAACTTGGCATCGATGGCCTTGGCAAACAGCGCCAAATCGTGACAGCATTCGGCACGTGAGATCATCAGGAGACATGAGCGGAATGACGGCGATTGAACAACTGGCGGAGCGCTTTGCAAAGGCAAGTCGAGACGGGGCGAGAATTTCCCTGGCGACGCTGGAAGCGGAAGGTCTTGTTCCCGGCACGCCGAGGGAGGCGATGGCGGTTCAGCGTGACTTTGCCGGATATTGGGGTAAACCGATTGGCGGCTGGAAGCTGGCGATCCGCCCGGACGGCGATGCCGTTGGGGCACCCATGTTTGATTGCTGCCAGCTGAACGATGACCATGTAGCTTCCTTTCCGCTTGATGGCACCGAAGGAATAGAAGTCGAGATATGCTTTACGCTCTCCGCCGACATCCCCGCCGCGACCGAAGGGCCGCTGACCAGAACCGATCTGATGCGCTATATCGATAAGGTCCATCTGGGTGTCGAACTTCTCCGCTACAGGCTGGCGGAGAAAAATCAGGTGCCATTTCCGCTTTTCCTCGCAGACCGTCTCGCCAACCACGGTTTCGTCATCGGTCCGCAGGTAGAGGAGGACATAGTGGATGTTTTTGCCGGTAACGGTAAGTCTCTGCCGCTGCTAGTTGTCACCGAGGGATCAGTGGAACTCTTCAATGCCACGGTGAAACACCCGAATGTCGATCCCCTCGCGCCGCTGTTGGCCTTTGCCAATGGGGCACTCAATACGGGTCGCATACTGAAAGCAGGCAACGTGGTGACGACGGGCAGTCTCTGCGGTGCGATACCCAGCACACTTTCCGCCGATACCCGCATACGGCTGGAATCGGTCGGTGCTTTCACGCTGACGGGTCCAAAAAAATAAGCCCCCGCCCATCGGTTGAACGATCCCGTTTTCCCCACGATCAGTCGTGAAACTAACAACGGGTGTCTTCTTTAACGGGCTACCGCTCTGTGGTGCCTCATTTCACCCGTCCGTGTTCACCGAGAAATCGAGCAGTGCCCGGATGCGTGAGGACGGCGGTCCGCGCTGGCCGACATAAACGGTGTGGAATGTCTCCCTTTGGCCGTATCGAGATGGTCGAGTACGGAAACGAGGCGGCCGGAGGCGATATCCTCCCGCACAGTAAAAGCCGCCAGGCACACCAACCCGACACCGGCAAGCGCAAGACGGCGAAGGCCTTCACCGTCGCTGACCTGCACCCGTCCCGTCGCCGGGACGACGACTCTTTTTCCGCCATCTCGCAACGGCCACCCGTCGATTGACCGGGCATAGCCAAACCCAAGCAAACTCTGATCGCCCCCCCCAATAACCATTCCTCTTTGGCTTAAGATAAAGCCTATAATCGTGATGGCGTAGGTGTGGGATTCGAACCCACGGAGGATGCGAAGCCTCGCCAAGTTTTCAGGTCGGCGCAGTAAATCACCATAACAATCTTTAGTTGTATTTTGTGCCGCAGATAACGGAAATGTCTTCTAGTCAGATTTTGAATTGAGCGCCGCGTGGATCTCCTCAATGTGCTTGTCCAAGTCGGATTGGCCACCTACTGGGAAGAGGTTTTTACACTCCATGACAGAGAAAAAGGCGATAATGTCGCCGAGAGCCTCGGCAATGGTATCGAAACTGCGGGCGGCGCGCTTTCGCAGAAGCGCCTTGAGTTTTGAAAACGCCATTTCGATGGGGTTTATGTCCGGCGAATACCGTGGCAGAAACAGAAGCCCCCCTTGGCCTTGATTAGTTGCTAGGCGCGTTCGCTCTTGTGAAAGCCGACCTTCTCAAGGATGATGACGTCACCCTTGGACAGGGTCCGTGCAAGCTGCGTCTCGATCCGAGTCTCGAAGATGCGGCTGTTCATCAGCGTATCGACGATCCATGGTGCTGTGAAGCTATGGCAGCGCAGCCCAGCGATGAAGGTCTGCGTTTCCAGTGACCGCAGGGAGCAAAGGCTGCGAAGCGGCTTCCCTTTTGAGACCATCCGGTGCGTTTCGTCAGGCGTGCGTTAGTCGGTGTCCCCTCGATAAAGATGAGCCGCGACTATGCCTTGTTGAAGAACCGCTTACAGCGGTTGATCCACAGATCACATGCTTTGGCGATCTCCGGTCTGCGCTGCTCGCTTGCCTTCAGGCTTTTTTATTGCTCGGCCCAAGCCGATGCAGAAATCGCCCGTCGATTGCACTGTGGACATCGACGCCGTGCTCAGCGAGTTCGACATATAGTTCGTCCAAGGTCGCTTCTGCCAGCGTAGGATACGCTATCGGTGCATGGCTGTCGCCGCGCGAGCACTGATAATTTCCCCCTTTATAATTAAAAAAAACAATTCGTTCTTTGTGAACGAGACCTCAATCGACTGCCTGCTTGATATGATTTGAAATCAGTGCGATCAAGGGTGCGGTAGCTCGAATATCGTTTCCAAAGATCGAGAAGGCTGCAGATTACCTAGGGTTCTTAGTTCTTTTGCTTCCGCGTTAATTTATGAACCATCAGAGGATCGAATTGCCAAGAATCACTTTTGATGCCAAATCATCTGAAATTACGTCGCAGACCCCCGAAAGTTAGTTAGTCGCCGAGGCAGTATGTCAAATGTAAATACGTTAAGCAAATCTGGGCCGCCTTGGACAGACAGCATGGGGCAATCGCCTTGGCTCGGCAAGATCAGGACATATGAAGAATACCAGCAACTGCGGTTGCCTCGTTGGATTGATCCTTTCAAAACAAAGCCGACGCACGACATCGTACTCGACGGCTTCAATGGTCTGACGGGCGTCGAGACGACCTTTCGTCTCGGGCTCGAATTATGGCTGGAAGGTCATGGGTTCCTGTACCGAGAGGCTTTGAGCTGTAACAAGACCAGCCTGAATGCGCGCATGAGGGCGTCGCTCCAATACCTGTTCGAGATGTTCAATCCGCGGCCTAATCAATCCGTTTATATAACGGAACAGGTGACGCCGATGTTTCGGGAGCTCTCCCGTGATTTTCCCAATCTTATCGGCAGTGAGTATCTCTTAGATACGCCACTTGGTAAAAAGAAAGACGGTGTCCTGTGCCAGGACATCATGAATTTGACCTTTGACAATAACGTCTTCGACTTTGTCTTGAGTTTCGATGTTATCGAACACGTTCCCGACTATCGAAAGGCTCTCCGCGAGATATATCGCACTCTAAAGCCGGGCGGTGTCCTATTTTACACTGTTCCGATTACTTTGGCATCGCGCGTTAGCCACGTCAGAGCTAAGATCGACGAGAAAGGTGAGCTTGTTCACCTTCTTCCGGAAGAGTACCACGGTAACCCTCTCGGCCCGCCGTCACTGTGCTTTACGAGCTTCGGTTTTGACCTCATCGACGACATGCGTCAATGCGGCTTCTCCGACTGCTATGCAGAGTTGTACGCGAACATCGAACTGGGATACTGGGGCGTAGCTCAACCTATGTTGGTGGCAATCAAGTAAGCCGTCAGTCTCGTCTATAAGACGCACCTGTGTGTAGTTTGCTCCAGCCTCTTTTGATTTCCTTGTATCTCCCGCCTTGCCGCAGGCGCCGAACTTCTGCGCCATTGTGATTGATGGCGCACACGTTTTCGTCGACATTAACCGTTTCGATGGACATGGCCGCGGCGGCGTCATCCAGCAAGACGGCAAGATGCGAATTCAGAATGTCGAACCGGATGCGCATAATTTGCGCACATTCGGAACGCGCTCGGCACTTAGGGAAAGGTATAAGTCGCCACATAGCGGCGTGATGCGTAATACGGTCGCAATCGTCGGCATGGTTTTGGGGCTACACGTCGACGAGCGGCGGCAGGGTCGCATCAATGATGTGACCGATCGCCTCGCGCTCGGCCGGATGATGATCGAACGCGCGCACATGCCGTCGCAACGCGAACACCGCTACGGCGTCGGCCCGAAGGAAGCAAAGCTGGTCCTCGGCGAAACAGAAGGCGACCCCTCGGCTCTCGGGGCAACACTTTTGCCGCTCAGGGTCCGTTATTTCCTGTAGCCCGGTCAACCGGGCGCGGCGGTTTGCACCGCGCCCGGAAACACTATCCCAATGGACTATTCGACCACCACGGACAAAGCCGAGCCGGTATAGACCGGACGCACCTTCACGTTGCCCGCATCGATCGTGGCAAAGGTGCCGGTGAGGCCATCCGCGGCGATCAGGTCGAAGCGCGTACCAGCGGCAGGTGCGGCACCATCGAAGGCAAGCCGCAGGGTTGCGCCGTCAAGCGTCGCCTTGCCCTTGATCCGCAACGGAGCCTTTTGCGAGTCAAGCGCCAGCGTGCCGCCCGTCTGCGCATAATCGCCGCCGATGACGACGCCGTGGTCGCCCTTCACCGAAAGCGTTCCGCCGGAAACCAGCACGCCGCCAGTGCCAAGCGCATCGGCGGAGGAAGCCACGAGCGTTCCGTCCTGCAGGATCGTGCCGCCGCTATAGCTGTTGGCGCCGGTGAGCGTGAGCGCACCGCTGCCCGATTTGACGAGACGCCCTGCCCCGGCAATGTCGTTCGTCCAGCGGTCGGCGGCGTTGAACCCGCCAGCACTGGCATCCATCGTCACATCGACATCGCCGTTAAACGAGCCGTAACCGCCAGCGGCGGCAACCAGATTGATTCGGCCCCAGCCATTGCTGTCATCGAGCAGCGGATAACCCGCCTCGATGCCGGTGGAAAACAGAACCGCCCGCCGCTGTGCGGCATCGAGGTAAGGCAGGCGCGTTTCCAGCAGCACCTCGGCGCCCTTCGGCACCACCATCGGCGCATCGCCAACGGCGTTGTCCCGGCTGAAGGAGAAGGTCATGCGCCGGCGATAATCGGCTTTGTTGGCGGCGTCATCGGCGGAAAGACCGGCATCCGCTTTGCCACCATGGGCAAAGTCGATCAGGGATTGCCCCGCAGGCAGGCGTTTTGCAAAATAGGCCTGCAATTCATCATGGGCGGCCTTCTTGATCCCGGCGTTTTTCGGATCCTGCAGAACGGCGGCGGCTATGGCGGTTGCCGTGATACGGCCGCCGATCACGTCGAGCGGCGAATGCATGCCGGCGACGATGCGGCTTTCACCGAGTTCGGAAGCACCCGTCAGCAATTCGGAAAACCGCTCCGGTACGGCATAGGCATAAGCAATGGCGGCAAGATAGGCGGCATTGGTGTGACCGCTCGGGAAACCGCCATCCTTGGCGCGTCCGCGATTTTCACGCACATATTTGAGCGCGGGCACGACAACGCCGGCACCGGACTGGTAACTTTCGAACTTGCGGTCGCCGATCGTTTCGGTGCCGTTCTCTATCACCTCGCCCTTGTCGTTCATGCGCCAGGGACGCGGCGAAGAATAGAAATACTTCGCTGGCGACGTCGTGCCTTCCGGGCCACGCATCACCTTCATGAGGGCGACGACATTCTTCAACTCGGAATCCTCCGTTCCGGCCTCGGTGCCCTTGTCCTCTTCCTTGCGGGTGATGACCTCGTTCGGATCGAAATCCGCCAATGTATGGTTGATCGTCGTCGTTGCGCCCGCGCCTTCGCGATACCAGTCGGCAAGCGGTCCCATGCCGTCGATCATGCTGTAGCTCTGCGAGCGGCGGTCGTTCATATAGGCGTCAAAAGCCGCAGCGGGGGTGCGGTTCTCGCCGGTGACGGACAGCACGTAACGCATGTTTTCCTGCCAGACATCAGGGTCGACGGCCTTCACATGGCTGAAATCGGCAGGTCCGTCACCATTGGCGCCGCCATCCGCCCATTTTTCATCGCCCAGCGTCCAGATGCGATTAAAACCGGACAGGATTTCGATGACGGGATTGTCGCGGTCGTCATAGGCGCGGACGTCTTCGCCCTTGGCATTCTTGCCGGTCTGGTTGCGATAGGTGTCGGAAAGCGGCAGCGGGTATTTAGCAGTGGGTTCGGGCACCGTAATGGCATAACCCTGACCTGCGGGTTGAGTGCGCTCGAATGCCAGTGCGTTCGGCACAAGAACCAGCAATGCGACGGAGGCAAGCAAGGTCGACCGTGCGGACGGAAAAGACGACATCTTCAGTTTGGCCATGACGAATCCTATGATTTAACGCGTGACTAGAGCGGGCGCGCGCAGAGCTTCCGTCGCGCCACGCCGACAGCTTTATGCCGGGCGTATTGCAGTTTTTTTTCGACTTGCTGATTTAGGCAGATCACATATGCCGGTGCGGCCCACGCACAAGCGGGGATATCTGCCCGGAGCGTCACTCCGGGCAGATCGAAAGCTCGTTATTTCGTCAGAAGAGAACGGGCGTTCATCACTTCTTGACCGCGACGGCCTCGTTGATCTTGGCGACGTCGTCTTCCAGAACCTTGTAGGTCTGGTCGAGCGTCAACTCACCGACGATGAGCTGGCTCATACGCTGAACGATCTGCTGGTACATGGCGGTACCGCCCTTGGCATGTTCGAATTCGCGGGCGGCCTGCGGCACGTTCTTCTTGTTGTCGAGGAAGACCTGCATCGCCGCCTTGGCGTTTTCGCTCTTCAGCTTGTATTGCGGATTGACGATTTCAGCGCCGGTCAGGATCACATAATTCTCGGCGATTTCCCGCTGCACCTTTTCAGAGCCGAGGAATTCGACGAAATGGGCGACATCCTCAGGATATTTGGTGCGCTTGAAACCGACGATCGCGGTGCCGCCGGGCATGGCGTAACATCCGGCATCGCCGCACGGCGCATTGATCGCCGTCCATTCGAAGCTGTCGCCGATCTTGTTCTGGAACGGATTGACCATCCAATTGCCGGCCAGATAGGTCACGACGTTGCCGTTGACGAACTCGTCACCCATGTTCTTGTATTGCGAGCCGCCCGCCGCACCCCACATTTCCTTGGGGAAGCTGCCGTTCTGCGTCCATGAATAGATATCGGCGATGTATTTTTTCGCCGCATCGTCAGGGAAGCTGAACTTGCCGTCCTTCACATAGGTCGCGCCATAAGCGAAGGCACCGCCGGAGAAGCGGTGGCCGGAACGATCCATGGTGAAGGGGATCTGCACGCCGGTCGACTTGGCGACGCGGGCCGACGCCTCGACGATTTCGCTGAATTTTGCAGTCGGGCCAGGCAAGGGTTCACCCGCCTGCTCGAACAACGTCTTGTTGACGAAGGGCAGGTTCAGCGTCTGCGACGCCATATAGCCGTTGATCGACTGCGGATCGTTGACACCGGGCAGGCGCAACTGGGCAAGGCTGGACCCGTGCAGCTTCGCAAAGCCATCCGCATCCTTCATGTAGGGGCGCATGTCGAGATAATAGGAGGCGAGCTGCCAGTCGGTAATCTTGGCGACATCCGGCCCCTCGCCCACCGCAAGCTGCACCGGCAACTGCTTGGAAACGGCGTCATAACCGGAGGAGACGAAATTGATCTTCACGCCCGGATTGGCCGCCTCGAACTCCTTGCTGAGTTCCGACATGCGCTGCACATAACCCTGGTCGTCATCCGTAAAAAGGAACGTGATCGTTCTGGTCTCGGCCTCTGCGACCGAGAGGCCGGCAATCGAGGCCAATACGAGGGCGCTGACGCCCGAAAACAATTTCACCATGCTCATCCTCCCAATGAAAAACTTTTCATAAATCGAACCGAAGCTCCTCTTCTTAATTCGATTTATGATGTTTTGCGACTTGACAGAATAAACGTCAAGCTGTTTGTTTCGGCTAAATCGCACAAATCGACGCGAGAAAGCGAAATCAGATTTGTGAAAATAATTTCATAAAGATCGTAGGGAGACGATCCATTATGACAGATGGAGCATTGGCAGCGGGCGCGTCGCAGCCGACATATATCGTCGCTGACGGCGAAACGGTGACCGCCTGGATCGTCTCGGATCTGGTGGAAACCGCATTTCCCGGCATCGCGGCACCGGCGGAAGACCGCGTCAATTATCGCTTCATCAATGGTTTCGTGGATGTCGGCGACCTGCCCTGCCGCAAGGCCTTCCAGCGGACGATGATCGACCGCGAGATCGCGCCGGACACCGGTTGGCCGGTTTCCCATCTCAATCTGCCGGGCTCCAACCGCCGCGTCGAATTTACCGGCTTCTGGCATGCTCCGACCCATGTGCAGCGCTGGCTGAAAGGCACCTTCCGCAGCGACAGCGCAAGACAGGCGCATTTCCGGCTGCGCACCTGCGGCGGCGTGCGCATCTGGGTGGGCGGCGTCGAACAGGTGCGTTTTGAACCATTTATCCGCAATGTCGAAAACATCAGCGACATCACGCTCGATCTGAAAGCCGGCGACAACGAGGTGCTGCTGCTCTGCGAAGATCTGGCGGAACGCGACATCATCTGGTTTTTCGAGCTTGAGGTCATCGACGCCACGCCGCTGACCGTCGTGCTGCCGGTGCCGCTCGACCGGGAAGAAACAAAGCGTCTTGCCGCACTGGTGCGCGATGTTCGCCCGGCCCGCGACGTCTTTTCGGGCACGGCGCTTGAACTCATCTTTGATGCCGCGCCGGCAAGCGACCTGCCGGTCCACGTCGCGGTCCAAAGCCACGGCCACGAGCGTGCCGCTCTTGCCGAGGGGAATACCGTGCTGAAAGCCGGGCAGTCCTCGCTCACGATCCCCGAAACCATTGGTATCGCGGATGGCTATCACGGCGTAAAGATCACCATCGGCTCAGGGGCCGGAACGGTGACGCGCGTCATCGACGCCGCCTTCATGGCCGATACGGTGCCGCAACCGGCTGCTGCCGATATTGCCGAGCGAAAAAAGGCGGCGTTGTCCTTCAGCGCCCGTTTCGGCGCCTGGCGCATCGGCCGCGCGCTGGCAATGGTCGCCACCGGCAGCGACGATATGAAAACGATCGGCGGCATTGTCGACGCAACACTGCATTCCATCGACCGGCGGGAGGATTGCTCCGATTTCGTGCTGGTGCCGCTCCTCTGGCTGGTGCGCGCCTACGGCGACCGGCTTCCTCCTCAGATGCTTGAACGGATCAACGCCTCGATCCTCTCCTATCGCTACTGGGTGGACGAACCCGGCAACGACGTCATGTGGTTCTGGAGCGAGAACCACGTTCTGTGCTTCCATACCAGCCAGTTGCTGGCCGGAGACTATCTGCCAAACGCCGTCTTTAGCGCTTCCGGGCGCACGGGCAGAGAACAGGCGGCACTCGCCACTGAGCGGCTGCAGCGCTGGTTCGACAGTGTTGAGGCGCATGGTCTCGCCGAATGGAACTCAGCCGCCTATTACCCGGTGGATTTCATCGGCCTTCTCGCCATCGAACATTGGGCGGGAGCGGAACTTGCAGCGCATGCACGCCACCAGCTCGACCTCATTTTCGAAATGATCGCGCTGCACACACTTGGCGGCGTTCCCTCCGGTTCGCAAGGCAGAGCCTATGACAAGGAATTACGCGCCGGGCCGCTGACGGAACTGGCACCCTTTGCGCAGGTAGCATTCGGTCACGGCTGGCTCAACAATGGCGTCGCCTCGCTGCCGATGTTCTGCTGCGGTGACTATCTGCCGCCGCCACATCTCGCTGCCCTTTCGCAGCTGGCAAGCGGCCGAATGGTCGAGGCACGTTACGCGCAGGGGCAGGAGCCGGGCAAGCTCGTGCTTTTCAAGAACGAGGCCGCCCAGCTTTCCACCGTTGTCGATCACAAGACCGGCCGCAAGGGCCATCAGCAGCACGTCATGGACATCAAACTTTCCGGTCATCCCATGGCGCGGCTGTGGGTCAACCATCCCGGCGAGGATGATCCCTGGGGCACACAGCGCCCCTCCTATTGGGCGGGCAGCGGCATCCTGCCGCGCGTGGCGCAGCACCGGGATATCGCGATGATGATCTTCGACACGGGCGATCACCGCAACGACTGGACCCATGCCTATCTCGGTCGCGACGGGCTGGACGAGGTGGTCACGAAGGGCAACTGGCTCATCACCCGCTCCGGCCGCGGCTTTGCAGCACTTTATGCGACCAATGGGCTTGAACCTGTCACCACCGGCGCGACCGCCAACCGCGAGGTCCGGTCCCCCGGCCGCCGCGCCGGCTGGATCGGCATCATAGAGTGCGGGGATGCGGACGAATTCACCCGCTTCCGCGCAAGAATTCTCGCCACGCAGGTGACCTTCGACGCCGACAAGCGCCTGCTATCAGTCACGCCGCCCGGCAGTCCCGAACTCGTCCTTGACTGGGACGGCACCTTCACCATCGGCGGGCAAGCCATGGCCTTCGACCACGAGCAGCCCCAGCCGCAAATCACCTTCGACAGTGCCGAAACCGCCGCAGGCAGCGGCGCGGCACAGCCATTCTACTCCTAAGCGGAACCAGCAGATGAACCAGCTAATCATGGAAAAAGACACTCTCAGGACGACGATCGACAATGTTGCCGCCGCCTTCAGCCGCCTCAAGGGCATACAGGAAGGTCTGGCCAGCGGCAGTTCAGACGGCAAGATCCAGTTCGACGAATGGGATTGGGAAGTGGGCGTTGGCCTTTATGGTTTCCTGCGCCGGGCGCTTGCCGCAAACGACCGCAAGGCACTGGATGATCTGGTGACATGGTACGGCTGGCAGATTGAGCGCGGCCTGCCGCCGCGCCAGATCAACAGCTCGGCACCGATGCTGCCGCTCGTCATCCTCACCGAACATGTCGACCGACCGGATTTCCGGGCGCTGGTGGAAGACTGGGCCGACTGGCTGGTGCATGAGTTGCCGAAAACCGAAGATGGCGGCTTCCAGCACGTCGTCAAGGAACGGCTGAACGAGGGCGAATTATGGGACGACACGCTGTTCATGGCATGTCTGTTCCTCGCCCGCGCCGGTGTGGTCTGCAATCGTCAGGACTGGATCGACGAGGCAGTCTACCAGTTCATGATCCATGCGCGCTATTTGTCCGACCCCGTCACCGGGCTGTGGTATCACGGCTGGACCTTCAACGGACGCCACAATTTCGCTGATGCCTTCTGGGCGCGCGGCAATTCCTGGATCACCGTCGCCATCCCCGAACTGTTCGAACTGGTGCCGACGCTTGCTGAAAAGGACAAGCGTTTCCTCGCAAACGTGCTGGCAAGCCAGGTGCGGTCGCTGCGCCAATATCAGCGCGAAGACGGCATGTTCCACACGCTGCTCGATGATCCGACCTCACCGGTCGAGACATCGGCGACCGCTGGCATCGCCTACGGCATTCTGCGCGGCATCGAGGCCGGTATTCTCGGTGAAGAAAACCGCCCCCATGCAGAGCGCGCGCTAAAGGCGGTGCTGGGCAATATCGATGACGAAGGTGTCGTTCACGGTGTCTCGGACGGCACACCGATGGGCCACGACCTCGAATTTTACCGCCGCATTCCCAACCTGCCCACGCCCTATGGGCAGGCACTGACCATGCTGCTCCTGATCGACGTATTCCTTGAAAGGCCGGAAGCATCATGACCGTGCGTACCGAAATCACCATAAAATCCAATGGCCGCGATGCCACAGTTGAAATCCAGCAGGCGATAGAAACGGTGTCGGCGGCAGGTGGCGGGCGTGTCTCTCTGCTCACCGGGCGACATGTCAGCGGCGGCCTGCGGCTGATGAGCGGCGTGGAGCTGCACCTTGCACAGGACGCGGTGCTGGCGCCAATTTCCGATTACCATGCCTATGCCCATACGACAGTTTCGGTCATTGCCGAGGATTCCGATCGCGGCATGATCATCGCCAAGGGCGCGAGCAATATCGCCGTCACCGGCCCCGGCCGCATCGAGGCGGGCGGTGAAAACTTCATCATCGGCGATGACGAAGCCATGGGAACCTATATCCCGGCAGCAAAACGCCCACGCGTGATGGTACTGGAAGCCTGCCGCAATGTGCGGCTTGAGAACCTCCACGTCACCGGTTCGCCGATGTGGACGCTGCACATGGTCGATTGCGAGGACCTCGATTTCCGCAACGTCCGTGTCGAGAACGATCGCCGCCTGCCCAACACCGACGGCATCGTGCTGGATGCCTGCCGGCGCGCGCTGATCGAGGATTGCACCATCTCCACCGCCGACGACGGCATCTGCCTGAAGACCAGCGCCGGGCCGGATGGCAAGGCTGTCGGTGCCTGCGCCGACATCACGGTTCGCCGCTGCACCGTCTCAAGCATGAGCTGCGCGCTGAAACTCGGCACGGAATCCTTCGGCGATTTCACCGATGTGGTGTTCGAGGATTGCAAGATCGTCCAATCCAATCGCGGCATCGGTCTTTTTTCCCGCGATGGCGGCGCGATGCGCAACATCCGCTTTTCGCGCATCGAGGCCGAGTGCCACGAAACGCCGGGCGGGTTCTGGGGATCGGGTGAAGCCGTGACCGTCACAGTGGTAGACCGCCGCCCCGAACGTCAGGCCGGCAAGGTCGAAAACCTTGTCGTGGAGGACCTCAGCGGTTCGATGGAAGGGGCGATCAATCTCGTCGCCACCTCGAAGGCGGGCATCCACAACGTGACGCTCAGCCGCATCACGCTGTCGCAGCAGCCCGGCAAACTCGGCACCGGTCTGCAATATGATCTTCGCCCGACCAATGCGGATATTGCACCAAGCCCGGAGGCCGCCGGTCGCGCCAATGCCTGGACGCGCAGCGCCGACGGCAGGATCGTCGGCATGGAGGATTATCCCGGCGGAATGCCCGCGGTTTATCTCTCCGGCGTTCACGGGTTCTCGGCGCATGATGTCGCCATCGGCAGGACGACGCCGTTGCCCAAGGGCTGGAACATCGAAGAGATCGTCGCGACGACGCGCTTGCCCGAAGGGAGCAGGTAATGGGAAGTCTGAAGCTAGAGAACCTCAACAAGGCATTCGGTGCCGTTCATGTCCTGCATGACATCGATCTTGAGATCGAGAACGGCGAATTCGTCGTTTTCGTCGGCCCATCCGGCTGCGGAAAATCCACCCTGCTGCGCATCATCGCCGGCCTTGAGGATGTGACATCAGGCACCATCGACATTGGCGGGCGCGACGTCAGCGCGCTTTCGCCGGCCGAGCGCAAGATCGCCATGGTCTTCCAGTCCTATGCGCTCTATCCGCATATGAGCGTGCGCAAGAACCTCGCTTTCGGTCTGGAAAACCTGCGTTTCAAGCGGGCGGAAATCGAAAGCCGCATCAACGAGGCCGCGCGCATGCTGGCCATCGAACCCTATCTCGACCGCAAGCCGAAACAGCTTTCCGGCGGCCAGCGCCAGCGCGTCGCCATCGGCCGCGCCATCGTGCGCGAGCCTGACATCTTCCTGTTCGACGAGCCGCTATCGAACCTCGATGCGGCGCTGCGCGTGCAGACCCGTGCGGAAATCACCCGCCTGCATCGCGATATCAAGACAACGATGATCTATGTCACCCATGATCAGGTGGAAGCCATGACCATGGCCGACAAGATCGTGGTGCTGCGCGCCGGGCGTATCGAGCAAGTGGGCAGTCCGCTTGAGCTTTTCGACAATCCGCGCAATCTCTTCGTTGCGGGTTTCCTCGGCTCGCCGCGCATGAATATGCTGAAGGGAACCATCACCAAGGGCAGCGACGGCAGCATCGCCATTGACGCCGGATACGGCGTGTCCCTGCCCTGCCTCGTCGATCCGGCCGCGGTCACCCCCGGACAGGCGGTGTTGGCGGGGATCCGCCCGTCGCATTTTTCGATCACTGACAATGCCGGCCTGCCCTTCGAGGTGCAGTATCACGAAAGCCTCGGCACCGAGACCTATCTCTACGGCAATCTTCAGGGCCAGAAAGACCAGATCATCGTGCATCAGGCCGGCCATTTCGCGCCCGCGCCCGGTTCCGTGCTGACCATCATGCCGGCGCGCGAAAGGGTGCATGTCTTCGACCCCGCCACCGAACTGGCGCTACCGCGTCTCGAAAGCCAGGGGAGAGGTTAGCATGGCCAATCCGAAGCTCGCGAGACTGTCCGACCGTGCGCTCGATGCCGTGATGGCGATCGCTGAAGTGCCGCTCAACTTCATCGAGCGGCTGATCGGCAAAAGGCGCATGCCCTATATTTTCCTGATGCCGAACCTCGTTCTGTTCGGCATCTTCACCTTCCTGCCGATTGCGATTGCCGTCGGTTATGCCTTTACCGGCGGCACAGAACTGCTGATCAGCGACCGCCCATTCGTCGGTCTGGAGAATTTCGGCAAGCTGCTCGATTGCCAGAGCTATATGGACCCCGGAAGCTGCCGGGAATCGCTGTTCTGGACCGCGATCTGGAACACGCTCTGGTTCGTCGGTTTCAACGTCGTCGCCACGCTGGTGGTCGCGCTCATCACCGCGCTCATTCTCAACAGGGCGATTGCCGCGCGCGGTTTCTTCCGCGCCATGTTCTTTTATCCCGTGCTGCTGTCGCCCGTTGTCATCGGCCTCATCTGGAAATGGTTCCTCGACCGCAACGGGTTGCTCAACGCCTTTTTCCAGATGCTCGGCGTGCCGCCGGAAATCTTCCTGCTTGACGTCGGCTGGTCGCGCTTCTTCGTCGTGGTCGTATCCGTCTGGTTTCATATGGGCTTTTACACGCTCATCCTGCTTGCCGGGTTGCAGGCCATTCCCAAAGACCTCTATGAAGCAGCAGCCATCGACGCCGCTTCGCCCCGGCGCACATTGCTGCGCATCACCCTGCCGCTGCTCGCCCCCAACCTTCTCGTCGTGCTGATCCTTTTGATGATCCGCTCGGTGCAAATATTTGATGAAGCGTGGGTTTTGACCAATGGCGGCGGGCCGGGCACGGCCAACACATTCGTGGTGCAATATATCTACCAGATGGCCTTCGGCAGCGATCTGAGGCTCTTCGGCCTCGCCTCGGCCGCATCGGTTCTCATGGGCCTTGTTCTGCTGGCGCTGACGCTGGTGCAATTGCGCCTCGGCAAAAAGATGGAGTCCTGATCATGTCCGGCACTATCAACGCAGTCACGTTCCTGACACGAACCCGCCGTCCCGGCCGGATCGGCCTCACCGATATTCTCTCCTGGGTCTGGCTCATCGGCGGCACGCTCGCGGTGCTGATACCGGTCGTCTGGGCCGCGATGTCGTCGCTGAAACCGGAAGCCGAGATCACACGGTTTCCGCCGAGCCTCCTGCCGCGCGCCGCCGTGCAGGTAGAGGTGCCGGGTTATGACAGGCCGCTCAGCCTCTGGAACGCCACCATCGACGGCGCGGCGCGGCAAATGGCGATGGTGCGGCGTGTCGGCATCAAGGCGCAGATGGTGGACCCGGCCAATCCCGGCCCGCCGGTCAGCGTCGATACGCGGGAAATGTCGCCCGTCCAGAAACTGACAATCGCGACGCAGAATTTCACCGATCCGCTGACCCAGTTCAACTTCCTCACCTTCCTCAAGAACTCGGTCTTCGTCACCGTCGTCGCAACGGTTCTGACGCTGATCGTCAACGCCATGGCCGCCTTTGCCCTCTCAAAATATCGCTTTCGCGGCGAGAAGGCGATTTTTGTGCTGATCATCTCCACCCTGATGATCCCGCTCACCGTCGTCATGGTGCCGGCCTATCTGGTCATCGTCGGCGTCGGCCTCGTGGATAATCTCTGGGGCGTCATCATCCCCACGGTCGCAACGCCGACCGGCGTATTCCTGCTCCGGCAATATATGCTGACGATACCCGACGAGTTGATCGAGGCCGCGCGCGTCGATGCGGCCAGCGAATTCCGCATCTTCTGGCGCATCATCCTGCCGCTCACGGCACCGGCCCTTGCGGTTCTCGCGATCTTCTCGGTGCTGTGGCGCTGGAACGACTTCCTCTGGCCGCTGATCGTTCTCAGCAGCCGCGAGAACTTCACGTTGCAGGTGGGCCTTAATGCCTTCCAGGGCGAGTTCTCGGTGCAATGGCACTATATTCTCGCTATGACCTTCCTCAGCCTTGCGCCGGTTACCGTCGTGTTCCTGTTCCTGCAACGCTATATCACGACAGGGATTGCGGGGACGGGGATGAAGTAACAGCGGTGCGTGGGGTGCTTTGCGTTACAGCCCATCAACGGTTGCTGACATTGTAGGGCGCCACCCTCACCCCGTCATACCGGCCTTGAGCCGGTATCCAGCCAGCCCAAGTCCTTGGGCTGGACGGACTCTCTCAGCCGCGCAGACGCGCGTCGGCTGGATTCCGGCTCAAGGCCGGAATGACGGGTGGAAATTTAGCTGTCCAAAGACATTCTACCACCAGCCTGAGCGGCAAGGCAGCTACTTCGGCGGCACCGCGATGCTGCCCCTCAGCACAAGGCGACAGCCGAGTTCCAGCCGGTGTGCGGGTCGGGTCGGGTCGGCGGCGAGAAGCCGCTGTTCCAGAAGCGAAAGGGCGGCACCGCCCAGCCTGTCGGCGGGCAATTGAATGGTGCTGAGCGGCGGCGCGCTGAAGGCGGCCGGCATGATGTCGTCGAAACCCAATACCGAAACGCCATCGGGAACTCGGACACCGGCTTCCGTCAGGGCTTTCAGACAGCCGAGCGCCAGATTGTCCGCCGCGCAGAAAATGGCCGTGGCGTTTCTGAGCGGGCGGTCTTCGGCAAGAAGGCTGCGAATGGCGGCCTCACCCCATTGCGGTTCGTAACTCTCCACCTCGATGACCATATCCGTGGGCACAGGAAACCCCGCCGCAAGAAAGGCATCGCTATAGCCGTCGTAACGGCGACGGATCGTCGTGCGGCCCTTCCAGGTAATGTGCAGAATATTGCGATGACCAAGGGCAAGTAGATGCTCGATGCCAAGGCGGGCGCCGAAACGGTTCTCGGCCGTCACCGTATCGACAATCATGGCTGGGTCTTCACCATTGATCAGCACCACCGGCTTGCCGAGTTTTGCAAGCGCCTGCACCAACTGCGGCCTGTCGTCGTTCAACACCACGATGCCATCGACATTATCGGCAACCGCCGCCTGCGCCACCACCAGAGGGTCAAGCCGGTTTGTGGCGCCGACGAACGGAACGATGCGGATGCCGCGCCGTTCGCATTCGCGCCGGAAGCCATTCAGCATCGTCCAGCTGACCATGTTGAGATCGCTCTGCGGCGCTGCATCATTGGTCATCGCCAGCAACACGACACGCAGGGTGGCAATCGTCGCCTTCTGCCGGCGGTTTTCGAGATAACCGAGCGAACGGGCCGCTTCCAGCACCCGCTCACGCACCTGCGTGGTCAACGACGCCGTACCGTTGATGGCATGCGAGGCCGTGCTCAGCGAAACATTCGCTTCCTTCGCCACATCCTTAAGCGTCGTTTTCCTGTCTATTTTCATAAAGGGGAAATTCAACCACTCTTTTACGGATGGTGCGGGCAGAAAGCCTGCGCAACGCAGTTGATCTGAAGATTACCCGAGCCTGATTGCTGCTCTGTTTTGTCACGCAAAGACTACAGCATCATCCGTAAAAGCGGAATTGATTTCTCTGTCTTTTTTGCCGGTTTTGCGCCGTGCGCTGAACCAATTTTGAAATCATCTTTCCTTCATCGATTCGGAAGCAACGTCCACCAACGGCGAAAACAAATACTCCAAAATGCGGCGTTGTCCCGTTTTGATTTCAACCGTTACACTCATGCCAGGTGTAACTGGCACAGACCCCTCGTTGATTTGCATAACGCTGTCTTGAAGGGTGACAGTGATGGGGAATACAAGATTCTGCACTCTCTGCGCATTGCCCGTTGGGATGATGGATTGAGCAGATTGCGCCATTGTTGACTCAAGATTCTGAGCATCCGGTTCTGGAATGGCATCCGAGGAGACGCGCTTAACTTCTCCTTTCAACACGCCAAATCGAGTATAAGGATATGCTTCGACCTTTATGACGGCGGACTGCTGCGGCTCTACAAAGCCGATATCCTTGTTCGGCAAATATGCTTCAATCTCAAGGTCGGCATCAAGTGGAACAATACGCATTAATTCGACGTTTGCCGTCACAACCTGGCCAACGGCCGTGATGGATGAGAGCTGAACGACCCCGTCGATCGGTGAGCGGATTTGAAGGCGCTGCACCTTGATCAACTCCTGTTCCAGCTCGTCCATTGCCCGTTGCGCATCCAACCAGCGGTTTGCATTGTCGGTGGAGGCTGTTTCAACGAGCTTCTCGGCCTCTGCGATGACAACGTTCACTTCCGCCTTTGCGCCCATTAATTGGGCAAGCTTGTCGGCCAAAGCCGATTTCGCCTCCTGATACACCTGCGTAGCGTCGATGACTTCGACCTGGGAGCCAGCGCGAGACTGAAGCAGTTGCGACCTCATCGTCACCCGCTGCTCCAGTGTCTGGACGAGTTCACGCTGAGAGGCGATCGCATCCGTCAGCCCAACAATCTGATCTTGTCTCTGCTGGCGCTGGGCAGCCAGACTATGGATGTTGGCCCATACGCCCCGGAGATCGGCCTCAAATACTGTCTGCTCGCGCAAGCGTATCAATTCCGGCATGTTTTCGGGAAAAGCCAATAGTGGATATTCCGACTTGTCCGCCTGTTGCCACAGGCTCATTTTCAATTCGGCGAGCGCCTCACGCAAGACAGCCCGCCGCAGAATTTCCGCTTGAAGAGTGTTGAAACTACCTGATTTCGCGACCTCGTCGGCCCTCGTTTCAGTGTCGTCAAGTTCGGCAACAACATCCCCGGCCTTGACGACATCCCCATTGCCAACAGCGACAGAACTGGTCTTTCCGTGCTCAAGCGATTCAATGATTTTTACACGCCCGATCGGTTGGATCTTACCTTGCGCTGTTGCGACGATGTCAAATTTGCCGAACCATCCCCAAACCAGCAGCGACGTTGCCAGGATGCAGATGAACCATAAAAATGCAATCCGGACAGGCGACTGCGGTGTCTCCAGTATTTCAAGAGCCGCTGGAAGAAACTCCATATCCTCGCGGAGAGCCTCTTCGTTTCTTTTGCCATGGGATCTTGCGCGACGGGTGGAGCGGGCATCGATTTTCACGCGAAAACACTTCCGCTTTGAAGGTTCCAGAGATGCGCATAGGTCCCATCAGGTCGAGCGAGCAACTCTTCGTGTGTCCCATGCTCGGTGATGGCGCCGTCTTTCATGCCGATGATGCGATTACAATAGCGAACAGTCGCCAGTCTGTGAGCGATGATGATGACCGTTCGTCCCCGAACAATATCACGCATGTTCTGGAGAATAATCCGCTCGCTTTCATAGTCCAATGCGCTCGTCGCCTCGTCCAGAATAAGCAAGGGCGGATTGGTTGCCAGAGCGCGAGCCAGCGCTATCCTTTGCCGCTGGCCACCGGAGAGATTTGCCCCGCGCTCCTCGATCATCGTATCGTAACCGCGAGGCAGCTTCGTAATAAACTCATCCGCACCGGACATCAGCGCCATTCGGATAACAACTTCGCGCGACATTGCCGGGTTACTGAAAGCAATATTGTCATGCACAGTGCGGTTGAACAGCATGTTCTCCTGCAACACCACGCCGATATGACTTCTCAGCCACGCGGGGTCACTTTGAGAAATGTCCTGCCCATCCAGAAACACCTGACCGCTATCCGGGAGATAGAACCGCTGAACAAGTTTTGTGAGAGTGGATTTCCCTGAACCGGAAGCTCCCACAATCCCCACGACCTCACCCGGCCGGATAGAAACGTTGATATCGTTCAGGACATTCGGCGCATCGGGTCGATAGCGGAAGTTAACTCGCTTGAATTCCAATGCGCCCTTGGGCGGCGGCAGATTGACGGCGATTTTCGGTCGCGGTTCCGCAGGGGCGTTCAAAATATCCGCCAGCCTTGAAACCGATATCTGAACTTGCTGAAAATCCTGCCAGAGTTGTGAAAGTCGCAGGATCGGCTGCGAAACCTGGCTGGCAATCATGTTGAACGCGACGAGCGCTCCAACCGTCAGTTCGCCATTGATCACGGATTGCGCCCCAAACAACAGCAGCGCCGCACTCGTGACCTTGCTGATATATTGAATGGCATTTTGTCCTTTGGCAGCAAGCATTGTCGCGCCGAAGGACGAGCGTACATAAGCCGCCAGTCTTTCCTCCCATTGCGCGGAAACGACCGGCTCGACGGCTGATGCTTTCAGAGTCTGGATGCCGACAACGGTCTCCACCAGCAATTGCTGACTGTAGGCGCCACGGTCAAATTTCTCGTCAATCCGCTCCTTTAGAAATGGCCGGATCAGAATGCCTATCAGTATGTAGAATGGTATCGAGGCAACCACGATCCAGGCCAAGGTCGTTGAATAACAAAACAGAACAAATATGAAGACTGCCGTGAAAATAAGATCGAGACCCGAGAATAACCCCTGCCCCGTGAGAAAGTCCCTGATGGTCTCGAGCTCGCGGATACGGGCAACGGTCTGACCGGCTGCCCGCGTTTCGAAGTAGCTCAACGGCAGGTTCATCATATGACGGAACAGCCTCTGGCCAAGCTCGACATCGATACGATTGGTGGTGTGAGCCAGAGCATAGGTTCTGAGATATTGCAGGATGACGTCAAACAATCCGATCGCGACAAGCCCTATAACCAGAACAATGAGGGTCGAATAACTTCTGTGGGCGAGAACCTTGTCCACCACGACCTGAAAAAACAAAGGCGTTACAAGTGCGAAAATCTGCACGAAAAGTGAGGCGATCAGGACATGGCCAAACGCTTTACGATAACGAAACAGCGATGGAAGGAACCATCGAAAACCGAATGTTTCTCTGGAAGCCCCCGGCCCTGTAAACCGTCGCTGGACCAGAATGAAACCGCCGTCACTCATTTCCAGCAATGCAGCGGTATCCACGTGACGAATGGCCAGGCTCACAGGGTCGGCGACATTGTGCATGCCGTTGCTTGCCGTTCCGAGATATAGACCATAGCTCCCATCGGCAAAACAGATGATCGCCGGAGTTGGCAAAGACGAAATACGCTTTTCGTCCTTGGTCTGTATCAGCCTTGCTTTCAGGCCGATATTCTTCGCCGCTCGTAAAATATCCCGAGAATGTGACCTGCCGGAAATGGCGAGTTCATGCGTCAGCCTTTTGGGGGCTGCGGCGATGCGATAATGAGAGGCGATCGCACACAGGGCGACAAGGCCGCTGTCATGATCCCCTTACTGGAGAAACTCGCTGCATCGTTTTTTTGTGCGTCATCAACATCAGCGGGGCCTTGCATGGCTGTATTTTGTCTCATCGCACTTGCTTGAATAGCGGCGTCGAAAAATGACGCGGGGATCGCATGAAATAAGTTTGAAACACGATTGGACGGCAACTGGCGCGCGCTCGTAAGCGCGATACGCCAGTCGCCGTTTCCCGGAAACTTAAAGCCCCGATTGAGAAGGCCGGTAAGCGAGAGCAACGTCTCCGACGAGAATGGATGTCCCGTCTATCCTTTTCGCAGAACTTGTCCCGGTGATCATCGAGCCGTCAGGGAACGATTTTGCGCCCTGCTCCAACGGCAGAAGGTCGATGAAGGTAATACCCTCAGCCTCCATCGTGCTAAGTTCACCTTCGTCCGTTGCGCCGTTCTGGTTGAAGTCCTGCCAGATGCGGAACTCGCTCCATCGAGCATCACGATTGTCGAGAATATTATCGTGATTGGTGTCAAAAGCAAAACGCAGACCTTCAAGATCGGTCACCGGACGACCGGTATCATCAATACCTTGCGCTTTGAGTTCAGCCACTCGCTGCTCTTCCGATTTCCAGAGTGAGAAAGCAACTTCTTCCGGCCGATTGATCTGACCATCAGGTCCGGCTGCATCGTTCTTGCCAAGATCGATAACGAGCAGGCCGTCATTTGGTCCGATCCATGCTGTCCTATCACGCAGGTCGTCGCCATTCCAATCAAAAGCCGGAGATACACCGTTTGACTCAGCGATACTTGGCAGCGTCGTCAAGTCCAGCCGACCATCGTTATTCAAATCAAGCACGACTGGAGCCCCCGCAAATCCGGGTCGCCAAGACGGTCGCGGTGTGGGGACAGGCCCCGGGCGTGGTTGTGGAACAGGTATTCCTGGAGCCGGGCGCCTGCCATTGCCTGCGCCAATTATCCGAATGCTGTCCATTTCTCTTCTGAGACGCTCTTGTTCAGCATCTCGCCGCGCCTGATCGGCAGCAGCGCGCCTGCGTTGTTCCTCGGCTTCACGTTGCCTTTGGAGATCCCATTGCCTTTGGCGCTCCTGGCTTTCTTTTCGAAATTGCTCTTCCTGTCTGAGTCTCTCCAGATGGCGCTGCATCTGCAGTTCGCTTTGGCGGCGGCCTTCTTCGAATGCCAGCCGGTCACGTTCCGCCCTGGCCGCTGCCTCCCGCCGCGCCGCTTCTGCCCTCTCAGCGTCCCGCCGCGCCGCCTCCGCCCTCGCGGCCTCCTGTCGCGCCGCCTCCTGACGTTCCGCCTCGGCCTTCGCAGCCGCCTGACGCTCAGCCTCAGCCTTCGCAGCCGCCTGACGCTCAGCCTCCGCCTTCGCAGCCGCCTGACGCTCAGCCTCCGCCTTCGCAGCCGCCTGACGCTCAGCCTCAGCCTTCGCAGCCGCCTGACGCTCAGCCTCCGCCTTCGCAGCCGCCTGACGCTCAGCCTCAGCCTTCGCAGCCGCCTGACGCTCAGCCTCCGCCTTCGCAGCCGCCCCAACCTTAATAGTCTCTTGCTGTTTACGCAGAGCTTTTATAGCTTCATTCACGGGTGCAATCAGATCGTCTAAAGGCACACCCAGAATTTTAGCGCCGAAATCAAACGCCTCTGCAAAAGCCGTTTGCGCTTCTCTCCGCAGATTATCGATAGCCTTGTATTCAGGCCAATAATTTTTGTTGCTGGATTTCGATGTGCGACTAAAATCCGAAAATGCTTTTTCGTATTTCTTCCACGCATCATATGTTAACATAACTTGGCGAGAAATTTCATTAAGAGTCACGGAATTAAACAGGGAATTTCGCTCAATTGGCCGGAACTCTGCCTCTCCTGCCCCGCTTGGTCTATTTACTATACTTTTGAGAGCGTTAATTTCATACTGCCCCGTATATGACGCAGGGAAATCCTCGCCTCTAGGGTCAATTATTGGCGTCTTTGTCCATCCACCCTTCCTTGGAGGCGCAACTTGAATTCTATCGGGCGTTGATAAAACGTTTGACTCAAATTTGTCTTTTAGGTCCAGTAGTGCGGCCATATTCCCTTCATGTTCTTTTATTTTATCACGCACTATATTTAAAGGATCATAGATCTCATTTTTTATCCTTCCCATTTTATCCAAAAAATTCTTGACATTATCATAGATATCACTGACTGGCAGTTTCGGGCCGTCGGGTCGATATGATCCATCCCCCGTCAGAAGATCCTTCAGCCGGCCATCTATCCAACGATTTACACCCGCCCTATCTTTCTCTGTTAAGGAGAGCGTTGCTGTTCCTGGCAATGGAGGCAGCGGCGCAGATTCAACCTTGGACATTATTTCTTCTCCAAAAAATTAGTATAAATATTTGATAGATAACTTTATTTACTCTAATCGAATAATAAATTATATAATGCAGGGAATTTAAATAAAACATACCAACTTTTATATTTATATCAAGGGTGTATTTATGTATAAAAAGTATAACGTTGCATTTTCTTTTTTAGTTTCCGCTTTTATTAGTATTACATATCATAATAATGCTTACTCCGACGAGAATCACATAAAAATATATTACATATTAGAACTTGAAGGATTGAGAACTCAAGGAAGAGTGTCGTGCTATCGAGGGAGGATTTGCGATATAAAATTAGACGACAAGAAGACTATATCCTTCTACTTCTCAGAATATTACGACCACATATCTTCGAGGATTAAGTGCTCCGGAACGCCGTGTCTACTTCAAAACATGTACAATGAGCCAAAAGATGTACAACTTCTGGAGCTTAATAAATTAGCAAAAAATGAAGAATTAAATGGAAATTTCAAAATATACTATGGAAAAATGGCAAAATCACTTGAGTATCGACCAATAAGATATGCTGGGACATTAACATTAAAAATATCCTCGGTGGCGGGTCGTTAACAGTGACTCAACAACATCTTCTTGTTGGAGTTTTCACCGGATCCCTCGAAAGCAGCAGCATAGATCGGGCCACAGAGAAGTAGACTAGACGCTCGACACGATCTGTCCCACACCGTTTGCAGAAAAGTAAAATAGGAGAGGTTTTGTCGCCCGGAATGACCATCATCGGGTTCGACTCTAACTAGCGAATAAAACACCGCCCGCGGTTCACCGCGAGCGGCGAGGCCGTCAAAGACCCTGGGAGATATGGTCGATACTGTCCCTCACGGCGACCGCCGGATCCCTTAGCTCGTGAACTTCCGTCGCGAAAGGCTCGAAGCTGTAGGGGCCCTTATAACCGGCCGCCTCGAGCGTCCTGATCTGGGCGATATTTTCCAGCCGGTCGTCGCCATCAACCAGAACGCGGTGGGCGTCGAGCATGTCGGCGACGGAGACGGCAGGGTCGGTGACGCCGGAAATGTGCACGAGGCCCGTGCGTTCCGGGAAGAACTCCGTCTCGCCGGCGAGATGGTGGTGGAAGGTGTCGTGCACCAGCCTGTAGACATCTGCACCGCCGGCGGCGTCGATGGCCCTGACGGCCTCGGCCTTGGTGCGCAGCGACGAGATCGGGAAGCCGAGCGGTTCGACGAGGCCGGTCAGGCCGCGTTCCGCAAGGATCGGCTTCATGGCCTTCAGCGCTGCCACGAGATCGTCGAAAGACACCGCCGCGCCGTCGTTGAGCGGGCACATGACGAGCGCCTTCGCGCCGCTTGCCGCGGCATAATCGGCCATGGCAACGGCCCGCGCGGGCAGGTCGCCCGACCAGACGTTGAAGGGGTAAAGCGCGTTGATCGAGATGATCGTTACGCCGGCCTTTTCGGCGGCCGCCTTCACTGTCTCCGGTTCCACCGTGCCGACGATGTCAGGCAGATCGTTGCGGATTTCGACTTCGGTAAGGCCGAGATTGCGGGCGGCGGCGAAGAATTCTGCGAGCGACAGCTTCGGTGCCGTGATGTGATTGATGGCAAAACGCATGAAAAACCTCACTGGTAAAGGGCGGGACGCGCGGGAAGGTCGATGGCGACCGCAGCGCCGCCGGTTTCCTGCGCGGCGACGCAGGCATCGGATGTGATGGCGGCCACGTAACCATCCCAGGAATTCGGTCCGGCCGCTGTTTTATTCGCCGCAGCATTGATGAAGTCCTGCAACTCCACATCGTAGCTGGCAATGAAGCGGTCTTTCCAGTCGGTGAGGATGTCGTTCTGCAGCTTGGCGCCAAGGCGCGTCTGCACCGACATCGGCTCCGGCAGGCTGGCAATGCCATCTTCGCCGACCACCTGACACTGGATATCATAACCATAGTGGCAGTTTACGAAGATTTCGACGTCGATGATCGTGCCCTTGGCAGTCTCGAGAATGACGATCTGTGGGTCCTTCAGCCGCGTATGGCTTCTGGCCGCCGAACGGGGAAAGAGAACCCGGGCCGAAACATAGTCATCATCAAGCAGCCAGCGCAGCACGTCGATCTCGTGGATCATCGTGTCGTGGATCGCCATCGGGGTTACATATTGCTCCGGAACGGTTGGATTACGATGTGCGGCGTGCACCATGATGGGCGCGCCGATCCTGCTGTCGACGGCCTGTTTCAGCGCCACGTAGCCGGCGTCATAACGGCGCATGAAGCCGACCTGAACCAGCCGCTTGCCCTGCGCCACTTCGGCGTCAACAATGCGTTTTGCGCCTTCCGCCGTTGTCGCCAGCGGTTTTTCGCAGAAGCAGGGCTTGCCGGCGGCGATGGCCGCCAGCACATATTGCTCATGCGTCGCCCCCCAGGAGGTGACCAGCACGGCATCCACATCCGGTGATACGATCAGTTCCTCGCCGGTCGCGAAGATAACGGCATCCGGGGCTATGTCATTGCGCACCGCTTCGGCGGATGCCGGGTTGACGTCACTCAGCGCCGCGACCTTTGCGCCTCCAAGGACTTTGTTTATGCGGCGGGCATGGTCGCGGCCAATCGCGCCGGTGCCGATGACACCAATTCTCACAGTCATGGGAAAAACCTCACTTGCGGTATTTTTCGATGTAATTATTGATCTCAGCACACATGAACTTGCCGGATTCATCGGCCCTGTCCTCCCAGGCAAAGACGCAGGAGGTCATGATGCCGTCGAAGCCGATTTCCGCGAGCGTGCCGAAGAAGTCGTCCCACGGCACTTCGCCCTGGCCGATATTCAAGTGCTGGTGCACCCGCGCCTGCGTGCCGGGCGGGTTGAGAATGTAGCGAAGGCCGGAGCTGGCCTTGTGGTTGAACGTGTCGCCCACATGCACATGGGCGAGCACATCCTTCGCTTCGCGCAGCATGGCTTTGGTGTCATCACCGAAATAAAAGGTATGCGGCGCGCAATAGAGGAACTTCACATTCTTCGAATTGACGGTGCGGATGATGTCGAGGGCCGGCTGCAGCGTCTCGCACCAGTCTTCCGGATGCGGCTCCACATGCAGGTTGATGTTTTCGCGCTCAAAGAGCGGCACCAGCTCTTCCATGGAGCGCCACCAGGCATCCTCGCAGGCCTCGATCATCGAGCCGGTATGGCAGCAATAACATGACCCCTTGTCGGGATGCGGGCCACGGCCGAATTCGGAGTTCATCGTGTCGACCTCCAGTTCGATGGCGATCTCGATGGCACGTTTCCAGTGTTTCACCGCCGCCTGTCGTTCGGTCTCGTCATTGGAGGCCCAGCGATACATTGGTAGCAGCGAGGCGATCTTGACGTTTTCAGCCGCCAGCGCCTTCTTGAACGAGCGGATCCTCTCGGGAAACACGCGCGGCGCCTTGAACCATTCAAGGAAATCGGCGCGCGGGCTGAGCTCGATCCAGTCGTAGCCGAGTTCGCGCACCTTGGCGGGAAGAGCTTCGAGGCTGAGATGGCGGTGCATGAACGGGTCGATGGCGATGCGCATATACGCTTCCTTGTCGTCGGTAGCTGTTGAGGTCGTTACGGAAAGAGTGGGCCGCGGTCCGGGAGAAGAGACCGCGGCCTTTGGCCGGCTTTTTCATCAGCGGCCCTGGTTTATTCCCGGCATTCCCAGTGAATGCCGGCCTCAGTTCTTCGCCTGATAATCCTTAAGGTTGGCGGGCGTGACGAGCTCGAAGGGCACGAAAACCTTCTTGTCGATCGTCTCCCCCTTGGCGAGTTTCAGCGCTGCATCCACCGCGCCCTTGCCCTGACCGGCGGCGTTCTGGAACACGCTGACATCCAGATCGCCCGCTGCCATCGCGGCAAGTGCGTCCTGCGTCGCGTCGATACCCGCGATGATGACGCCGTCCATCGGCCGGCCGGCCGCCTTCAGCGACTGGATCGCGCCGATCGCCATCTCGTCATTGTTGGAAATCACCGCATCGAACTCAACACCGGCCGAGAGCCAGTTGGTCATCAGGTCCGACCCCTGCGTGCGCGACCAGTTGGCGGACTGCTCCTCGACAAGCTTGATGAAGCTGCAATCCGGGGTGGCGACCACATCCTTGATGTCCTGCGTCCGCATGCGGGCCGCCTGGTTGGAAAGCTCACCCATCATCACCACGGCCTTGGCTTCCGTCTTGCCCGCCGCCTTCAGAAGCCGGCAGACTTCCTGCGTCTGCAAGGTTCCCGACTGTTTCTCATCGGAAGCGACGAAGGCCTGCTTGTCCGGCAGGCTGTCGAGATTGACCGGCTGGCGGTTGACGTAAACGAGCGGAATGCCGGCCTTGGCGGCGGCCTGCGAGAGCGCCACCGTCGCATCCGTATCGACGGGATTGACGATGATGGCATTGACGCCGGCGGCAATGAAATTCTGCACCTGGCTCAATTGTTTGCCGACATCGTTCTGCGCGTCCTCGATCTGCAGCGAGACGCCATTCATGCCCTTCGAATAGTCGATCATGCCGTTGCGCAGCACGGTCAGGAAATTGTCGTCGAACAGGGCCATCGAAACGCCGATGGTCTGAGCGGAAGCCGTGGTCGCCAGCATGGTGGCCAAAGCCGCAATCGCAAAATGTCTTTTCATGTCGTCCTCCTCCGAAACTCTTGAAAAGCACCGGCCACAAGGCTCTGCGCGCATCGCGCCGCAGCCAATCGCCGGCAAAAGGATGCCCTTCGCCGAAGATGGATATCTGCGGCGGGCAGCAACCTTGAAACATCATTATTGTCGTGGATCAGCCTCCTGACCGCTCCACATGCCGGCAACATTTTCCTAGTCCGGGGCCGGCGTCAACGCGTCTTCGAGGGGCAAAACCATCATGGCTGATAGAAAGAGACGCGGCATTTATGATAGAATCTATCAAACCATCAAAGGCTCTCAGGAACCCACAGATGGGCGGGCACAAATCTCTGCCCCGGCGTTTCCGCCATGCCGTGCTCGATGGTGTGAACCATGGTGGCGACGAGGTCGGCGCATAGTTCACGAAGCGGCGTCTGGAACACGCCGGTAATACGCCGCTCAAGCAGCGCCTGCCGGGATTCCGGTGTCAACTCGTTGACGAGGCAGACGATGGTTTCCTGGCGGTTCTCCTGCTGCAGGGCCTCGATCACGCCTTCCATGCCGCCGCCGATGCAATAGATGCCGACGAGATCCTGGTGTTTGGCGATGGTGTCCATGACCAGCTCATAGGTCAGCCGCCGCGTTTCAAGCGTGATCAGCGCGTCCATCACCTCGAATTCCGGCGCATATTCCCGCATATAGCTGCGAAAGCCAGTTTCCCGCAGCGAATGGCCGTGAAAACGGTGGCCGCCGAGCAGCAGGAGCACCTTGCCCTGGCTGCGCGCCAGCCGCGAGATCATCCAGGCCGCCGTGCGCCCGACCTTCATGTTATTTGCGCCGAGATAAGCTTCCCGCACGCCCTGGGCGAAATCGGAAAGCAGCGAAAAGGTGGGAATACCCTTGGCTTTCAGCGCCTCGACGGCCGCCGTGACGTCATGATGGTCAGGCCCGGTGGCCGCCACGGCGTGCGCCCGGCCTTTCATGCCGGTCAGAAGTGCGGCAAGCTCGCTTGGTTCGCCCGACTGGGCAAATTCTATGCGCAGGTTCAGATGGCGCTCCCTGACGTTGCGTGCCGCAAGCTCCAACTCGTCAGCAAATGTCTGGTAAAAGGAGTGCCGTTCTTTCCGCAGAATGATACCGAGATTGTAGGATGGCAGATCGGCCATCATACGCTGGCGAATGATGTTGGTGGCATGAAAGCCGATCTTCTCCGCCGCCTCAAACACCCGCCGCGAGGTTTCCTCCCGCACCGGCAGGCGACCGTTCAACACCCTGTCGACGGTGGCAACGCTGACGCCGGCGGCGTTTGCGACATCTGTGATGGTCGGACGTTTCATGGGGCACCCCGTAGACGGAAAGATTCCTGTCATATCTCGCAAAACATGTCACGGATGATGATGGAATCCAACGCATGCCGGAGGATTTCGTCAGGGAAGGCCGTAGCGCACGACATAAAGGCTCAGGGCCGACGTGTCAGTGCGGGGTCTGCTTTTTTCAGTGCGTTTCCCTCCCTCATCTCTGTGCCTGTCACAGAGATCCAGCCAGCCCAAGTCCTTGGGCTGAAAGGACCCTCTCCGCCGCGCGGACGCGCGCCGGCTGGATTCCTGTGACGAGCACAGGAATGAGGGGAGTTGGAATGCACCAACGCGAGAAAATCATGCGTGGAGTTCCTGAGCACCTGCCGACATAGGTGAAGACAGGGCGGCAGCGGCATTCGCACCATTACTATGGCCGAATGCCGCTGGCCTATCAAACCCGCTCGAGCGCCACGGCAATGCCTTGCCCGACGCCGATGCACATGGTGGAAAGCGCATAACGCTTGCCGGTCAGCGACAGTTCAAGCGCTGCGGTGCCGGCAATGCGCGCACCGGACATGCCGAGCGGATGGCCGAGTGCAATCGCGCCGCCGTTCGCATTCACCCGCGCATCGTCGTCCGCAATGCCGAGCTGGCGAAGCGTTGCGAGACCCTGGCTGGCGAAGGCCTCGTTGAGTTCGATCACGTCGAGCTGTTCCTGCGTCAGGCCGAGCCGTGCCAGCAGCTTAGCCGAGGCCGGAGCCGGGCCGATGCCCATCACGCGGGGCGGAACCCCCGCTGCAGCACCGCCGAGAATGCGGGCAATCGGCGTCAGGCCGTATTTTTTGGCCGCCGCCGCAGAGGCAATGATGAGCGCAGCCGCACCGTCATTGACGCCGGACGCATTGCCCGCTGTCACCGTTGCGCCATCGCGCTTGTTTACCGGCTTCAGCTTCGCCAGCGATTCGAGGCTGGTGGCGCGCGGATGTTCGTCTTTCGAGACGACCAGCGGATCGCCCTTGCGCTGCGGGATCGTTACCGCCACGATTTCCTTATCGAGACGACCATTAGCCTGCGCTTCAGCCGCCTTGTTCTGGCTGCGGACGGCGAACGCATCCTGATCTTCGCGGGACACCTGATAATCGACGGCAACATTGTCGCCCGTCTCCGGCATGGAATCGACGCCATATTGCGCCTTCATTAACGGGTTGACGAAACGCCAGCCGATGGTGGTGTCGTAGATTTCGGCATTGCGCGAAAAGGCGCTTTCCGCCTTCGGCAGAACGAAGGGCGCACGGCTCATGCTTTCCACGCCGCCGGCGATCATCAGTTCGGCCTCACCGGATTTGACGGCACGGGCAGCGGCGATGACGGCATCCATGCCCGAACCGCAAAGCCGGTTGATAGTCGTTCCCGTTACCGAGACCGGCAGGCCGGCGAGCAGCAGCGACATGCGCGCGACGTTGCGGTTGTCCTCGCCGGCCTGATTGGCGCAGCCGAAGATCACGTCCTCGACGGCTTCCCAATCGACGGAGGGGTTACGCTCGACAAGCGCCCGCAAAGGCACGGCCCCCAAATCGTCAGCCCGCACGGAGGAAAGCGCACCACCGAAACGGCCGATCGGCGTGCGGATATAATCGCAGATGAATGCATCAGTCATCGGTTTTTCCTCACAGTTCCGGGGCGACGAGATCGGTGACCTCGCCATCGACGTGGAGAGGCGCGCCGGTCATGGCCTGCAATTCGTCAAATGTCATCGCGGCCAACTTTTCACGCAGCACGAAGCGGCCATCCACCACGTCGATCACGGCATGGCTGGTATAGATGCGGGTGATGCAGCCGACGCCGGTCAGCGGAAAGGCGCATTTTTCGACGAGCTTCGGTTCGCCGTTCTTCGTCACATGTTCGGTGATGACAAAAACCTGCTTTGCGCCATGCACCAGATCCATGGCGCCGCCGACGGCGGGCACGCCCTTGGAGCCGACGCGCCAATTGGCGAGATCGCCGTTCTGCGCCACCTGATAGGCGCCGAGGATCGCCACATCCAGATGGCCGCCACGCACCATGGCGAAGCTGTCGGCATGGTGGAAGAAGGAGGCGCCGGGTTTCAGCGTCACGGCCTTCTTGCCGGCATTGATGAGGTTCCAATCCTCCTCGCCTTCCGGCGGCGCTTCACCGAAATTCAGGATTCCGTTTTCGGTATGGAAGATGGCCTGACGGCCGGGCGGCTGGTAACGCGCCACCATTTCGGGAAAGCCGATACCGAGATTGACGTAAGCGCCATCCTCGATGTCCTGTGCCGCACGCCAGGCGATCTGGGCGTTGGAAAGCTTGATATCGTCGCGGGTGTTGATTGGCTGGGTCATGCGTAGGCTACTCCCGCGCGAATGAGGACTTCTTCCTGTTGCGGATCGGCGATCTGCACGACGCCGTTGACGAAGATGCCGGGGGTGACGACATGCTCAGGATCGATCTCACCGGCAGCGACGATCGTCGAAACCTGCGCGATGGTGGTGGCCGCCGCCATGCACATCAGCGGGTTAAAATTGCGCCCGGCCTTGTTGTAGGTGAGGTTGCCATAGGTATCGCCAAGCTCGGCCTTCACGATGGCGAAATCCGCCTTCAGCCAGCGCTCCTGAACATACGACCGGCCGTCAAATTCGGCGATCGGCTTGCCGTTGGCAAGCTCGGTGCCGAAGGCTGTCGGGGTGTAGAATGCCGGAATGCCGGCACCTCCGGCACGGATACGCTCGGCAAGCGTGCCCTGCGGCACAAGTTCCAGTTCGATTTCGCCGGCCAGATACCTGTCGGTAAAAGCGCGCGGATCGGATGAGCGCGGAAACGAGCAGATCATCTTCCTGACCATGCCCGCATCGATCATCGCGGCAATGCCGATACGGCCGTTGCCCGCATTGTTGTTGATGACCGTCAGGTTCTTCGGTCCCTTGTCGATCAGGGCGTGGATCAGCTCGATGGGCGCGCCGGAGCCGCCAAAACCGCCGATCATCACCGTCGCGCCGTCACCGATACCGGAAATGGCCTCGGCTGCGCTGTTGATTGTCTTGTCCATATCAATCCTCCATCCAGCCGAACGGTTGAACCCGCAAGGCCGCTTGGCGGAGAGCTAAATCCGAATCCGCCTAGACGGCAAGAATTTTGTGCGTTATATGATTTTTGTTCGTATATCGCACAAATGGAGTTGCGACATGGCCATCAACGAAAGAGACATGATGGGCGGTCTCGCCAAGGGGCTGAAGGTCATCGAGGCGTTCAGCGCCGAGCGTCCACGCCTCTCCATTTCCGACGCGGCGGAAATCGCGGGGCTTGACCGCGCGACCACGCGGCGCTGTCTGCTCACACTGTCCGAGATGGGTTATGCCGCCTATGACGGCAAGTTCTTCACCGTCACGCCCAAGGTGCTGCGGCTCGGCACCGGCTGTCTTGCCACCATGCCGCTGCCACGCATCGTCCAGCCGCTGCTCGATCGCCTTTCGGAAGAGATCGGCCAGAGCACGTCTGTCTCCATTCTGGACGATACCGAAATCGTTTATGTGGCCCGCGCTGCCCAGCAGCGAGTTATGTCCATCGCGCTCATGCCGGGCTCGCGCCTGCCCGCCTATTGCACCTCCATGGGCCGCGTTCTCCTCCTCAGCCCTCACGCCGGAGCGGCAACGTGAAGTGCTGGAAAACTCCAAGCTGGTGGCGCGCACGGAAAAGACGCTCACCGATATGGATGCCCTGCTTGCCGAAATCGAGGCGACCCGCAATCGCGGTTATGCCCTCATCGATCAGGAGGTGGAAATCGGCCTTCGTTCCATCGCCGTGCCGGTAAAAACCGTGCGCGGGCAGACGGTCGCCGCGCTCAATGTCGGGCTTGCCGCCTCCATGGCGTCGATGGACGATCTGGTGGAACGTTATCTGCCGGCGCTTCTGGCCGTTCAGCGCGAACTGGAGAGAATGCTGGTCTGAGGCCGGGTCTGGGACAGGTTTTCCCGCACGCCGTCATCTCCCATTTTTCGCTGCTCAGCCAGCCGCCATACCCTTGGCGTCATGCCGGTTTCCCGCTTGAAAAAGCGGTTGAAATAGGCCGGATCGGCGAATCCTAAACCTTCCGCGATCATCTGCACGGTCGATACCGTGAAGATCAACTCCTGTTGGGCAATCTCGATCTGGCGTCTGGCAACCAGCCGTTGCAGGCTGAGGCCGGATACGGAACGCACGAGCCGGTTCAGATGGGTCTCGGAAAGGCCGAGCTTCTGCGCATAAAACTCCGCCTTGCGCGGCTCGCGGATATGGCGGGCGATCAGTGATAACAAAAGCTCGAACCGCCGTTCAGCAAGCCCTTCGCCGGTTCCCTCCATCAAGGGCCGCGTCGCCCGTGCGAGAAGCGTGACGACGGAGGCAAGCTGACCTTCGATCATGGCGTCGCGGCCGATCTCACGAGCCTCGTATTCCCCGGAGATTTGTTCGAAACCGCCGCGCAGACGGTCGCCCTCGGCAAAATCCTGTAGCGGCAGCAATGTCGGCCGCTGGAAATTCCTGAGCAACAACGCCTGTACGGATGCGGCGAGCGCACCCGGCAGCACCGTGACGATCACCCCGCCAATATCGCGCGAAAACCGGAAGCCGTGCTCGAAACCCGGCGGCACGACAATGGCGACCGGCGGGCGGATGGCCTCGATGCGACCATCCAGCAGCGCATCGCCCTCACCGCCCCAAATGTACAAGATTTGCAGGAACGCGGCATGGCGGTGCAGGCCGATTTCAAAGCGGTGCAGGCTGCTTCTGGAAAAAAGTGTCTCGCAATGAAAGCGAAATTCAGTGCCTTGCGCCGCCTCTTCGCCATATAGTCCGTCATTGGCCGCAACGCGCATGTGACCTCACCTCCCCGTATCATGGTCGAATTGTGCAATTAACGGATCAGAAAGTCCATTGAGCTTGTGATCCGCCTTGGTCAATTTCCTGACAGGAGACAGTTCCGGGAGGAAACAGACAATGCGCACCAAGGTCGTGATCATCGGCTCCGGCCCTTCAGGCCTGCTTCTTGGCCAGCTGCTTGCCAATGAGGGCATCGATACCGTCATTCTCGACCGTGCCAGCAAGGATTATATCCTTGGCCGCGTCCGCGCCGGCGTGCTGGAAGAAGGCACGGTGCACCTTCTGGAAAAGGTCGGTGCCGATAAACGCCTGCACAGGGAAGGCCTGCCGCATGATGGTTTTTCGCTGACCTTCGACGGGCGCGATCACCGTGTCGACCTCTTTGATCTGACCGGCGGCAAACGCGTGATGGTCTATGGCCAGACCGAGGTGACGCACGACCTGATGGATGTGCGCGAAAAAGCCGGGCTCTCGACGATCTATGAAGCAGCGAATGTGGAGCCGCATGATTTCGATGGCGCCAGCCCCTATGTCACCTATGAGAAAGACGGCGTAACCCACCGGATCGATTGTGATTTTATTGCCGGCTGCGACGGCTTCCACGGCGTCAGCCGCAAATCCGTGCCGCAGGGCGCGATCAAGGAATTCGAGAAGATTTATCCTTTCGGCTGGCTCGGCATTCTGGCCGAAGTGCCGCCCGTCAGCCACGAACTGATCTATGCCAACCATCCACGCGGCTTTGCGCTCTGTTCCATGCGCTCGCACACCCGCAGCCGTTATTATCTGCAATGTTCACTGGAAGACCGGCCGGAGGACTGGAGCGACGATCGCTTCTGGGATGAAATCCGCCGCCGCCTGCCGGAAAACCATGCCGATGCCATGGTGACGGGGCCCTCCTTTGAAAAATCCATCGCGCCGCTCCGGTCCTTCGTTTGTGAACCCATGCGTTTCGGGCGGCTGTTTCTGGCCGGCGATGCCGCCCATATCGTGCCGCCGACGGGCGCCAAGGGCCTCAACCTCGCCGCCAGCGACGTGCATTATCTGAGCGAAGCGCTGATTGAATTTTACGGCGAAGGATCGAAGGCCGGCATCGATTCCTATTCGCAGAAAGCGCTTTCACGCATCTGGAAGGCCGTGCGCTTTTCCTGGTGGATGACGACCATGATGCATCGTTTCCCCGATACGGGAGATTTCGGCCAGCGTATCCAGGAAGCGGAATTGGATTATCTCGTCCATTCCCGTGCCGCCTCCACAGCGCTTGCGGAAAACTATGTCGGGCTTCCTTACTGAGAAAAGTTGGCCTACAGGCGGGAGGCAGCCTCGGATTTCGGGTCGAGCAATTCGCGCGCGGCTTCGCGAATGGCCTGTATCAGCAGCGAAAGCGGTAGCGACGGTTGGGTATCGGCCCGCACGGTCAACCCGAC
The DNA here is from genome assembly GCF_030757975.1 of Rhizobium sp. AN73. Classification (NCBI taxonomy): domain Bacteria; kingdom Pseudomonadati; phylum Pseudomonadota; class Alphaproteobacteria; order Hyphomicrobiales; family Rhizobiaceae; genus Rhizobium; species Rhizobium sp. AN73. Next base: position 201,822 of record NZ_JARWME010000001.1, read on the forward strand.
CGGGCCGCTGGTATCGCCGGTATCGACCGGCAGGATCGCCAGAATACCATCAGCGACATCGCCGGCAATTACCCCTTCCGAAATGATCCAGACGGCATCACTGGTGCGCAGATAGGCGCGGCCAAACGCATCCGACACCGTTTCGATGCGGATTGGCAAAGCCGGCACGCCGTTGGCGATCAGGAACTGCTCGACGATCGGTCCGATCACCGACTGGCGGGTGGGAATCAATACCGGAAACTCGTGCAGGTGATCGAAAACCGAAATGCCCGGTGACAGCAGCGGATGGCCGGCGCGCACCACGAACCGCACCTTTTCCGAATAGAGATGCTCGAAGGAAAAGCCCGTCATCTTTTCCGGTGCGGCCAGACGACCGACGACGAGATCCAGATCGCCGACGCGCAATTGCTCGAGCAGCACGGCGTTGTCACCGGTGACGATCTTGACCGGGCTGCCGGTTTTTTCCGAGAGAAAACCGGCCATGGCTTTCGGCATGATCCTCACCGAAACGGTCGGCAAGGCCCCAACCCGGACCGGCAGGCCGGAATGCGCCGCCTCCTGCGAGACGGAATCGACAGCATGGCGAAGTGCGGTCATCGTCGCGCCGGCATGGCGCAGGAACACCTCGCCGCTGCGACTGATGCGAATGCCGCGCCCCTCACGGTCGAACAACGTGACCCCGAGGACCTCCTCCAGCTCGCGGATGGTCTTCGTCACCGCCGGCTGGCTGACATGCAGGATTTCCGCGGCGCGAATGACGCTTTTCTGGCGCGCCACCTCCACGAAAGTCTGAAGATGCCGGAACTTGATACGCTGCTCGACCATCGCACATATAATCCACAGGTTATATTTTTCACCGATAATGTCATTTTACTTAACCGGAACGCGCTTGCAATATCACCAACAGGAGGAAGTACACATGCAATTTCTGCGCTGTGGCGAAAACGCGATCCATTATCGTGCGTACGAACTGGAAAGCGGCAAGCCGGTCATCGCCTTCATCAATTCGCTGGGCACCGATTTCCGCATCTGGGATGCGGTGATGGCGGCGCTCGGCGACGATTATGCTTTCGTCCTGCATGACAAGCGCGGCCACGGCCTGTCCGATGTCGGCCGCGCGCCCTATTCGGTGGACGATCACGCCGACGACCTGATCACGCTCCTCGATCATGTTTCCGTCAAAAAAGCGGTCATCTGGGGTCTTTCGGTTGGTGGACTGATCGCGCAGGGGCTTTATGCTCGTCGTCCCGATCTGGTCCGCGCTCTGGTCCTCAGCAACACCGCCCACAAGATCGGCACCGCCGAGATGTGGAACACCCGCATCGACAAGATCGCCGCTGACGGCCTTGCCTCGTTGATCGATCCGGTGATGGAGCGCTGGTTCACGCCCGCCTTTCGCCAGCCGGACAATGCGATTTATGCGGGCGCGCGCAACATGCTTTCGCAACAGCCGGCTGCCGGTTACAGCGGCACCTGCGCCGCCATTCGCGATGCTGATTTCACGCAGGAGGCGGGCCGCATCAACGTTCCGACGCTTTGCGTTGCGGGTGATGAGGATGGCTCGACGCCACAGGCGCTGGTGCAGTCCATGGCTGATCTTATTCCCGCAAGCCGCTTCGCCACCGTTGCGCGCTGCGGCCACATTCCATGCCTTGAACAGCCGCTTGCCTATGCGCAGGCGGTCGGCGATTTTCTGAAGACCTTGCCGGAGCACTGACCGATGGCGGACCATATGGACAAGAACGAAAGATTCGAGCAGGGCATGAAGACGCGCCGTGCCGTGCTCGGTGACGCCCACGTCGACCGCGCGCAGACGGTGACGACGGGCTTCGACCAACCGTTTCAGCAGCTCATCACCGAAGCGGCCTGGGGAACGGTGTGGTCCGGCAACCACTGGACGAAGCGTGAGCGCTCGATGGTCACCATCGCTCTGCTTGCTGCACTGGGCCAGGACGAGGAGCTTGCCATGCATGTGCGCGCCACCGCCAATACCGGCGCCACCGAAGCGGATATTCGCGAAGCGCTGCTGCATGTCGCGATCTATGCCGGTGTGCCCGCCGCCAACCATGCCTTCAAGACCGCCAAGCTTGCTCTGGCCGGCATGAAGACCGATAGTTCTCGCGACGAGGAGGAGACGAAATGAGCAATGTACCGCCCGAAACGGGGCCTTTCTTCGCACGCGACCGCGATATCCATCCGCTGGCCTATGCACCCTGGTACAAAACCTCGGTCCTGCGTTCGCCGCAGCGCGCCCTGATTTCGCTGGAAGGCACCAAAAGCGAGATCACCGGCCCGGTCTTCGGCCATAGCATGCTGAACGAGCTGGATAACGACCTCATCCTCAATTACGCCCGCCCCGGCGAAATGCCGATCGGCCCGCGCATCCTCGTTCACGGCCGGGTGCTGGACGAACGCGGCCGCGGCGTGGACGGCGCGCTGGTGGAATTCTGGCAGGCCAATGCCGGCGGGCGTTATCGCCACAAGAAGGAAACCTATCTCGCCGCCATCGATCCGAATTTCGGCGGTGTCGGCCGCACCATCACGGATGAAAACGGCTATTACTGGTTCAAGACCATCCAGCCGGGCGCTTACCCCTGGCCGAACGGCGTCAACGACTGGCGGCCCGCCCATATTCACTTCTCGGTCTTCGGCCACGGTTTTGCGCAGCGACTGATTACCCAGATGTATTTCGAAGGCGACCCGCTGATCTGGAAATGTCCGATCGTCAAAACCATCCCGGACGAGGATGCGATCAAGCGGCTGATCGCGCCGCTCGACATGAACTCGAACATTCCGATGGACATGCTGGCATACAAATTCGATATCGTGCTTCGCGGTCGCCGCTCTACATTTTTCGAAAACCGCAAGGAAGGCAACTGATCATGGTCCAGCCGCTCGGTTACCTCAAGGAATCAGCCTCGCAGACGGCAGGACCATATGTCCACATCGGCTGCACCCCCAATTTCGTCGGCATCGAGGGCGTGTTCGAAAAGGACCTCGGCTCCGGCGCGCTCTATAATGACAAAGCCCGCGGCGAACGCATCAGCGTGCGCGGCACGGTTTATGACGGCGCGGGAAATGCGCTGAAAGACGCCCTGATCGAGATCTGGCAGGCAGATACCGACGGTTATTACAACAGCCCCAGCGAAACACGCGGCCAGGCGGACCCGAATTTCACCGGCTGGGGCCGCTCGCCCGGCGACATGGATACCGGCGAATTCGTTTTCGAGACGATCAAGCCCGGCAAGGTGCCGTTCCGGGATGGCCGGCCGATGGCGCCGCACATCACCTTCTGGATCGTCGCGCGCGGCATCAATATCGGCCTGCAGACCCGCATGTATTTTCCCGAGGAAGAGGCCGCCAATGCCGCCGATCCGGTTCTTGCCCGCGTCGAGCAGAAAAGCCGCATCGCCACGCTCGTTGCCCAGAAGGAAGCGGGAAACATCTATCGTTTCGACATTCGCCTTCAGGGCGAGGGCGAAACCGTGTTTTTCGATATTTGACGCATATCGCGCAAAAGAAAGTTAAACGGAACCCCAGATGAGCCTTTCCCCCTTCGAACATCCGTTTCTGTCAGGCCTTTTCGGCGACAGTGAAATCGTCGAACTGTTTTCGGCGAAAGCGGATATCGACGCCATGATCCGCTTCGAGGCGGCGCTGGCGCAGGCGGAAGCCGAAGCTGATGTCATTGCGGCGGATGCGGCGGAGGCGATCGTCTCAGGCCTTTCTAATTTTGCCGCCGATATCACCGCACTTCGCCATGGCGTTGCCAAAGACGGCGTCGTGGTGCCGGAACTCGTCCGGCAGATGCGCACCGTAATCGCAGGCGCTGCTGCGGAAAAGCTGCATTTCGGCGCGACCAGCCAGGATGTCATCGATACCAGCCTGATGTTGCGGCTGAAGGCAACGACGGAAATCATCGCGGCCCGGCTCGGCCGCCTTATCGATACGCTGAGTGATATCTCGGCTCGCGACGGCAAAAACACGCTGACGGGATATACCCGCATGCAGGCCGCTATTCCCATCACCGTCGCCGACAGGGTGGCGAGCTGGATCGCCCCGCTGGAGCGCCATCTGGTGCGGCTCGATACGTTTTTGCAGAACGGTTTTGCCCTTCAGTTCGGCGGCGCGGCCGGCACGCTGGAAAAGCTCGGCGACAAGGCCGGTGCGGTGCGTGCCGATCTCGCCATGCGGCTTGGCCTTTCCGACCGGTCGCAATGGCAGAGCCAGCGCGACGGCATCGTCGAATTCGGCAATCTGCTGTCGCTCGTCACCGGAACGCTCGGCAAGTTCGGGCAGGATATCGCCCTTCTGGCCGAAATCGGTACGGAAATCCGCATGAGCGGCGGTGGCGGCTCATCGGCCATGCCGCACAAGCAAAACCCGGTCAATGCGGAAACGCTGGTGACGCTGGCGCGCTTCAACGCCGTGCAGATTTCGGCGTTGCATCAGTCTCTCGTTCACGAACAGGAACGTTCGGGCGCGGGCTGGATGCTCGAATGGATGTCGCTACCGCAAATGGTGACGGCAACGGGGTCTTCGCTGCTGATCGCCGAGCGCCTCGCCGGGCAGATCGACAGGCTGGGAGCAAGCAAAGAATAACGGCAGGTTTTCGCGAAAATGAGCGGTCTCGGGCGCTCTTGCCGGGGAGATGGGAATGGCGCGGCCGCGCAATGAAAACGCTTGCGCTTAATCACATTAGCCATTGATAAAAAACGACTTTTCAGAGCGGCTTAAATGAACAAAAAGTGACTTTTAAGCTGTTTTTAACCGGAGTTGACGCTTGACACAAAATTGAACTAACTGGTACAAACATTCAGGTTAACGCTATGTTGCAAGAGAAGTGTGGAGCTTCCGCGGTACAGCAAAAACAAACGGAGGGCTTTGGAGCCGCAGGGTTTCCAAGGCGATACGAACAAGGCGAAACGCCTGTTCGGACCCGAACGGGTTGGGAGGAAATATGTCTTACAGTCTCGATTTTTCGGCGGTCATAGACCGTCTGCCCGAGCTGCTTCTGGCCTGTCTTGCAACGATCGGCCTTGCAATCGCCGGCATGTCGCTTGCCACCGTCATCGGGGTTCTCGGCGTCGTGGCCCGCCGCTCGCGCTTCAAGCTGCTGCGCGGCCTGGTCATCGGTTTTGTGGAGGCCATCCGCAACACGCCGTTTCTGGTGCAGATATTCTTCATCTTCTTCGCCCTGCCGCAGATCGGCATCAAGCTCAATCCCACGGTCACGGCCATCATCGCGCTGGCGTTGAACGGCGGCGCCTATGCCATTGAAATCATTCGCGGCGGCGTCGATTCCATTCCCAAGGGTCAGGTTGAGGCGGGATTGGCACTGGGCCTGCACCGGGCGCAGATCTTCCGGCACATCATTCTCAAACCGGCGCTGCGCGCGGTCTATCCGTCGCTCACGAGCCAGTTCATCATGCTGACGCTGACCACCTCTGTCTGCACCTCGATTGCGGCTTACGAACTGACCTCGGTGGCGCAGCAGATCGAAGCAGATACCTTCCGCTCATTCGAGGTCTATTTCTCGATCACGCTGCTTTACCTGGTCATTTCCTCGCTGATGATGGGGATCTTTTCCCTCATCTCCCGCACATCGTTCAGCTATCCGGTCAAGTGAGGAAAAGACAATGGCATCCATCGGTCCCAACGAACTCTTCTTCCTGCTGCAAGGCCTTAAATGGACCCTTGCGCTGACCCTGATCGGCTTCATCGGCGGCGGCATTTTCGGCCTTTGCGTGGCGCTTGGCCGCGTTGCCGAAAGCCCGGCGATCCAACGCGCCAGTACCGGCTTCATCGCGGTTTTCCAGGGCACACCGCTCCTGATGCAGCTCTTCGTTGTTTATTACGGCGTTGCGCTAGCCGGCCTCAATGTCGATGCCTGGATTGCGGTTGCCATCGCATTCACGCTGCATGCCAGCGCCTTTCTGGGTGAAATCTGGCGCGGCGGCATCCAGGCGGTGCCAAAGGGTCAGACCGAAGCCGCCAACGCGCTCGGCCTGCATTACATCTCGCGAATGAAGGACGTCATCCTGCCGCAGGCCTTCAAGATTTCGCTGCCCGCCACCATCGGTTTTCTGGTGCAGCTCATCAAGGGCACGTCGCTTGCCGCCATCGTCGGTTTCGTCGAACTGTCCCGCGCCGGCCAGATCGTCTCCAACCAGACGTTCCGTCCACTGACGGTCTTTGCCATCGTCGGCATCATGTATTTCCTGATCTGCTGGCCGCTTTCTTTGTGGGGCGCCGGCGTCGAGAAGCGGCTGCAGGCAGCTTCTCGCTAATCGTCACCAACCCGTTGATTATCAACAACATGTCATCAGCTTTGTAAGGAGGAGCCAAAGATGAAATCCAACCCTAAATTCTCACGTCGCGCACTGCTCGCGCTCGCCGCAGCAACCGTCGCCCTGCCCTTTATCGCACCGGTCGATGCTTTCGCCGGCACGGTCGATGAGGCCAAGGCCAAGGGCAAGGTCGTGATCGGCATCCAGGGCGACAATTCGCCATGGGGCTTCGTCAATTCCACCGGCGTTCAGGACGGCCTCGATGCCGATATCGGCAAGGCTTTTGCCGAATATCTCGGCGTCAAGGTGGAGTTCGTGCCACTTGCCGTGGCAAACCGTATTCCGGCCCTTCTGACGGGCAAGGTCGACCTGCTTTTCGCAACCATGGGCATGACCGCCGAGCGCGCCAAGACCATCCAGTATTCCAAGCCCTATGCCGGTAACGTGCTTTCCGTCTACGGCCCGAAGGACAAGAAGATCGCTGGTTACGACGATCTGACCGGCGTTTCCGTCGGCGTTCCGAAGTCCAGCGCCATGGATACGGCGATCACCGCCGGTGCAGGCTCCAAGGCCAAAATCCTGCGTTTTGACGATGACGCCGCCAACATTCAGGCGCTGATTTCCGGCCAGGTCGATGTCGTCGGTGGCAACCAGTTTTATGGCGACCGCCTGACCAAGGCAGCCGAAGGCAAATACGAGCCGAAGTTCGACCTGACGACGCTTTACAACGGCGCCGGCACCCGTCCGGGTGAAAAGGACTGGAACGAGACCGTCAACGCCTTCCTCGACAAGATCAAGTCGGACGGCCAGCTCGCCAAAATCTACGACAAGTGGATGAAGCGCGAAGTTCCCGCTTTCCCGGAAAGCCTGCCGGATATTCCTTTCACCGTGAAGTGAAGGATCGGAAGAGGCTGAGATTGGGAGGAGTAACCAATGGGAATCTTTAGGAAACAGACAGCTTGGCGCACAGCGCTTGCAGTCGGATTGGCAGCAGCTTTGCTGCCAATCCTGACGCCCGCAGGCGCAGAAGCCAGAACGCTGGAAGAAGCAAAATCCAGCGGCAAGATCATCGTCGGCATTCAGGGTGACAACGCGCCCTGGGGCTTCATCAACTCCACCGGTGTTCAGGAAGGCTACGATGCCGATCTGGCCAGGGGGTTCGCGGACTATCTCGGGCTGAAAGTGGAATTCGTGCCGCTCGCAGTCGCCAACCGCATCCCGTCGCTTCGCACCGGCAAGGTCGACGCCCTGTTCGCGTCGATGGGAATGACGCCGGAGCGCGCAAAGAATGTACAATATGCGCAGCCCTACGCGCATAACGTCATGTCGGTTTATGCCACGAAAGACAAGAAGATCGCCAACTTCGACGATCTTACGGGCATGACGGTCGGCGCGCCGAAATCCAGTCCGATGGATACGGCACTGACCGCAGGTACCGGCACCAAGGCCAAAATTCTACGCTTCGACGATGACGCCGCCACCATTCAGGCGATCCTGTCGGGCCAGATCGAGGCGATCGGCGGCAACCAGTTCTATGGCGACCGTCTCTCGGCGGCCGGTGGCAAGGATTACGAGGTGAAGTTCGATCTCGTGACCCTCTACAACAGCGCCGCCACGCGCCCCGGTGAAAAGGACTGGAACGAGGCACTCAACGCTTGGCTCGACAAAGCCAAGGCCAATGGCGAGCTCGCAAAAGTCTATGCCAAATGGATGAAGCGCCCGGTTCCGGAGTTCCCGGCCTCGCTTCCTGACATTCCCTACACCGTCAACTAAACGCTGCTGCAAAGCATGAAGGAAAGTTCCATGTCGCAATCCTCCGCCGCACAGGCTCCGCTGATCGCCCTTGAAGGGGTTGGAAAGTGGTATGGAGCCTTCCATGCGCTTAAAGGCGTCAACATGACGGTTCGCAAAGGCGAAAAAATCGTTCTTTGCGGCCCGTCCGGTTCGGGAAAATCCACCCTTATTCGCTGCATCAACCATCTGGAGGAAATCCAGGAGGGCAAGATCACGGTCGAGGGCACCACGCTTTCGGATTCCAGCCGCGCCATCGATGCGGTTCGCCGCGAAGTGGGCATGGTGTTCCAGAGCTTCAACCTCTTCCCGCACAAGACCATCATGGAAAACTGCACGCTGGCGCCCATGCGGGTGAAGGGCCTGTCGAAAGCCGACGCGGAAGCCACCGCGCGCAAATATCTGGAGCGCGTGCGCATTCTCAATCAGGCCGACAAGTACCCGGCACAGCTTTCCGGCGGCCAACAGCAGCGCGCAGCAATCGCCCGCGCGCTCTGCATGGAACCTAAGGCCATGCTGTTCGATGAGCCGACTTCGGCGCTCGATCCGGAAATGGTGAAGGAAGTGCTCGACACGATGATCGGACTTGCCCGCGACGGCATGACGATGATCTGCGTCACCCATGAGATGGGCTTTGCCCGGCAGGTCGCCGACCGCGTGGTCTTCATGTCGGAAGGCGAGATCATCGAAGAAGGCCCGCCGGAAGAGTTCTTCCGCGATCCCAAGCACCAGCGTACCCGCACGTTCCTCGGCGAGATTCTCGCCCACCACTGAGGTTTTCCAGAGCCGACAGGCAGGTGGGGTCGCCCCCGCCTCTCCCACCATGTTCGATGAGCGATGACCTGATCATGACAGACACAATATCCTACAAGGTTGCCCTGATTGGCGCCGATATCCAGCTTTCCAAATCTCCCGCGCTGCACATGCGCGAAGGGGCGGCCCACGGCCTCGATTATTCCTATGAGCTTGTCGACGTCGTGGCACGCAACCTGCCGGAAAGCGCCCTTCCCGATCTGCTCAACGAACTGGAAACGCGCGGTTTTGCCGGCACCAACATCACCCATCCCTTCAAGCAGGCGGTCCTTCCGCATCTGCATGAACTGTCCGACGATGCCCGCATGCTCGGCGCGGTAAATACCGTTGTCTTCAAGGACGGACGCCGCATTGGACACAATACGGACTGGTACGGTTTTTACGAAAGCTTCATGCGTGGCCTGCCGGATGCGAAACGCGACCGGGCGCTGCTGGTCGGCGCCGGCGGTGCAGGCGTTGCGGTCGCCCATGCGGCGCTGAAGCTCGGTATCAGCCATCTCGATATCTGCGACCGCGATTTCGGCCGCGCCGAGCGTCTGGCGGCCGAACTCAATGCCCGTTTCGGCGAGGGTCATGCCTTTGCCGTCAAAGACCCGGCGGAGTCCCTGCCCTTCGCGGACGGGCTGATCCACGCCACACCGATGGGCATGCCCGCCCATCCCGGCATGCCGGTGGATGCAGATCTGCTCGAACAGCGGCACTGGGTGGCTGACATCGTCTATATGCCGCTCGTGACCGAGCTTTTGGCAACGGCAGCGAAAAAGGGCTGTCGCACCTTGCCCGGCGGCGGCATGACCGTGTTTCAGGCGGTCGGCGCGTTTCGCCTGTTCTGCGGCCGCGAACCGGACGCCGAGCGCATGACGGCGCATTTCACCGAAATTTGCATGGCCGAGGGTGTGGCATGAGCCTTTTCACCATCCTCAACGGGCCGAACCTCAACCTGCTCGGCCAGCGCCAGCCGGAAATCTACGGTTACGAGACGATGGCCGATGTGGAAGCCAGCTGTCGCAAGATTGCCGAGGCCGCGGGCCACGAGATATTCTTCGCCCAGAGCAACCGGGAATATGAGCTGATCGACTGGATCCACGCGGCCCGCGGCACATCGGCGGGCATCGTCATCAATCCCGGCGCCTTCACCCATACTTCGGTGGCGATCCTCGATGCGCTCAATGCCTTCGAGGCGCCGGTGATCGAGGTTCACATCTCCAACATCCACAAACGCGAAATCTTCCGCCACCATTCCTACGTCTCGACGCGCGCCGAAGGCGTGATCGCCGGTCTCGGCATCGAAGGTTACGGGGTGGCGCTCAGCCACCTCATTGGCCGTCTTTCCCGATCGTCGTGATATGGTCGGGGCTCAGCACATAACGCAACACCATGTCGCTGACGTGCTGCGACAATGTCTCCTGACCGTTCTCGGTAAACAGGCCGTCGCCGAAGATGAACGAGAAGGTCGCGACGTTCGAAACGTTGAAAAACGACAGCGCGCTGATCTGCCAGTGCAGTTCAAGCGCGTTGATGCCCTCGCGGAAGATGCCGGCTTTCTGGCCGCGCAACAGCACGCCTTCCAGGGCATCGATGGCCGGCCGGTTGAGCTGGCGGATCGTTCCGGACGATTGCATGTGTCGGCCGTGATGAATGTTCTCAATCATCACCATGCGGATGAAAGCCGGGTTGCGACGGTGATGGTCGAAGGTGAACCGACAGAGCTTGTCGAGCGCCGCGATCGGCGCCATGTCGTCAAGCTCCAGATCGCTCTCGCCGCCGCGCACCTTGGCATAGGCTTCCTCAAGAACGTGCTGGTAAAGCCCTTCCTTGTCGGTAAAATAATAATAGATCATCCGCTTGGACGTGCGCGTTCGGGCGGCGATCTCATCGATGCGCGCACCCGACAGACCGTTTTGCGAAAATTCCTCCATCGCGACGGAAAGAATATCGCGGCGCACCCCTTCCGGATCGCGCTTCGCCTGCCGGGTTTCGGTGGTGCCGTTCGAAGTTGCGCTTTTTGTCATGATCCATCCATCAGCAGGGTATACGGCTTGCCGCCGCACCCTTATTATTAACCAATTAGTACATAACGCTGAAAAGGAACGCAATATGGCGAGCTATGACACAGGCAAACAGGGCGTGCCAATGCGTACATCCATCGCCACCGTCTCCATCAGCGGCGAATTCCCCGAAAAACTGGCGGCCATCGCCAAGGCCGGCTTCACCGGCGTCGAGATTTTCGAGAACGATTTCCTGACTTACGACGCCTCGCCGCGCGAAGTTAAGGCCATGGCGGCGGATCACGGGCTGGATATCACCCTTTTCCAGCCGTTCCGCGATTTCGAAGGCATGCCGGAACCGCACCGCACCCGCAACTTCGAGCGCGCCGGGCGCAAATTCGACATCATGGGCGAACTCGGCACCGATCTGATGCTGATCTGCTCGAATGTCTCGCCGGTGTCGCTGGGCGGCATAGACCGCGCCGCCGCCGATTTCCATGAACTTGGCGAGCTAGCGGCCAAACACGGCGTGCGCGTCGGTTACGAGGCGCTGGCCTGGGGCCGCCACATCAGCGATCACCGTGATGCATGGGAAGTGGTGCGCCGCGCCGACCACGCCAATGTCGGCATCATCCTCGACAGTTTCCACACGCTGTCGCGCAAGATCGATCCCAACTCCATCCGCTCCATTCCCGGCGACAAGATTTTCATCGTGCAGCTGGCCGATGCGCCGCTGATCGACATGGACCTGCTGTACTGGAGCCGCCATTTCCGCAACATGCCGGGCGAAGGCGACCTGCCGGTGGTGGACTTCATGCGCGCTGTCGCTGCAACCGGTTATAGCGGCCCGCTGTCGCTCGAAATCTTCAACGACCAGTTCCGCGGCGGCTCGGCCCGCCTGCTGGCAGAAGATGGCCATCGTTCGCTGGTCAACCTCATGGATCAGGTGCGCCGTCTCGAGCCGGATATCCGCATCGATGTGCCGGCCATGCCCGAACGGGTGCAGACGCAAGGGGTAGAATTCGTCGAATTCACCACCGCACCGGAAGAAAAGGCCAATCTGGAAGCGCTGCTCGCCACGCTCGGTTTTGAAAAAACCGCCCGCCACCGCAATCGCGACGTCGATCTTTACACGCAGGGCGATATCCGCATCGTCATCAATACCGGCGGCAACGACGAGAGTTTCGCCGGCGCGTCCTATTCCATCCACGGCACCAATGCCTATGCATTCGGCCTGAAGGTCGATGATGCGCAGGCGGCACTTGCGCGTGCGGCAGCACTTGGCGCGCCGACCTTCGCCGAACCGCGCAAATTGGGCGAGGTCGCCGTTCCGGCCATTCAGGGCGTGGGCAACGGCGTCATCTATTTCCTCGACGGTTCAACGGCGCTCGCCTCTATATGGGACAACGAATTCGCGCCGGTAGAGGCGAAGACGTCGGCGGGCGATGCCCACCTGACCCGCATCGATCATCTCGCGCAAACAACGCATTACGACGAAATGCTGACCTGGCTTCTGTTCTACACATCGCTGTTCTCGACACGCCGCACGCCGATGGTGGATGTCGTCGATCCCGGCGGTCTGGTGCGCAGCCAGGCCATAGAAAGCGTTCCCTCCCCGAATTTCCGTCTGACCATGAACGGCGCCGACAACCGAAAGACCTTTGCCGGAAAATTTCTGGCCGAGGGCTTCGGTACCAGCATCCAGCACATCGCCTTTGCCACCGACGATATTTTCGCCACCGCAAAAGCGATGCAGGCGCGTGGTTTTCATGCGCTACCGATCTCGCGCAATTATTACGACGATCTGGAGGCCCGTTTCGGGCTGGAGCCGGAATTCTCCGATGCGCTGCGGGAGGCGAGTATCCTCTATGACCGCGACGACAATGGTGAATATTTCCAGATATACAGCCGCACCTTCGGCGAAGGTTTCTTCTTCGAAATCATCGAAAGACGCGGCGCATATAGCGGTTATGGCGCAATGAACGCCCCGTTCCGCATCGCCGCGCAACGGCGTCTGGCCCCACCGATCGGCATGCCGAAGGAATAGTCGCGGGGTGAAATCTTTGGGTTGGGAACGATCGTGATATTCTGTAACCTCTGAGTTTCTCAAAGTCTGGTGACGCTGAATTCCGACCTCCGCGTCACCGGCAGAATCTCAAGGGATCGCGATGAGCAGAGTTTTCGAACAGTCTTTCGAGCGCCGTCTGGATGAACTCGTCGCCCATGCGAAACCCGGCCAGTCCTTCGAAGCATGGACCTTCGACGATCCGATAAGCCGTCGCGAGGCCGAAAACAGGCTGAAGCAAAAGGGCGTCAGCGCCCGCATCCGCAGCGCCTACAAGCCGCTGCTGTTCGCCTTTCTCGAAGAAATCGATCTTCATGGCGTCGAGGCCATAGAGGTATTTTACCCGGTTCACCCGAACACGCCCGCCAACCGTTTCCGGCTGGAAGCCTATCCGCTGGCGGCACTGGTCGGCGATACGAAGATAGACTTTACCGCCCGCAACGACGGTGCCTTCCATTATGACGTGACGCTCCATCGTGCCGAGGGAACACAGAGCCTCAAGGTTCTCGCGCCGAACCGCGTTCACACCGATATCGTCGACGAAACCAATGTCTCCTCGACCGGCTGGTTCCGGCTTGCCGGGGATGAGGTTGGCGAACGGCTGGAGACGGATTACGAACGTCTTTTCGAGGCTGCGATCCACGCGATTGCCCACCATGACTGGGGCAATGACGAGCCCTATTTCGAGGAACTGAACATCCGCATCGCCTATCCGGCTGAAGACATCGACCTGCCGCTTGGCAACGAGGTCGTCAGCCTTCGCGAAGCACTGCATGAGGATCTCTATTTCTCCCTGCTGGAATTTTTCCAGAAGAAATCCGGCCGCCCGCTTGGAGATCGGGGCCTGAAACCCGGCCAGATCGTTCCGGAAATCGTCAAGAGCGACGGCGAGGTTTCCGTCCGTATCGAGACCCGATCACTCACCACCGCCTTCCTTGATGGCGCCGACCAGCCAATCGATACCGCCAGCGAACCCGTGGCCGCCGGTCAAATCAAGCAGTTGCTGGCGGAAATCGGCGGCGAGGCGTTCGAGGCACGCTCACGCTCCGGCCGTGTTCTTTCCGCCCGTTACGTCGCAGGCAGCGATGCCGCCGTGATGATCAGCGGCGGCCAGCATCCCAATGAGACCACCGGCATGGTCGGCGCCATCCGGGCGGCACGACAGCTTCGGCAAAGACGGGGTGCACATTTCACCGTTTCGCCGCTGGAAAACCCGGATGGTTATGCGGTTCACCAGCGGTTGCGGGCCGATAATCCGCGCCACATGCACCACGCGGCGCGTTACACGGCGCTTGGCGACGATCTGGAATATCGCACGCGGGAAAGTTCGGGTGGCCATATCAACGAGAAAGAAATCCGTTTCCAGGCGCAGGCGTTGAGCGGTGCCAGCCTGCATCTGAACCTGCACGGTTATCCCTCCCACGAATGGACCCGGCCGCTTTCGGGTTATGTGCCGCGCAATTTCGACATGTGGACCCTGCCGAAGGGCTTCTTCCTCATCATGCGCTACCACACCGGCTGGGAAAGGCAGGCGGAAGCGCTGCTGGAACGGGTCACCCGCCATCTCGGCACCATTCCGGGTCTCATCGACCACAACAACCGCCAAATCGCTCTTTATGAAATCCATGCCGGGGAAACCGGTTTCCGCTTCATCAACGGTTTTCCGTGCCTGCCGTCCGTCGACGACCGCCCAGTCGCACCGATGACGCTGATTACCGAATATCCGGACCAGACGATCTATGGCGAGAACTTCATCTCCGGCCACACGGCGCAGATGGAAACGGTCCTTTCCGCCTATGACGCCTGGCAGGATATTTTCGCGCTCGAAACGGCGTAACGTCGAATCTTCGCCAAGCCGGAACAACAAGTCAAATCCGATCAAGCATAAGGTGGAGCGGTTTTGCATGATGCGGGCGTGAACCACAGGAGACCCCATGCCCGCTCTGGACAAGCTCATCTGGCAGATCGAAACCGATCTGCATAAAAACCTGACATTGACAGCCCTGTCCGACCGCTGTGCGATCAGCACACATCACATGTGCCGGCTGTTTCAGCTCGCGACCGGCCTGTCGATCATGTCCTATGTCCGGGCGCGCCGACTATCCGAGGCAGCAAAAACCATCGTGCGTTACGATGCAGACATCCTCACCGTCGCGCTCGGTGCGGGATACGGGTCCCATGAGGCATTCACACGAGCCTTTGCGAATTATTTCAACATATTACCGAGTATCGTTCGCAAGGCGCGATCAACCTCGTCTCTTGATCTGATGGAGCCTTTCAAAATGAAGAAAGACATGTTTGTCGAAGTCCAGGCACCGGAAATACGTTACCGCGATGCCTTCATGGTGGTCGGTCTCAGCACACCGTGCTCACTGGAGAACAACGGCAGTATTCCCGCGTTGTGGCAAGCCTTCAATGCGCGCGAAAACGAAGTCGAAGCGGCGGTTTCCGGCGCAGCCTACGGTGTATGCAGCGTTGCCGATGACGCTGGAAACTGCACATATCTCGCCGGCCTCAAGGCGATGAAGAAAACGCCCGGCATGGATTACGTCGAGGTGCCGGCGCAGTCCTACGCGGTCTTTGCGCATAATGGCCATATCTCGGATCTTCCCAAGACGGTTTATACGATCTGGAACAAGACCTTGCCCGACGGCGGGTTCAAAACCGCGCATTCCCCCGATTTCGAAATGTACGACCGGCGTTTCGATCCACAAACGGGGCGAGGAATGGTGGAAATCTGGATTCCAATCGTCACTTGAGGCCAACCAACGCGCATGCCCCAACTTCTGCGTGGGGTATGCGCCGCTGTCCTGTCGCTTGACGGAGAGGTTTACTTCGCCGGCGCAGGCGCGGCGGCGAGCTTTTTTTCCCGCTGTTTCTGCAAAAGCTTCTTGCCTTTGCTCAGAATATGCAAATTCGCAGCGTCCAGCTTGTTATAACCCGCCTGAATAATATCGAGATCGGCAACGTGCCCGATTGCTGCCAGTTCATGCATCACGTCACCGACAGCCACATCGACGGTGGGTGGGGCCAGGTTTGCAACATCCTTCGTCGCCGCCTGAATGCCCTCCGCCGTACCGCCCATGACGTGATACAGCGCCAGCGCCTTGCGGAGAAAAGCTTCGCGGCGCTCGATCTTGTTATTGAGTATACTTTCGCCGACGCGATTTCGCATAAGCTCAACGGCTTTATTCTGATATTCGCCCATCAAGACACCAAATGAAATTCAAATATGCTTCGGGAGACTACGAATAATCCCCTTAGAACTGGTTAAGGCACGTGGCTTGCGCGGGCATGACCCTCATTTTCGTGGTGTGTCGCCGAGACCGGTTTTCATAACAGGACATTTTCGATGCTGCGTGCCGAGACGACACCAGTCATGATGGCTGCGGCAGCACTGCACATTGAGAATCACGGGATGATCACTATTGTGCGATCTCGCATGGGAAAGACACGGCGGACGGGAATTGATAACCATCAGGTTATTTATCGCCCTCATTTTTTCATTTTACTTTGACCATCGCACTTACCAGTCTGGCTGACTGGATCGGTGGAGGGAGCCACGGATCAATTGGGAGGAAATCATGAAACTACGGATCACCGCCGCAATCGCGGCCATCTGCTTCAGTTCCGTTGCTTATGCCGATACGATCAAGGTCGGCGTAGTCGGCCCGTTCTCCGGCCCCTTCGCGCTGCAGGGCAAGAACTTCAAGGCCGGTATCGACGCCTGGTTTGCGCTTCACGGCAACAAGGTCGGCAGTGACACGATCGAGGTCGTTTATCGCGATGTGCCGCAGGCCGACCCTGCGCAATCCAAGGCGCTGGCGCAGGAGCTGGTGGTGAAGGAAGGCGTGCAATATCTGGCCGGCTTCTATTTCACCCCTGACGCCATGGCCGTCACGCCGCTCCTGAAACAGGGCAATGTGCCGATGGTCATCATGAATGCCGCCACCTCGGCCATCGTCACCAAAAGCCCCTATGTGGTGCGCACCTCGTTCACGACATGGCAGACATCCACGCCCATCGCCAAGGTGGCTTTTGATGGCGGCGTCAAGAAGGTCATTTCGCTGGTCAGCGATTACGGTCCGGGCGTCGATGCGGAGAATGCCTTCAAGGCGGCCTTCACCGCCGCCGGCGGCGAGGTCGTGGAAAGCATCCGCATGCCGCTTTCCACCAATGATTTCAGCCCGATCATGCAGCGCGTGAAGGATTCCGGCGCGCAAGGCGTCTTCGCCTTCCTTCCGTCAGGCCCGACAACGCTCGGCTTCGTGAAGGCCTTTAACGATAACGGCCTGAAATCGTCAGGCATCAAGCTGTTTGCGCCGGGCGATCTGACACAGGAATCCGACCTGCCGGCGCTCGGCGAAGCAGCACTCGGCATGCAGACGACCTTCCATTATGCCGTCTCGCATGATTCCCCTGAGAACAAGACCTTCGTGGAGGCCGCATCCAAGGCGATCGGCAATCCCAAGGAATTGTCCTTCCCCTCGGTCGGCGCGTTTGACGGCATGTATGTCATCAGCAAGATGATCGAGGCGACCGGCGGCAAGCAGGATGCGGAAAAGGCAGTCGAAGCCGTAAAGGGTCTTTCCTGGACAAGCCCGCGCGGCCCTGTCAGCATCGATCCGCAAAGCCGTCATATCACGCAGAACATCTATCTGCGCGAAGTCGCCAAGGGCGATGACGGCAATTATTACAACAAGGAAGTCCAGACTTTCGAAAAACAGGGCGATCCGGGCCTCGCCGCCGCTAAGTAAACGGCAGGGTGTGAACAGGCGGAGCCGCCTTTGCGGGCGGTTCCGGCACGGGTGCAATCGCATCGGGAGGAGCTTTCGAACATGCAGACGGTCTTCAGCATCCTTGTCGATGCGCTTGCCTATGGCATGGTGCTTTTCATCATCTCCATCGGCCTTTCGGTAACGATGGGGCTGATGCGGGTGGTCAATCTGGCCCACGGCGCCTTCGCCATGATCGGCGGTTATCTCGCCTCCTATGCCGCCCATGGCCTCGGCCTTGGTTATGCGGCCGCGATCCTTGTCGCGATTGTCGGCACCATCGTGATCGCCATACCGCTCGAGCGGTTCCTTTATCGGCGCATTTATGGCGCCCCCGAACTGACGCAGGTGCTGATGACCATCGGCATCACCTTCTGCATCATCGGCATCGCCAATTTCGTGTTCGGCCCGACGCTGAAAACCATCCCGCTGCCGCAACAACTGGCAGGGCCTACCGATTTAGGCTTCCGCACCATTGCCACCCACCGCATCTTCGCCATTATCAGCGGCCTCGTCGTGGCGGGTGCCCTCTGGTTCACCTTCGAAAAGACCGCCTTCGGCATCAAGCTGCGAGCGGCGGTGGACAATGCCGCGATGGCAGCGGCACTCGGCGTGCGCACCGAGGTCATCTATGCCGTAAGCTTTGCCATCGCCGTCGGCCTTGCCGCCATGGGCGGCGTCATCGGCGCGGAATTGCTGCCGGTCGAGCCCTATTATGCGCTGCGCTACATGGTCACCTTCCTGGTGGTCGTATCCGTCGGCGGCGCAGGCTCGATCCCCGGCGCGCTGATCGCCTGTCTGCTGCTTGGCGCCATCGAGACGACCGGGCGGTATCTTGCCCCGGAATATGGCGAATTCTTCTTCTATCTGGCGGTCATCGTGATCATCACGCTGTTTCCGCGCGGCCTTCTTGGAAGGGCGAAATGAGATGGCGGTGCTCATGAACGACCTCACTGAAACGGCAAAACCGCCGAAGGCCCGCTCGCCCCTGCGCGCGATTGGCGGTCCGCTGCTCATCATCATCGCCGCCATCGCCGGTTACTTCCTGTTTCCGGATAATCTGGCGCTGTTGACGCGCATCATCGCGATAGCGCTTCTCGTGCTCTCCATAGATCTCGTTACCGGCTATTGTGGCGTGGCGACACTTGGCCATGCGGCCCTGTTCGGTGCCGGCGCCTATTCCGCCGGCATTGCCGCTGCCCACTACGGTATCACCGACCCGCTTCTCATGACCCTCATCGGCGCAGCAGTGGGCGGCATCGCGGGATTGCTGTCCGGCACCGTTCTGTTGCGCGCGCACGGCCTGCCGCAACTGGTGCTGTCCATCGCCGTCGTCCATCTTTTCCATGAGGCGGCCAACAAGGCGTCGGACTGGACGGGCGGCAGCGACGGGCTTGCCGGCGTCTCGCCCGATGCGCTGTTCGGCACCTTCGAATTCGATCTTTACGGCCGCACCGCCTATATCTACGGCGTATGCCTGCTGCTTCTGGTTTTTCTGGCACTTCGCGTCGTCGTCAATTCGCCCTTCGGCATGCTGTGTCGCGGCGTCAAGCAGGACAGCATCCGCATTCAGGCCATGGGCGGTTCGGTCAATGGCACGATTTTGAAGATGTTCGTGATATCAGGCATCGTCGCCGGAATCGGCGGCGCGCTGAACGCCATCTCCACGCAGGTGGTCGGCCTCGACAGCCTCAGCTTCACGCTGTCTGCCGAAGCGCTGGTCATGCTGGTTCTCGGTGGCGCGGGCTCGCTTTATGGCGCGCTGATCGGCACCGTCACCTTCATGTGGTTCGAGGACGTCGTTTCCGCCGCCAATCCGTTCCACTGGCTCACAATCGTCGGCCTGCTTCTGATCGCCGTCGTGCTGTTTGCGCCACGCGGCCTTTATGGCGCGGGCGAACAGATCATCGCGCGCCTGCGGGGAGATCGCAAATGAGCGCCATTTTCGAAGTTTCCGGCCTGCAGAAAAATTTCGGCGGTCTCGTCGTTACCAACAATGTCTCGCTGTCGCTTTCGCCCGGCGATCGCACCGTGCTGATCGGCCCCAACGGCGCTGGCAAGACCACCTTCGTCAACCTCGTTACCGGAAACATCAAGCCATCCGCCGGAACCGTGCGGATTGCCGGAGAAGACGTGACGGGGCTCAGCGCCAGTCATCGCGTGAAGCGCGGACTTGTCCGCTCGTTTCAGGTGACGCGGCTGTTCCAGGACATGACGCCAGAGGAACATGTCGCACTCGCCATTCTGCAAAGGGAAGGCAGGACGGGCCGGATTTTCGGGCGTTACCGCGCCATGCCAACGGTGATGAGCGAGGCGCGCGACATTCTCGGTACGCTTGGCCTGCTTGCCATCGCCGAAACCCGCGTGCGTGAAATCGCCTATGGCCAGCAGCGGCTGATCGAGATCGCACTCGCCATGGCGCTCAGGCCCAAAATCCTGCTGCTTGATGAACCTGCCGCCGGCGTTCCCTCGACAGAAACGACGCGTATCGAACAGGCGCTCGACCGCCTGCCCGCCGACCTCGCCATATTGATGATCGAACACGACATGGACCTGGTCTTCCGTTTCGCCAAACGTGTGGTGGTTCTGGCGGCGGGCGCCGTCATCTTCGACGGTTCGCCTGATGAAGTGACCAGCAATGCCGAAGTTCGCCAAGCCTATCTGGGAAGTTACGCCGATGCCCGCAGCGCCGCTTGAAATCGCCAACCTGACCGCCGGTTATGGCCCCACCCGCGTCATCGAGGGACTGTCGCTTTCCGTTCCCGCCGGTTCGCGTTTCGCGGTGCTCGGCCGCAACGGTGTCGGCAAGACCAGCCTGTTCGCCACGCTTGCCGGGCAGACGAAACGGTTTTCCGGCGATATCCGCCTCGGCGGACAGGACATCACCGCCCTGCCGAGTGCTGCCCGCGCCCGCATCGGTCTTGGTTACGTGCCGCAGACCCGCGATGTCTTTCCGACGCTCACCGTCGAGGAGAACCTTTTCGTCGGCCTCAAGGGGCGACCGAAATCGGCCATCGAGGAAGCCTACACGCTGTTTCCGCGCCTGAAGGAAAGACGCCGCAATCTCGGCTCGCAACTCTCCGGCGGTGAGCAACAGATGCTCTCCACCGCCCGCACCATCCTCGGCCAGCCGCGGGTACTGCTTCTCGACGAACCGCTTGAGGGTCTCGCCCCGGTCATCTGCGAGGAACTGATGGCGGCCTTTTCCAAACTGGCACAATCAGGCGAAATGACCATTCTCCTCGTCGAACAACGCATCCAGATGGCCATCGACTTCGCCGACCACGCCATTATCATGGAACGCGGCCGCATCGTCTGGGAAGGACCGTCGGACGATCTTGCGGCAAACCCGGATATTATCGACACGCATCTTGGGGTTGGTGGGTTGCATTAGCTCATCCCACCTCCGTCATTCCTGCCTTGAGCCGGAATCCAGCCGACGCGCGTCGGCGCGGCGAGAGGTCCCTTTTCAGCCCAAAGACCTGGGCTCGCTGGATTCGGCATGACGGAAGCGGCGGGTTCCTACATCACATCAAACTCCATCCCGCCTCATTTTTCCCCTTCCTGAAAAACCCAATGGAATAAAAATTCCACAACGGCTAAAGTGCACACGATTTCAATGTGCACAAGGGAACGACAATGACGGCAATCGAGGCGCCAGACTCCGTGAAGGCTTTTGAGGAGCGGTTGCTCCATGTCGCGGAAGGCCTGCCGAAACGATTGCGCCAGTGCGCCGATTATGTCGCTTCCAATCAGGACCGCATTGCCGTTTCCACCGTTGCCGAAATGGCTGAAGGTGCGGGTGTGCAGCCCTCGGCCTTCATGCGGTTTTGCCAGATCCTGGGGTTTTCCGGCTTTTCGGAGATGCAGCGCCTGTTTCGCGATTCCTATGTCGGCGGCTGGCCGGATTATGCCACCCGGCTCGACCATCTGCGCGAAAAGGGCGACGAGAGCGCTTCCGGCCTGCTGGCGGAGTTCGTGGAAGCCGGTCGTTCCTCCCTGGAAATGCTGCTGAAATCGGTCGATACCAAGCAGCTTGACGAGGCGGTTTCGGCTCTGGCAAAGGCACGCACGGTGCATATCATGGGCTTGCGGCGCTCCTTCCCCATCGCCAGCTATCTCGCTTACGCCTTCGAAAAAATGAAGGTGCCGGCGGTTTTGCACAGCGCCGTGGGTGGCCTCGGCAACCTCAGCGCCATCTCCCGCGACGACGCGCTGATTGCGATCACCTTCTCCCCCTATTCGGCGGAAACGCTGGAATTGGCGGAGATGGCCCGCGCCAACGGCATTCCCGTCGTCGCCATGTCCGATTCGGCCGTCAATCCGCTGCGCAAATCCGGCGCGACGCTGTTGACGGTGACGGAAATCGATTTTGGTGCATTCCGCTCGCTTTCCGCCACGCTCTGTCTCGCCATTACACTGGCTGTCGCTGTTGGAGCACGCAAAACAGCCTGAATATTTTTATTGAAAACACCAAAAATAGAATTTATAATCCAAATCCATGAAACGGGCATTCCATTATCGTCCGTCTCTTGAGGGACGATAAGTGGGCGGGGAGGCTCACCGGAGCGGGATGGCAAAAAATTCGGGCGGTCTTGCCCGGAATGCCGCTCCGGACATGTGAGGCAGGCCGCGTTTGCGCGGTCCGAAGGAGGAACCTTTTTGAAAAAACTTGATCTCATCACGATCGGGCGCTCGTCGGTCGACCTGTACGGTTCGCAGGTTGGCGGCCGTCTGGAGGACATGGCCTCCTTTGCCAAATATATCGGCGGCTCTCCCACCAATATCGCGGCAGGCGCTGCGCGCCTCGGCCTCAACAGCGCCGTCATCACCCGCGTCGGCGATGAGCATATGGGCCGCTTCATCCGCGAACAGCTGGTGCGCGAAGGCGTGGATGTGCGCGGTGTCAAAACCGACCCGGAGCGGCTGACCGCGCTGGTGCTGCTCGGCATTCGCGACCAGAACCAGTTTCCGCTGATTTTCTATCGTGAAAACTGTGCCGACATGGCGCTTAACGAAGACGACATCGATCCCGCCTTCATCGCCGAGGCCGCTTGCGTCTGCGCCACCGGCACACATCTGTCACACCCCAACACCGAATCTGCCGTGCTGAAGGCGCTGAAAATCGCCCGGGAAACCGGCGCGAAAACCGCGCTCGATATCGATTACCGCCCCAATCTGTGGGGCGTTGCCGGCCATGGCGATGGCGAAAGCCGCTTCGTGGAATCGCAGAAGGTCACCGCCAAGCTGCAATCCACGCTGCACCTTTTTGACCTGATCGTCGGCACCGAAGAAGAATTCCATATTGCCGGCGGCTCGACCGATACGCTGGCCGCACTGAACGCCGTGCGCAAGGTCACCGGCGCGACACTGGTATGCAAGCGTGGGCCGATGGGCGCTTCGGTTTTTGCCGGCGAAATTCCTGCCAGCCTCGATGATGGCGAGACGGGCGAGGGTTTCCCCATCGAAGTGTTCAACGTTCTCGGCGCCGGCGATGGCTTCATGGCCGGGCTTTTCCGTGGCTGGCTGCGCGGCGAAGACTGGCCGACGACGCTGAAATACGCCAATGCCTGTGGCGCCTTTGCCGTTTCCCGCCACGGCTGCACGCCCGCCTATCCGAGCTGGGAAGAGCTGCAATATTTCTTCAAGGCCGGCATCCGCAACAAGGCGCTACGCAAGGATGAGGCGCTGGAACAGGTGCATTGGTCCACCAATCGCAAGGGCGAATGGGACACGATGCGCGTCTTCGCCTTCGACCATCGCATGCAACTGGAATCGATCGCCGACGAACTCGGCGTGAAACACGAGCGCATCGGCGCCTTCAAGAAGCTCTGCCTCGAGGCCGCGCAAACGGTCGCCGGTGGCAAGGCCGGTTACGGCATTCTCTGCGATGGCCGCCTCGGGCGCGATGCGCTTTTCGCAGCCAGCGGCTCCGGCCTGTGGATCGGCCGGCCGGTGGAATGGCCGGGTTCGCGCCCGCTGACGCTGGAACCGGAACTCGGCAAGGATTTCGGCGGGCTTTCCGAATGGCCGCTGGAAAATGTCGTCAAGGTTCTGTGCTTCTACCACCCGGATGATACCGACGAAATGCGCGCTGCGCAGGAGGAGACGGTGATGCGTCTGTTCCAGGCGACACGCCGCAACCGGTTGGAAATGCTGCTCGAGGTCATTCCCTCCAAGGTCGGCCCGACCGACGATCTGACCGCCGCCCGCATCGTCGAGCGTTTCTACGAGATCGGCGTTTACCCCGACTGGTGGAAACTTGAGCCGATGAAGACACGGGCAGCATGGAAGAACGCCTGTGACGCCGTGCATCGCAACGATCCTTACGTGCGGGGCATCGTCGTTCTCGGTCTCGACGCACCGCAAAGCGAGCTGGAGGAGAGCTTCCGCCTTGCCGCCGGTTTCGATCTGGTCAAAGGTTTCGCCGTCGGCCGCACGATTTTCGCAGATGCTGCCCGGGCATGGCTCGGTGGCAAGATGACAGATCAGGAAGCGGTGAAGGACATGGCGCAGCGCTACACCAGCCTGTGCCGCATATGGGATGAGGCGCGCGCCAAAAAGGGAGAGGCAGCGTGAAAACAATCAGAATGACGGCTGCGCAGGCAATGGTTCGTTACCTCGCCGCGCAGATGAATGAATATGACGAAACCTATATCGCCGGTGTCTGGGCCATCTTCGGCCATGGCAATGTCGCCGGCATTGGCGAGGCGCTTTATGGCATTCGCGAGGAACTGCCGACCTATCGCGGCCAGAACGAGCAATCCATGGCGCATGCGGCAATTGCCTATTCCAAGCAGTTGCGCCGCAGGCGGGCAATGGCCGTCACCTCTTCCATCGGCCCCGGTGCCGCCAACATGGTGACGGCGGCAGCGCTTGCCCATGTCAACCGCCTGCCGGTTCTTCTCATCCCCGGCGATGTCTTCGCCAATCGCGGTCCCGACCCCGTGCTTCAGCAGCTGGAGGATTTCGGCGACGGCACGATGACGGTGAATGACTGCTTCCGTCCGGTTAGCCGGTATTTCGACCGCATCATGCGCCCGGAACAATTGCTGACCGCCCTTCCCCGCGCCATGCGCACCATGACGGACCCGGCCGATTGCGGCCCGGTAACGCTGGCCTTCTGCCAGGACGTGCAGGCTGAAGCTTATGATTATCCCGTCAGCTTCTTTGAAAAGCGCGTCTGGCGGCAACGCCGCCCGGAACCGGATGTGGCGGAATTCGAAGAGGCCGTCGCCGCGCTGAAGGCTGCGAAGAACCCCGTCATTGTTGCCGGCGGCGGTGTGCATTTTTCAGGCGCCACCGAAACGCTGAAGCGTTTTGCGGAAACCCATTCCATCCCAGTCGTCGAAACGCAGGCCGGCAAATCGGCATTGGCATGGAATCATGATCTCAATTTCGGCCCGGTCGGTGTCACGGGTGCCGAAAGCGCCAATATCATAAGCGAGAAAGCCGATCTGGTGTTCGGCGTCGGCACTCGCTTTCAGGACTTTACCACCGGTTCCTGGGCGTTGTTCAAGAACCCGGACCGCAAGATTCTCGCCCTCAATGTGCAGCACTATGACAGCACCAAGCATGATGCGATCAGCCTGACGGCGGATGCGAAGATCGGTCTTGAAAAGCTGTCGGCCGCCCTTGGCAGCCACCGCTTCACGGCACCGGATGCCAAGCTCAAGGCGGCATGGTTCGAGAAGGCCGATGCCGATACGGCAGCACCGGGTGAGGACAATGCCAACAGCCTGCCCACCGACATGCAGGTGATCGGCGCCGTGCAGCGCCAGTCGCGCGACAATACCGTCGTCATGTGCGCGGCGGGCACCATGCCGGGTGAGCTGCACCAGTTGTGGAAATCCAAGCTGCCGCTTTCCTATCACATGGAATACGGCTTCTCCTGCATGGGCTATGAGGTTGCCGGCGGCCTCGGCATCAAGATGGCGGAACCGGACCGGGACGTGATCGTCATGGTCGGCGACGGCTCCTACATGATGATGAATTCCGAGCTTGCGACATCGGTTGCCATGGGCGTCAAAATCACGCTCGTCATCACCGATAACAGGGGTTACGGCTGCATCAACCGGCTGCAAATGGAAACCGGCGGCGCGGAGTTCAACAACCTCTACGCCCACACCAACGTCAACCCCATCGCCATCGACTTCGTCGCCCATGCCGGCTCTATGGGCGCGGATGCGCGCAAGGTTTCGACCATCGCCGAGCTGGAAGCGGCGCTTGCGGCCGCTCGCGAATCCAGCCGCACGACTGTCATCGTCATCGATACCGACCCCTATCCGACCCCGCAGGCCGGTGGCCACTGGTGGGATGTGGCGGTACCCGAAGTCTCCGACCGCGCCGAAATCGGACCGGCGCGCGCGCGCTACGAAAACCATATCAAGGAAAGACAGTAAGATGATCCGTTACGGAACCAACCCGATTGCCTGGTCCAACGACGACGACCGCACGCTGGGCGCCCATATCAGCCTTGAACAATGCCTCGACGAAACCGCCAAGATCGGCTTCGACGGCATCGAGAAGGGCCACAAATTCCCGACGGAACCGGAAGGCCTGAAGGGCGTGCTTTCGCCGCGCGGCCTGTCCTTCGTCTCCGGCTGGCATTCGCTGAACCTCCTGACCGACAGCATCGAATCCGAAAAGAAGGCCATGCAGCCGGCGCTCGATCTCCTGAAAGCCATGGGCTCGAAAGTCATCATCGTCTGCGAGACCTCGAACGCCATTCACGGTGCCGACGACACGGCGCTGGTCGACCGTCCGCGCCTTGCGGCTGAAGACTGGACCAAGTTCGGTGCAGGTGTCGAGGCGCTGGCGGCTTTTGCTGCCGAACAGGGCATTACCCTCGTCTACCATCACCACATGGGAACCGTGGTCGAGAGCGAAGACGAGATCGACCTTTTGATGCAGCACACCGGGCCGAAGACCCATCTGCTGCTCGATACCGGCCATTGCCTGTTCGGCGGCGGCGATCCCGTGCGCGTCGCGCAGAAATACATGCACCGCGTCGGCCATATCCACGCCAAGAACGTGCGGCCGGTGATTGCCGATCAGGTTCGGGGCGAGCGGCTTTCCTTCCTTGAAGGTGTCCGCCGCGGCGTGTTCACCGTGCCTGGTGACAGCGAAGGCGGCGTGAACTTCCCGCCGGTGCTGAAAGTGGCGGCCGAGCATAATTACAGCGGCTGGCTGGTCATCGAGGCCGAACAGGACCCGGATGTGCGCAACCCGTTCGAATATCAGAGCCTTGGGCTGAAATCGCTGAAGGCTTTCGCGCGGGAAGCGGGGCTGGATAAGGCTCAGGCTGCCTGAACTGAGCGAGGGATTTCATCAGAGTGTATACGTCTGCGGATCATATGCTCCGGTGCAGCCCCTCCACCCTCATTCCTGTGCTTGTCACAGGAATCCAGCCGACGTGCGTCTGCGCGGCGAAAGAGTTCTTTCAGCCCAAGGACTTGGGCTGACTGGATCCCTGTGACAAGCACAGGGATGAGGCAACCGTGGGAATAGCCGCTCGATCAATTGCACTACTCACCAAAAAGGAACACCACCATGACCTCACTTCTGCGCAAGCCGGTCGCGACAAGCGGCAAGGTGCACGACATCACGCCCCAAAGCGCGGATTGGGGTTATGTCGGTTTCGGACTTTATCGCCTGAAACCGGGTGAAACCGCGGCTGAGAAAACCGGCGATACGGAAGTCATTCTGGTGCTTGTCGAAGGCAAGGCGAAGATTTCCGGCGGGGGTAAGGATTTCGGTGAACTCGGCGACCGCATGAATGTGTTCGAGCGCAAGCCACCGCATTGCGTCTACATCCCCGCCGGTTCCGAATGGTCGCTGACGGCGACGACGGATTGCACCGTCGGCGTCTGCACCGCTCCGGGTGAGAAGGGCAGCCGCGAGGCGCGGCAGATCGGCCCTGATGGCGTGCAGCTGACGGAACGCGGCAAGGGCGCCAATACGCGTTACATCTTCCCCATCGCCATGGAAGAGCGCGATGTGGCCGATAGTCTCTTGGTGACGGAAGTGTTCACCCCCGCCGGCAACTGGTCGTCCTATCCACCGCACCGGCACGACGAAGATAATTACCCTGATATGACCTATCTGGAAGAGACCTATTATCACCGGCTCAACCCGGCGCAGGGCTTCGGCTTCCAGCGGGTCTTCACAGAAGACGGCTCGCTTGACGAGACCATGGCTGTGGCGGACGGCGATGTCGTGCTGGTTCCCAAGGGCCACCACCCCTGCGGCGCGCCCTATGGCTATGAAATGTATTATCTGAACGTGATGGCGGGGCCGATGCGCAAGTGGCGGTTCAAGAACCACCCGGATCATGACTGGATTTTCAAGCGCGACAATCCGTGAGGCACTCCGCAGCACCCTCATTCCTGTGCTCGTCACAGGAATCCAGCCGGCGCGCGTCTGCGCGACGAAAAGACTCCTCTCAGCCCAAGGACTTGGGCTGGCTGGATCCCTGTGACGAGCACATGGATGAGGGCCGTGGGACCGGCATCGGCCTTACCGCCACACAGTGTGCTTCAGAAATAACAGAATTAGATAAATCACTGATTTCATTCTAACAATTTAGGGAGGAAAGACCATGGCCGCTCTTGGCGTGGGCCTTATCGGCACGGGTTACATGGGCAAATGCCACGCTTTGGCATGGAACAACGTCACCAGCGTCTTCGGCGATGTGGAACGACCACGGCTGGTGACGCTGGCTGAGGTCAATCCCGAACTTGCGGTGAAGAAGGCCGCCGAGTTCGGTTTCGCCCGCTCGACCGGCAACTGGCGCGATCTGCTTGCCGATCCCGAAATTGACGTGATCTCGGTCACCACACCGAATGCCTTTCACCCGGAAATGGCGATTGCCGCGCTTGATGCCGGCAAACATGTCTGGTGCGAAAAGCCGATGGCGCCTGCCTTTACCGACGCGGTGAAGATGCGCGATGCGGCCCGCCGGTCCGGCAAGGCGGCGGCGATGGGCTACAACTACATCCAGAACCCTATGATCCGCCATATGCGCCGTCTCATTGACGAAGGCGCGATCGGCAAGGTCTACCATGTCCGCGCCGAAATGGATGAGGACTTCATGGCGGATGCCACCCAGCCCTTTTACTGGAAGAGCGAAGCCTCCTCCGGTTACGGCGCGCTGGATGATTTCGCCGTTCACCCGCTGTCACTGCTGTTTTCCCTGTTCGGCCATGCCGAAAGCGCGATCACCGATATGGTGAAGCCCTACGAGACACGGCCGCTTGCCGGCGGCGGCGAGCGCGCGGTGGAAACGCATGATCTTGCCAGCGTGCTTTTAAAACTCGAAGGCGGCATTTCGGCCGTGCTGATCGCCAACCGCTCGGCCTGGGGCCGCAAAGGCCGCATCGCCATCCAGATCTATGGCTCGACAGGTTCGATCCTTTTCGATCAGGAGCGGATGAACGAGTTCCAGCTCTACACCACGGATGGACGCCCGGAGGAGCAGGGTTTCAGAACCATTCTCGCCGCTCCGCACCACAAGCCCTATGACCGTTTCATCCCCGCCCCCGGCCACGGGCTCGGTTTCAACGATCTGAAAGTGATCGAATGCCGGGAACTGATCGCCGCCATCGAGGGCAAGAAGGCGCACATCATCGACTTCGAGGAAGGCCTGAAGATCGAGCGCAGCATTCATGCCATGGCCCGGTCGTTTGCTGAGGGGCGATGGGTGGCGACCGGGGAGATTGTGGAATAGGCGGAGGCGGGGCTAGCGCGGAACTTTGCCTCTTTCGTCATGCTCGGGCCTGTCCCGAGCATCTGCAACCGATTGATTTAACGCTACGTGGTTGGATCCTCGGGACAAGCCCGAGGATGACGGCGGAGAGGTGTTACCCCTTAACCGGCGTTTCCGGCACCGGTGTCAGCACCGTGCCATCCCTAAACCAGCCGAGAATATTGTCGGCCACCAGATCGGCCATGGCGTTGCGCGTCGGGATCGAGGCGGAAGCCACATGCGGCAGCAGGGAAACGTTGGGCAGCGACAGGAATGCTTCCGGCACCTTCGGTTCGGCGTAGAAGACATCAAGGCCAGCAGCGCCAACCGCACCACTCTTAAGAGCCTCCAGAAGCGCATCCTCATCGACGCTGGAGCCGCGACCGACATTGATGAAAACGCCCTGCGGACCAAGTGCCGACAGGATTTCCGCGTTGATTACCTTGTGTGTTTCCGGGGTGCCCGGCACGATGCAGATCAGCGTATCGACAGCCTGCGCCATCTCCTTCAACGAACCGTAATAGGTGTAGGGAAGGCCATCACGCTTACTGCGAGTGTGATAGCCGATCTCCACCTTGAAAGGCTCCAGCCGCTTGGCAATTTCCTGGCCGATGCGGCCCATGCCGAACAGGCCGACCTTGCGGCCGCGCAGCGAAAACGGCGAAAGCGCGAACGGGCCTTCGCCAACCCATTTGCCGTCGCGAAGCCAGGTCTCGGCCTGAAACAGACGACGAACCGTATTGATCAGCAGCGCAATCGTCGTATCCGCCACTTCATCGTTCAGCACGTCGGGCGTATTGGTGACCACGATACCGCGCGTGGCGGCATGTTTGGCATCGACGCCATCATAACCGACGCCGAAATTGGCGATGATCTCGAGCTTCGGCAGCGCATCGATCCATTTGGCGTTGACGACGCCGGAAACGGCGATGGCATTGATGCGTTCAGCCGCACCATCGGGCAGAACCGGCTCGGCACCGGCAGGCACTTTCACGATCTCGACCTTGCCTTCGAGGCGTTCGAGGACGCGCGGGTTGATCTTGCCGGGAACGAGAACGACGGCTTGTCTGTCAGACATGGGTGGGTATTCCTCCTGATTACATTCCGATATCGTCAGAGCCGGATTCCGGGCGAAAACCACTTACGGCTTTCGCAGTCCCGCTCTTGCGGGCGCGATCCTTTCAAACAACGGCGGTCCTGAAAAGGGCAATAAGGCGATGTTATGGGGGCAGACGGAGGTTTCATGCGGTTTTTTTTGACACATCCCTCACCGTCATGCCGGACCCGATCCGGCATCCAGCCAGCCCAAGTCCTTGAGCTGGAAGGGACCTTGCGCCGCGCAGACGCGCGTCAGCTGGATTCCGGCTCAAGGCCGGAATGACGGAAATGAGGAGATGCGCTGCTCAAACCCGAGGGCGAACCGGCCCTGTCGATTGGCGGATGCGCATTTCCGGCTTGATGAGGTGGACGCCATCCGGTTCGTGGCTGCCCGCCAGCCTGTCCAGAAGCGCGCGTGCCGCAAGACGCCCCACCTCGGCCTGCCCGTTAGAGACGGTAGTCAGCGCCGGTGTGGCGATGGCCGCTTCCTCCAGATCGTCGTAACCCGTCACCGAAATATCGACACCCGGCACCAGACCGGCACGCGAAACGCCGTTCATCAGGCCGATGGCGACCAGATCGTTCCAGCAGACGGCAGCGGTCGGCTTCTGCGGCAGCGACAGGAAATGCACGGCGGCTTCAAAACCGCCCTGCTTGGAGCGCGGACCGGGAATGCGCAGGTTCGGATCGACCTCGATCCCCGCCTTGCGCAGCGCGTTGACGTAACCCTGATAACGGTCGCGGCCAGTCGAGGTCTGGTCGGTGCCACCAACCATGGCGATGGTGCGGTGGCCAAGGCTGATCAGATGGTTGGTCGCCAGCGAAATGCCGTAGCTGTCGTCACCGCGATAGGTCGGCATGTCGACGCCCTCGAGCGAACGGGCCACCAGAATGGCGGGCATGCCGTTCTCCTCGGCCAGCGTCATGTCCTCTATCGGCGTGCCGATGGCGGGCGACATAATGATGCCATCCGAACCAAGCTGCAGCAGCGTTTCGATGAAGGTGCGCTGTTTTTCGACCGAATCATAATGGTTGGAAAGAATGAATGTCTGGCGGCTGCGGTCCAGCTCGGTTTCAATGGCTTTGAGAATTTCCCCGTAGAACGGGTTCATCACATCGTGGAACACCACGCCGACAATGCCGGAGCGCGAGGTGCGCAGGCTGGCGGCCCGGCGGTTATAGATGTAACCGAGCGCCCGGGCCTGTTCCTTGATCTTGTCGCGCGTGTCGGAAGCGACCAGCGGACTGTCGCGCAATGCAAGAGAGATGGTGGCGGTCGAAAGACCAAGGCTTTCGGCAATCGTCGACAGTTTGATCTTTTGTGCCACGGTATTTCTCCCCAAACCCATGTCAGTGACGGATGTCTCTGTTTAAATCGCAATTAAACAATTTAAACAAAATCCGCAACTGGTTTAAGGAATACCAACAAAAAGACGGCGTATTTTAAAAATTTCAATAAAGTTATTGAAGATTGGTATCGATCGCCTTGAGAAGTTTAACCACGGTCCTGATATCCTTGGCCGAAAGCCCCTCGATCGCCCGAGCACCGCAATTGGCGATGGAGACGTTGATATGCTCGACGCTTTTCAGCCCCGTCTCCGTCAGCTTCACCAGCGTAACCCGGCCATCCTCGTCATCACCGCTGCGTTCCACGAAGCCCTGGGCCTCCATGCGGCCGATGGTACGCGTCATGGTTGGCGCCTTGACGCCAAGCTTCTGGGCGATCTGCCCCGGCGTGAGGCTGCCTTCCTGCGCCAATGCGAGGATAACGCCGTCCTGCCCGGCGTAAAGGCCGCTTTCGGCAAGGCTGTGGCTCAGTGCCGTGCGCATGGAGCGGGCGGCCTGGGTGATGGATTGCGCCAGTTCCTCAGGGTTGAAATCCTCATCCCTTTTTTTGGCGTCCTTTATTTTCTTGCCGCCCTTTTCCTTCTTGGCGCTTTTGTCCTTATGCCCAGTTTTGTCCTTGCTCATATGCGAGTGCCTTTTACCCTGTGGCGGAACCGATATATGTTGCTGGAAATCCTTACCGAATGCACGCGCGGACTGCCAGATGCCAAACTCATACACGCATTATCACGACGAAAACGTAACAGACCCTGATCTTCGCGCAACAGGTGCAATTTCCGTGCTGCCGCTCGGTGCGCACGAACAGCACGGACCGCACCTGCCGTTCGAGACCGATACGCTGATTGCTGAAGGCATCGTCGCCCGTCTCAACGCTGTTTTGCCAGCTAATCTGCCGGCCTCCTTCCTGCCGGTGGAACCCGTCGGATATTCCATCGAGCACATGAATGTGCCGGGCACGAAGTCGTTGCGTTACGATGAAGCCGTTGAGCGCTGGCTGGGCATTGCTGAGGCAGAACACAAAAAAGGCGTGCGCAAATTCGTGATGCTGAACGCCCATGGCGGCAACTCGCCGTTGATGACGATCGTCGCCACCGAGGCCCGCGCCCGCTTCGGCATGCTGGCGGTGGCCACCAGCTGGACCCGTTTTGGCGTGCCGGCAGATATTGTGAAGCCTGAAGACAAGGCAATCGACATCCATGGCGGCGATATCGAGACATCCGTGATGCTGGCGCTTTACCCGGAACGGGTGGCGATGGAAAAAGCCGCCGACTTCCCCTCCCGCCAGAGCGATTTCGCCAGCCGTTTCAGGCATCTGCGCGCTTACGGCCCACACGCCTTCGGCTGGCTGATGAGCGATCTGAACCCTGACGGAGTTGCCGGAAACGCCGCTGCAGCCTCAGCCGAAAAGGGCGAAAGGCTCATTTCCCATGCCGTTTCGGGCCTTGTCGAACTGCTTGAAGACGTCCACGCTTTTGACATAACGTTATTTCATAACAAAATTTGAAAAACTGCGCCGAAACCGGCCAGAATCCCTTTGAACTGCCCGAACGTCGCGCCTATATGGACGTCGACACTTCTTTCTCGAGGCCTCAAACGGCCTTTTTCCACACGAGGTTTCCATGACCGAAACAGCACCAGTCAAGCCCATTCCAGTCACCGTCCTGACGGGATATCTCGGCGCCGGCAAGACGACGCTTCTCAACCGTATCCTGTCCGAGAACCACGGCAAGAAATACGCTGTCATCGTCAACGAATTCGGCGAGATCGGCATCGACAACGATCTGATCGTCGAATCCGACGAAGAAATCTACGAAATGAACAATGGCTGCGTCTGCTGCACGGTGCGCGGCGATTTGATCCGCGTGGTCGAAGGCCTGATGCGCCGGCCCGGTCGATTCGACGGCATCATCGTCGAGACCACCGGCCTTGCCGACCCGGTTCCCGTTGCCCAGACCTTCTTCATGGATGACGATGTACGCGCCAAGACCGAGCTTGATGCCGTGGTCGCGCTGGTCGACGCCAAACACCTGCCGCTGCGCCTGAAGGACAGCCGCGAGGCCGAAGACCAGATCGCCTTTGCCGATGTCGTGATCGTCAACAAGACCGATCTCGTTTCGCCGGAAGAAGTCGCTCGCATCGAGGATATCGTGCGCGCCATCAATCCTTCCGCGCGCATCTACAAGACCACCCGTTCCGGCGTCGATCTCGCCCGCGTTCTCGACCAAGGCGCCTTCAATCTGGAACGTGCGCTCGAAAACGATCCGCATTTCCTCGAGCACGGCCACGAGGATCACGCCTGCGGCCCCGATTGCGATCACCACCATCATGACCATGGCCATGACCACCATCATCACGACCATGATCACGCGCACCACGATCATGACCACGGCCACGATCACCACAACCATGGCGCGGCCTCCCCGATTCATGATGTGACGGTGCAGTCGGTGTCGCTGCGCGGTGGCGAGATGAACCCCGAGCGGTTCTTCCCGTGGATCCAGAAGGTGACGCAGACCGACGGCCCGAACATCCTGCGCCTCAAGGGCATCATCGCCTTCAAGGGCGATGCGGAACGTTACGTGGTGCAGGGCGTGCACATGATCATCGAGGGTGATCACCAGCGCCCGTGGAAGGAAGACGAAAAGCGCGAAAGCCGCCTCGTCTTCATCGGCCGCGAACTCGACCGCGAAAAGCTGGAAAAGAGCTTCAACGCCTGCCTTGCTACGGCTTGACGCCTCTGACGGGGCACCGCGCCGCTCCTGGCGTTTTTGGTGCCCTTCCTCACTCTCGACGTCATCCTCGGGCTTGACCCGGGGACCCATTACCGCCAGCATATGGATGGTTGGATTATCCGCGGGTCTGCCCCGGGGACCGACCATGACGCCCCGGGTTGAAACCGCACCAACGGGTCTTCCCGACCTTGGTCAGCGACCGAAATCCACCAAACGAAAAACGCACATACGAAAGACCGATGCCCCATGCCGACTGTTGCCCCGCTTGATATCGAAGGCCACGTGGTCTCGACCCATTTTCTCGGCGACATTCCCCTGTTTGCCACCGCCGCCGGCACCATCCACCGGCTGGATGGCGGCGAGAAGGTAACGCAGGCGCATGAGGGGCTGCTGACCTGCATTCGCGATCCCTACAGCGCCACGCTGCTTTCCGGCGGCGAAGACGGGCGCGTGCTGCGCATCGGCCATGATGGCAGCATCAGCGAGCTGGCAAACGTGCCGCGCAAATGGATCGGCGTCGTTGCCGGCGGGCCGCAGAAGGCGGTCGCTTATGGCGTCGGCAAGTCCAGCTTCGTGCGACTGTCCGATGGTACGGTGAAGGAATTCAAGGAAGAACGCACGGTGGAGGCAATCGCCTTCGCGCCCAAGGGCCTGCGCATCGCGGTTGCACGTTATAACGGCGTGACGCTGCATTGGGTGGCGAGTGCGGGTGATCCGGTGGATCTGGAATGGAAGGGCGCGCATACCGGCGTCACCTTCTCGCCTGACGGTAAGTTCCTCGTTACCACCATGCAGGAAAATGCCCTGCATGGCTGGAAGATGGAAGCGACCAAGGGCGGCATGGAGGCCCGCCACATGCGCATGACGGGTTATCCCGCCAAGGTGAAATCCATCTCCTGGTCGGTGAAGGGCAAGTGGCTCGCCTCTTCCGGCGCCCCCGCCGCCATCGTCTGGCCTTTCGCCGGCAAGGACGGCCCGATGGGCAAGGCGCCCGAGGAACTTGGCAGCCGCGCCAACATCATGGTCACCAACGTCGCCTTCCACCCGGTGGAAGACGTGCTGGCCATCGGCTTCATTGACGGCATGATCCTCGGCGTGCGCCTTGCAGACGGCAAGGAAGCCCTGCTCCGCCGCCCCGGCAAGGGCGCCATCACCGGCATGGACTGGAGCGCCACCGGCAAACTGCTCGCCTTCGCCTCGGAAGCGGGTGATTGCGGGATTATCGACATTTCGGCGTAAGGACCGCGACGGGCGCACGTCCGGTTTCGACGGACGGCTCGATACCGGTCAATCTCCGCCCTCATTCCTGTGCTCGTCACAGGAATCTAGCCAGCCCAAGTCCTTGGGCTGAAAAGGACTCTTTCCGCCACGCAGACGCGCGTCGACTGGATTCCTGTGACAAGCACAGGAATGAGGGCTGGTGGGTGTCCGCACCGGACGCAAAACTTCGGAGCTTTTACGCCCCCTGTTCGCTCACCTGACGCCGCGTCAGGAACAGCAGCAACAGTGCCGCACCGGCACCAACCGAAGCAAGCCGGATCGAGGTGCCGAAGCTCGCATATTGCGATACGAACCCCATCAGCGGCACCGCAAACAGCCCGGCAAGGAAGATGGAATTCATGTAGAGCGCGGTGGCCCGCGCCGTGCGGCCGCGCGCGAAACCCTGCACGAAGGTGAGGCAGGTGCCGGCGCAAAGCCCGTAATAGGCGCCTTCCATAGCCGCACCGACCAGCATGGCCGGAAGGGTCTGGACCGAGGCGATGATGTTGAAGGCAATGATCGCCATCACCGCCGAGACGCACAGAAGGATACGGGCGCTGACCCGGCGCATGATCCGTGGCGCAAGCAGGATCAGCAGAACCTCCATGGCGCATTTAACGCTGAGCGACAGGCCCGGCACATAATCCGGCAGGCCTACCTCGCGCACCAGAAACACCGGCAGGGCCGAGGCACACAGGGCATGGGCAAATGACATGCAGAAGCTGGCCGCCGCCGCCATCAGCA
Source organism: Rhizobium sp. AN73 (assembly GCF_030757975.1). Taxonomy (NCBI): domain Bacteria; kingdom Pseudomonadati; phylum Pseudomonadota; class Alphaproteobacteria; order Hyphomicrobiales; family Rhizobiaceae; genus Rhizobium; species Rhizobium sp. AN73. Next base: position 238,471 of record NZ_JARWME010000001.1, read on the forward strand.
GCGGCAGGTTGGGCCGCGTATCGGTGTCGCCGTCTGCCCGCCGCTCCATCGGGCAAGTCTGGCCGCGCGGCACGATGGCAAGCGCAAGCCCGCCCCAGATCGCCGCCATCAGCATGGCATTCAGGAACACGGCCTTCGCACCGGCAAGATCGAGGATCAGATAAGCGGCAGCCGGAAGCAGCATCCACGCCAACGAGACCATCGTTCGCAGAAAGGCGTTATAGGCAGGCGCATCCAGTGCCTTCACCCGGCCGTAATACCGGCCGTAACTGAAGATGAGGGTACTGGCGGCATTGGAAAGCCCCATGCCGGTCGCCGTTACCGCCACCAGCAGCGCCAGATGCCCGAAGGTCGCCGCCGTCGCCGCGACAAAAGCCCCGAGCACGGAGAGCAGCAACAGTGGTCGCACCCGCACACCTGCGTCAACACGCTCGCCATATATACGGCTGGCGACAATCGAGGCCACCATCGCCGTCACGCTGTAAAGACCGAGCGTTGCCGGCGGATGGCCGAGCACCTGGATGATATAAAACCCGATAAACGGCACAACAGCCGCATTCGTGCCGCCGGCAATGAAGACCAGCACAGCGATCATATAAGCCTGGCGATCAAAAACGCCCGGCGAAGCGTGTTTCTGCAACATGGGGAATCGACTGTAGGCTGGGAGGACGTGAAACCCACCATCACACCAAAACGGCCTGCTATTCAAGCCTGCTCGCAGTTTGATTTCCCGAGAAGGCGAAACAAAAAAAGGGGGCCCAATGACCCCCTTTCAGTCGTGCGATGCGCCGTTTGTTCTGGCCGGGAGCACCGTGTGTCATACACGCGGTAGCTGGAGGACTGCTCCCTACTTATATCCTACGCGCATCGTTTCCGTCAGAAATCCCTGTCGATCTCCGATCCGGACGATTAGTGGCGGCGCTTCTTGCCGCCGTCATTCTTGTTGTCGATGACATCGACGGAGGTCTTGTTGCCGTTCAGGAGCCCGTTCAGGATACCGGTCTTGTTGCCGTTCAGAATCCCGTTATTGGACAGGATACCGCTGACACCCAGATCGATGCTCGGCGACACGACGACGAGTGCGCCGCCCTTGTTGCTGTTTCCGGACAGGATGCCGCCCAGAAGACCGCCAGCATTGGCCTGACCAACGGAAGCGACAGTAAGAACAGCGGCTATGCAAGCAAACTTAGCAATCATTTCTCTCTCCTCTTATGTTTGATCACGCCCTCTGGCGTAGTCGAACTGTATATTTAGAGGATTCTAATTCAAGCAAAGCCTAATATTACAATAAACAATTAACGCTAATACTGGTGATTTTAATAAAATTTTACGTAATTGGCACAATCCAGTTCCCACGGAAACTTCACGAAATGCGCCATGACTTCCCATAGCCACAGTAAAATTCGCCCTGAAACTTTGTTAACCATCCAACTATAAGATATTGCTTAATTAGCAACCGGAGATGCGAATGCGGCTGGGGGGATACATCGCGCTTGTTCTTGGGCTTGCCTGCGCCTCTGCTGCGCGGGCGGCGGAAAGCGCCGATGAACACAATATCACCTACAAGACCGGCATTGGCTACGACACCAATTATTTCGGCGATACCAACCGCCTGAACGCAATTTCGCTGCGCGCCGGCTTCGGGCTTAATGGAAAATTCGTACTTGATGGCGCGGAGCTGCGTTATTCGCTCGATCACGAGGAGGTTCGCCTCCCCCGTTACCGTTTTGCCAATGAACACAACACCATTGCCAGCCTGGGGTTGACCACGCGCCTGTCGGAACGGCTGGAATGGGCCGTGGAACTGCGTGGCACACGCAGCGATGCCGGTGATATCTTCCTGCATCTGCCGGAAGAAGACATCGGCTACCGGCGGCTGGACCACAAGCTGGAGGCATCGACCCAGCTCGGCATCCTTGCTCTTGGTGGTAAGAACACGCTGACGGCGAGCTATGCCAGCCTGATGAAAGGCAAGGCGCGTTTCCGTCCGGCCTATTTCGAGCCCACCCGACTGGAGGCCAATGAAGCGCTTTTATCGCTGAAGGCAGAACATGTGCGGCCGCTGGCCGGCGGCGAGGCCGGGCTGACAATCGCCTATGACCGCGTCGTCGTGCCGGAAAGCCAGCAGGTGAAATACGAGCGTTTCCCCGCCAGTACGTTGCGCGGCTCAATTGCCTACGGCTACAAGTTCTCCGAACGTTTCGCTGTTCTGGCCGAAGCGGGCCTGACGACCATTTCCGGCGACGAGATCAGCGACAAGGTGAAGCGCACCCGACCCTATCTCAGGGCAGAGGCCGAGGTGAAGGCCACCGACCGCATCGCCTTCGGCGCGGGCTTCTCGCAGGATTATGCGCTTTTCGACCCCGATGACCCCATTGCCGAGTTCCACCGTCGCTGGCAGTTCGTGGTGAAAAGCAAGCTCACCGACAAGGTCGGGCTGGACCTTGCGCTGCAGCGTGTCCACAAGGACTGGATCTATTACAATTACGATACCAGCGAGCGCAGGCTGGTGGCCACCCTGTCCTTCGATACCGGCAAGAACAGCAAGCTGGAGGTGGAATTCAACCGCCTTTTGCATGGCGAGCGTGACGCCGACCTCGCCTATAGCGGCTCCAGCGTCACCTCGCGTTTCACCGGCACCTTCTGAAACACCCAGCGCCATTACGAAAGCGGGCATCAGGTCGAAATTCGGTCCCAATTTCTGCTAGGATCGGGCCTTCGAGATTCGAAGGCAGGACAGACCGGATAATGAACAGACGACTTTTGCTCCTTGCGGCTGGCCTGACCTCCATTCCCGTTGCCGCTGCGGCACATCCGCATATCTTCGCCGAAGCACGCATGGAAATCGTCGAGGGGCCGAACGGCACCATCCAGGAGGTGCGCAACATCTGGCGGTTCGACGAAATGTTCTCGGCAAGTGTGGTGATGGATTACGACAAGAACGGCGATCTGAAGCTCGACAAGACCGAGCTCGCCGAAATCGGCAATACCGTGCGGGATTCACTGGCCGAATATTCCTATTACACCTTCATCACCGCCAACGGAAAACAGGTGGATTTCGCAAAGCCGGACACCATTCATGTGGACTACAAGGACAAGCAGATCCTGATGTTCTTTTCCGTCAAGCCAACCACGCCGCTTTCCATCAAGGGCAAATTGAGCTTCGGCGCGTGGGATCCGACCATGTATACGGCAATCGATTTTGCGAAAGACGGCGATCTGGCGACCGTCGGCAAGGATCTCGCCGCCTGCAAGCACCATGTCGTGCGCCCCGACCCGGACGAAGTGATCTCGCAAAACCAGACCTCGCTCACCGACGCCTTCTTCAACGACCCGACCGGCACCGACATGACCAAGCTCTTCGCCACCCGGCTGGAGGTGACATGCTGAACCGCTCCGGCCGACTGGCCGAACATCTGACCATCGCCGCACTCTGCCTGCTGACCGTGGCGGGCGCTGCCCACGCGCAATCACCGCTCGGCATCGGCTCGGCCGAGCCGTCCTTCGTCATTGGCGGACCATTCGCACCGCTGATGCAATGGATCAACGTGCACCAGCAGATGTTCTACCGGGCGCTGACCGGCGCCCTGAAAGCCATGCGCGAGGACAACTGGGCGATGGCATCGCTGGTCGGCCTTTCCTTCGCTTATGGCGTCTTCCATGCCGCTGGCCCCGGCCACGGCAAGGCGGTCATCTCCTCCTACATGATCGCCAATGAAACGCAGCTGAAACGCGGCATTCTCATTTCCTTCATTTCCGCACTCATTCAGGGCGCAATGGCCATCGGCCTCGTTGCCGCGGCCTGGCTCGTGTTGCGCGGCACCTCCATCACCATGACAAAGGCCACGCAGGCGATGGAGATTGCCAGTTTCGCCATGGTGGCGCTGTTCGGCGCATGGCTTCTGCTGCGCAAGCTCTGGTCGTTGCGCATCCGGCGTGTGCCGGTTGCCGTCTTCGCAACGACAGGAGAAGCCACAGCGGTCAGAACCACCGGCATGGGCACGGGGCTGAGGTTTCAGGGCAAACCGGTTTTTGCCGACCACGACCATAATGGAACGGGCGACCTTTGCGTCTCCTGCGGAAAATCGCATGCGCCGGATCCGCAACTGCTGAAGGGCAAAAATTTCAGCCTGCACGAAGCATGGTCGGCCATCATCGCGGTTGGCCTCCGGCCCTGCTCCGGCGCCATCATCGTCATGAGCTTTGCACTTTTGAATGGAATTTTTCTCGGCGGCGTGCTCTCGGTGCTCGCCATGTCGCTCGGCACCGCCATCACCGTCTCCCTGCTTGCCATCATGGCCGTCTCGGCCAAGGGTCTTGCCGTGCGCTTCGCCGGCCCCGGAAGCCGCAAGGCGGCGGGCATCAGCCACGCGATCGAGATCGCCGGTGCGCTGTTCGTGCTGCTGATGGGCCTGATGCTGCTTGGTGCGTCGCTTCAGTTCTAACCGTCGCGGCGGCGCTGATAACGGGCGCGCAGCCAGAACAGCAGGAAAAAGCACAACACCACGACAGAGCCGAAAGCCGCCGCAAGCCAGGGCGAATAATTCCCCAGCCACAGCATGATTTTCGGCATGATGTAAAACACCAGACCGAAGCCGATGATGATGGCGACGGCGGCAATGGCCGGCGACAGGTCCTTCTTCCCGGACGTCGGCTTTTCAGGTGCTGGCTTTTCAGGCGCGGGCATCGGCAAGCTCCGCGCGGATATCCTCAAGCTTGCGCTTCTGCGCGCCATCGGCGCCGAAATTCTCCGGCGACAGCCAGATTTCAAACGCCTTGCCGATCAAAGGCCATTCGCCGTCGATCATGGAAAACCACGCCGTATCGCGGTTCTGGCCCTTCGAGATCATGTGCTGGCGGAAGACGCCCTCGAAGGTGAAACCATAACGTTTCGCCGTGATCTTGGAGGGCTCGTTTTCATTGTGGCATTTCCACTCGTAGCGGCGGTAACCCAGATCCTCGAAAACATGTTTCGCCATCAGGTAATGCGCTTCGGTCGAAAGCGGCGAGCGCTTCATCTTGGCGCCATGGGCAACGGAACCAACCTCGACCACACCGTTGGCGGGATCAGGCCGCATGTAGCTCGCCATGCCGACAATATCGCCGGTGGCGTTTTCAACGAAGACCAACGTCACCCAGTTGAGCTTCTGCCCGGCACCCACCAGCCAGTCGCCAAAGGCGTCGGCATCGGCAAAGCTGCTCAGCGGGAAATATTTAAGAAGCGCATTCGTCCCCTCGCCGCCAAGGGCGGTCCAGAGCCTTTCAAGATGTCTACCGCGATCAAACGGCTCCGCCGTAACGTAACGGCCCTTCAGCGTCACCGGCTGCGGCGCCGGACATCCCCTAAAATCACTCAGATCGCGCATTCTCTTCCCCATTGTCTGGGAGAAGGATTAGGCCATGCAGGGCGGGATGACAACCGGGAAGTGGGGCATTGCGCGGTCGTCTGTGGGTGGGGGTTACGTCTTGGTGGGTGTGGCCTACCGGGTTGGTGGGTGCGGCTTACCCCCCTCTGCCCTGCCGGGCATCTCCCCCTCAAGGGGGGAGATCAGCAGGAAGCGCCACCGTCACTTTATTCTCAGACATTGAGATGGGCAAAACATCGCCTCGGGTCGATCTCCCCCCTTGAGGGGGGAGATGCCCGGCAGGGCAGAGGGGGTGAGCCACACGCTCAAACCCTCAAACCTTCGCCGCAACCACCGTCGCCTCGATGTGATCAACCAGCGCATCCGGCAACCCCAGACGCCCGGCAAGAAGATCGAGATAGCCGCGCTCCGCCCGCGTATCGGCCTCGATGGCAAGGCGCGAGGCGGTGTAGATTTCCACTTTCTGCTCTTCCGTGCGGGCGGCGGCCACCAGCGCGTCGATATCGAGCGGATCGGCCAGTTCCTTGTCGAGGAAGCGTTCGGCCTCCGTATCGAGACCGGAAATCTGCACCTTTTCCATGATGTTGGCGCGCTCCTTCTCGTCGATATGGCCGTCAGCCTTGGCTGCGGCAATCATCGCCTGAATGAGTTTCAGCGCAAAATCGTTGGAAAGGGCGGCAGATTGCGGGTGAAAAGCGGAATCGGCAGGCGGGGCCAGAAGCTCCGGCTCGGGTTTCGGCGCGGCTTCCGGTGCCTGCCCGGATTTGTAGTTCTTGTAAGCGAGATAACCGAGACCGGCGATTGCAGCGACACCGCCGATGGTGGCGACATTACCGGCCAGCTTGCGGCCCGTCTTGGTGCCCAGAATGGCGGCGGCGAGCGCGCCGGCCTTCAGGGGATTGTTTTTGGCGATATCGGCGGCCTGCCCGGCTCTGTCACGGACGCTTCCCGAAAGGCCCGGCACCTGTGAGCCGAGGAATTGTTCAAGAAGCTTCTTGGCGTCGAACATCAAAATCTCCTGTAAGGGTCAAATTTACAGGGGAGATAGGAAGCCGCGGCCGGAATACAAATGACAAACCCGCTCACGCCTTCGTGAACGGGTTTGAAGACGTGCAGATCAGCCGCGCAGTGCGGCGGCTTCGGCAGCGAGCTTGGTGATGCCGGCCCAGTCACCGGTTGCCACCAGTTCGCGCGGGGCAACCCAGGAGCCACCAACGCAGACGACGTTCGGCAACGACAGATAATCATTGGCGTTCTTGAGCGAGACGCTGCCGGTCGGGCAGAACAGCGTGCCGGCAAGCGGCGAAGACAGTGCCTTGAGGTAAGGCGCGCCGCCGGCCTGTTCCGCCGGGAAGAACTTCAGCACCTTGTAACCCTCGTCACGCAGCGCCATGACTTCGCTTGCGGTGGCGGCACCCGGAAGCAACGGCACCTTGGAAGCGCGTGCGGCTTCCAGCACGCTTTTGTTGATGCCGGGGCTGACGATGAAGGTGGAACCCGCCTCGGCAGCCGCCTCGAAATCCTTCGCGTTGAGGATGGTGCCAGCGCCGACATGGGCGCCTTCCACTTCCGCTGCAACCGCGCGGATGGCGTCGAGCGCTGCCGGCGTGCGCATGGTGATCTCGATCGCCTTCAGGCCGCCTGCGACCAAAGCGCGCGCCAAATGCACGGCGGAAGCGGCATCATCCACGATCAGCACCGGCACGACCGGCTGAAGTTTGAGAATGGAGAGCAGTTTTTCGGAATCCTGGGCCAAGATAAGCTTCCTTACACGATTGAAACGATTGAAATCCCGTTTACCGATTAGCCTGCCCCGGCTTTGATGTCGAGGCATGGCGGGGCCATTTTTTATCCAGATACTTCAATCAATTCGCTTCTTCAAAGCATCCTCTTGCGATAATCTGGCGCCCCAGTTTGCGGAGTCAGCATGGCCAAGGAAATTGAACGGAAGTTTCTTGTTGCAGGCGGTGAATGGCGTAATGAAGTAACGCATAGCATGGCTTTCCGGCAGGCATATGTCGCCTCGCTGGAAAATCGCTCAGTCAGGGTAAGGATCGTCAATGGGCGTGACGCGACACTGACCATCAAGATCGGCGCAAGCGCACTTGTTCGCGACGAATATGAATATTCCATCCCACTGGAAGACGCGGAAGAACTGATGGCCAGCGCGCCGGGCGTGGTGATCGAAAAGACGCGCCACACCGTCGATCATGGCGGCTTCACCTGGGAGGTCGATGTTTTCGAGGGCCGATATCAGGGGCTGATCGTGGCGGAGGTGGAGATGGACGACGAAAACGCCAATCCCGACCTGCCCTCCTGGCTCGGCAAAGAGGTTACGGGCGACCGGCGCTTTTCCAACCAGTCGCTCGCCATGGACTGTCCGCACGGAGACTTGACGGATGCCCTTCAGGATTGATCCGAAACAACCCTTCGACGATGAAATCCGCCGTGCCGGGCTGGAATTGATCGAAGACGCAATAACGATCCTTCGCGACCAGCCTTCCGGCTCGCATGAGGCGGTGCACGATGCCCGCAAGCGGTTCAAGCGGCTGCGCGCGCTCTACCGCCTCATCCGCCAGGCCGCGCCCGAGTTCAGCCGCGAGGAAAATGCCCGCTTTCGCGATATCACCCGCTCGCTCGCCTTTGCGCGCGAAGCGACGGCGCTGGTGGAAACGGCGGATTATCTCGAGCCTTTTGCGCTTTCCACTGCGCAGGGCAAGGCGCTGCGGTCAATCTCGACAATCCTGCGCAAGCGCCGCGACCACGCCATCGAACATGAGGCGGGTCTCGAAGACGCCATCTCAGCCGCCATTGCCGGCTGCGAGGAAGGGCGCGAGAGGCTGAAGGCCGTGTCGCTGCCGGACGACCTGAAAAACACAACGAGGCTGTTGAAGTCCGGCTGGGCGAAGCAGAGGAAAAGGGCACGCCAGGCGCTGGCCGATTGCCATGACCAGGCCGACGTCGAACATTTCCATGAATTGCGCAAATCCGGGCAGGCCTACTGGATGCATCTCGGCCTTCTGCGCCGCCTCTGGCCTTCGGCGATGCGCGCCAAGCGGGCCGACACCAAACGGCTGGTCGATATTCTCGGCCACGAGCACGATCTTTCCGCCCTCGCCGCCTTCGCGGATCGGGAGCCGGAGCGTTTCGGCAATGGCGAGCGGCTGGCTCTGCTTCTCGATGCAATCATCCAGAGACAGCAGACGCTGCGCGCAGAAGGCCTTGAACTGGCAAACGAAGTCTTCTCCGAATCCGCCGGCACGGAAAGCCGCATCGTCGGCCTTTTGTGGCGACAGGCGGCAAAGTAGGCGGGAAGGCGGCGGAGGGAACGTACCGCCACTCGACGTCATCCTCGGGCTTGTCCCGAGGATCTGCAACGGTTCGATTTTGTGCGGCGTGATTAGATCCTTGGGACAAGCCCACGGATGACGGAAGAGGGGTTTTGCGGTCTAACCAACGCGGATTTAAGTGACGAACCGCCCCACCTCTTGCTCCCTTTGTCCGATACTTGACGATTTTCAAAATACCGGCAGCGACGGATAAATATTGATTTGCGTCCGCCGCCGCTGTATTTCAGCGCCCATGACCGACACCACCATTCTCCCCCGCCCGGAAGCCACTGGCGATTTCCTTGTGGCTGCGCTTTATCATTTCGCCCGCCTGCCGCGGTTTGAAAGCCTGCGCGATCAGCTGTTCCAGCTCTGCCAGGAAAACGGCGTCAAGGGCACGCTGCTGCTGGCGGCTGAAGGCATCAACGGCACCATTGCCGGGCCGGATGCGGGCGTGCGCACTGTGCTCGCCTTCCTGCGCGCGCAGCCGGAATTCGCCGCGCTGGAGCACAAGGAAAGCCGGGCGTCGAACATGCCTTTCGTGCGCATGAAGGTGAAGCTCAAGAAAGAGATCGTCACCATGGGCGTGCCGGACATCGATCCGAACCGCATCGTCGGCACCTATGTCGATCCGCGTGACTGGAACGGGCTGATCTCCGACCCTGATACCATCGTCATCGATACGCGCAACGACTACGAGACCGCGATCGGCCTTTTCAAGGGCGCGGTGGACCCGAAGACCAAGACCTTCCGCGAGTTTCCCGACTGGGTGAAAAACAATCCCGGCCTGCATAACAAGCCGAAGATCGCCATGTATTGCACCGGTGGCATCCGCTGCGAAAAGGCCACAGCCTTCATGAAGGAACAGGGCTTCGACGAAGTCTATCACCTCAAGGGCGGCATCCTCAAATATCTGGAGGAAGTGCCGGAAGAGGAGAGCCTGTGGGAAGGCGCCTGTTTCGTATTCGACGAGCGCGTCTCTGTTGTCCACGGCCTTGCCGAAGGCGACCACAAGCTCTGCCACGCCTGCCGCAACCCGATCACGCCCGAGGTGAGGTTATCGCCGCTGTTCGAAGAAGGTGTTTCCTGCCCGAGCTGCTACGATGATCGCACGGAAGAGGACCGCCAGCGATTCCGCGACCGGCAGCAGCAGATCGAACTGGCAAAGAAGCGCGGCGAGCGGCATCTGGGTCGTTAAAGCCGCCGACGGACGCTTTCCTATCTCAGAGTATAGGTAAGCGTTCCGTAACCGAGCTGGTCAAAGCCGCCGCTGTTTGGGCCATAGTTTCCGCCGCCGCCTTCCGGGCGCGTTACCTTGGCCGCCATCGTCAGATAGGGCGCATCAAGGCCTTTCAGAACGACATAGTGGTTATAGAACAGCTCCCAGACCGGGCGCTCGCCGCCACGCCCCTGGCTCGAAATGACGTTCTGGGTAACATCGCTGTTGCTATAAGGCGTGTAGGGAACGTCACCACCCTGATTATATTTCGCGATGTATTCGATGCCCTTCAGCACGCGGTTGTCTTCGTAACCGAAGAGGTCATCATGCTGGTTCCAGGCCATCTGGCAGAATGCACCTAACAGCGCGACATTAAGTGTGTTGTGCCCCTGATCGCGGCCGCTTTCCTGCGTCTGCCCCAATCCGCCCGGATAGAGTTTCCACACGACATGGTCGATGGCGCCATTGCCATTACCGTGTTTGAAATAATCGACCGCCTCGTTGTAGATGTCGCGCCGGTCGGTGAGAATGCCGATTGCAAGCATCGAATCCATGTTGGCCAGATCCCAGTTGGCCCAGTAGTGATCGATCTTGGCGCCGTTATGCCTGACCAGAAAATCGTGGTTCATCGGATAAAATACCGTGAGCATCATCGCTTTGAAACGATCGACGTTCTGGGCCGGCCATTTCTGGTAGCCGCGCATGATCTCGGCCACGTCGGCAAGCTGGTAACCGTAGATGCCCGAGGCAAGAAACTTGTCGGACGTGCCGCCAATTCCCACCAGTTTTGTCGACCAGGCATCAAGGATGGCAACGGCCTTATCGGCATAGGCATCGTCACCGCTGATCTTCCAGCGCAAGGCGAGCGCATAGGCGGCTGCCGTGTCGTTGAACAGTGCGGAATAGTTTTCCGGGTGGGTTCCATCCGCTCCACGGTAAAGCATTTCCACGGGATGCGGCGTCCAGTTCAACGATGCATGTGGGTTCCTGGTCAGAACATCCCAGTCATCCGTCCAGGGCTGCGCTTTCTCAGCGATCCTGGTTTTCATCCGCGCAAAATCGGCCTGGCTATGCAGGGCGCCCGGATGGATGAAAGCGTTAGAAGCTGCCTGGGCGGTATTGGCGCCAATCGCGATCACGCTGACCGTGGCGACAAGAGCGCAGATGCGTCTGAATGAAAACTTCAATTGACCGACTCCCTATGACGCGGCGAGTGGATCACAGTCACTTAAAAAGGCGATTTTATGGGTACGTGACCTGAACGGCGGCCGCTTACGCCCCTGCCCGGAGCGCAAACAGAGGTGCCGTCTGCTCCTCCAGCATGGCGGTGATCGCTTCGGCAGCGATCGGTTTTGAGAACAGGTAACCCTGCAATTCATCGCAGCCACACAGATGCAGGATGGCCGCCTGTTCTTCCGTCTCAATGCCTTCCGCCGTAACCGGAATACCGAGCGATTTCGCCAGCGCCACGGTTGCCTGCAGCATTTCCAGCGACCGCCCGCCCTGCTCGAGCGCCATGACCAGCGACCGGTCGATCTTCATGCGGTCGAAACCGAAGCGGCGCAGATATCCGACACTGGCGAAACCGGCACCGAAATCGTCGAGCGCTATGTGCAGGCCAAGTTGTTTCAGCTTGTCGATCGCCGCGCTTGCCCGCTCCGGATGCTGGATGAAATAACCCTCCGTCATTTCCAGCCGCAACCTTGCGGTCGGCGTCTGTGTGGCGGCGAGAATATCCGATACGTGGCCGGAAAATGCCGGATTGCGGAGCTGAACGGGTGAAATATTCACGGAAAGTTTGATGGAGGGCCATTGTCCCGCGGTCTCGCAGGCCTTGCGCAGCACCAGAAGGCCGAGCCTGTCGATAAGGCCGCTGGTTTCGGCAGCCGCAATGAAGATATCCGGCGGCACGAAGCCGTATCCCGGCCTTTGCCAGCGGGCAAGCGCCTCCACCCCGGTGATGCAACGCGTGGCGGCGCTGACGACGGGCTGGTAGACTACCGATATCTCGTCATTCAGAATGGCATAACGCAGATCGGCTTCGAGCTGCAGCTTTTCCTCGCGCAGCGCATCCATTTTCAGTTCGTAAGCGACATAACGCCCGCGCCCGTTTTCCTTGGCCTGATACATGGCCATATCGGCGCGGCGCAGCAGTTCCTCGCCGTTGATGTCGCCGGCTCGGGAAACGGAGGTGCCGATACTGCAGCCTATGCTCGCTACCCGCTCGCCGATGCTGAAAGGCTCGGTGAACAGTTCGAGCAGCGCCTGACAAAGCTTGCGGCCCTCCGACCAGACGTCGTTGCCCTGAATGGCGATGGCGAACTCGTCGCCGCCCAGCCGCGCAAGCACCGCATCTTCCGGCACCAGCACCCGGAGCGCCGCCGCCACGCCCTTGATCAGTCGGTCACCGGCAGCATGACCGTAGGCATCGTTGATTTCCTTGAAGCCATCAAGATCGAGATAAAGCAGCTTGATATCGGTCTTGTCGTGTCGGGCCTTGCCGACCATGCGGTTCAGCTTGGAAAACAGACCGGCGCGATTGGAAAGCCCGCTCAGACGATCGCGCAGCGCCTCTTCCCTGGCTGCCGCCTCATCGGCCTTCAGCCGGTCGAGCGTGGCCGAACCGATGATGAGAAGGACGAGAAAAAACGTGCCGGCAATGCCGAGAGCTGTAAAGACGATCGGCCGCGCCTCATGGAAGCTGACGTCTCCCGGCAGGTGCGAGCGCCAGACTAGCCGCGCCAGCACATCGCCAAGCGGACTGACGATATCCACATGGTTGGTCGCCGGGCCGTCGCCATATTGCAGTTCCAGACCCTCTATGACGTAGTTGCGGGCAAGCTTGTCCACCGTCACCTGTTTGAGATGGCGGGCGAAAATCAGATAGCGCCGCTCGGAACCCACCGGCGGCAATTCGCCGGATTTGAGCCGCACCAGCGCAACGCCTGCGGCAGCGATGCCCTCACGGGTCTCGATGAAACCCGTAACCTGCGACGTGATGCCGGGACGCATGGAACGCACCCGTTCGATCATCTCGTTCAGGCCACTCCCGAAATAGGCATCGGGCTTCCATGTAACCGGCTTGCCGTCCTGGTAGGCTATCTGGACCTTGTTGGTCTCATCGATGACGACGGCGGTATCGAAAAGATCGCTGTTGACCGTCATCTCGCCATAATTGCTTGCCACCCAGTCGAACCTGTCGGGGGCATAGACATACTCGGCGGCATCGTCCCAGGCGGCGTAATCGTTGAGCGTCGCGCCAAGCTGGTCGCGAAAGGTGACGAGAGCGCCCGCCGTCGTCTCGCGTGAGCGGGCATTGTCGAGCGAGTTCGCCCTTTCCCTGACCTGGCTGAGGGCGGACAAAACCAGCGCGGTGACGATGAGAAGCACCAGCGCAAAGGTGGACAATACGACGCCCACGGCGGTTCTACGCCCGACCGGCAAATATTCCCCAATGTTTCGCGGCGCAATCCGCATAAAATCCCCTTCGAAAGCATCATCTTGCGAAGGAAACATTCAAAAGCCGTTAAGTTGGATTGTGTCAGCGCCCCAAAAAACAACGGGTATAAAACGACAGTCCGGGTGAAAACCCGAAAAATCCTTCCCCAAAATGGTGGGGGATTTTCATGAAAGACGGGATGCGCCCTCTCCGCAAACAAAAAACCTCCCCCGCGAACGGGAGAGGCCAAAGCTTTTGCCGTGACTGGCGAGATTACCGGGACGGCCTGATTACCAGGACGGAATGACCGTGCCGTTGTACTTTTCCAGAATGAAGGCCTTCACTTCCGGGCTATGGTAGGATTCAACCAGCGTCTTCACCCACGGCTTGTCCTTGTCCTGTGCACGAACGGCGATGACATTCGCATAAGGAGACTTTTCGCTTTCGATGGCGATCGCATCCTTCTTGGGGTTCAGGCCCGCTGCCGTGGCATAGTTGGTGTTGATGACCGAAGCGTCGGTATCGTCAAGCGAGCGCGGCAGCTGGGCAGCGTCAAGCTCGACGATCTGGATGTTCTTCGGGTTTTCGGTGATGTCGGCAGGCGTCACCTTCAGGCCGGCCTCTTCCTTGACCTTGATAACGCCCTTGGAAGCGAGAACCAGAAGCGCACGGCCGCCATTGGTCGGGTCGTTCGGAATACCGACGGTCGCGCCGTCCTTCAGTTCGTCAAGGTTCTTCACCTTTTTCGAATAAACACCCATCGGGGTGGTGATGGTGGTGCCGACGCTGACGAGATCGAACTTGCGGTCGGCGATCTGGTTGTCGAGGTAAGGCTGATGCTGGAAGGAATTGGCCTGAAGCTCGCCATCATTCAGCGCCTGGTTCGGTACGACATAGTCGGAGAATTCGATGATATCGAGGTCCAGTCCCTTGGCAGCCGCGATCTTCTTGACCTGTTCCATGATCTGCGCGTGTTCGGCGGGCGTGACACCGATCTTGATGGTTTCAGCAAGTGCCTGACCTGCCGTGAACAGGGCGGCGAGCGAAGCCGCGAGGATGATTTTCTTCATGGGTGTCTCCTTGGGTTGTATGCTTTTTGATTGGGTAGAATGCGAATGTCAGTTCTTGCGGGTGCGCTTGTCGAAGCCGCGGGCGAGCCTGTCGCCGGCGCTCTGCACCAGCTGCACCAGCACGATGAGCACCAGAACCACGACCAGCATCACGTCAGGCATGAAGCGCTGGTAACCGTAGCGGATGCCGAGGTCACCCAGCCCGCCGCCGCCGACAGCACCGACCATGGCCGAATAACCGATGAGGCTGACGAGCGTGAGCGTCAGCGCCAGTGTGATGCCGGGCTTTGCTTCGGCCAGCAGAACCTTGGTAACGATCTGCAGCGGGGTGGCGCCCATGGCGCGCGCGGCTTCGATCAGACCCTTGTCCACTTCGCGGATCGCCGCCTCCACCAGCCGCGCAATAAAGGGCACGGTGGCAACCGTCAGCGGCACGATGGCCGCATTGGTGCCGATGGAGGTGCCTGCCACCAGCCGCGTGAAGGGAATGATCGCCACCACCAGAATGATGAAGGGCGTGGAGCGCGCCGCATTAACGACGAGACCGAGGATACGGTTCGTCATCGGCGCGGGGAACAGCTCGCCCTTGCCGCTGGTGGCGAGGAAAACGCCCATCGGCACGCCGATGATAGAACCGACAATGCCGGCGACCGCGACCATGTGCAGCGTTTGCAGAAGGCCCTTCGACAGAAGGTTGAAAAGCATATCAGGCGACATAACCGAGCACCTCCGTGTGAAGACCGGTTTCGGTATAAAAGCGTCCGGCGCGCGCGGTGATTTCCGCTGTCGCCGGATAGGAGACGACCAGCGAGCCGAAAGGTTCGCCGGAGATTTCCTCAATGGTGCCGGCAAGGATATTCACGTCAGGGCCGATTTCGGCGACAAGCCGGGCAGTCAACGGCTGGAAGGCCGTTTCACCAAAGAACACCAGCCGCACGAGAACGCGGTCGCCTTCCGTGGCTTCCGGCTTCAGGCCGAACGTGACCCAATGCGGCAGCTTCACCCCGACCGAAGACGACAGCAGGCTGCGGGTCGTCTCGTGTTTCGGCGCCGTGAAGATATCGAAGGTGCGGCCTTCCTCAACAATCAGGCCCCTGTCGATGACGGCGACCTGCGAGGCGATGGTCTTCACCACTTCCATCTCGTGGGTGATGAGCAGCACGGTCAGTCCGAGTTCGGCGTTGATCCGCTTCAGAAGCTCGAGGATGGATTGCGTCGTCTCCGGATCGAGCGCGGAAGTCGCTTCGTCGGACAACAGCAGCTTCGGTTGCGTGGCAAGCGCGCGGGCGATGCCGACACGCTGCTTCTGCCCGCCCGACAGTTCCGCCGGATAACGCTTCGCCTTATCGGAAAGGCCGACGAGTTCGAGCAGCGGGGTTACCCTCGCCTCGATCTCCTTTTTGCCGAGACCGGCGATTTCAAGCGGCAGCGCCACATTGTCGAAAGCGGTGCGCGACGACAGGAGATTGAAATGCTGGAAGATCATGCCAACGGAACGGCGCAGGGTCCGCAGGCTCTTTTCATCAAGGGCTGCGACATCGACGCCATCGACGACCACCCGGCCGGAGGACGGTTTTTCAAGGCCGTTGGCGAGGCGGATGAGGGTGGATTTGCCCGCACCCGAACGGCCGATAATGCCGGTGATGGAGCCCTTAGGCACGACATAATCAATGCCGGCAAGGGCTGCAAAGCCCGGCTTGCCATCGGCACCGCCAAAGGTCTTGGTCACGCCTTCGAACGTGACCATCGGGTCATTGGTCGGGGCCGCCCGTTCAGGGGCCGCTTGTGGCCGGGTCGCGGGCGACGCCGCGTTGGATTGAAAACTCATTGAAAACTCTGGGAAAGCGCGTGACTGATCGGGTCTCAAAAAATCCTGTTGCGGTGCTGAACCGCTCTCTTCATGCAGCCTTCTGGCACATTCGATGACAGCTGATTTTCCGGGTCATTTCGTCAGGCTTTCACTCAGAAATGCCGGGGATCGGCAATTCGATGGCGCATACTTGCCCGCACGCGCCACCTTTTAACAGGGATGATTTTTCAATTATCTGAAATCAGAGAAAAAATCTACCGCAAAGCCGTCTGGGCGGCCCTGCGGCAGTCAAGATTTCGCGATGGTATGAAAATCAGACGCGGCTGACGAATTCTTCAAGCGGGCGGCGGACCTTCTTCAGGTTCACCAGCCAGTCGCCTTCCGGCTCGCGGTATCCGAGCGGCAGGATGGTGACGGAGCGCAGGCCCTTTTCGCGCAGGCCGAGGATTTCATCCAGCTTTGCCGGGTCGAAACCTTCCATCGGGGTGGAATCCACGCCCTCGAAGGCCGCCTGCGCAACAGCCATGCCAAAGCCGATATAGGCCTGACGGGCGGCATGTTCGAAATTCACTGCCGCATCGCGCTGCGGATAGGAGGAGAGAAGCATCTTGCGATAGGCTTCCCAGCCCTCGTTCTTGATGCCGCGCTCTTCGTTGACCAGATCGAACATATGGTTGATCCGCTCCTCGGTGTAGTTATCCCACGCCGCAAACACCAGAAGATGCGAACCTTCGGTGACCTGCGCCTGGTTCCACGCGATCTCGCGGATCTTTGCGCGCACTTCCGGATCGGTGACGACGATCACCTCGAACGGCTGCAGGCCGCTGGAGGTGGGCGCAAGCCGCGCCGCCTCGACGATGCGCTCGACCTTGTCTTCCGCCACAGTCTTGGAAGGGTCCATTTTCTTGGTGGCATAACGCCAGTTGAGTTTTTCGATAAGCATGTTCGTTTTCCCTGGGAGGATCAGCCCGCACCGCCCGATGGGGCAGCGGCAGGCGCTACGCCGTCGTAGCCCGCCTGACATAGGAGACAGGATGGCAGACGCAAGCGGTCACCGCAGGGTAACTGGCAAAAAAGTCAGGAAAACTGATAATAATGCTTCCAAACCTTTCTTCCTGCGCCGTGGCGGCCTTAGCCTTGACTCGAGAACCACAATTTCAACGCTTGTGGATCCTCGCCTCAAGGGCGAGGATGACGGAGGAAAGGTTGAATGCGTTTATAGCAGTCTCAACTGCCGATTTCGCCTGCTTACGGTTTTGGTGATCCGTGATTGCCCTTGGGAAAACCCGACGCCAGCGCGCTGTACCATTTGCCACTGTTCTTCAACGTGCGGACCTGCGTTTCGTAATCCACATGCACAAGGCCGAAGCGCATTCGGTAACCCTCGGCCCATTCGAAGTTGTCCATAAGGCTCCAGGCGAAATAACCGCGCATCGGATAACCGTCCCTGATGAGATCGGCAAGGATGCCGAGATGTTCGGCGTAATAATCGAGCCGCGGCTGGTCATCCACCACGCCGTTTTCGACACCCATATTGTAGCAGGCGCCGTTTTCGGTGATGTAGCAATCCGGCAGGTCGTAACGCTTGTAGAGGTCTTCCACCAGCGACTTGAGCGCCGGCGCGTAGACTTCCCAGCCGATATCGGTCTTCACATCGCTGACGGCCGGGGCTGGTTTGGTGGCGGGGAATTCCGCACCCTCGGTGGCGTCGTCCGCAACGCGCATCGGCGTATAATAATTCAGGCCCCACCAGTCGAGCTTCTGGCTGATGATGGACAGGTCTTCTGCCTCCACCACCGGCATGCGTGAACCAAGCGCTTCCATCATCTCCACCGGATATTCACCCTTGAAGACCGGATCGAAAAAAGCGCCGTTGTGGAACTGGAATGCCCGCTCGGCGGCCTTGAGGTCGGCGTCACTGTCGGAGGCCGGGATGACGGAATGGGCGTTCAGCACCAGCCCGACCGGCACCTTGGGTGCGACGTGGCGTGATGCCTCAACGCCGAAACCGTGGGCGAGATTGATGTGGTGCATGGCCGCAAGCGCCGCCTCCATATTGCGTTCGCCCGGCGCGTGAATGCCGTAGAGATGGCTGAGCCACACCGCACACCAGGGCTCGTTGAAGGTCGCAACAGCATCCAGCCGGTCGCCCAGCCGTGCCATGACGGTCTTGGCATAACGCTGGAAGGCATGCGCGGTGGAGCGCGATGCCCAGCCGCCATCGCCCATCAATGTCAGCGGCAGATCCCAATGGTAAAGCGTCGCATAGGTCTTGATGCCGCGCGCCTTGCAGCCATCAACGAGGCGGTCGTAAAAATCCAGCCCCTTCTCGTTGATCGGCCCGAATCCGTCAGGAATGATGCGCGGCCAGGAGATGGAGAAACGATAGGCCTCGACACCCATTTCCTTGATGAGATCGAGATCATCCTCCCAGCGATTATAGTGGTCGCAGGCAACATCGCCATTATGGCGCCCAAAGACATGGCCCGGCATGTTGCAGAAGGCATCCCAGATGGATGGCTTGCGGCCGTCAACCTTCGTGGAGCCTTCAATCTGGAAGGAGGCGGTTGCAACGCCGAACAGGAAATCGCCGGGGAAACGGGCTGCAAGCGCTTTATGATCGGTCATCGGAGAGGCCCTTTCGTCATCCATCGAGCGTCAAAATATGGGGAGCGGTTTAGACCATGTCGGCAATGAGGTACAGCCACGGCGCGCAAAATCTGCAACGTTTCAGCAAAGCGGTTAAGATATCCAAAGCGCTTTAGGTACACAAAAGTCACCGCAGCGGTTTCACGGCGGCGGGAGGAACGGCAGCCCGGCAGATGCGGGTGGCAGTTGATGTGTGGTGGAAAGTCTTGCATTTGCCGGGCTGCATCTTGTCCGACCGGAATGCCGGTCGCGTCAGTGACTGCTTTTTCACGACACCTACCGGATCGGCCCTTCCCGCTGCTGGCATTGCGGGACGCCTTTCCGGAACACGGTCTGCCAGAACCATGCTTGTCGATGCCGGCCACCGGTCCGCGAAAGACGCCGCGCGTATCGCCCTTCCATTCCGGTTGCAGGAGAGATGATGCGGCGGAATGGGTGGGCGGGGATATGTGGGGAGATGTTTTTCGGTAAGTGACTGGAGAGGAAGGATGTGCGGTAAGAAATTATCCACACCTTTGGATGGCTAACGGGGAACAAGCCCCCTCATCCGGCCCCTCGCGCCTGCCCTCTTCCACGCTCGACGTCATCCTCGGGCTTGTCCCGAGGACCCACAACCCGCTGAACCATGGATCCCCGGGGCAAGCCCGAGGATGACGTCGAGTATGTTGAGACAAAATAACCAAACCGAAACGACGAAAGCGGGAGATGGTCCCCCGCTTTCTCTTTTAGAACGCATGACCCGATCAAACGTAGCGATTGACGACGTTTTCGAGATATTCCTGACGACCGGACTTCGGCTCGGGGTTGATGTCCTGACGTTCGACCAGCGCTGCGATTTCTTCGAGCTTCAGCTCGCCGCGCAGCATCTTCTGGGCTTCGGCCGAATCCCACTTAGCGTAACGCTCGGAAAGCGGCTTCGACAGCGCGCCGTCCTCGATCATCTTCGCCGCTGCCTTAAGGCCGCGGGCGCAGCAATCCATGCCGCCGATATGGCCGATCAGCAGGTCCTGCGGATCGAGCGACTGGCGACGCAGCTTGGAGTCGAAGTTGGTGCCGCCATTCTTGAAGCCGCCACCGGCCAGAACGTGATAATAGGCAAGCGCCATTTCCGGTACGTTGTTGGGGAACTGGTCGGTATCCCAGCCGGACTGGTAGTCGTTGCGGTTCATGTCGATGGAGCCGAAGATGCCGAAGGCATTCGCCATGGCCAGTTCGTGCTCGAAGGAGTGGCCGGCGAGAATGGCGTGGCCCTGCTCGATGTTGACCTTCACTTCCTTATCGAGACCGTTCTTCTGCAGGAAGGCATAAACGGTTGCGACA
This sequence comes from Rhizobium sp. AN73, assembly GCF_030757975.1. NCBI lineage: Bacteria > Pseudomonadati > Pseudomonadota > Alphaproteobacteria > Hyphomicrobiales > Rhizobiaceae > Rhizobium > Rhizobium sp. AN73. The sequence continues at coordinate 258,673 of NZ_JARWME010000001.1, forward strand.
TCGTAGTCGTACTGGTGCTTGGTCGGCTCCTGCGGCTTCGGCTCGATCAGGATCGTGCCTTCAAAACCGATCTTGTATTTGTATTCCACCACCAGATTGAGGAAGCGGCCAAGCTGGTCCAGCTCGCGCGAAAGATCGGTGTTGAGCAGCGTTTCGTAACCTTCACGACCGCCCCACAAAACATAGTTGGCGCCGCCAAGCTTCTTGGTGGCGTCCATGCAGGTCTTGACCGTCGCGGCCGAGAACGCGAAGACATCCGGGTCCGGATTGGTCGCGGCACCCGACATGAAGCGGCGGTTGGAGAACAGGTTCGCCGTGCCCCACAGAAGTTTCACGCCGGTATCGGCCTGCTTCTGCGCGAAATAATCGACGATCTCGTTGAGGTTCTTGGTGTTTTCGGCAAAGTTATTGCCTTCCGGGCGCACATCCGCGTCATGGAAGCAATAGAACGGCGAACCGAGCAGCGAGAAGAATTCGAAAGCGACATCAGCCTTCAGCTTGGCGGCCTGCATGGTGTCTTCGAACCACGGACGCTGGAACGTCTGCCCACCGAAGGGGTCACCGCCCGGCCAGGTGAAGGTGTGCCAATAAGCCACGGCAAAGCGGAGGTGTTCCTCCATGCGCTTTCCGGCCACGATCTCATCAGGGTTATAATGGCGGAAGGCAAGCGGGTTGGTGCTTTCTGGGCCTTCATATTTGATCTTGGCGATATCGCCGAAAAAACCTGTACTCATGGGTGGTCCTCCTCTGGGATGGGTTTAGGTGGTGTTCAAAAATTCGAGGTCTGCGCGGGCCGCTTACCCCCCCTCTGTCCTGCCGGACATCTCCCCCACAAGGAGGGAGATCAGCAAGATGCGCTCAATCGCTTCGACCGCGACCTCACAGGAGGACGTGACGTAGCCGCTTGTCGATCTCCCCCCTTGTGGGGGAGATGCCCGGCAGGGTAGAGGGGGGTGAACGGCGCACGCAAAACCTCAATGTGAAAGCGGCCGAATGGCCGGATAAAGCGCGTGGTAACGCCGATAGGCGGCCTCATAGGCATCACCAAGCGCCGCCACCGGCTCGATGGTGCGCGCCGTTTCCGGCTGCGTGCACACCGCAACCGGATCAGCCCCCGTTGCGGCGATGAGGCCGAGGCGGGCGGCGCCGAAGGCAGCACCAAAATCACCTTCCGCCGGAATATCCACCGGCACGCCGAGCGAAGTCGCAATCGAGGCCAGCCAATAGGCCGAGCGCGAGCCACCGCCGATGGCGGTGACGCGGGAAATGGAGGTGCCGGCCGATTTCAACGCTTCGAGATTGTCGCGGATTGCAAAGGTGACGCCTTCCAGCACCGCCTGCGTCAGCGCCTTGCGGTCGCTTTCATGGGAAAGGCCGATGAAGGAGCCGCGAATGGCCGCGTCATTATGCGGTGTGCGCTCGCCCGAAAGATAGGGCGCGAACGTCACACCGCTCGGCGCCAGCAGTTCATCGCCGAGTTCGCCGGTCAGTTCGGCAGCGGATTTGCCGGTAAGGCGCGAATACCAGTTGAGCGCATCGGTGGCGGAAAGGATGACACCCATCTGGTGCCAGGTGTTGGGCAGCGCGTGGCAGAAAGCATGCACGGCGCTTTCCGGCTTCGGCAGATAGGAAGCGTTGGCGGCAAAAAGCACGCCTGACGTGCCGAGAGAAACGAAGGCGTGGCCTTCCTTCACCGTACCCATGCCGCAGGCGGAAGCGGCATTGTCGCCGGCACCGCCAGCAACCACTGTCCTGCCCGTTATGCCCCATTCGGCGGCCAGTTCGGCACGCAGCACGCCTGCCTCGTCAGTGCCTTCCACCAGCGACGGCATGTGTTTTTCGTCAAGGCCGGTCGCGGCCAGAAGCTCGGCCGACCATTTGCGCGCGCCGGTATCGAGCCAGGAGGTGCCGGCGGAGTCCGACATCTCCGAGATATATTCGCCGGTCAGCCACAACCGCAGATAATCCTTCGGTAACAGCACCTTGGCGACCTTGGCGAATACATCAGGTTCGTTCTTGGCCACCCAGGCGAGTTTCGGCGCGGTGAAGCCGGGGAACACGATGTTGCCGGTGAGTTTGCGGAAGCGCGGATCGGCGTCCAGCGCTGCAGCTTCCGCATAAGAGCGCGTATCGTTCCAGAGAATGCACGGGCGCAGCACCTTGCCGGCAGCGTCGATCAGCGTCGCGCCATGCATCTGGCCGGAAAGGCCGATGCCCTTCACGGCAGCAAGCTCCTTGGGGAACTTCTGCTTCAGTCCGGCAATTGCGGTCTGCGTGGCGGCAATCCAGTCAGCCGGGTCCTGTTCCGACCAGCCATGATGCGGACGCGAGACTTCCAGCGAGCCGTTGGCCGAGCCGACGATCTTCTGGTCGCCGTCCATCAGCAGGGCTTTGACGCCGGATGTTCCAAGATCGAGACCGAGATACATGTAATTCTCCATTCCGGCGCTCCATGCGCCACTTCAGCAGGCTTGTCTCAGGGCAGATTGTCCCTGAGGAATATGTCGATACGGATACGCTCCTGCGCGGCGATGACGGCGAGGCCATCGGCGCGCGCTTTCAGCACGCGGATGGCGCTGCGCACCTCATGGCCGGCATCCTGATTGAGTACGGCATCAAGCACCCCTTCCCGGAGCGCATTGGCGGTGTTCTCGGTCAGTTCATGGGCAATGACGGAAATCGGCTTTTCACCGGATGAAGTCCTCAGCGCCCGGATGAGGCCGCGATTACCGGCGCCGAGACTGTAGATGCCGGAAAGCGCAGCGTTGCCCAGTGCCTTGGCGACCAGCGCCTCGACGGTGACGGGATCGTCCCGGCCTTCGAGGACGGGCAAAAGCCGCAGGTCCGGAAATTCGTTTTCGATAACGGAGCGGAAGCCGTCGAGGCGCTCGCGATGGTCGCGCACCAGCATGGAACCGGCGACAACCGCGATATCGCCGCCGCGCGCCGACAGGAAACGGCCCATGAGGCTCGCCGCCGTGCGCCCGGCCGCAACGTTGTCGACACCGGCATAATGGTCGCGTCGCGAACCGGAGAGATCGGACACCAGCGTGACGGTGGCGATGCCGTCTTCGGCCAGCCGGTCGGCGGCCTCAGCCACATCTTCCGAATCGATGGCGACGAAAGCGACGCCGGACGGCCTTTCCCGCCGCGCGACTTCCAGCGCCTCAGTCAGCGCCGCGGCATTGAAGGGCGGCACCTCGATGATGCGGATTGCCGTGCGCTCCAGATGGGCGCGGGCGGCTGCGGCCCGCACCTCGGCACGCAGCGTCGCCATGAAGGAATTGTCGTTGCCGGGAAGGATGAAGACCAGTGAATAATTGCGGCCCTTGGCAAGGTTGGCGGCCGCGATATCGCGCACATAACCAAGCTCGGCAATCGCCGCCTCCACGCGTGCGCGGGTGGCCGCATGGACGCCGGGGCGCATGTTCAGCACCCGGTCGATGGTGGCGAGACTAACGCCCGCCCGCTCGGCAATATCGTGAACTGTAGGCTTCATGTTTCCTCCCTCAAACTTTGCATATCCAGCTTTTTCGTCGCCGTAAACCGAAAAATGATGTACGTACCTCATATTTCTTCAAAAGCCGGGAGCCTCGATCGGGAGCAGTTCTTCCAACGACGTTGCGGCGTGTTTCTTCTCCCCGCCGGGGAGAAGGTGGCCGAAGGGCGGGATGAGGGGGCTCCCTCACCGAATACCGCTACCCTCGCCCCCTCATCCCGCTGCCGCAACCTTCTCCCCGACGGGGAGAAGAAACGGGCCGCATCCGCTCGGCCCATATGCAACGGCCCGGCGTGGCGGGCGGTCAAAAAAAAAGGGGCCGTCATTTCCGACGGCCCCAGCTCTGCGGTGGATGGGAGGGGATTTTGTTAGTGCGCCGCGTCTGGCGGCGGCGCTGCCTTGGGTTTCTGGATCAGCACGGTCATGAAGATCAGGCTGCCGAACAGTATCGTCAATGCGAAGAACACGTCCGCAAAAGCCAATATCCATGCCTGTTGCGAAACCATGCCGACCATTTTCTTGATCGCGACGGACGCGCCGTCCAGCCCGTAGGAATCATAGTTCGCCCCGACATTGTTCAGCCATTCCAGCGCCTGCGGATTGGAGTAGCTGATATGTTCCGACAGCCGCGCATAATGGTCGTCGGTACGCTGTGACAGCAGCGTGTTGATGACGGCAAGGCCAACCGCGCCACCGAGGTTACGGGTGAGGTTGAACAGGCCTGACGCGTTGCGGATACGGGCGGGCGGCAGCGTGCCGAGCGCGATGTTGTTGATCGGCACCATGCACATCATCAGACCGAAACCGCGCAGGATCTGCGGGATCAGCAGCTCGTAGAAATCCCAGTCGGTCGTCACATAGGTCATGATCCAGGTGCCGCAGCCGAAGCTGATGAAGCCGATGGCCATCATCATCCGCGGATCGAGCTTGGTGGAAACCTTGCCGGCAATTGGCGCGGTAAAGAACATGGCAAGACCGGAGACGAACATGGTCTCGCCGATCATCAGCGCATCGTAACCACGCACCCGTCCGAGATAGAGCGGGTAAAGATAGGTCAACCCGTAAAGCCCGATGCCCATGACGAAGGAAAACAGCGAGCCGATGGAAAAGTTTCGATCGGCGAAGGCGCGGATATCCACGACCGGGAATTCCACCTTGAAGGCGCGCCAGAAGAACACCACCGCACCGATGACCATGGCGATGGATCCGATTACGATGCGCTCATCGTTGAACCAGTCCTTGTTGTTGCCTTCTTCCAGCACATATTCCAGCGAGCCGAGGAACACCCCCATGGAGATGAGCCCCCACCAGTCGAACTTCTTCCAGAGCGAGGTTTCAGGCTTGTCGAAATCGATCAGGCTCCACGTCAGGATGGTGACGATGATGCCGGGAATGATGTTGACGAGGAACAGCCAGTGCCAGGAAAAGGCGTTGGAGAGATAGCCACCGACCGTCGGGCCAATGGTGGGCGCAAGCGTGGCGACAAGACCGATGATCGGCGAGACGATCGAACGCTTGGAGGGCGGGAAAATGGTGAAGGCGGCCGCAAAGACCGACGGGATCATGCCGCCGCCGATAAAGCCCTGGATCGCCCGGTAGACGATCATCTGGTCGATATTGGTCGCGGTGGCGCAGAGCGCGCTCGACAGGGTGAAGCCGGCGGCGCAGGTGGCAAACAGCACGCGCGTGGAAAGGATGCGCGCCAGCGTGCCCGACAGCGGGATCATGATGACTTCGGCGATCAGATAGGAGGTCTGCACCCAGGCGATCTCGTCGGAGCCCGCGCCGAGGCCGGCCTGGATTTCCGCCAGCGAGGCAGAGACGATCTGAATGTCGAGAATGGACATGAACATGCCGAAGACCATCGCGAAGAACGCGATGAGCCTGCGCCTGTCCATGGGAGGATCGACGGGGACCGAAGCCCCGCCTGTGCCGACAACCGTAGCCGCCATGATCTTGCCCTCAACGAAGCCTTACTTGGCCTGCGGGTTAACTTGCGCCGTTTTCGTATTTTCCGGCGCCGTGCGGGTATCCACATCGACGACAACGCTCAAACCCGCGCGCAGATTGTGCTTGGCAAGGTCTTCCTTGGAGAAGACGATGCGCACCGGCACGCGCTGGATGATCTTGGTGAAGTTGCCCGTGGCGTTTTCCGGCGGCAGCATGGAGAAGACCGAGCCGGAACCCGGCGAGATCGACTGCACCGTGCCTTCGATGGTGGCATCGTCGAAGGCATCCACATGGACGCGAACCTTCGAACCGGGCACCACGCGGGCCAGCTGCGTTTCCTTGAAATTGGCGTCGATATAAAGCTCGTTCATCGGCACCAGCGAAGCAAGACGCTTGCCGACCGAGACGAGATCGCCCGTCTGCACCGCCAGATTGCCGATGACGCCGTCATAGGGCGCCTTCAGCACGGTGAAGGCCAGATCGCGGGCAGCCTTGTCCTTGGAGAGCTGCAGCGAACGAATGGTGCTTTCGGCCTCCTCACGCTGGGCGCGCAGAAGCTCGACATTGGCTTTCGCCGACGCAATCGCCGCCTCGCCGGCCACGACATTCGCCTTGGCCTGATCGAGTGCGACCTGGGCGCTATCGGAAGCAGCAACCGTGCCGACATCCTTCGCCTGCAATTCGGTGGCGCGCTTCTGGGTGATTTCCGCGCCGCGAAGGGCGGCATCAAGCGCGCCCTTCTGGGCAACGGCCTGTTCCTGCGATGCCTCGCCGCCGATGATCTGCGCATCGATGCGCTTCAGCGACAGTTCCTCGGTGCGGATCTGGGCATCGGCCTGTTCGAGCGCGATGCGGTAGTCGCCGTCATCCAGCGTCACCAGCGGATCGCCGGCCTTGACTTCCTGGTTTTCGACCACGTTCACCTTGGCGACGTAACCGGCAACCTTCGGTGCGATGACCGCGATGTCACCTTCTATATAGGCATCATCAGTCGACACCATGAAGCGACCGTCGATCCACCAGTTGTAACCATACCAGCCGGCACCGGCGAGAAGGGCAAGGGCAAAGATCGGCAGAAGCGGCGAACGCTTCTTTGGCTTCGGTGCGGCAATGGTCTGGGGCGGCTGTTGCGGCGGGGCCTCAACCGGCTTTACCGGGGAGGTCTCGGCCTTGGCGGAAACATCCGCCTCTTCCGCATCGTTAACGGCGCGAACCGCGTTATTCTTCTGGGCCGACATGAGATTGTACCGTGAAAAATTGAAGAAAACTTTTTTCGAACTGAACCGTTCGGTTCGATTGACATAATCTCTTTCCTGACACATATCAAGTGTTATCGAACTGATTGGTTCGACGTTCGGTTAATTTTTTTACGCCATTGCAGTGCTAGGGAGCCGGTAACGATGGCAGGTGAAGACATGGATATGGAGACGGAAACCGATACGGGCTGTCCGGGAAACCCCGCCGGGCGTTTTGCGGCGGGCGAAGACCCGGCCAAACGCGACCAGATTCTGGCCGGCGCCTGGCGCGTGTTCAAGCGCAAGGGCTTCGATGCCGCCAGCATGAACGACATCACCCGGGAAGCGGGCGTCTCCAAGGGCACGATCTACGTCTATTTCTCCAATAAGGAGGATTTGTTCGTTGCGCTCGTCGACCATCACCGCAACGAATTCGCCACCTCCATGCGCCATATTCTTGAGGGCACCGAGGAGGTACGCGAGGGGCTGGAACAGTTCGGCAAGGCTTTTGCCAACAAGATGATCTGTTCCGACATGATCCCCGCCATGCGTTCGGTGATCGGTGTCATCGATCGCATGCCGAAGCTGGCGCAGCGTTTTTTCCTCTCCGCGCCGAATAATGTGCGCACGGTACTGCTGGATTTCATCGAACATCAGGTCAAGATCGGGCATCTGAAGGTGGATGACGCCGAGCTGGCCGCCCGGCAATATATCGAGCTTTCCACCGGCACCTTCTTCAAGCTGCGGCTGTTCGGCGAGCTGGAAGGCCCTGTTCCCGAAGAGGAACTGGACCGGGTGATCGGCAGCGCCATCAAGGTGTTTATGGCCGCCTACGGAACCGACAAGGACTGAGATCATTCAGCAACGGGCGACCGAACCGGCAACGGTACGGCGCGTGATACGCGGTTTGCGCGAAATTTCGATGAAATCTTGCCCATCACAGGGGCGGTCTCCTTGTTTCTCGCGTATTGCGCTATAAATTCCACCCACCGAATGTTTCGGGTAGCCTTGTTGCTGAAAGGAAAAATTCCCTGATGGAGTCCATTCTCCCTCTTCTGTCCGACCCCGCTGCCTGGGTGGCGCTTGTCACCCTGATCGTCATGGAGGTCGTGCTTGGTATCGACAACCTGATCTTCATCTCGATCCTCACCAACAAGCTTCCCCCTGAACAGCGCGAAAAAGCCCGCAAGATCGGCATCGGCCTTGCGCTCGTCATGCGTCTCGGCCTGCTCGGCACCGTCGCGTGGATCGTGCAGCTGACCACCCCGGTCTTCGAAATCTTCGGTCATGCCTTCTCGTGGAAGGACATGATCCTGATCGCCGGCGGTCTCTTCCTGATGTGGAAGGCCACCAAGGAAATCCACCACAATGTCGATCCGGAAGACCACAAGGAAGACATGGTGGGCGGCCCCGTCGCGATGAATTTCGGCGCGGCCATCGGCCAGATCCTGCTGCTCGACCTTGTTTTCTCGGTGGACAGCATCATCACCGCCGTCGGCATGACCCCGCATCTGCCGATCATGATCGTTGCCGTGATCTTCGCCGTTGCCGTGATGCTTCTGGCCGCGACCCCGCTTGCCAACTTCATCGAGCGCAACCCGACCATCGTCATGCTGGCGCTGGCCTTCCTGATGATGATCGGCACGACGCTGATCGCCGAGGGCATGGGCTTCCATGTGCCCAAGGGTTACGTCTATGCCGCCATGGCATTCTCCGCTTTGGTGGAATTGCTGAACATGCTGGCGCGCAACGCCCGGCAGCGCAAGAAGGCAGCAGCTGCAGCCGGCAAAACGCATTGATGGCGCTTTGACGCGTCCCTGATTCTCCGGAGGCCCGTCCGCGGGCGGGTCTCCGGTTGAGGAAAGACCGTTCCCCATAGTCTCCGTCATCCTCGGCCTTGAGCCGAGGCCCCATCAATTCAAGGGATGTGGATCTTCGGCTCAAGGCTGAGGATGACGGAGAGCTTTAAGCAAATTTACGGATCGCTGACGCTTGCCGTGCGAAACGCCCTTCCGTTAGACGGACTCTTTATTCCCGTCCGGAACCCCGGTGCCGCACCCTGCGTTTCAATGCATCCTCGCCGGCCCCACCGGACGCATTTCTCTCCTTTGAAAGCAAACAGGCAGCATGACGACCGACCAGATTCTCGCCTTCACCGTGATCGCCGGCATGATGATCGCGTTCATATGGGACAGGTTCCGTTACGATGTGGTCGCCTGCAGCGCTTTGTTAGTGGCGGTGGCCGTTGGTGTCGTGCCTTTCGACAAGGCTTTTTCCGGTTTCTCGGATGATATCGTCATCATCGTCGGCAGCGCGCTGATCGTCAGCTCGGCCGTAGCGCGTTCCGGCATTGTCGACATGACGATCAAGAAATACTTTCCGGACATGCGCTCCAAAGGTCTGCAACTGGCCTTTCTGATGATCGTCGTTGCCATCATGTCGGCCTTCATCAAGAATATCGGCGCGCTCGCCATCATGATGCCGGTCGCCTTCCAGTTCGCCCGCAAATCCGGCAGCCCCGTCTCCTATTATCTGATGCCCATGGCCTTTGCCGCCCTTTTGGGCGGGCTGATGACGCAGATCGGCACGTCACCCAACATCGTTGTCTCAAGACTGCGTGAGGAAATGACCGGGCAGAGCTTCTCGATGTTTGATTTCACCCCCGTGGGCGCGGCGCTGACCGTGATCGGCATCATCTTCCTCACCTTCGGTTACCGGCTGCTGCCGGTGCGCAACCGGCAGAATGCCTCGGTGGAGGATGTTCTGGACCAGTCGGCCTATACCGCCGAAGCGACGCTGCCCGCCGACAGCACCTATGCGGACAAACCGCTGCGCGATCTATTGAAACAGGCAGATGGCGACGTGATTGCCAGCACCATCCTGCGCGGAACGCGCCGCATGTCCCCCTTTCCCGACGTCAATCTGAAGGCGGGCGATACCATTCTCCTCGAAGGCAACCCGGAAGGTCTCGACCGCATCGTCTCGCAGGCGAAACTGCTGCTATCAGGAAAACCGCTGACCGAAAACGGCCAGAAAACCGTCGACCTCATTTCCATGGAAGCGGTGATCAGCAACGAATCCGTTCTCAACGGAATTTCCGCGCGCGAACTGGCGCTGTCCTACACACGCGGCGTCAATCTGATCGCGGTCAGCCGCCGCGGGCACCGGGTCAGCCAGAGGCTCTCCGACCTGACATTGCAGGCGGGCGACGTCATTCTGTTGCAGGGAAGCCGCAAGAACCTGCCACAGGTGCTGCAGGAGTTTTCCCTGCTGCCGTTGGCGCAGCGGGAAATCCTGCTCGGCGTCCAGCGTCGCGCGCTTTTGCCCGTCATCGTGCTTGCCGCCGCCATGATCGCCGCCGGCAGCGGTCTGGTGCCGGTCTCGGTGGCCTTTTTCGCCGCCGCCTTCCTGATGATCGTCGTCGGCGCGATCCCGCTGACTGAGGTCTATAAATCGATCGACGGGCCGATCCTCGTCATGCTCGCCGCCCTCATTCCGGTCAGCGACTCGTTGCGCACCAGCGGCGCAAGCGAGCTGATCGCCGCCTGGCTCGGCCATGCCGCACAAGGACTGCCGCCCTTTGCCGCACTCGGCATGATCCTCTTGACCGCCATGGCGGTGACACCCTTCCTCAACAACGCCGCGACCGTTCTCGTCATGGCCCCCATCGCCGCCGGTTTCGCCACCACGCTCGGCTTCAGGCCAGAGGCCTTTCTGATGGCGGTGGCAATCGGTGCCGGCTGCGATTTTCTCACCCCCATCGGCCACCAGTGCAACACGCTGGTCATGGGGCCGGGCGGTTATCGTTTCAGCGATTATCCGCGTCTCGGCCTGCCGCTATCGATCATGATCGTCATCGCCAGCATTCCCATGCTGCTTTACGTCTGGCCGGTTTCCTGAAACTTTTCCCGGAAAAGCGCTGCATCGTTGCATCGCTGCAATGCGTCGAGGCAACACGGCAAATATCCTTATTTCCTTGACGCCTGCGGCATAATATGGCCTAAGCCGATGCCGAACGGGAATGTGCAAAAGCGCGCGTGATACGTGTCTTTCCGCATGATTTCCTGCCGCATTCAAACGAAAACTCCGTGATATAAGGGCCAATTCGCCCCCATGTCACTGCCACGTCACGACGAGTGAATTTCATGACCACTTCCGGCGTTCGCGTCCGCATCGCACCTTCCCCCACCGGCGAGCCCCATGTCGGCACCGCCTATATCGCGCTGTTCAACTATCTCTTCGCCAAGAAACACGGCGGCGAGTTCATCCTGCGCATCGAGGATACCGACGCCACCCGCTCGACGCTGGAATATGAGCAGAAGGTGCTCGAGGCGCTGCGCTGGACCGGCCTCACCTGGTCGGAAGGCCCTGACGTCGGCGGTCCTTACGGTCCCTATCGCCAGTCCGAGCGCAAGCCGATGTACTGGCCTTATGCCGAAGAGCTGCTGGAAAAAGGCCATGCCTTCCGCTGTTTCTGCACGCCCGAGCGGCTTGAGCAGATGCGTGAGGCGCAGCGCGCCGCCGGCAAGCCGCCAAAATATGACGGGCTTTGCCTCCACCTGAAGGCCGAGGAAGTCACAGCCCGCGTTGCCGCCGGCGAAGCCAACGTCGTGCGCATGAAGATCCCGACCGAAGGTTCGTGCGATTTCCATGACGGCGTCTACGGCGATGTCTCGATCCCCTGGGATTCGGTCGACATGCAGGTGCTGATCAAGGCCGACGGCATGCCGACCTATCACATGGCAAACGTCATCGACGACCATCTGATGAAGATCACCCATGTGGCGCGCGGCGAGGAATGGCTGGCGTCTGTGCCCAAGCACATCCTGCTTTACCGTTATTTCGGCTGGGAACAGCCGACGTTCATGCATCTTTCGCTGATGCGCAACGCCGACAAGTCCAAGCTTTCCAAGCGCAAGAACCCGACGTCGATCTCCTATTACTCCGCTCTCGGCTACCTGCCGGAAGCGCTGATGAACTTCCTTGGCCTGTTCTTCATCCAGATCGCCGAAGGCGAAGAGCTTTTGACCATGGACGAGCTGGCGGCGAAGTTCGACCCGGAAGCACTTTCCAAGGCCGGCGCCATCTTCGACATCCAGAAGCTGGACTGGCTGAACGGCCGCTGGCTGCGCGAAAAACTCACCCCGGAAGAATTCATTGCCCGCACGCTGGAATGGGCGATGGAAAATGCCCGCCTGACCGAAGGCCTGAAGCTTGCCCAGAGCCGCATTTCCAAGCTCGGCGAATTGCCGAACCTTGGTGGCTTCCTGCTTTCGAGCGACGTCGGCCTCACACCCGCATCGTTTGCCGGTCTCAAGAGCAAACCGGAGGAAATCCACGAGATCCTAACCACGGTTGCCACCGACCTTGAAAAAATGCCTGATTGGAACGTGGAAGCAATCGAGGCCGAGCTGCGCGACATTGCCGAACGCACCGGCAAGAAGCTGCGCATCGTCACGCCGCCGCTCTTCGTTGCCGTATCCGGTTCCTCGCGCTCGCTGCCGCTGTTTGATAGCATGGCGTTGCTCGGCCGCTCCGTGGTGCGCCAGCGTCTGAAGATCGCGATTGCCGTTGTGGCCACGATGGTCGGCAGCGGAAGCTGATAGTTTAATGCTGCCGGTAACGGCAGCATTCTGAAATATACCCCTCTGCTCGGGGCACCCCCTCTGCCCTGCCGGGCATCTCCCCCTCAAGGGGGGAGATCAGATGGCGCACCCGCCCGTTCCATGGGCAAGGTGTCCGCCGCTTGTCGATCTCCCCCCTTGAGGGGGAGATGTCCGGCAGGACAGAGGGGGGGAAACCCAGAGTGGGATGGGTAACCGCAACAAGCAAAGCCCGCTAAAGGCGAAGAACAATGACCGACACCAAGACCGAAACCACCGCCCTTTCCTCCGACGCGACAGAAGTGCGTCGCCAGAAACTTGCGCTGCTGCGCGAGCAGATCGGCGACGTTTATCCGGCGCATTTCCACCGCACGCTGACCAATGCGGAGCTGGCGGAAAAATATGCCGATATCGAAGCCGACGTCGAAACCGGCGACACGGTGACGGTGGCAGGCCGCGTTTATTCCTCGCGCAATTCCGGCATGTTCATGGATATCCATGATGCCTCGGGCAAGGTGCAGATCTTCTCCCACAAGGATACGACACCGGAAACGGCGCGCAATCTTCTGCCGATGATCGACATCGGCGACATCATCGGCGTGACCGGCAAGGTGCGCCGCACCAAGCGCGGCGAGCTGACGATCAACGCCGAAGAAATCACCATGCTGACCAAGTCGCTTCTGCCGATGCCGGAGAAGTGGCATGGCGTCTCGGACATCGAGCTGCGCTACCGCAAGCGCCATCTCGATATTCTCGCCAACGAAGAATCCAAGCTGCGCTTCCTGCAGCGCTCGAAGATCCTGTCCGGTATGCGCCGTTTCATGGAGGACGAAGGCTTCCTCGAAGTGGAAACGCCGATGCTGCAGACCGTTTATGGCGGCGCGACGGCCGATCCGTTCAAGACCTTCCACAACACGCTGAAGATGGACATGTATCTGCGCATCGCGCCGGAACTGTTCCTGAAGCGCACGCTGGTATCAGGCCTTTCCGACAAGGTCTTTGAAATCAACCGCAACTTCCGCAACGAAGGCGTTTCCACAAGGCACAATCCTGAATTCACCATGATGGAGTGCTATTGGGCCTATGCCGACTACGAAGACATCATGGGTCTCGTGGAGCGGCTGTTCGAGACGCTGGCGATTGCCCTGCACGGCACGACCGAAGTTGAATTCCAGGGCCAGACGATCTCCTTCAAGGGTCCGTTCAAGCGCGTGCCTATGCCCGATGCGGTAAAGGAAGCGACCGGTATCGACTTCCTCGCCATCAAAACCGATGAAGAAGCCCGTGCCGCCGCTAAGGCCGCCGGTTTTGCCGTCGAGAAGGACTGGACCTGGGGCGAATGCCTTGCCTTCATCTTCGAAGAGAAGGTGGAAGGCACGCTGATCCAGCCGAGCCACGTCACGCACTTCCCGAAGGACATCTCGCCCTTCGCCAAGGAAGTGCCGGGCGAACCGCGCCTCGTCGAGCGTTTCGAAAGCTATTGCAACGCCTGGGAAGTGGGCAACGCCTTCTCCGAACTCAACGATCCCGAAGAACAGCGCCGCCGCATGGTGGAGCAGCTGGAGCAGGCCCATGCCCGCGGCGAAAAGGACAAGCAGCTCGACGACGAATTCCTCGACGCCATCGACCAGGGCATGCCGCCCGCCGGCGGCCTCGGTATCGGCGTCGATCGTCTGATCATGCTGCTCACCAACGCGCCCTCGATCCGCGACGTTATCCTCTTCCCTGCCCGCCGCAACAAGGCGGACTGATCGGACGAAACCCGAGGCGGCCTTACGGCCGCTTCGGCTAAAGCTGACCTCCTATACTTAAGCATATTGAATAGGGCGTACATCGCCCGATCCGCTTGCCGGTTTTCCACTTGAGACGAAGACGCACTGAAGTAGTTATCCGGTTTCCGGCCTGCGGATTGCATAAATTCATTTAACCCTTAGTAGAATATGCTGGCGATATCGCCTCAACTTGTGATACCCATTCCCCATCATTTCGCATTGTGTTTGACGGCTTTCCGCTAGCGGGGCCGTCGGGGAGATACGCATGCCCGAGAATGAGCTTCCCAAGTACCAACCCGATATGTTCGCAGAGCCGGAAAAGGAATGCGACGTGGTGATGAAGGGTGGCATCACCTCCGGCGTCGTTTATCCCTATGCCGTTCTGGAACTGGCACGCCGATACCGCTTCCGCTCGATAGGTGGCACTTCAGCCGGGGCGATTGCCGCCGCCTTTGCGGCGGCGGCGGAATATTCCCGCACCGTCAGGGATGATCCTGATGGCTTCGTCCGCTTGCAGGCCCACTGCGATACGATACCCAATATTCTGGGCAAGCTTTTCCAGCCGGAACGCCGTTTTCGCCCGCTGATGCGTTACCTGCTGTGGGCGCAGGCCGGTGGCTGGCCGGGCAAGATCCTGGGGCTGCCCTTGGCTTTCCCGCTGGCCTCGATAGCCGGTATCGCAATCGGCGCCAGCCTGTTGTGGGCGATGGGCGGAGGCTGCGCCGGGTCGGTTCTCGGCGGGCTGGTGGGGCTGTTGATTGGAATCCTCGGTCAAATCCTGTGGCTGGTTTTCTACCGGTTACCACAGGAGGGGTTCGGCTTCTGTTCGGGATTAACGGTTTCCGATGCGGATGGTCCGGGCCTGACGGAATGGCTTCATGCGTCGATCCAGGACATCGCCTTCGGTAACGAAGCCGCTACAGCGCCGCCGCTGACCTTTGGCGATCTCTCAGGCGACGACCCGAAAAAAAGCATAAACCTGAAGATGGTCACGACGAACCTGTCGATGCGGCGGCCGCACACGCTTCCGACCACGAATCTAATGGTGGCTTACGACCCGAAGGAATGGAGCCAACTGTTTCCGGCTGCCGTGATGAACTGGCTGAAGCAGGTAGCAACACCGGGCGGCCCCTTTCCAGAATTCAAGGCTTTTCCAGAGCCTGCCCAGTTGCCGGTCATTATCGCCACGCGCATGAGCCTGAGTTTCCCGGTGCTGTTCAAGGCTATTCCGGCCTATACCAATGATCGCGGCACGCTGGATATTGTGCAGCGTATCAGTGGTGAAGCGCGGCCCGTCATGAAGGCGAAAATCTGGTTCTCCGATGGCGGGATCAGCAGCAACTTTCCCATTCATCTTTTCGACGCCCTGCTTCCGTCGCGTCCCACTTTCGCACTCAGCCTCGATGAACTGCCGAAATCCATCGCCAGCAGCAGCAAGCGCGTCACGATTCCGCAGGCGGCGGGCGAAGGGATAGGCGTGCCCGTTCACAAGATGGAAAAGATGAGCGGTTTCCTGGGCAGCATTCTCAGTTCGGCGAAGGACTGGCAAGATCAATCCCTTGCCACCATGCCAGGCCAGAGAGAGCGCATTGCCCGCGTCTTTCTCTCCAAAGAGGAAGGCGGGCTCAATCTTACCATGCCACCGGAACGCTCAGGCAAACTCATGAGCTACGGCCTTGAGGTCGGATCGCTCTTCGCAAATGGCGCGCTGGATTTTGACGAGCATCGCTGGCGACGCACACTCGTTGCCTATGATCGACTGGAAGACACGGTGTTTGCGACGCAGCGCCTGTGGAGCGAGGGCAAATACGAAGAATGGCTGACGGGTTACATCGATAGGGTCGACAGCTACAAAAACGTGACGAAGGCTGAGCGGGAAAAACTGATAGCTCGAATTGCCGCCTTTGCCGCCCTGTCGCAAAGCTTCTCGCCGGAGATTGTCAACAAGCGCAAGAAATTTCCAAATCCGGCCGGCCGCTTGCGTATCGGGCCGGACACCTGACCAAAAGGCTTAGGAGAAACGGCTGCCCCTAATGTCCGGTCTTCCCCGCAGCCGGCTCTTCCGCAGGCGCGCTCTCGGCCAGCTTCTCTTCCGCCGCCTGCGCGGTCGTTGTGCCTTTTCCGAAGATCAGTGATTTCAGATAGCTGATGCTGAAGATGCTGCCGCTATCGGCTTCCGGGGTCGAGGTCAGAAGTTCTTCGTCTGCTACGGGTTCGCCGTGGGCTTCCGCACCGGTTCCGCCCTCATGCGTTTCCGCCGGCGCGGCATCGTGCCCGCCGGCACCCTCGCCCTTGGTTTCGCCGTGTCCCGTAGCGCCCTTCGCGGCCTTTCCGCCATGTCCCTCGGGCGCGACATCCGAAGCCGGGGTTGCGCAATCGGTCGCGTCGCTGAGACTCGCGGCAATTGCTGCGGCATCCTCCAGCGGCAGATCGATACGAAGGCCGTAAAACTGTCCGCTGCCATTTGCGGCGCCGTCGTAATAAAAGGCGGAATAACGCTGGGCATCGGCGCCCTCGGGAATTTTCGCCGGGTCGGGAATGAAGACCACCTGGGCCGCGATGGCGCGGCCGCGCATTTCCGAGCGCAATTGCGGGCCGTTCCTGTCGAGTACGGAAACCTGCACCAGATCGGGTTTCTGTTTGTCGTAAACCGCCTTGGCGACGCGCAGCGCGGTTTTCAGCCGGTCCGTGCCGTTACCGCCATCGGTGCGGATGAATTTGCGAACCCAAAGGGAACCGTTCTTGCGGATGTTGACCGTCTGGACTGCGTCGCACGAAAGCCCGTTGGCGGAAGCATAGGTGGACCCAAGCAGCCGCTCGCTGCCGATGAACACGGCAGCAGAACCGGTCGCACCCGCCAAAAGCAGGATACCGCCTCCGATCATAACGAGTTTGCGCGAAAACCGCATTCGTCCGAATACAGCCTTCACGCGCAACATCCTGACATCAAGTACCCCGCCTATCGCCCTCACCCCGGAACGTGGCTCGAAGAATGAGGAACACACGCGGGACAAGCTCGGGACGTCGCTGTCCGAGCCTTGTGATACTGCCGCTTTCTCATTGAAAAAAGTTTAACCCCGCCGCCACCGCGCGGGCAAAAACGCACCATTTTCAGACATTTTCAAAATCAGCTAAATTGCGAATGATTTGCAATAGCGTTGACAACTGTGATTCTATAACAGATGGTATTGCGAGTTAATCGCAACAAAAAATCGGTGACAGACGTGAATTTCCATAAAATCCGCCATGCCCTTTTTGCTTTTTCGCTTTTCCTGCCCGCCGCTGCCATCGCGCAGGAAAAACCGAAGGTGGTCACCACCTTCACGATCATCGCCGACATGGCGCGCAATGTGGCTGGAGATGCAGCCGATGTGGAGAGCATCACCAAGCCGGGCGCGGAAATTCACAACTACCAGCCGACGCCGCGCGATATTCTCAAAGCCCGCAAGGCCGATCTGGTGCTGCGCAACGGTCTCAATCTGGAATTGTGGTTCGAGAAATTTCTGGCCAATCTTTCCGGCGTACCGAACGTGACTGTCAGCGACGGCATCGAGCCGATGGCGATCAATGGTGGGGCGTACCAGGGAAAACCCAACCCACATGCCTGGATGTCACCCGATAACGCCTTGATCTATGTGGAGAATATCCGCAAGGGCCTTGCTGGCATAGACCCTGCCCATGCCGATGTTTATGCCGCCAATGCCAAGGCCTATTCGGACAAGATCAGGGCCACCGTGCAGCCCATTCGCGACGAGCTTTCCGCCCTTCCCGAAAACAAGCGCTGGTTGGTAACGAGCGAAGGTGCCTTTTCTTATCTCGCCCGTGATTTCGGGCTGAAGGAACTGTTCCTCTGGCCGGTCAACGCCGACAGCCAGGGTACACCACAGCAGGTGCGCGGCGTGATTGACGCCATGCGCGAACACAATATTCAGGTCATCTTCAGCGAAAGCACGGTTTCCGCCGATCCAGCCCAGCAGGTGGCCAAGGAAACCGGAGCGGCCTACGGCGGCGTACTCTATGTGGATTCGCTGAGCGAGGCCGACGGCCCGGTTCCGACCTATCTCGACCTGCTCCGCGTGACGAGCAACACGATTGCCAAAGGACTGTCCTCATGAGAATGGGCGGTAAAAAAACCGGCGGCGGCCTGACGGTTCAAAATGCGACAGTGACCTATCGCAACGGCCACACCGCATTAAGAAATGCCAGCTTTTCCATTCCACGCGGCACGATCACTGCACTTGTCGGCGTCAATGGCGCCGGTAAGTCCACGATTTTCAAGGCAATCATGGGTTTCGTGCCGCTGGCCGCCGGTTCCGTCTCGATTTTCGACCTGCCGGTGAAGGATGCACTCCGGAAAAACCTCGTCGCTTATGTGCCGCAGGCCGAGGAAGTGGACTGGAGTTTTCCCGTACTGGTTGAGGATGTGGTGATGATGGGCCGTTACGGCCATATGAATTTCCTGCGCATTCCATCCAGACACGATCATGAGATGGTCGAGAAGGCACTGAAGCGCGTCAATATGCTGGATTATCGCAAACGGCAGATCGGCGAGCTTTCCGGCGGGCAGAAAAAGCGGGTGTTTCTGGCCCGCGCGCTGGCGCAGGAAGGTCAGGTAATCCTGCTGGACGAACCTTTCACCGGCGTCGACGTGACGACGGAAGAACAGATCGTTGCGCTATTGAAGGCGTTGCGTGACGAGGGCCGCGTCATGCTGGTTTCCACCCATAATCTCGGCAGCGTGCCGGAATTCTGTGATCGCGCCGTGTTCGTCAAGGGCACGGTCCTAGCCTCAGGCAAAACGGCGGATACCTTTAACGAGGAGAACCTGCAAAAAGCCTTCGGCGGCAGCCTGCGCCATTTCGTTCTCGGTGGAGCCGATCTGCATAACGATGCCGATCCGCGCCGGGTGAAGGTGATTACCGACGACGAGCGGCCTTTCGTGATCTACGGAAAGAACGGCCAGAACGGACACGATCCGAGCGCTCCGAAGGAAAAGACCGATGATAAACAGCCTTCTTGAGCCCTTCACCTATGGCTACATGCTCAACGCCATCTGGGTCAGCGCCCTTGTGGGCGGCGTCTGTGGATTTCTATCTGCCTATCTGATGCTGAAGGGTTGGTCGCTGATCGGCGATGCGCTCTCGCACGCCATCGTTCCGGGCGTCG
Source organism: Rhizobium sp. AN73 (assembly GCF_030757975.1). Lineage (NCBI taxonomy): Bacteria > Pseudomonadati > Pseudomonadota > Alphaproteobacteria > Hyphomicrobiales > Rhizobiaceae > Rhizobium > Rhizobium sp. AN73. The sequence continues at coordinate 277,898 of NZ_JARWME010000001.1, forward strand.
CAGGTGCCTATATGCTGGGGCTGCCGTTTTCGCTCGGCGCCTTTCTCTCCGGCGGACTTGCGGCCGGCTCCATGCTGTTCCTGAACCAGAAAACGCGGCTCAAGGAAGACGCGATCATCGGGCTGATCTTCACCTCGTTTTTCGGGCTGGGGCTATTCATGGTCTCGCTGTCGCCCACCTCGATCAATATCCAGACCATCGTGCTTGGTAATATTTTGGCAATCACCACCGAAGACACGATCCAGCTTGCGTTGATCGGCGGCATCAGCCTCATCGTACTGGCGCTGAAATGGCGCGACTTCATGGTGGTATTCTTCGATGAAAACCACGCCCGCACCGTGGGGCTGAAACCGGAAGTGCTGAAAGTGATCTTCTTCACCCTGCTTGCCGCCTCCACGGTTGCAGCCCTTCAGACGGTGGGCGCTTTCCTTGTCGTTGCCATGGTGGTGACACCGGGCGCAACCGCCTACCTGCTCACCGACCGTTTCGAACGGCTTATCCTGATGAGCCTGATCATCGGTGCGACCACCAGCTTCGTCGGTGCTTATCTCAGCTACTTCCTCGATGGCGCCACCGGCGGCGTTATCGTCGTGCTGCAAACGGCGATCTTCCTTGCCGCCTTCATCTTTGCACCCAAACACGGGCTTCTCGCCTCCCGCGCAAAAGCCCGCAAGGCACTGGGAGAAACGCCATGAGCGAATATCTCGAACTCGCCGTGCTGCCGTTTCAGCTGCCTTTCATGCAATATGCCTTCATCATCACGCTGATGATCGCGGTGCCGATGGCGATGCTCTCCTGTTTTCTGGTGTTGAAGGGCTGGTCGCTGATGGGGGACGCGGTTTCGCATGCCGTGCTGCCCGGCGTGGTGATTGCCTATATTGCCGGAATTCCGCTTTCCATCGGCGCTTTCATCGCCGGTATGATCTGCGCGCTCGGCACCGGCTTCATCAAGGAAAACAGCCGCATCAAGGAAGACACTGTACTCGGCATCGTCTTTTCTGGCATGTTCGGGCTGGGGCTGGTGCTTTACGTGAAGGTGCAGAGCGACATGCATCTGGATCACATTCTCTTCGGCGACATGCTGGGCATTGCCCCGTCAGACATGCTGGAGACCGGGCTGATCGCACTTTTCGCAACGCTGTTTCTCGGGGTGTTGCGCAAGGATTTGTTGGTCAACGCCTTCGATCCGCAACATGCAAAGGCAATCGGCCTGCCGGTGCGCGTCCTGCATTATGGCCTGCTGATGGTCCTGTCGCTTGCCGTGGTCGGCGCGCTGAAGGCGGTGGGCATCATCCTCTCGGTCGCCATGCTGGTTACCCCCGGTGCAATTGCCTTCCTGCTGACGCGGCGCTTTTCCGCCATGCTCCTGGTCGCCATCTCGGTTGCGGTTCTCTCATCGCTTGCGGGCATATGGCTGAGCTTCCTGATCGACAGTGCGCCGGCCCCAACCATCGTGCTGTTCATGAGCCTTGCCTTCGTCGCAACATTCATCCGCACCACCTTCAAGGCCCGCCAGATCGACGCAGCGAACGAAACGGGCATCTAGAGCATTTCCAGGAAAAGCGGCCCCCGGCTTTCCGTCCGGAAATGCGACAAAACAAAGAGTTAGAGTGTTTTCGCGACCCGAAGAGAAGCGAAAACGCTCTGAAACAACGATTTTTGCGGGCGGGTGGAACATTTTCGCCTTTTGCGCGTCATTTTCATGAGCTTGTCGTCAAGCGGCAAACTCATAAAAATCAAGCAGAAGGGGAAGCTCCATGCTGAAATGGGCTCTTATTTTCTTTGTTATCTCGTTGATCGCGGGCCTTTTCGGCTTTACCGGCATCTCGGCAGCGGCGTCGGGCGTGGCCCAGATCCTGTTCTTCATCGCCGTCGTGATCTTCCTGGTCTTCCTCGTGCTTGCACTGATCGCCGGAAGCGTGGTCGCCTGATGAAAAAAGGCGACCGGCTTTCCGGCCGGTCGCCTTCTCCTCTCTCCCGTATAGAAAACTATCAGCCGGTCCAGCCGCCGTCGATCACATGGATCTGGCCGGTGGTGAAACCTGCCTCATCCGAAGCGAGATAGGTGACGAGTGCTGCGATCTCTTCCGGCGTGGCGATGCGGCCCATTGGCTGGCGGGCGATGAAATCGGCCAGCGCCTGTTCGTAGTTGCCGGTGGCGCGCAGGCGGTCATGCAGGGATGGGCTATCCACCGTGCCGGGGCAGATGGCGTTGCAGCGAATGCCCTTGGTGACGAAATCGGCAGCAATCGCCTTGGTCAGACCCACCACGGCCGCCTTGGAGGCGGTATAGGCGAAGCGGTTCGGCACGCCCTTTACGCTTGAAGCAACGGAGGACATGTTGACGATTGCGCCCTTGCCCTTTTCCAGCATGCCGGGCAGGAAGGCGCGGCAGGTGCGGTACATGGCCTTGGCGTTGAGATCGAAGGAGAAATCCCAGTCCTTTTCCTCGCAATCGAGAATGGTGCCGGAATGAACGAAACCTGCGCAGTTGAACAGCACGTCGGCATGGCCGATTTCCGCCGCGAAGGCCGTAACGCCTTCGCCATCCAGCACGTTCAGAACCCGCGTTTCCGCACCCTTGAGGGTCGAAAGCGCCTGCTCGTTGATATCGGTGGCGATGACGCGTGCGCCAAGCGAGATGAAGCGCTCCGCCGTCGCCCGGCCGATACCCTGGCCGGCTGCGGTGATCACCACTGTCCGCCCGTTAAAATCCTGCACCATGAATAGCCTCCCGCTATGGCGCGCCCGCCCGTTGGGGCCGAGCCGCTGACTTTCGCCATTGAATTTCATTGATCTCAAATATGGATCGACAATTCATATGTAAACGCGGTATTCATGTAACGTCAAGCAGACTTGCGCAAAAGGACGGCGTCGGGCAACGGTATTTCCAAACCGCATTTCGCGCCAGCCAATCCTTCCAAACGCCACCGAGGCCAGATGACCGAAGACGACAGCGAAAGATATCGCGCCCCTGCCCTCGACAAGGGTCTGGACATTCTCGAACTTCTGGCCCGCACGGATGGCGGGCTGACGCAGATCGAGATTGCCAAAGCCATCGGCAAAACCCCGAACGAACTTTACCGCATGCTGGACCGGCTGGTGCGCCGTGGTTACGTGCAGCGGCTGGAGGGTGACCGGTTTTCGCTGACGCTGAAGATGTTCGGGCTGGCGCATTTCCACGCGCCGATCCGCCGGCTGGTGTCTTTCGCCGCCCCCGTCATGCGCGACTTTTCCGCAAGTGCCGAGCAGGCCTGCCATCTGGCCATTTATGACCGCGGCAGCGTCGTCGTCATCGCCCAGCAGGAATCCTCCACCTATTGGGCCATGTCCATGCGGGTGGGTGCGCAGATGAGCCTGTTCCACACCGGCTCCGGCCACGTACTGCTGGCCTTCCAGAACGAGGCGCAGCGCAAGATCATGATCGCCGAGCAGGTGCGCGGCGGCGGGGAAACCGAGCCTTCGGATCTGGACGAGCGGCTGGCAGAAGTGCGCAGAAACGGCCTTGAATCCATGGACAGCATGCAGACCGCCGGCGTGCGCAATATTTCCGCCCCGGTGCTGACGCTGGATGGTACCGCACTTGCCGTCATCACCTGCCCCTATATCACGCCGCTTGGCGGCAAGGCCCCGACACGCGAGGCCTGCGAGGCGCTGATCCGCGATGCGGCAAAGCGCATTTCCGAAGTGGCGACGGGCAACGCAAATCCCTGATCGACATAAAAAAACGCGACCGGCAGGGGCCCGATCGCGTTTTGAGTGACTGGAGATTTATGTGTCTTAAACGCGGTGGGAGCATAAAATGTTCCGCCGAGATTAAAGACGAGGAGGCGACCTCCCCATTTTCGTCATCCTCGGGCTTGTCCCGAGGATCTGCAACCGATCGGCTTCACGCGACGTGGATAGATCCTCGGGACAAGCCCGAGGATGACGTCATGTGTGTGGCAAGGTCGCCGAAAGCCTAAGCTCCGGCTCTTTAAGCAGCAACCAGCGTCAGTTCCTTGCGGACCATGTCGCGCAGCGTCACCAGATCCTTGGCGAACATGCGGATGCCTTCCGAGAGCTTCTCGGTTGCCATGGCGTCTTCGTTCATCGCCCAGCGGAATGCCTTTTCGTCGAGCGACTGCAACGGCTCGGGCTTGGCATTGTCGGGCGAAAGCTGGCGCACGAGCGTGCCGGTGTCCTTGTCCAGCTCTTCCAGAAGCGCCGGGCTGATCGTCAGGCGATCGCAACCGGCAAGCGCCTCGATCTCGCCGACGTTGCGGAAGGACGCGCCCATGACGACGGTGCCGATGCCGTTGGCCTTGTAGTAGTTATAGATGCTGCGTACCGAAACAACGCCTGGATCGGTCTCTGCGGTGTAGGTCTCGCCGGTCGACTTCTTGTACCAGTCGAGGATACGGCCGACGAAGGGCGAGATGAGGAACGCCTTGGCTTCCGCGCAGGCGATGGCCTGTGCCTGCGAGAACAGCAGCGTCAGGTTACAATCGATGCCTTCGGACTGGAGAACCTCGGCAGCCTTGATGCCTTCCCAGGTGGAGGCAAGCTTGATGAGGATGCGCTCACGCTCGATGCCGCGCTCCTTGTAGGCCGCGATGATGTGGCGTGCCTTGGTGATCGAGGCTTGCGTATCGAAGGACAGGTCGGCATCGACTTCCGTCGAGACACGGCCGGGAACCAGACCGGCAAGCGCAGCGCCCACGGAAATGGCGAGGCGATCAGCAACGGCAGCAACGACAGCGTCGGACTGGCCGCCCTGCTTCTTGCCCCATGCGACTGCTTCCTTCACCGCATCCGCAAAAGCGGGGGTGCCGAGAGCTTTCAGGACGATGGTGGGGTTGGTGGTGCAATCCACCGGCTTCAGGCGCGCAACCGCTTCGATGTCGCCGGTATCGGCAACGACCGTGGTGATGGCGCGAAGTTGTTCAAGTTTGGACGTCATAGCGAATGATCCCTCATGATCTCTTGTAAACTTGCTCAGCCGTCTTTTCGTTCCCGCACCATGGTGCGCCCAAGGCCGAAATCACGGTTTTGTCCGGCTCCGACTATCGCAAGCGGCAAGGCCGAAAGTCAAGACATTTGCGCATCGCAATTGACATAAGTTTCACGCCTGCGATACTCCGCCGCACATAGACAATGGCGGAAACCGTGGCGAAACTGAGAAGAGAAACCCATACGGCCTATTCGGAAGCGGCTTCGCTGAGGCTGCGCGCCGCATGGCTTTATTATAATCAGGGTATGACGCAGAAAGATGTCGCCGAGAAACTCGGCATCAGCCGCTCCACCGTCATCCGCCTTCTGGACGAGGCAATGAAACGCTCTGAAGTGCAGATCTGGATCAACGAGGGCATCGAGGATTTCGTCGAGCTGGCAGGCCGGCTGGAGGTGGCCTACGGGCTGGATGAGGCCGTCATCATTCCCTCCCCGGACAAGGTGAGCGCCGAGGGCACGGCGAAGGCCGTGGGTCTGGCGCTCGGGCAGTTCCTCTCCGAAGCGGTGCCGAACGACGCCACCATCGGCGTCGGCTGGGGCCGCACCATGACCGCCTCGCTTTCCAGCTTTCGCCCGCCGCGCCGGGAAAACTGCAAGGTCGTCTCGCTGCTCGGCGGTATCGTCGCTGTGCACCAGACCAACCCGCTCGATTACACCTGGCGGCTGGCAAGCGCGCTCGGTGCGGAATGTTACATGTTCCTCGCGCCGCTTCTGGTGGATTCCGTCGAGACCAAACGGGCGCTGATCGAAAAATGTGGGCTGGCCACGCTTTATGATCTGGCCGAAACGCTCGACCTCGCCATCGTCTCCTGCGGCGATATCGGCCCGCATTCGACCTCGCTATCGGAAGGCTTCATTTCGAAGGCGACACTTCAGGAACTCATCGATGTCGGCTGCGTCTGCGACACGATGTTCAACTTCATAGACGCGGAAGGCCGCTCGGTCGATCACCCGATCAACGAGCGCGCCATGGCGATCGATCTCGATACGCTGCGCAAGGCCAAACACATCGTTCTCGCCTCCGGCGGCGCCCACCGCGCCATCGCCATCCGCGCCACCATCAAACGCATCGGCTGCAACACGCTGATCACCGACGAGGCGGCGGCAAGGGCGTTGATGGAACTGGTTTAGATTTTCTCGGGCCATTCCCGGGCGGCGTGTAGAACCTCTCTGCCGTCATCCTCGCCGTTGAGGCGAGGATCCACAAGCGGCGAAGGCTTGGATCCCCGGGTCAGGCCCGAGGATGACGTCGCGTGTGGGGGATCCCAAGTCTAGCAAAGACAATCAAAACCCCGTCACACCTTCCCCGTTTCCCAGCCGAGCATCGCCCGCTTGCGGGTCAGGCCCCAGTGATAGCCGGTCAGCGCCCCGCTTTTACCGACGGCGCGGTGGCAGGGAACGACGAAGGAGACGGGGTTGGCCCCGACTGCTGCACCCACGGCGCGCGAGGCGGTGGGCTGGCCGATATCGCAGGCGATGTGCGAATAGGTGACGGCGCGGCCCATCGGGATTTTCAACAGGCTTTCCCACACCCGCACCTGAAAATCCGTGCCGAGCAGCACGACGCGCAGCGGCTTGTCCTCCGACCACATGGACGGGTCGAAGATGCGCGCGGCATAGGGCGCGGTCGCTTCGCGATCCTCGACATAATCGGCATTCGGCCAGCGGCCGGCCATGTCCTCGAAACAGGCTTTTTCTTCACCCGGATCGGCGAAGGCGCAGCCGGCAAGACCGCGATCGGTGACCATGACAAGCGCAAGACCGAAGGGCGAGGCGTGAAACCCGTAACGGATCGTCAGTCCCCCGCCCTTGGCTTTCCATTCGCCGGGCGACATGGCCTCATGGGTGACGAACAGATCGTGCAGGCGTCCCGGACCCGACATGCCGACCTCGATCGAGGTTTCGAGCAGCGGTAAATCTTCCTCGCGCAATAGTCTCTTGGCGTGATCAAGCGTCACGGCCTGCAGGAAGGCCTTGGGGGAAAGACCGGCCCAGCGGGTGAAGGTTTTCTGCAATTGCGTCGGCGACTGGCCGAGTTCTGCGGCGATGGCCTCGAGGGAGGGCTGGTCGCGATAATCCAGCGTCAAAAGCTCGATAACCCCGCGCACCGTCTCGTAGTCCGATCCGATGGGAGTGATGTCCTCATTCAGCATGATATTGGCGTTCATCGCATTTCTCCTAATCAATACGACAAAACCACTAAAACGCCGTCGCCTCCACCCGTTTCTTGCGCGGCATTCCTATCCTTGCCTCACATACGCCGCCTGACGGTGGCAAGCGCGCCGCCGAAGGCCTTGGCGAAGCTTTCGCGATCATCCGGGTTGAGAAACGAACCGACATCGGTCGCGCGCCCCTCGCCCGTCACATGCATGGAAACGATGCCGATCTCCTCGTGCCGGCGCACCCTGAAGCGCGCCCAGAAGGGATTGAAGCGATGCTCCACCATGCGGCCAGCGGGAGAGAATTTGCGGATCGACAGGTTGGTGCGCGAGACGCTGACTTCCTCCCGCGCCTTTGCCGCCCGGTAATTGGCGCGGAAAGCGACATAAAGCAGCAGAAAATCTACGCCGAAAAACAGGCCGACAGGCCATGCCCCGGTGGCGAGGAAAAACCCGCCATAGATCAGGCAGGCCAGTCCGGACAGGATGAGAAGCAGCCGGAAACCCTTTCTGCCAAGCGAACGGTGCGGAACGAGTTCCGCCGCAAAAATCGGCTGGTCGTTGGGCGTATCCACGTTGATTTCCTTCGGGCGGGCTGGCTATAGATAGTTCATGACAGTCGCCAAAACACGATCCAGCACCCAAACCTCGAAAAAGTCAAATACTGCATCCGCCCGCAAACCGGCGCGCGTGAAGACGATCTATTCGAAGGACGAATTGACCGAAATCTTCCGCCGTTTCTCCATTCAGCGGCCGGAACCCAAGGGCGAGCTGGAACACACCAATCCCTTCACCCTGCTGGTCGCCGTGGCGCTTTCCGCGCAGGCAACCGATGTGGGCGTGAACCGGGCGACACGGGCGCTTTTCAAGGTGGCGGACACGCCGGAAAAGATGCTGGCGCTTGGCGAAGAACAGCTGATCGGCCATATCAAGACCATCGGGCTTTACCGCAACAAGGCAAAAAACGTCATTGCCCTGTCGCAGATGCTGATCGACAATTTCGGCGGCGAGGTGCCGAAGACCCGCGACGAGCTGGTGACCCTGCCGGGTGTCGGCCGCAAGACCGCCAATGTGGTTATGTCGATGGCCTTCGGCGTGCCCACGCTTGCCGTAGACACCCACGTTTTCCGCATTGCCAACCGGCTCTGTCTTGCACCGGGGAAAACCCCGGATGAGGTGGAAGACCGGTTAATCCGTATCATCCCCGAAGAATATCTGTTCCATGCCCATCACTGGCTGATCCTGCACGGGCGTTATTGCTGCAAGGCGCGCAAGCCGGAATGCGAGCGCTGCGTGATTGCCGATATCTGCAAATCGCCGGAAAAGACCTTCGATATTCCAGCGCCGCTGGTGGAGCTACCCGCGCAGCTGTTCGGTGCGGCCGGCGGCGAATGAGGGATCACGCCGGCTGACGGCCTTGTGCAGATGCACCATCATCGAGGCGGCGAAAAGCGGCGTCAGCAGGTTGAGGAACGGGACCGCAAGAAACGCCGCGATCACCAGCCCGGCCATGAACACCGTTGTGCGGTGTTTGACCCGGAACAGCCGTGCCTCGGCGGGCGTGCGGAAACGCATCGCCGCGAATTCGAAAAACTCCCGGCCGAGCAGATAACCGTTCACCAGAAAAAAGGCGATGAGGTTGACGCCCGGCACCAGCAGCAGAAGAAGCGCAATCAGGTTGCCGGCAATGACAACGCCGAAAAACTTGATCGACGACACGACGGCCTCGCCGATGGGCATCGCCTTGCCCGGCGGATCATCGGGATAAGTCTTTTTTTCAACGACTTCAGCGACATCGTCGAGAAACAGGCCGGCGATGACGGCGGTAACAGGCGAGATCAATAGCGCCAGTGCCAGCGCCAGTCCTATGCCGGCGAAAATGGCAAAAACGAAAGTCAGCCACCCAGCCCAATCAGGCACGCCGGGGATCAGCGTATCCACCCACGGCAGGGCGAAATAGATGAAGATCGAGCGGATGGCGAACCACAGCGCCGCAAGTACCAGAAGCGTCAGCCCCAGAACCTTCCAGAACACCGACCGGGTCTCGGCGGCGAACAGATTGTGGAATGCCAGCCGCGCCGCATCAAAAATCATTAGGAACTCCTTTGACGCCTGGCGCGTTTAAACTTTCTGACCAAGAAGAGATAAGCGCTGGCCATCCGCTTCGCAAGACGGAGGCATAGACGTCAAGTATCGGTAATTAAACCGCAGATGGAATTTCCCTTGAATAAAAGGTATCTCTAAAATATAATAATCTATCTATTATAATTCGCATTCCGGTCCGGTGGAGGACAAGGCCGGAAAAGCTCGCCCCCACCGACAAGTCGCGGTTCGCACGCTCGTTTTGGCGCGCGGATGCATCATCGTTCAATAAATATAAAAGAATGAGGCGTTGGTGGAAAAGCTGCTGTTGAATCTTACCCGTGCCATGAAGGCCGGCACACCCTCCGAGCGCAAGATCGCCAAATATCTGATCGAGCATCTGGACGAATTGCCGTTTGAAACCGCGCAGACGCTGGCCGCCAAGCTCGGCCTCAGTCCGATGACGGTCGGCCGTTTCCTGCGCTCGCTCGGTTACCGACAATTCAGCGATATCCGCGCCGACCTGCGCCATGCTGAAGACGTGGCGAGTGCAGACCAGCCCGCGATTGCCGAAAGTGGCGAACGCCAGTCCAACCCGGTTTCCCAACTGCTGGCGCAGCAGATTCAGGCCATCCAGACAGCGTTCGACATGACCTCCCAGCCGATCTGGCGTGTTGCCATGAACGAGATCACATCTGCAGCGGATGTTTTTCTGGCGACATCCCCGGAAGGTATCGGCGCCGGCCGGCACTTCCACGGGCGTATTCTGGAATGTCGCGGGCATGTGCATTATCTCGGCAGCGACAGCGCGGCCTATCTCGCCCTGTGGGATTATGAGCCCACGCAGACGCTTCTCGTCATCATGGATTGCGGCGGCAGCCTGTCGCCTTTACAGCGCCTGTCGGCAACGGCGCGCAAGGCGGGCTACAGAACCCTGCTGATCACCACCCGGTTTTACGAATGGGGACCTGAAAGCGCCGATATCTGTCTTGCCATGCCGCAGGCCCAGAATGGCGGCCAGAGCCTGCTGCAACTCGTCTCGCTGATGGAATTCACGCTCTGCGCCCTCAGCGCCGATGACAACGGCAGGGCAAGGGCAAAGAACCTCACCACACTCAAACGCTCGCTGAGCAGTTGATCTGCGCCTTCCGGTAGCGGCGGCATATGGATCGAGCGGTTGCCGCTCGTCAACGCCTGTCATCTTCCTCCAGAAAATCAGAGGTTTTCCAGTTCCTGACGATGACGCTGCATGGCGAGAAAACGGCGATAATCCCGCTCGTAACGCGGTGCGAGCGCTGGATTTCCTGATATTTCCGCATTGCCCGGATACATGGCGGCACCCGCCGCCGCAAGGCTCGCATGCACGCCGCCAGCGGCGGCCGCCGTCATCGCCGTGCCGAGAAGCACAGCATCGGCGGTGGCGGGGACCACGATGCGTTTGCCGGTCACATCTGCGTAAAGTTCCATCAATAACGGGTTCTTCACATGGCCGCCGGTGACATGCAGGGTTTCGACCGCATAGCCGAAACGCTCCATCGCATCGAGCACATGGCGCGCACCGAGAGCGATCGCCACGGCGGTGCGCCAATAAAGGCGGCAGAGGCTGTCGAAGGATGTATCCAGCGTCAGCCCGCTGATGACGCCGACGGCATGCGGATCGGCAAGCGGCGAGCGGTTGCCGTGGAAATCCGGCAGCACATGCAGCCGCTCGGCGAAGGCCTCGCCCTCCAGCGCACGCAATTCCGTTACCCGCGCAACGATGCGGGCATGCAGCGCCGTATCAGGCTCGCCGCCCGCCGCATGCATGCGCACGATATGATCGAGCAGTGCACCGGTGGCCGACTGACCGCCCTCCACCAGCCAGTGGCCGGGCAGCACCGCCTGCCAATAGGGGCCCCAGAGGCTGTGTCCCGGCATCTGCTGCTCGGACATGGCGACAAGGCAGCTCGACGTGCCGGCAATCAGCGCCACATGTTTACCCACATCATCAGAAAGGCATCCGCCAAGCGCACCGAGCGTGCCGGCATAAGCATCGATCATGCCCGCCGCCACCTGGCAGCCGGTATCGAGACCAAGCTCAAGGGCGGCCTCGGGCGAAAGCGGGCCGATGGCTGTCCCCGGCATGACGGTGGTCTCGGGAAGGCCTGCCCGCTGTTTGAGGTCGGCAAGCCCGGCAAATTCCAGATAATCCGCCTGCCAGCCGGGGTTTTCCTGCGCCAGAAAATTCCATTTCGCCGTCTGCGTGCAATTTGAACGTTTCGCAGAACCGGTCGCCTTCCATGTCAGGAAATCCGCCAGATCGAAGGCGAAAGACATGCGCGCCCAGCTTGCCGGCAAATGTGTCTTCAGCCACATCAGCTTCGGCATCTGCATTTCCGGCGATACGCTTTTGCCGGCAAAATCCAGAACCCGGTGGCCGGATGCCGTCAGCCGGTCGGCCTCCGCAATCGCCCGGTGATCGAGCCAGACGATGGTGTCGAACCGGTCTTTGCCCGTAACGGAAACAGACACCGGCTCGCCACTTTCATCACGGATGACGAGCGAGCAGGTGGCGTCGAAACCAATGGCGGCGATGCTTTGCGGCAAAACAGCTGCCTCGGCAAGCGCTGCTTTGACCGCCATGCAGACCGCGTTCCATATATCGGTGGAATCGTGTTCGGCGTGGTTTTCCTGCGGCCTCTGCATCAGGATGGGATGGGTAGAACGGGCAAGAAGCCTGCCGGCCGGGTCAAAAACTCCGGCGCGCGCGCTGGCCGTACCGACATCGACGGCAACGAGATTTTGACGCATCAAGACTGCAATTCCATCCCTTGCGCAACGACCTCCGGGCGGTGGCAGGCATGGTCAACTTCAGCCTGCGTCACGTTCCACCCGCCTGTCAAAACCGCCCTTCCCCACATAGCTGCCGACAAGTTGGACCAAATCCGGCATTGCGTCAAACACGGCATCAGCCCCGAGAGCGGCGATCTTTTCGCGGAATGCGGGAAACCGCGCATGCGAGCCGCCGGTAAAGGCAAAAACCGCCATGCCGGCTGCCTTTGCCGCCGCAATGCCCGCTGGGCTGTCCTCGATCACGATGCAGTGACGCGGCTCAGCGCCCATCTCACGCGCCGCATGCAGGAAAAGGTCGGGCGCCGGCTTGCCGTTCTTCACCATAATGGCGCTGAAGACATGCGGCTCGAATTTATCGATCAGGCCGGTCAGCCCCAGCGAATAACGGATGCGTTCCGGCTGGCTGGAGGAGGCGACGCAGCGCCTGAGGGCGACCAGCCTGTCCAGCGTTTCAGCAATACCGTCGATGGGCTGCAGCTCGGTGCGGAAGCGCTCGAACAGCGTCGCGCGCATATGCTCGAGAAAATCGATGTCGGTCTCGACGCCGTAATCCTCAAACAAAGTCGTCGTCATGCTGGCGACACTGCGGCCGAGAAAACGCTCATAGGCCTCCTCCTCTCCCATCGTCACGCCGAGATGGGAGAGCATGTCGAGAAGTACCGAAATCGAGACCGGCTCACTGTCGACGAGAACGCCGTCGCAGTCGAAAATCAAAAGAGGTCCGGTCTCGTCCTGCATCTCACGTCACTTTTCAGCCAGCTTGTCATCCAGATAAAGCTGCAAGGTCTTCGCCGTGCCTTCTTGCCACAGCGTCGCCAGTGCATGGGCGAAGCGTTTACGGAAAAGCGCCGATTCGGCAACCTCTCCGAAAATATCGTCGAGTGCGAGGAAGGCCATCGGATCGTCCTTGGCCTTGATGGCCGCCGCCTGCAGGCGTTCGGCGCTGGCGTCGTTAAAGGTGATTTGTTTGCCGCTATCGGTGGTGCCGTAAAAATAGCGGCACCACAGCGCCGAGACCAATGACAGGCCGATGATATCCTTACCCGCCGCCAGACGATCGGCGGTGGAAGGCAGGATGAATTTCGGCTGACGGTTGGAGCCGTCCTGCGCTAAGCGCGGAATGGTGTCGCCGATTTTCGGATTGAGGAAACGCCGCTCGATCAGCCCGAAATATTCGCCAAGATCGGTATCGGGAACCGGCGGAATGACCGGGATGATCTCTTCCTTTTCCAGCTTTGCCAGAAACGCCCGGATCAGCGGATGTTCCATCGCCTCATGCACGAAATGGATGTCGAGCAGCGCTGCCGGATAGGCAATTGCCGCGTGGCCACCATTGAGGATGCGGATTTTCATGTGCTCGTATGGCGCGACGTCCTTGACGAACTGCACGCCCGCCTTTTCGAGCGCCGGGCGACCCGCGGGGAAATTATCCTCCATCACCCATTGCTTGAATTCCTCGCAGAAGACCGGCCAATTGTCGTCAATGCCGAAATCGTCACGGGCAATATTGCGTTCCCGCTCACCGGTGGCAGGCGTAATGCGGTCCACCATCGAATTGGGGAAAGCGACGTTTTCACCGATCCAATTGGCAAAGGCCGGATCGGAGAGAGCCGCCAGCCCGACCACCGCGTTTTTGGTGACCTTGCCATTATGGGGAATGTTGTCGCAGGACATGACGGTGAAGGGCGAAAGCCCCTTATCGCGCCGCGCTTTCAGCCCGGCAACGATGAAGCCGAACACTGTTTTTGGTGAAGACGGGTTCTTTCCATCCTCGGCAATCGCCGGATGTTGCGGATTGAAGGAACCGGAAGCATCGATGAAATAACCACCTTCGGTAATCGTCATCGAGACAATGCGGATCTTGGGGTCGGCGAGCGTATCGATGATACCCTTGATATCGCCGACCTTCAGAATGTCGATCATCGGCCCGGTGACGCGCGCGCCGGTGCGGTTATTGTCCTGCTCCACAACGGTCGTGAGGAAATCCTGCACCGCGAGTTTTTCGCGCATCACCGCATCGGAAGGCAGAACACCCGCGCCTATGATGGCGAAGTCGTGGTCCGAGCCGGTGTTGAACAGGTCATCAAGATAGACCGCCTGATGGGCGCGGTGGAAATTGCCGACGCCGAAATGCACGATGCCGGCGGAAAGCCCGGCACGGGAATAGGCCGGAACCGCCGCAGTTTTTTTGGCCTCATCAAGCGTTGCAGTCGAGAGTTTGCATGTCATGTCACGATCCTTGAAGGGGAAACGTTGGTCGGGCCAGAACCGGGCGGCAAGCGCCCGGCATTCAGCACGGATTTGCCTTCCAGTCTGCGCTTCATATGGCGATACCCTTGTCATCGAACCTGTGGATCTTGGTGTCGTCGGGAGTGATGAAGACGGTATCGCCGTGTCTGCATTCGAACTCGCCGTCGGTTCTGGCGGTAATCGGGCCGATGCCTTGGACGTCGAGATGCAGGAAGGTATCCGACCCGAGATGTTCGGCGACGGTGACCTTGCCCTGCCACAGCCCGCTTTCCTTCGACAGCACCAGATGCTCGGGCCGCACGCCGGCGGTTGCGGCGCCCTTTTGCCGGGCGTAATCGCCGGTCACCAGGTTCATGCGCGGCGAGCCGATGAAGCCGGCGACGAAGAGGTTGCGCGGTGTCTTGTAAAGCTGCATTGGCGAGCCGACCTGCTCGATATTGCCGCGGTTGAGCACCACGATCTTGTCGGCCATGGTCATCGCCTCGACCTGATCGTGGGTAACATAGATCATCGTCGTCTTTAACGTATTGTGCAGCTCGGAGATTTCCAGCCGCATGGTGCCGCGCAGCGCCGCATCGAGGTTGGAGAGCGGTTCGTCGAACAGGAAGGCTTTCGGTTCGCGCACGATGGCGCGGCCGATGGCGACACGCTGGCGCTGGCCGCCTGATAGCTGCGAGGGCCGGCGCTCGAGATAATCGGTGAGGTTGAGGATGCGGGCGGCATCATCGACCTTCTTGTCGATGACGGCCTTGTCGAGCTTGGCCATCTTCAGCGGAAAGGCGATGTTGTTCCTGACGCTCATATGCGGATAAAGCGCATAGGACTGGAACACCATGGCAAGGCCACGCTCGGCCGGGGCCTTTTCGGTGGCGTCCTTGCCGTCGATGACGATCTTTCCGCCGGAGACGTCTTCCAGCCCGGCAATCAGGCGCAGCAGCGTCGACTTGCCGCAGCCGGAGGGGCCGACGAAGACGACGAACTCGCCGTCATGGATGTCGAGATCGATCGACGGGATGACTTTTGCCTCGCCGAAGAGCTTGGACACGTTCTGAAGGGAAATGCTGCCCATTATTGTCGTTCCTTATTTCACGGCGCCGAAGGTGAGGCCACGCACGAGTTGTTTCTGCGAGAACCAGCCGATGACGAGAATGGGGGCGATCGCCATCATCGAGGCGGCCGAGAGTTTTGCCCAGAACAACCCCTGCGGTGAGGAGAAGGAGGCGATGAAGGCCGTCAGCGGTGCCGCATTGGTGGTTGTCAGCCGGATGGTCCAGAAGGATTCGTTCCAGGCGAGGATGACGTTCAGAAGCAGCGTCGAGGCGATGCCCGGAACCGCCATTGGGGTGAGCACATGCACGATCTCGTTCCACAGCGATGCGCCATCCATGCGGGCTGCTTCGAGGATCTCGCCGGGGATTTCGCGGAAGTAGGTGTAAAGCATCCACACCACGATCGGCAGGTTGATGAAGGTGAGCATGACGGTGAGGCCGATGCGGGTATCGAGCAGGCCGGCATTGCGGAAGATCAGGTAGATCGGCACCAGCACGGCCACCGCCGGCATCATCTTGGTGGAGAGCATCCACATCAGAATGTCCTTGGTGCGCTTGGTCGGCGAAAACGCCATCGCCCAGGCGGCGGGAATGGCGATGATGAGCGCAATGATCGTCGAGCCGAGCGACAGCACGACAGAGTTCATGAACGGCTTGAAGTAATCGCGCTGGGTCTGCACGGTGATGTAGTTTTCCAGCGTGCCCGAGGGAATGAGGCTGAAGCCTGCGATGGCCTCCGGCTCGGTCTTGATCGAGGTGAGGAAGGCATAAAGGATCGGGAAGAACAGCAAAAGCGCCACGGCCCATGCCGCGATGGAAAAGCCGATCTTTGCGCGTGTGGTTGTCTTGCGGGCCATGATCGGTTCTCCTTAACGGTCGAGGTTCTTGCCGACGGCGCGCATCAGGAAGATGGCGACGATATTGGCGAGCACGACGGCGATGATGCCACCGGCCGATGCGCCGCCGACGTCGTAGCCTAAAAGCGCCGTGCGATAGATGAGGAAGGCAAGGTTGGTCGAGGCATAGCCGGGCCCGCCATTGGTGGTGACGAGGATTTCCGCATAAACGCCGAGCAGGAAGATCGTCTGGATCAGAATGACGACGGTGATGGCGCGGGCCAGATGCGGCAGCGTCAGGTAGACGAAGCGATTGATGAAGTTGGCGCCATCCATCTCGGCCGCTTCCTTCTGCTCGCCATCAAGCGACTGCAGGGCGGTCAGGAGGATCAGCGTTGCAAAAGGCAGCCATTGCCAGGCGACGATGATGACGATGGAGAGCAGCGGAAACTGCGCGAACCAGTCGACCGGCTGCAGGCCGAAGAAGCGCGAGAGATCGGCGAGCACCCCATAACCGGGATGCATGATCATGTTCTTCCACACCAGTGCTGCCACCGGCGGCATGACGAAGAACGGCGAGATGATCATGATGCGCACGATGCCCTGGCCGAAGATGTCATTGTCGAGCAAAAGCGCAATGGCGATGCCGCCGATGACGGTGATCAAAAGCACGCCGCCGACGATCAGCAGCGTGTTCCAGATCGACTGGAAGAAGGCCGGATCGGTGTAGAAATACTGGTAATTGAACAGGCCGGCGAAGCTGACATTGGCAGGGTTGAGGAGATTGTAGTTCTGGAACGAAAACCACAGGGTCATCGCCAGAGGCACGATCATCCACACCAGAAGCAGCAGCACCGATGGCGCAAGCATAACCCGCGCAAGACCGCTCGTGTTTCGTGTTGCCATTGCACTAACCTCCCCTTGGGCCCGGGCATCACGACATGCGCCCGGCATATCCGGAAGAACCGGCTCATTCTTGTTTTGATTTGAAAGGCATAAAGGCCGCCGCGTAACCGGCGGCTTAGACCCGGAGAGTTCGCTGCCCGGCATTGGCGCCGGACAGCGATCTTCGGGAGGATTACTTGATGTAACCGGCGCGGGTCATTTCACGCGTTGCCGTCGACTGGGCGCCTGCAAGCGCATCATCGACGCTGGACTGGCCGGCAACAACCGCCGAGAACAGCTGACCAACCGTGGTGCCGAGCGCCTGGAATTCAGGGATCGCCACGAACTGACCGCCGGTATAAGGCACGGGCTTTACAGTCGGCTTGGTGATGTCAGCGGCATCCATTGCAGCAAGCGTCGGCTTGGCGAAGGCGGCTGCCTTTTCATACTCGGCGTTCTTGTAAAGCGAGGTGCGGGTGCCCGGAGGCACGTTTGCCCAGCCTTCCTTGGAAGCGACAAGCGTGGTGTAGTCCTTGCTGGTTGCCCAGGAGATGAACTTTTCAGCCGCATCCGACTTCTTCGAGCTCTTCGGGATAGCAAGGTTCCATGACCACAACCAGTTGCCATGGTTCTTCAGTTCGCCATGCGTCGGGAACAGCGCATAACCGACCTTGTCGGCAACGGTTGAATCCTTCGGGTTGGACACGAAGGACGCAGCTACCGTGGCGTCGATCCACATGCCGCATTTGCCCTGCTGGAACAGCGTCAGGTTTTCGTTGAAGCCGTTGGAGGAGGCGCCCGACGGGCCGGCATCCTTCATCAGATCGACGTAGAATTGCAGCGCGCTCTTCCATTCCGGCTGATCGAACTGCGGTTTCCATTTTTCATCGAACCAGCGGCCACCGAAGGAGTTGGTGAGCGCGCTGATGAAGGCCATGTTCTCGCCCCAGCCAGCCTTGCCGCGCAGGCACATGCCGTTGATATCGGTCTTGCGGTCGGTGATCTTCCGGGCCGCATCACCGATGAATTCCCAGGTCGGGTTTTCGGGCATCTTCAGACCGGCTTTTTCGAACAGGTCCTTGCGATACATGATCATGGCGGATTCGCCGTAGAAGGGCGCCGCATAAAGCTTGCCTTCGCTGGAAAGACCGCCACGGATCGCCGGCAGAATGTCATCCACGTCGTATTTGTCGCCAAGCTTCTCGAGCGGCAGCAGCCAGCCCTGCTTGGCCCAGATCGGCACTTCGTAATTGCCGATGGTCATGATGTCGTATTGGCCGCCATTGGTGGCAATATCCGTCGTCACCCGCTCACGCAGGACGTTTTCCTCAAGCGTGACCCATTCCACCTTGATGTCGGGGTTCTTGGTGGTGAAGTCGGAGGTCAGCCCCTGCATGCGGATCATGTCGCCATTGTTCACGGTGGCGATGGTCAGCGTTTCGGCGGAAGCAAGGGTCGTAAAGGCGAGAGCCGAGCATGCGCCCAGCAAAATAGTCTTCAATGTCATATCTTCCTCCCAGAAGAAATTTATGAGCATTCGCTTTGCTCTAGGGCATTTACTCACCCACAGAGCAAAAATGTCAAGCAACATCCTGTGCTGCGGCGCACATGGAAAAACCAAGCCTTTGATTTTAAGGAATTAATTTTTGCTCAATGCGTGAGCAAATATTCACTTGTCACTTCGTCGGTGATGAGACCGTTCAAAAGACCGCCCCTCAACGCCGCCAGGATAGAAGCGTTTTTGCGCGCGCCCTGCGCCATGCCGATGACCGTGCAGGTCTCTCTGGACGGGATAGGAACGGAGGCCACACGCTCATTGACAGAATGCTCGAGAACCTTGCCGTTAGCATCATAAACCCAGCCGCAAATCTCGCCGACGGCACCGCTTGCCATCAGCGCCTTCATCTCGTCGACGCCAAGGAAACCATCGACGCAGAGCGGCGCGTTTTCACCGAGTTCGCCGACGCCGACGAAGGTGACGTTGGCGGCAGCGCCGAGCGCCAGCGTGGAGCGCACCATGGATTGATCGTGCAGCAGCTCACGCTCTTCCGCCGACGAGCACAAAACCGGCAGCGGCATCGGGAAATGCCGCGCCTTGATGGCATCGGCCATGCTGAAGATGACGTTGTAATAGGCGGCCGATCCATCCGGGCCGATATTGCCTGTCAGTGACACGATGCGGTGCTGCGGACATTCCATCGGTGGCAACTGGTCCACGGCCGCCTTCAGCGTGCGGCCGGTGCCGATGGCGAGCACGATGGGATCGGCATTTTTCAGCCAGCGCTCGATTTCGGCCGCGCCGGCCTCGGCTATGCCGACCGTAGAGGAGACGCCGGCCGGATCGCTCGGCACCACCTCGATATATTTAAGGTCGAATTTTTGCTTGAGGCGCTCAGCCTTTTCGAGGCAGGCGGCGATGGGATGATCGAGCCGGACCTTGATCAGACGCTCGGCGACGGCCAGCGACACAAGCCGCTGCGCCGATTGCCGGGATATGCCCATGGCAGCGGCGATCTCATCCTGCGTGCGGCCCGCGACATAATAAAGCCAGCCCGCGCGCGCCGCATCATCCAGCCGTCCATGTGCGTCGTTTCGTCTGGCCATGCCGCCGCCCTCTAAGAATTATGCTCGAGCATTTGCTGGCATTTTTTTGCGCTGCCTGTCAAACGGAGCGGCGACTGAGCGAAGCGTTTGGCGGGACCAGGCATCTCTAAAGAGGATGCAAAACATCTCCTCCGTCATGCTCGGGCCTGTCCCGAGCATCTGCAACGTATCGATTTACGAGACGTTAGCAGATCCTCGGCACAAGACCGAGGATGACGTCGCGAACACTGAGACACCTATCCCGGTGCAGTTTCCTCTATATCAAGCCGCTTCCTGCACCAGATGTCCGGCGGAGACCTCACGGTAGTGGCGTTGCGGCGGCACGTAATCCACCGGGCGGATCGGGCTTTTGATCTCGTCCGTCGCCATGTTGCGCCGGATCTGCCGCCGTGCCGGATCCGGCACCGGAACCGCCGACATCAGTTTTTTCGTATAGGGGTGCTGCGGATTGTCGAAGACGGCGGCGCGCGGGCCGATTTCAACGATCTCGCCGAGATACATCACCGCGACACGATGGCTGACACGCTCCACCACAGCCATATCGTGGGAAATGAACAGGAAGGCGAGGTTGAGGCTCTGTTGCAGATCGAGCAGCAGGTTACAGACCTGCGCCTTGATGGAGACATCAAGCGCCGACACCGCTTCATCGGCAACGATGACCTTGGGGTCAAGCATCAGCGAACGGGCAATGGCGATGCGCTGGCGCTGGCCGCCGGAAAACTCATGCGGGAAGCGCCGCATCATATCCGGGCTGAGGCCAACCTTCTCCATCAGGTCCGCCGCCTTTTCACGCGCCTGCGCCTTCGGTCCAAGCCGGTGTTCGATGAAGGGCTCCATGATCGCCGTGCCGATGCTCATGCGCGGATCGAGACTGGCGAAGGGGTCCTGAAAGATCATCTGCACGCTGCGGCGCATGGTGCGCAACGTCGTCTTGTCGAGTTTCATCACCTCGTAACCGTCGAGAGTCACGTTACCGGAGGTCGGTTCGATCAGCCGGGTGATCGACCGCCCGGTGGTGGACTTGCCGCAGCCGGATTCACCGACCAGCGATAGTGTCTCGCCCTCAGCCAGATCGAAGGAGACCTTCTCCACCGCATGCACGGCACCGGACTTGCGGCCGAAAAGACCGGAGCGGATATCGAAGCGGGTCGTCAGGTCCCGGACCGAAAGAATGGGCGTGCGACCACCGGAAACCGTGTTCCTGACCTCTTCGACCTGTTGGCTTTCGCCGGTCTTGATATCGATGATCGGAAAGCGGGCGGGCAGCACCCGCTCTTTCATCGAACCGAGCTTCGGCACCGCCGAAAGCAGGGCGCGCGTATAGGGATGGTTCCCGCGATGGAAGATGTCGTCGGTGGTGCCGGTTTCCACCACATCGCCGCGGAACATGACGATGGTGCGGTCGGCCACTTCCGCCACCACGCCCATATCATGGGTGATGAACAGGACCGACATGCCCTCCTCTTCCTGCAATTGCTTGATGAGGTCGAGAATCTGGCCCTGAATGGTGACATCAAGCGCCGTCGTCGGTTCATCGGCAATCAGCAGCTTTGGTTTCGAGGCAAGTGCCATGGCGATCATAACGCGCTGGCGCATACCGCCGGAAAACTGGTGCGGATAATCGTCGAAACGGTTCTTGGCATTGGGAATGCGGACCTTTTCCAGCAGGCGGATGACCTCGGCTTTCGCAGCAGATGAGGAAATGTCCTGATGTACGGTAAGCGCTTCGGCGATCTGCTTGCCGATCGGGAAGATCGGGTTGAGGCTGGTCATCGGCTCCTGGAAGATCATCGAGATGTCCTTGCCGCGAACCTTGCGCATCTCCTCTTCCGGAAGCGCCAGCAGGTCGCGCCCGCCAAGCATGACCTTGCCCTCGATGCGGCTCGTTTTTTTATCGAGAAGCCGCATGATCGACAGCGACGTCACGCTTTTTCCCGAACCGCTCTCGCCGACGATCGCCACCGTCTCGCGTGGCGCAATCTCGAAACTCATGTTGCGGACCACGGATTTCCAGCCGCCATCGACACGGAACGAAGTCGTCAGATTTTCAACTGAAAGAACCGGGCCTGCCGAACCGCCGGTCTGTTCCATTGATGTTGCCGCCAAAAGCATGCCGATCTCCTGAAAAGCGAAAGGCGGCCATGAAGGCCGCCGGGTATCTTATGCAGCAAGTGCGGTTTCGGCCATCGAAACCCAGTAGCTGATGCCATAAGGCAGGGCTTCGTCGTTGAAATCATAGGCCGCATTGTGCAGCCCGGCCGTATCGCCGTTACCGATGAAGATGAAGGCGCCGGGGCGCGCTTCCAGCATGTAGGAGAAATCTTCTGCGCCCATATGCGGGTTGGGATTGGTGTTGACGGCATTTGCGCCTGCCACCCCCGCCGCCACGCCGGTTGCGAATTCGGTTTCGTCATTATGGTTGAAGGTGACGGGATAACCGCGATCGTATCTCACCTCCGCCGTCGCGCCATGCGCCATGGCGGTGGCTGTCGCCACTTCCTTCAGGCGTTTCTCGGCGAAATCGCGGGTTTCCGGCAGCAATGTCCGCACCGTGCCCGTCAGCGTCACCGAGCCGGGAATGACGTTGGAGGCTGTGCCGCCATGGGTAGTCGCGACGGTGACGACCAGCGATTTCAACGGGTCCATCTCGCGAGAGACGATGGATTGCAGGGCGATGATGATATAGGCCGAGGTCAGAACCGGATCGACGGAAAGATGCGGTGCGGCCGCATGGCTGCCCTTGCCGGTAATCGTGATCTCGAAGGTATCCGCCGCCGCCATGGTGGAACCCTTGCGGATGGCGAATTGGCCGACCGGAATGCCCGGCTCGTTATGCATGCCATAGACCTGCGAAATGCCGAATTTCTCCATCATGCCGTCGTTCAGCATGGCGAGCGCGCCTGCCCCGCCCTCTTCCGCCGGCTGGAAGATGACCGCGACGGAACCCTTGAAATTGCGGGTCTCGGCCAGATATTGCGCCGCACCCAAAAGCATGGCGGTGTGCCCGTCATGGCCGCAGGAATGGGCCTTGCCCGGAACCTTGGAAGCCCATGGCTTGCCGCTGGTTTCCAGAATCGGCAACGCGTCCATGTCGGAACGGAAACCGATGGTCGCGCCGTCGCCGTGCCGCCCCTTGATGATGCCGACCACGCCGGTCTTGCCAATGCCGGTTTCGACGATATCGCATCCGAAGGATTTCAGTTTCTCGGCCACGAATTTCGAGGTTTCGAAGACATCGTAAAGCAGCTCCGGCGTCTCATGCAGGTGGCGCCTCCAGCCGGCAACTTCTTCCTGCATCTCGGCCACACGGTTCAATATCGGCATTCCCATTTTTCCCTTTTTTGTTCCCCGCCGGGTTGTCGGAAACCATATTGCGTTTGGAATTTCTGCTTTTGCAAGTATGAATTTTGCTGCATGGTCGAAAAATAGGCCAAAAGCCGATCGGCTCAAATTTTGTTCATCAATAAACGTTTGGGGCTTGATTTCCAAAAAAACTGACAATAGCATCAGCGGGACTGGATGAATATTTCCCTGCAAAGTCAAATACTTAAAATAAAACCCCTTGCAGGTGACATTGAGGAAAAGCATCAAACAATCAAATAGATAAAATCTAAAAAGGGGAAAATATAATGAAGAAGCGCAGCATTCTCTTTGCCAGCACAGTGGCAGCAATGGCCTTGGCAGGCTCTGCCGCCCATGCCGAACGCGGCAGTGACGGCGAACTGAAAATCCTGTTCTGGCAGGCTGTATCGACACTGAACCCTTATCTTTCCGCAGGCACCAAGGAAGTCTACAGCTCATCCATGGTGATCGAGCCGCTGGCGCGCTACGACGAAAAGGGCGAGCTGGTACCGATGCTGGTGAGCGAAATTCCAACGGTCGATAATGGCGGCGTCGCGAAAGACCTGCTCAGCATGACATGGAAGCTGAAAAGCGACGTCAAATGGTCTGATGGCACGCCGCTGACCGCTGACGACGTGATTTTCACCTGGAAATATTGCAAAGCACCGGATGGCGGCTGCGCGCAGGCGGCGCAATATGAGGGCGTGAAAAACGTCGAGGCCATCGACGCCCATACCGTCAAGGTCAGCTTCACCGAACCCAAGCCCTACCCCTATTCCGCATTTGTCGGCGCGCAATCGCCTGTTATCCAGAAGAAGCAGTTTGAAAATTGCCTCGGTGCCGCCGCACCCGGCTGCACATCCGCCAATTTCGGCCCCATCGGCACAGGCCCCTTCGTGGTCAAGGATTTCAAGCCGAACGACGTCATCAGCTTCGTCGCCAACCCCAATTATCGCGATCCCGCCAAGCCCGCTTTCGCCACGGCGACCCTGAAGGGCGGCGGTGATGCGGCATCCGCTGCGCGTGCCGTTCTTGAAACCGGCGAATTCGACTACGCCTGGAACATGCAGGTGGAGCCGGAAATTCTGGCCACCATGGTGGCCGCCGGCAAGGGCAAGCTGGAAACCGCCTTCGGCACGCAGGTCGAGCGTATCAATCTCAACTGGTACAATGCCGACCCTGCTCTGGGTGACAAGCGCTCCACCAAGGAGGGCGGTCCGCATCCGGCCCTTTCCGACCCGGCCGTGCGCCGTGCGCTCTCGCTCGCCATTGATCGCGACATTATCGATGAGACGGGTTATGGCGAGGCGGGTAAGCCGACCTGCAACATCGTGCCGGCCCCGGCGGCTGTCGCTTCGACGAAAAACGACAGCTGGTGCCTGAAGCAGGATTTGGAAGGTGCAAACAAGCTGCTCGACGATGCAGGCTGGGTGAAGGGCGCCGATGGCATCCGCGCCAAGAACGGCGTGAAGCTGTCCTTCCTCTACCAGACCTCCACCAACTCCGTTCGCCAGGCAGCGCAGGAACTGGTGAAGGACATGTGGTCGCAGATCGGCGTTGCGTCTGAACTGCGCAATGTCAGCGCCTCGGTGTTCTTCGGCGGCGATCCGGCAAGCCCGGATACCTTCCAGAAATTTTATGCCGACGTTGAAATGTACACCAACAATTTCGACGGCACCGATCCGGAAAAATATCTGGCGGAATGGCTGTGCGACAAAATCCCCGCCCCCGCAAACGGCTGGCAGGGTCAGAATGTTCCGCGTTATTGCAACCCGGAATTCGACAAGCTGGTGGGCGTCCTTTCCAAGACGACGGATTTCGCCAAGCGTGGGGAAATCGCCAAACAGCTGAACGACATGCTGACGGAAGAAGGCGCACATATTCCGCTGATCCACCGTGGCAACGTCTCCTCGCATTCGCTGACACTCGAAGGCGTTCGCATGAATGCCTGGGATCGGAACTCTGGAACGTCGCGGACTGGTCCCGCAAAAAGTAACACGCAAATGCGCGGTCGCCCCCAAAAGGGCGGCCGCGCCCGTTTTGCGAGACCCTGACGGTCTGGAGACTTTCCGATGTTTACCTTTACGCTCCGGCGGCTTGCCTTTGCCGTACCGACGCTGCTCGTCATCAGCTTCGTCATCTTCGCCCTGCTCGATCTTGCGCCGAATGATCCGACCGGCGATCTGCCGCTGACCATTCCGCCCGAAGTTCGCGAGCAGATCCGCGCCTCGCTTGGCCTCGACCAGCCGTTCTTCATCCGCTACCTGCTCTGGCTGCAGCAATTCTTCATCAACGAGCCTCTCAACCTTTTCGAAAAACTGACCGGCTGGCAGATCGGCGACGGCAACCGCATGCGGGTGCTGTCCTGGGCAACGCGCAGCCCGGTGGTCGATCTCGTCATCCAGCGCATGCCGCAGACGCTTTGGGTGGTCGGCCTCGCCTATCTTTTCGGCGCGCTTCTGGCCATCCCGATCGGCGTCATTTCCGCCTACAAGCAATATTCGATCTTCGACCAGATCGGCACCTTCGTCTCGATGGTCGGTTATTCGGTTCCCACCTTCTTCACCGGCGTGCTGCTGGTCGTCATCTTCAGCTCGTATCTGCAATGGTTCCCTTCCGTCTACGATACCAATCTGCAGGTGAGGGACTGGGGAAGCTTCGTCGCGCAGGTGCGGCAGATGTTCCTGCCGGTGCTGGTGCTGACGCTCTACAACGTCTCGCAGATCAGCCGTTTCGTGCGCGCCTCCATGCTGGACAACCTGCATCAGGACTATGTGCGCACCGCACGTGCAAAGGGCGTGAAGGAAAAATCCGTGCTGCTCGTTCACGTCCTGCGCAACAGCCTTATCCCGGTCGTCACCGTCATCGCACTCGGCGTGCCGACGATCTTTTCCGGCGCCATCATTACCGAGCAGATCTTCCGCGTGAACGGGCTTGGCCAATTGCTGATAACAGCCGTTCAGGGCGCGGATATTCCGCTGGTGCAGACGCTGACCTTCATTTTCGCGGTGCTAATCGTGCTCTTCAACCTGATTGCCGACGTGCTTTACGGCATTCTCGACCCGAGGATCCGCTATGACTGACGCCACCCTCGCAGCGCCAACCGTTGCCGCCACGCCCGTGCAATCGGCGCTTGCCGATATCTGGAAACAGTTCCGCCTCCACAAGGGCGGCGTGGTGGGACTGATCGTTTTCGTCTTCATCCTGTTTGCCGTCTATGTCGGCCCCTATATCCACACCGTCGCGCCCAACGTCATCAACGTGAAGGAACGCAACCAGTGGCCGTCGCTGGCGCATCCCTTCGGCACCGACAATCTGGGCAAGGACATGCTGGCGCAGGTGCTGGCCGGCGGGCGCATCTCGCTTGCCGTCGGCATCACCGCCATGCTGCTGGCACTGTTTCTCGGCACGTTGGTGGGAGTGTTATCAGGCTATTTCCGATGGCTGGACGGGCCGCTGATGCGGCTGACGGACCTGTTTCTGGCCCTGCCGCTGCTGCCGCTGCTGCTCGTCATCCTCATGCTGTTTCGCGACACGCTGAGGACCGCTTTCGGACCGGAAACCGGCATCTTCATCCTCATCGTTTTCGTGATCGGGATAACGAGCTGGATGCATACCGCGCGCATTGTGCGCGGCGATGTGCTGACGATCAAAAGCCAGGAATTCATCATGGCGGCGAAATCGAGCGGCATGCGTGAGTATCGCATCATCCTGCGCCATATCCTGCCGAATGTGCTGAGTTCGATCATGGTCTCAGCCACGCTCGGCATCGCCTCGGCCATCATCACGGAATCGGCACTGTCCTTCCTCGGCCTCGGCTTTCCGTCGGACTTCCCCACCTGGGGACGGCTGTTGTTCGATGGCGCCAACTTCCTGCAGCTGACGCCCTCGCGTGTGCTGTGGCCGGGACTGGCAATCTCGCTGACGGTTCTGAGCGTCAATTACATCGGCGACGCCGTGCGCGATGCGCTTGATCCAAGGGCGCTGAAGAGTTGAGGGGGGCGTTCTCTGCGTCACAACAACCTCTCCACCGTCATCCTCGGGCTTGACCCGAGGATCCATTGCCGCGCGTGATGGTGGATCCTCGGGTCAAGCCCGAGGATGACGTCGAATGCAAGTTGACCAGCTATCAAGCGCAAAGTTGCTAACTAGTGATAATTCACCTTTTCCGCATCAAGGATGCTGTCGGCATCCAGCGCGGCGATCGGAATATCGCTGCGCGCGGGAATATCGCCGGAAAGCTGCAAGGCGAGATAACGGCCGCAGCAGACCCGCAAAAACGAGGTGAAATTGCCGAGATCGTGCCCGGCATCGATCGATTCATTATAAAGCTTGGCGATGAGCTGCGCGCTGTTCATGCCGTCGCGGCGCGAAATCTCGTCCAGCGTCGTCCAGAAGAAGTTTTCAAGCCTGACGCTGGTGACCATGCCGTCGATCCGCAAAGACCGGGTATGGCTTTCCCAAAGCGTCGGGTCTGCCTTGATGAAAAGCTTGCACATGGTTTCCTCCCTCACCACGTTCAAAGGATAGATCGGAAACGGGGCCGGTAAAAGCCCCGTTCCGCACAGCTTATTTGCCGAGCACTGCCATGAACTGCGAGAGCCATGCCGGATGGGCGGGCCATGCCGGCGCCGTGACCAGCTTGCCGTCGGTAACCGCCGCATCAATGGCGATATCGGCATAGGTGCCGCCCGCCTGTTCAACCTCGGGGCGGCAGGCCGGATA
The DNA here is from genome assembly GCF_030757975.1 of Rhizobium sp. AN73. Classification (NCBI taxonomy): domain Bacteria; kingdom Pseudomonadati; phylum Pseudomonadota; class Alphaproteobacteria; order Hyphomicrobiales; family Rhizobiaceae; genus Rhizobium; species Rhizobium sp. AN73. The sequence continues at coordinate 305,654 of NZ_JARWME010000001.1, forward strand.
GGCCGAGCAGGTGCGGCCTTTCAGGACACCCGCAGCCGCCAGCAATTGCGCGCCGTGGCAGACGGCCGCGACGGGCTTGTCGGCCTCGAAAAAATGCTTCACGGCGGCCAGCACATCCGCATTGAGCCGCAGATATTCCGGCGCGCGGCCACCCGGAATGACCAGCGCATCGTAATCCGCAACCTTGATATCGGCAAAGGTGGCGTTGAGCGCGAAATTGTGGCCGCGCTTTTCCGAATAGGTCTGGTCGCCCTCGAAATCATGGATCGCGGTGGCGATCGTCTGGCCGGCCTTCTTGCCGGGGCAAACAGCGTGGACCGTGTGACCGACCGCAAGCAGGGTCTGGAACGGCACCATGGTCTCATAGTCCTCGGCGAAATCGCCGGTGATCATCAAAATCTTCTTCGGCATGCTTGCTCCTCCCGTTTTTTGAATGCCATGGGCACCGTAGCAGGGCGGGTGGAGATGCGGGTATTATGGCTATACTACACGGCCGATAAAGGCGGGATCAGCGGCCACGCGGCGGCTCCGGCCAGCGCCGCACACCGCCGCCCCAATCCTCGAAGGCTTTGGACAGCTTGAGCACGAACAGATCCTCGTAACGCGGGCCGACGATCTGCAAGCCGATGGGCATTCCGGATTTGGAGAAGCCGCAATTGATCGAGGATGCCGGCTGCTCCGACATGTTCCATGGCACCGTGAAGGCGATATGTTCGAAAGGCCGCTCTGGATCGTTGGTAGGCGAGGCCCAGTCGGCTGGATAGGAAACAATGGGATTGACGGGTGAAATCACCACATCAACCGACTGCATCAACCGCCCGCAGGTCTTACGCATTTCCATGGTCTGGTTGAAGCCGAAAACGGCACGCGCGCCGGAGACATCAGCACCCTTTTCCGCCCATTCGTGAATATAGGGAAGGATCGCGGCGCGACGATCAGCACTCAATGCCGCCATATCGCCCCAGAACTTCGCCCGCCAGAAATCATCCAGCCCGTCCAGCATCTCCCGCGTCAGTACCGGCTCGACCGGGATGACGATGGCGCCCGCATCTTCAAACAGTTTGGCCGCGGAGAGCACGGCGTCCCGCACCTCTTCCTCAAGCGGCAGGCCGCAACCGGCATCCAGCATGAGGCCGATCTTCAGGCCCTTCACATTAGTATCGAGGTCCATCCAGTTGATATCGTTGGGCGGCAGCGCGGTGCCATCGCGCCAGTCGGGTCGCGAAAGCGTCGCCATGGCATAGGCGGCATCGATGACGGTGCGGGTCATCGGCCCGGCGCAGCGGCCGGTATAATAGGGATCGACGGGGATGCGGCCCTGGCTGGGTTTGAAGCCGAACAACCCTGTCCATCCGGCTGGAAGCCGTACCGAGCCGCCAATATCCGTGCCGATATGCAACGTGCCGTAACCCGCAGCACCGGCAGAGGCCGCACCGGCGCTGGAGCCGCCGGGGTTCTGTGTCGGGTCCCACGGGTTGCGGCTGAGCTTGTGGAAACTGGAAAGGCCTGATGATAACATGCCGTAATCCGGGCAGGTGGTCTTGGCGTAAAGGATCGCGCCATCCTCGCGGCAGCGCGCCGCCACCGGCGCGTCTTCCAGAGCCGGCACCAGTTCCACCGCCTTGGTGCCGAGCGGAACCGGCTGGCCTTTGGTGGCGATCAGCTCCTTCAGCGAGACCGGAATCCCATCGAGGGCCCCGAGCGTCTCGCCCTTTTGCCAGCGCGCCGTGGAGGCCAGCGCCTGTTTGCGAGCATCCTCGGGATCATAGGCGTAAAGCGCGTTCACCGTGGGCTCGAATGCATCGATGCGGGCCTCTACCGCCTGCCAGTATTCCGATGGCGATAGCTTCTTTTGCCGGTAAAGCGCCAGAATTTCGAGCGTGTTGAGGTCTATGAGATCGGTCATCAGCTTCGTCTCGTCAGAAAACAGGAAATATGGGCGGCTGGTTCCCTTGGGGATCAGCTGGTATCGCGCGGGTCCAGCAGGTCGCGCAGGCCATCGCCGAGCAGATTGAGGCCGAAGACGGCAAGCGCGATCGCAAGGCCGGGCATGATGGCGAGCCAGGGGGCTGCGCCGAGATAGGTCTGCGCATCCGCCAGCATCCGCCCCCAGGTGGCGGCGGGCGGCGGCATGCCGAGACCGAGGAAGGAAAGCCCCGCTTCGGTGAGAATGGCAAGACCGAGCTGGATCGTCACCTGCACGATGATCTGGTTGGAAATATTCGGCACGATATGAAACAGCGTGATCTTGGCGCGGTTCTGGCCGATGCTGGTGGCCGCAGTGACATATTCCCGCGACCATATCTGCAAGGCGGCACCCAGTGTCAGCCGCGCAAAGACCGGAACCATGAAGGTGGCGATGGCGATGATGGCGGTAAAACGCCCCGTGCCGATGAAAGCGCCGAGCATCATGGCCGACAGGATGGGCGGCAGCGCGAAAATGATATCGCAGATGCGCATCACCACCGTTTCGGTGAAGCCACGCAGGGCCGCGACCGAAACACCGACCGCAGTGCCGATGAGGCCACCGATGGCAACGGCGGCGATGGAGGTGGACAGCGAGTTCCACGCCCCGACCATCAGCATGGAGAGGACATCCCGGCCGAAATGGTCCGTGCCCAACCCGCCATAGGCAAACGGCGATTTCAGTTTCTGGGCGATCTGTATCTTGGTCGGTGAAACCGGCGTCCAGACCAGCGAAACCAATGCGACCGCGACAAGAAAGAGCGTGACAGCAATGCCGAGGACGAAAGCGGGGCGGCGGCGGATCAGTCGCATCATCGCGCACCTGTCCGCAGTCTCGGATCGATGAAGAGATAGGCGATATCGACCAGAAAATTCATGACGATGACGAGTGCCGAGAAGAACAGCACCACTGATTGCATGACGACGATATCCCGCTGGGTCAGCGCCTGATAGGCAAGCCGCCCGAGGCCCGGCAGGTTGAAGACATTCTCCACCAGCACTGCCCCGGCAATCAGGAAGGTGAATTGCAGGCCGATCATGGTGACAACGGGGATCATCGCGTTCGGCACCGCATGCCGCCATAGCGCCACCCGCTCGCTCAGACCCTTGGCGCGGGCGGTGCGCACGAAATCCTCATTCATCACCTCCAGCACCGCCGAGCGGCAGACGCGGGTGAGAACACCCGCCTGCGACAGCGCAAGGGCAATGGCGGGAAGCACCAATGCGATAAGCCCCGCCGAAAAACTCGGACGCCAGCCGGGAAAACCGCCTGATGGCATCCAGCCGAGCGTGGTGGAAAAAACGATGATGAGCAGCAGCCCGACCCAGAAACCGGGCACCGCAATGCCGACATGGGAAAACAGCCCGGCTACAAAATCCACCGGCCCGTTACGGCTTCTCGCCGCCGCCACGCCGAGCGGAATGGCGATGGCAACAGACAGGCAGACCGCCAGCAGGGCAAGCGGCAGGGTGACGGCAAGCCGCTCGACAATCAGCCCCGCCACCGGCACGCCATAGGTATAGGATTGCCCGAGATCACCCCGGAACACGCCGGCGAGCCAATGGATGTAACGCAGTGGCAAGGGTTGATCGAGGCCCATCTGCTTTTGCAGCGCGGCGAGCGTATCGGGGCTGGCCGAGGTGCCGAGCATGATGGCCGCCGGATCACCCGGCAGCAGGCCCATGATGATATAAATGATGAGCGAGACCGCAAACAGCGTAATGACGAGGCTGGCAAGGCGCCGGATGAGGACGGCTAACATCTGGCATCTTCTCCTTGCGCGGTTTTGTTGCCGGATATGGCAAATGAAGCCATCGTCTCCTTGCGCATCCCTCTCATTCCCGTGCCTGTCACGGGAATCCAGTCGACGCGCGTCTGCGCGGCGGAAAGATTCCTCTCAGCCCAATGACTTGGGCTGGCTGGATTCCTGTGACAAGCACAGGAATGAGGGGAGAAATGCGCCTCGCCATTCACAACAAACGTCACTCTTCCCAGTGCACATCCGTCAGCACATTCGAGGGAATCGGCTCGTTTTCCCACAGCCCCTTCAACTTCTTGTCCCAGACGCCGAGCTTCGGCATCACGAACAGAAAGAGTGCCGGCACGTCTTCGGCGAGGATTTTCTGGGCATCGCTGTAAAGCGCTTCCTGCTCGGCGAGGTCCGCCGTCTTTTCGACGCTGCTGATCACCTCGTTGAAGGCCGGGTTCTTGTAGTTGAAGTAGTAGGGATCGCGCGCATAGATATCGATATCCATCGGCTCGGCATGGGCGACGATGGTCATATCGTAATCGGCACTTTTCAGAACATCCGCCACCCATTTTGCCGGAAATTCGGTGGTTTCGATGGTCATCGTCACGCCAATTTCGGCCAGCATCGCCTGCAGGATTTGCGAGGTCCGCTGCGCGTAGGCCATTTGCGGCGCCTTGATGGTGAAGCTGAATCCGTCGGGATAACCGGCCTCGGCAAGCAGCGCCTTCGACTTGTCGATATCGAAAGGATGCACGCCTGTCGTGTCGATGTAACCGCGGTCATTCGGCGTATAGTGGCTGCCGATCGCCGTGCCGTAACCCGACCATGCGCCTTCGATAACCGTGCCACGATCCACCGCCATCATCAGCGCCTGACGCACGCGCTTGTCGTTGAAGGGTTTACGGGCATTGTTCATGCCGGCCACGACCTTCAGTTCGGTATTGCCGACAAACGTGCCGAGACGCGCATCGCCATCGAAGGAGGTCATCAGCTCCGGTGCACCGAATTCCGGGAAGGCATCGATATCGCCGGATTTCAGCGCGGCGGCCTGCGCCTGCGGATCGGAAACGAAGCGGAATGTCGCCTTTTCGAGCTTCACCGCGACCGCCTTGTCCCAATAGGCCGCATTCTTCTCCAGTTCCACCTTGTCGCCCTTGGCCCAGTTCACGAATTTGAACGGGCCGGTGCCGATGGGCGTGGTGCGGTTGTTGTCAACGCTCTTCGGCGCGACCATGACGGAGGCAGGCCAGCCGAGCCAGTAGATCAGGCTGCCCGCCGGCTGCTTCAGTTTCAGCACCAGCGTTGCCGCATCCGGCGTTTCGACGCTGTCTATGGCGGTAAAGAAGCGTTTCTGCGGGTTCACCGAAGTTTCGCCACGCGCCCGGTCGAGTGAAAATTTCGCGACGGAGGCGTCGAAAGCCTCGCCATCATGGAAGGTCACGCCCTTGCGCAGCTTGAAGGTATAGGTCTTGCCGTCAGGGGAAATTTCCCAGCTTTCGGCAAGCTGCGGCTTCACCTTGCCTTCGTGGTCGATGGTGACGAGACCTTCGAATATGTTCTGCCAGGTCACCTGACCGATGGCGACGGGTGCTGCAATGGTCGGATCGAGACCGGTCGGCTCCACTGTCATGCCAAGCGTCAAGGCGGTCTTCGGTGCAGCTTCGGCATCCGTCATCGAAAGCGGCAACCAGAGCGCCGTCCCCAGTGCAAGCGCGAGCGCGGCACGCCGCGTCATTGTCAGCGGCTGCGAAAAATAAGTGCGTGGCATCATTGTCCCCTGTCTGGCGGCCGAGGCATTTTTGCCCTTCGAAGACCACCCGTTGCAAAAAGAGTGTCATGTTGCAGGCGCACACACAATCGTGATTTTTGTGTGCTCCGTGTAGCTGAAATGGCTACACGGAAATGCGGATGGAAATCAACCTGCGCGGACAATTCTTGAAGCGGACAAGTTCCCCTACCCCGCCGTCGCCTCGCGCATGAAACGCTCGATGAAATCGGCAAGCTTGGAGGCGGCGAAGGACAATTGCCTGTCGGGCGCGACGCAGAGATCGATCTGGGTGTGAATGCCCTTCTTGCCAGCAAGGGGAACGGCGACCATCTGGCCGCTGCGGATTTCGCGCGCCACCGACAATGCCGGCAGCAGCGTGGCCGCCGCATGGCCAAGTACCAGCTCCTTCAGCATTTCCAGCGAACTGGTGATGAAGACGGGATCGAGTTCGATACCCGCATCGGCAAACAGCGTATCGAAGGCCTGACGCGCCGCGAAACTCTTGTCCGGCAGGGCAAGCGGCAGGGTGGCAAGTTCCTTCAGCGATACTTCCGCCTGCGCGGCAAGCGCATGGCCCGCCGGGACAATGACATCGTAGCTGATGCGGTTGCGCGAGCGCACCTTCACGCCGGAAACCTTCGGCGCAAAAAGGCTGACGACCAGATCGGCCTCCGCCGCGCCCAGTGCCTCCATCGCCTGGCGGGCGCTGGTGATGTGCACCTCGAAACGCAGTTGCGGATATTTAAGGCTGAACTGCGCCAGCACTGGCGCCAGAAGGTTCGCCACCGTCGCGCCATTGGCATAAACGGTGACCCGACCGCGCTGAAGCCCCTTCAAGTCATCGATCAGCTGGTGCACATGGTCGAGTTCGCGTAGCGTCTTACCGGCACGGGCGGCGAGAAGCTCTCCCGCCGCCGTCAGCTTCACGCCGCGGCTGGAGCGCTCCACCAAAGGCGAGCCGAAATAATATTCGAGGTTCTCGATCTGGCGGCTGACAGCCGTCGGCGCGACATTCAGGTTTTCGGCAGCGGCGCGCATGGAATTGGTGCGGACAAGTTCATCGAAATACATCAATGCGCGGAGTTGCATGGTCTGGATACCTTGTTCGGATATGCCGGCGTGGCGGCCCACCATATCACTACGTGTAGCAAGCCTTAAGAACACGGCAAACATTACATGTGGAGCAAGAGCGCGCGGCTTGTTTCTTCTCCCCGTTCGGGGAGAAGGTCGCGGCAGCGGGATGAGGGGGCGAGGGTCGTGAGAACCGGCAACGTTGCCCCCTCATCTGACCCTTCGGGCCATCTTCTCCCCGGCGGGGAGAAGAAATGGGCCGCAACATCGCACTCCTCAAGCGCGCTTGAAGCCCTCGCTCGCCACCAGCAGCTGCCTTGTGTAATCCGCGGTAAATTCGCGGCTTTCCAGCGCTTCCGCCTCCAGCATCTCCACCACCTTGCCGCTTTTCATCACCGCCAGACGATCGCACATATGGCTGATGACGCCGAGGTCGTGGCTGACCATGACGAAGGTAAGGTTGCGATCCTTACGGGCCTGTTCGAGCAGATTGAGGATTTCCGCCTGAATGGAAGCGTCGAGCGCCGAGGTCGGCTCATCCAGCAGCAGGATTTTCGGCTCGACGATCAACGCGCGGGCAATGGCGATACGCTGCCGCTGGCCGCCGGAAAGCTGGTGCGAATAGCGGAAGCGGAAACCGGTGCCGAGACCCACTTCATCCAGCGCGCGGGCAATGCGCTCTTCGCGATTGTTGAGACCGTGGATGACGAGCGGCTCAAGCAGCAGCGCATCCACCGTCTGGCGGGGGTGCAGGGAACCGTAAGGGTCCTGAAACACCATCTGCACATCGCTATAAAAGCTCTTGTCGCGGTGCTTGCCCGAATAGGAGCGCCCTGCCACCATCAACGAGCCTTCGTCGAAATGGTTGAGGCCGGCAATCGCCCGAAGCAGCGTCGACTTGCCGGAACCCGACTCGCCGACGATGCCGAAGGATTCACCCTCGGCCACATCGATGCTGACACTGTCGAGCGCGATGTAACCGTCGAAATCGACCACCATGTCTCTGATAGAAAGAACCGTGCTCATGCGCGCCACTCCGCCTTGCGTTCCAGAACCGGCAGCGGATGCCGGTGGCCGCCGATTTCCGGCAGGCAATTCAGCAGGCCCTGCGTATAGGGATGCTTCGCCTCTTTCAGATTGGCCGAAGACAGTTCTTCCACCACCTTGCCCGCATACATGACCAGAACACGGTCGCAGAAGGACGAGACCAACCGCAGATCGTGGCTGACGAAAATCAGCCCCATGCCGCGATCGCGCACCAGCTTGTCAAGAATGTCGAGCACTTCGAGCTGAACCGTCACGTCGAGCGCCGAAGTCGGCTCGTCGGCGATCAGCAGTTCCGGGCCGCAGACCAGCATCATGGCAATCATGACACGCTGGCCCATGCCGCCGGAAACCTCGTGCGGGTAAAGATCGAACACGCGCTCGGGATCGCGGATCTGCACCGCCTCCAGCATGGCGAGCGTGCGCTGGCGCGCCTCGCTGGTGCCGATGTTTTCATGGGTGCGCAGCGTTTCCATGATCTGGCGGCCGATGGTCATGACCGGGTTCAGCGAATATTTCGGGTCCTGCAGGATCATGGCCAGGCGCTTGCCGCGCATGAGCCGCCTTTCCTTGGCCGAAGCGCGAAGAAGATCGATATCGCCGAAACGCAACACATCGGCTTCGATGCGGGCGCTCTTCGGCGTCAGTCCCATGATGGCGCGGCCGGTCTGCGACTTGCCGGAACCGGATTCGCCGACGATGCCGAGACGTTCGCGCCCCAGCGTGAACGAGACGCCACGCACCGCCTCCACCAGCCCGGTGCGGGTGGGGAAGGAAACGCGCAGGTTCTCGACGGTCAGAAGCGGCGCGCTCATTGGTTCGCCTCCTTGGGGTCCAGCGCATCGCGCAGGCCATCGCCCAGAAGGTTGAAACCGAGGCTGACGATCAGGATCGCGATACCCGGCATGGCGGCAACCCACCATTGATCGAGAATGAAACGACGGCCGGAGGCGATCATCGCACCCCATTCCGGCAGCGGCGGCTGCGCGCCAAGGCCAAGGAAACCGAGACCGGCGGCGGTGAGGATGATGCCCGCCATATCGAGCGTGACACGCACGATGAGCGACGACATGCAAAGCGGCATGACGTGTTTCAGGACGATGCGGAAGGGCGATGCCCCCATGAGCTTCACCGCAGCAATAAAATCGGAATTGCGGAAGGTCATGGTTTCGGCGCGCGCGATGCGCGCATAGGGCGGCCATGAGGTGACAGCGATAGCGAGCACGGCGTTTTCAATGCCCGGCCCAAGTGCGGCCACCAGCGCCAGCGCCAGAACCAGCTTTGGAAAGGCGAGGAAGATATCGGTGATGCGCATCAGAACGGCATCTACCCAGCCGCCGGCATAACCCGAGACGGTGCCGACGATAAGCCCGATGGGTGCAGCGATGATGGCCACCAGCAGCACCACGAACAGGGTCAGCCGCGAACCGTGGATGAGGCGCGAGAGAATATCCCGCCCCTGATCGTCGGTGCCGAGCAGATAACCGGCAGTACCGGGCGGCAGAAGCCGGGCATTGCGCAGATCGCCCTGCACCGGATTATGCGGCGCCAGCACATTGGCAAACAGCGCGACGAACAACAGCGCGATGATGATGCCGAGGCCGAGCAGCGCCAGCCGGTTTTCCGAAAACCGCCGCCAGATGACATAGGCACGGCCAAGACGCGCCTGCTTGCGCGAGGCCGGCCGGTCGGAGAGCAGCCATTCGCGGCTATAGGGTTTGAGTGTGTCGGTCGAAATCGTCATCGGCTGCGCGTCCTTGGGTCGAGCGTCCGGTAAAGCAGATCGGAAAAGAGATTGATGCCAACGAAGATGGCGCCGATCACGATCGTGCCACCGAGAACGGCATTCATATCCGCGTTCTGCAGGGAATTGGTGATGTAGAGGCCGAGCCCCGGCCAGGCGAAGATGGTTTCGGTCAGCACCGAACCTTCCAGCAGACCGGCGTAAGACAGCGCAATCACGGTCACCAGCGGCACGGCGGCGTTGCGCAGCGCGTGGAACCAGATGATGCGTGTTTCCGAAAGCCCCTTGGCGCGCGCTGCAACGATATATTCCTGGCTAAGCTCGTTCAGCATGAAGGAACGTGTCATGCGGCTGATATAGGCCAGCGAAAAATAGCCGAGCAGACAGGCGGGCAGGATGATGTGGCGGAACAGGTCCCACAACACGTCCCATTGCCGTTGCCAGATCGCGTCGATCAGGAAGAAACCCGTGATCGGCGTGAATGTGAATTCGTAAACGATATCCATCCGGCCGGGATAAGCGACCCATTGCAACCGGGCGTAAAACACCAGCAGCGCCAGGAGACCAAGCCAGAAGATCGGCACGGAATAGCCGATAAGGCCGATGACGCGCACGACCTGGTCGGCAAAACTGCCGCGCTTGACGGCGGCGAGAACACCGAGCGGTATGCCGAAAACGGCGCCGATGATCGTGCCGAGTGTGGCCAGCTCTATCGTGGCCGGGAAAACCCGCTTGATATCCTCCATCACCGGGTTGGTGGTGAGGACTGAGATGCCGAAATCACCCGAAAGCGCCTGTTTCAGGTAAAGGAAAAACTGCTGCCAGAGCGGCAGGTTGAGGCCGAGTTCCTCTCGCACACGCTCCACCACATGGGCGGGCGCACGGTCGCCGACGATCGCCAGCGCGGGATCGATCGGAATGACGCGGCCAATGAAAAACGTCACCGCCATCAGACCCAGAAAGGTGGTGATGACGGTGATGGCAAAGCCGAGAACGGCTTTGGTGCGGGCGTTGGCACGGCGTTTGCCGTGCCTCGCCTTGCTGTTTGCTTCAACGATGCTCAAGGGACCAATCCTTCCGGATCATTCCTTGGAGATGGGCGAAACGAAGTTGGTGTCGAAGCTCGGTCCGAGCTTCAGACCCTTGAGCTTCGCGGAATATCCCGCCACTTCCGTCTGCTGGAAGATGATGACGAACGGGCCTTTTTCGAGAACTTCCTTCTGAAGGTTCTGATAGATGGCGGCGCGCTTGGCATTATCCTTTTCCAGAAGTGCCGACTGCGTTTCCTTCGTCAGCTCCGGAACGTCCCAGGCGTTGCGCCAGGCGAGCGTCTTGTTCTTGCCTTCTTCGGAATTGTCATAGTTGATCGTGAAGGTTTCGGCATTCGAGTTCGGGTCGAAATAGTCCGAACCCCACTGGCCAATATAGATATCATGGGTGCGGGCGCGGTATTTGGTCAGCGTCTGCTTGCCGTCGCCCGGAATGATTTCCAGCTTGATGCCAGCCTGCGCCAGCGTCTGCTGCACGCTTTCGGCAATGCCCGTTACCGGCTGCGTGTTGCGCACATCCATGGTCACGGTAAAGCCGTCCTTCAGACCGGCCTTGGCGAGAAGTTCCTTGGCCTTGGCGACATCGAGCTTGTAGGGGTTCTCGTCAAGCGCACCAAGCTGGCCCTTCGGCAGGAAGGTCTGGTGGATTTCGCCGATGCCCTTGATGATCGTTGCGCCGATCGCATCATAATCCACGAGATATTTGAAAGCCTCGACGACCTCAGGCTTCTTCAGGTTCTCGTTTTTCTGGTTGAGGCTGAAATAGTAGACGGTGCCCTTGGGAGCAGAGGTGACGGCAAGGCCATCCTTCTTGGAAACCGCTTCCATGTCGCCCGGCTCGAGGTTACGGGCGATATCGATATCGCCGTTTTCAAGCGCCAGGCGCTGGCCGGAGCTTTCCTTCATGTGGCGATAGACAACGCGCTTCAGCTTCGGCTTTTCGCCGTAATAATTCGGGTTCACTTCCAGAACGACGGACTCGTTGGCCTTCCAGCCAAGGATCTTGTACGGGCCGGAACCGGCATAACCGGTCTTCAGGAACGCATTGCCGAAATCGGTGTCGTATTTGTAATCGGCGCTCGGGGTAACGGCCTTGGCCTTTTCGGTCACCAGCTTCTTGTCGACAACTGCGGCAACGGTCGCGGTCAGAACGTTCAGCACGAAGCTCGGTGCATAAGGCTTGTCGACGGTCAGCACGAAGGTGTTGGCGTCCGTAGCCTTCGCCTTCTCGGTGACGTTGTCACCCTTGAGGCCGAACTGCGTCAGAAGGAACGCCGGAGACTTGTCGAGCTTGATGGCGCGCTCGAAGGAAAAGGCAACGTCATCAGCCGTGACCGGGTTGCCGGAAGCGAATTTCAGGCCGGATTTCAGCTTGAAAGTGTAGGTAAGGCCGTCTTCGGAGGTCGTCCAGCTCTCGGCCAGATCGCCGATCACCTTCGAGGTGTCGTTGAGATCGATGGAAACGAGCTTGCTATAGGTGTTGCCGGTGACTTCGGCAGCGGACAGCTCGAATGCCTCACCCGGATCGAGCGAGATGATGTCGTCGATGGCGAAGCCTTCGACCAGAGTGTCAGCCGGCGTGGCGGCAAAAGCGTGCGGCGCAGACAGCATCATCAGCGACAAGGCAGCGCTTGTGCTGAGGATACGCATGGACTTGTTGAGCGATTTGATCATAGGATCTCCCCTTTTGTTATGAGATTGATTTAGTTCGCTTTTATTTGCCTTCAGGCCGGCTCGTGCCAGGCCTGCGATAAGACGCGCAGCCAGTTCTCCCGGCATATTTTAGCAAGTACTCCATCACCGTAGCCCGCCGATTTCAGCGCCGCAACCAGATTGTGGTTGCCGCTCGCGTCAGCAACGCCAACGGGTACCGTCGCACCATCGAAATCCGAACCGAGCGCCACACAATCGATGCCCATGCGCTCCACCATGTAGTCGATGTGGCGTACCATGTCGGAAAGCGGCGTGTCGGCAATGTCGCGCGCATCCGCCCGCAGCATGGTCACGGCGTAGTTGAGGCCGACCAGTCCGCCGCTCTCCTTGATGGCATCCATCTGCCTGTCGGTGAGATTGCGGGCAACGGGGGTCAACGCATGTGCATTGGAATGGCTGGCGATCAAAGGCTGGTTCGTGGTCTTCGCCACATCCCAGAAGCCCTTTTCGGTGATATGCGCGAGATCGATGAGAATGCCGAGCCGGTTGCATTCCTTCACCAGCGCAAAACCGGCATCGGTAAGACCGGGCGCGGTATCCGGTGACATCGGATAGGAAAAGGGAACGCCGTGGCCGAAAATATTGTGCCGGCTCCAGACCGGGCCGAGCGAGCGCAGGCCGGCGGCATAAAACACCTCCAGCGCATCCAGATCGGGGCCGATGGCTTCACAGCCTTCCATGTGCAGCACGGCGGCGAAAACATCCTCGGCAAAGGCCTTGCGGATTTCGGCCGTCGAGCGGCAGAGACGCCAGGCGCCGGCGCGATCGAGCCTGAGCGCGATGGCGGCTTTCTCCATGGCGATATCGAGCGAAGGCTGGCGATCAAGAGGAGCGGCGAGCGGCGTGTTGTAATGGCCCTGTTCGTCCGGTTCCTGCAGAATCAGATCGCCGGAGGGGATGTAAATGGCGCAGATGCCGCCGCCGAGCCCGCCTGCCCTTGCGCGGGGGGCATCGATATGGCCCTCACGCGTGCCGTTCTTGAATTCAGCCACCGGATCGCCACCGGCCTTGCTGTTGCGCCACAACCGAAGCAGCACATCATTATGACCGTCAAAAACTGCATGCATAGGAGAAAATTCCAGTAACCGGCAAAACCAAAAGGGGGCGGGCAGACGCCGGAATGACACCGCGCAAAAAGCAGACCGGCGCATTTTTCGCCGACCGCTATAATCTGTCGGAAACGATCTTAGGACGATCTCTCGCGGCTCCGCAAGGCACAAATTAGGCAGCGGTGAAATTATCACCACTTGCGTTTCGCCCGGATTTGCGCAACGTCAAGCCTGCCAGCCGCCTTGCGCTTTTTTCAGCAGCGGCGTGGCGAAAACACCCCTCGCCCGCTCCGGCCATTCCGGCCCGAAAGCAGCGATTTTTTGCTCCCAGCGATCCGATTGCAGCATGGCCGCGCCGATTGCCACCGGCCGGATACCGGACGAGGCGAGAAGAGAAAGACCTGAAATGATGGAACTGCCGCTGGAGATGACATCATCCACCAGCGCCACCCGCTTACCCTCGATCAGCGGCAACATGCGCGGATCGATATAAAGCCGTTTTTCCTGCTTGGTGGTGATGGAGGACATCGGCACCGACAGTTCCTCCAGATACCAGAATTTGCGCGAGGTGCCGAGCGGCACGTATCGCGAATGGCCGAGATGACGGGCGACGGCAGCAGCGAGCGTCAGCCCCAGCGTCGGCAGGCCGATCACGACATCCGGCTTGAAGGGGCGAAGCTTATCGGCGAGATCGGCGGCCAGCACCTCCAGCACATCAAATGACGCCTGATTGACGATGAGCGAGGCGAGCGCATGTTCGCCATCCGCCAAGGGCCGGATCGGCAGGCAGATCTGTCGCCCGTCATCCAGTTCCGCCGGAAAGAAGGCGGAATGCGGACCTGCCGTCTTAAATGTGCGGGGCGAAAGAATATCCTGCCAGAACTCATGCGGAGCGGCAGGGGATGCGGCGGCGGGCGATGCGGATTGCGGCATCGGTTTTCCTTTCAGAAGCGGGACGGCAAAAGCGGAAGCGGTTTTCATCCGCGCCATCCCCGTTCGGCATATCAGGCATTTCGACAACCGCAGGCATGCGGCGGGTTCATTTCATTGGGTTTTTCAGCTAGAAGGAAACAAAGCAACAGGCATTCGGACAAGCCCACCTATGGCGCGGGTTTTTCCCATATTCAAGGACAAGCTGCCCATGAGACTGCTGGACCGCATCGGCGAGGACCTGCCATTCCTGACGGAGCTTCGTCACGATCTGCACGCCCACCCGGAACTGGGCTTCGAAGAGGAGAGAACGAGCGCCATCGTCGCCGATCTTCTCGAAAGGGCCGGGCTGAAGGTGCATCGCGGTCTTGGCGGCACCGGCGTCGTCGGCACCCTGCAGGTGGGCAACGGCACGCGCAGCATCGGTCTGCGCGCCGACATGGATGCGCTGGCAATGCCCGAGCTTGCCGAAAGACCTTACAAATCGAAGTTTCCCGGCAAGATGCATGCCTGCGGTCATGACGGCCACACCGCCTTGCTGCTCGGTGCTGCGCGTTATCTCGCCAGCACCCGTGATTTTTCCGGCACCGTGCACTTCATCTTCCAGCCCGCCGAAGAAGGCCGTGGCGGCGCGAAAAAAATGGTCGAAGACGGGCTTTTCGAGCTGTTTCCCTGCGATGCAGTTTATGGCCTGCACAACATGCCGGGGCTGGGCATTGACGAAATGGCCGTGGTGGAAGGACCGCAGCTTGCGTCTTCCGATAGCTGGCGTGTCACCTTCAAGGGCATCGGCACCCACGGCGCCAAACCGCATCTCGGTCGTGACCCGGTAACGGCGGCCGGCACCTTCCTTTCTTCGCTGCAAAGCATCGTCGGCCGCGTGGTCGATCCGCTGCAGCCCGCCGTCGTCAGCGCCTGTTCGGTGCAGGCGGGTGACCCGAAGGCGCTCAACGTCATTCCCGATCTCGTCGAAATCGGCGGCACGGCGCGTGCCTATGCGCCGGAGGTGCGCAACCAGCTGGAAGCGGAAATCGGCCGGCTGGCCAAGGGCACGGCGGCGATGTTCGGCATCGAGGCGAGTTATGAATTCATCCGTCGCATTCCGCCCGTCATCAACGAGGCGGATGCAACGAAACGGGCGCTCCGGGCCGCCAAGACCGTCTTCGGCAACAAGGCCCGCACCGCCTTCCCGCCCTCGACCGCCGGCGACGATTTCGCCTTCTTTGCCGGCGAAGCCCCCGGCTGTTACGTCTGGCTCGGCAACGGTCCGGCAGTGGATGGCGCGCTGCACCACAACACTTCCTACGACTTCAACGACGCCGCAATCGTTCCCGGTGTCGCCTTCTGGGCAACGCTGGTGGAGCAGGAACTGGCGGCGGAATAAGCCGGCAAGCCGTTTTTCGTATTCCCAAAGCTGAAAAGCCGGGCAGCAACAGACGCGTTGCCCGGCTTTCTCCTCAGATGTTCCGGCGGTTCAGCAAATACAGCGCGGTCAGAACGATGCAGGCCATGACCGACGCATAGGCGACCACCGGCCATGCCGTATCACCCGGCAGGATGATGACCGCCAGCGTGCCCGCTATTCCCACACACAGACTTTGAATGCAGAAATAAAAGGCGACGGCCGTTCCTGCCATGTGCCCGAACTCCTCCAGCGCGCCATTGGCGGTGACCGAAACCGTAAAAACGATCCCAACCGCCATGACCCACATCGGCACGATGAACGTCAGGAATGACGGGGTTGCCCCAACTTCACCTGCGGTGAACAGAAGCGCGCCCACCAGCAACAGGGCCATGCCCCTGACGAGGCTGCCCTTCACACCCCATCTGGCGACAAAAAACTTCGCAAAACGGGTGGTAACAATCATGGCGATCGCCACCGTTGCAAAAGCCAGGCTGAACTCCACCTCGGAGAGACCTGCCCTGCCGATCATGACGCGTGGAGCGGTGGAGAAGAAAACGAAAAACGTCCCCATGGCAGCACTGAACCCAAGCGTATAGGTCCAGAAGCGGCCGCTGCCCAGCATGCGCAAAGGCGATGGGCGCGACATCGCTGCCGTCACCGGTCGGGTTTCGCTCCAGTTCACCAAGGCGCCAACCGTGGCAATGAGAGCCGCCGCCCCCAGGGTGACGAAGATGGTACGCCAGCCGAATTCATTGGCGATGACCGCTCCGACAATCGGGCCGAGGGCCGGGACGAATGCGAGAATGGAGCTGAACGTTCCGTATATCGTCGTTGCTTCCGGGCGATCCGCATAGACATCGCGAACGGTGGCGAAAGTGGCAACCAATGCCGCCGCCGCACCGGCCGCCTGAAGGAACCGGAAAACGATGAAAGCACTCGCGGTTGTCACGGCCGCAAGACAGAACGAGGCCACGACAAACAGTAGGGCACCACCAAGCAAAACCGGCCGGCGACCAATGCGGTCCGAGATTGGGCCGAACACGATTTGGCCAAGGCCGAGCATCACCATGTAAACGGTGAGCGTCAGTTGGATGACGACCGGCGTCGTACCGAGGGCTTCGGGCATCACGGGGACGACCGGCAGGTAAATATCCATCGCCAGCGAGGCGAGAATATCAAAGGGAGCCATGAGCAGCATTGCTGCAAACAGCGATCTCCCCCAAACGGGAGTTTGAATAGACATGAGAATTGATCCGCTCAAATGAGGACATTTGGCGGCGTCTGCCTGATGGAACAGGGATTGCTCGACAGAACGCCGCAACAACGAAATATCGTCGTTGCGGCTTACTTATCTGCTGACTTCGAGGCACCCATGTTCAACATTCCTATAAAGCGACGGGTAAACAGGGGTTGGATTTAGCAATATACCGGGTTTTTGGCAACGCTTGGCCCTGACCTAATCAACCACAGCAAGCACCGGGCTCTCCATCACCCGTCCCGTCAACACATCGGCAATGCCCATATCCGTCTGGTGCGGACCGATATTGCAGGCGAGCGTGGCGCCGAAGCAGGCCTTGAAGACCAGATAGGGTGGCTGCCATTCGACCACATTGCCGACAGCGGCGCGCAACGCTTCGAAAGCCTTTGCCACGTCTTCAACCGACGCATCGGAAACGAGGCCGGAGAGCGGCAGCGGTAGAAGCGCAGTCACTTTACCCTGCGAGGCGACAGCCATGCCGCCACCCGCGGCAATGACCGCATTGGCGGCCAGCGCCATGTCTTCGGCATTGCCGCCGAAGACGGTAAGGTTGTGGCTGTCATGCGAGACGGTGGTGGCGAAGGCGCCGTTCCAGCTTCCCCAGCCGGTAAGGAAGCCGGTTTTCGTGACAGGCTCGGCCTTGCCGTGACGATGGGTGACAGAAATCATCGTGGCACTCTCTGGCGGCACCACGAAACCGTCGTTCACCTCGGCCTCCACCTCGCTCCATTGCGTGAAACGCGGACGGTCGATGGTGGCGAGGCGTATCTTCGAGCCTTCAGAGGCAACCCGGAAATCATTGGCCTTGCGCTGCGGCAGCTTCATCGAGCCCTTGAGCGTCGTCGCATCGCAGGCAGGAACCTCGACGAGCATACGCCCGCCTTCCGCAACTGCTTTGCCACTGGCGAGAACATGACGGGCCGAAAAGCCGCTCAAATCCTCGAAGATGGCGATATCGGCACGGCGACCGGCGGCGATGAGGCCGAGATCGGAGCGGCCGAGCCGTTGTGCGGCATTGAGCGTGGCGGCGCGCAGCGCCCATTCGGGCCTCAACCCGTAACCGACAAGGCGGCGCACCACATCGTCCAGCCCGCCGCCCCGCAACAGGTCGTCGGGGAAAACATCGTCAGTGCAAAGCGTTACCGTCTGCGGCAGATGGCCGAGCGCATTCAACGCTTCCACGAATTCCGGCAGCAGATGATCGTGCGAACCGCGCAGCTCGATGGTCAACCCCGCCCGAAGCTTCGCCATCAGGTCTTCAGCCGAGACCAATTCGTGATCGGAAGAAACGCCGGCCGCCATGAAGGCGTTGAGATCAGCATCCTTCAGGCCGCGCGCATGGCCACAGAGCAGCTTTTCCGAGATAAGCCCCGCCTGCACGATGCCGCTCATGCGCGGATCGCGCTCGATGACACCGCGCATGTTCATGATTTCCGCAACGCCGCCAATCTGCGGCCATGACAGGATATCGGCGAGAATGGCAGCATCGAAATCCGCGCCGCTGCATTCCAGCCCCGGTGCTGACGGCACTGAGGACGGCGCGAGCAAAATGGCGCGCAGCGGCAGGTTTTCGACGGATTTCGCCGCCCAGCGCACCCCTTCAACACCATGCACATTGCCGAATTCATGCGGGTCCCAGACGACGGTGGTGACGCCACGCGCGACGACCGCCGCCGCATAGGCAGCCGGCGTGACCATCGAGCTTTCGATATGCATATGCGTGTCGATCAGGCCCGGCGAGACATAGGCGCCGGTCGCATCGATGATTTGCGCAGCGTCGCTGCGGCTTGCCGGTTCGTGAACACTGGCGATCAGCCGGCCGACGATGCCGATATCGGCGGCACGAAGCTCGCCCGTCACCACATCCACCAGCGTTCCGCCGGTAATGAGAACATCAAATGGCGCATCGCCGCGCGCAGCTGCAACCGCGCGGGTGCGCAGCACATCGTCGTTGAGATCGGTTGGCTCGCGCGTCGGGGATTGTGCACTCATCGGGCGGCCTCCCGGCGCAGCGCCTCAAGAACCGCAGCCTTTGCGGTTTCGGCATTCACCGTCTCGGCGAAATGCGCGTTGAAACCCCTCACCTTCTCGGCCCGTGTCTCGACCACCGTTCGTCCGCGCGTCAGCGAGGCGTAAAGTTCGACATCAATCCGCGCATGGCGCCAACCAAGAAACTCGGAAGTGAAGCCGACAGCCGCAACGGGATCGTAAAGCGCCATGGCGGGTCTGCCGCGTCTTGTTGCGATGCCGATGAAACCTTCCAGCAGGTCGGCAATCAGAACGGCGTTTTTACCGCCGGCATTGCGGATCGGTAGTACATCTGCCGGTGAGGCGGTGACCTTGCGGCAGACGTCCAGATCGACCATGCGCAGCGGCAGGCCGTGGGAAAGCACGATGGCCAGTGCTTCCGGATCGGCGAAGGCATTGAATTCGGCAGATGCCGTATGGTTGCCGCTCGTTACGCCGCCACCCATCCAGGTGAGGTCGGAAATTCTGGCCGCAAGATCGGGCCGGGCAAGGCAAAGTGCTGCAATATTGGTGAGCGGACCGAGTGCGAGAATGCGCTTCTCGCCTGCCCCCTCCAGCCAGCCGCACAGGGCGGCAAAAGCATCGCTCTTCGGCAATGCTGCCGCCTCCGGCAGGCTTTGACCGACAGTCGGAATGCCACTATCGCCGAGGATAGACTGGGCAGTTTCGAGCGCACCGAGCACCGGCATCTCACGGCCCTGATGG
The DNA here is from genome assembly GCF_030757975.1 of Rhizobium sp. AN73. Taxonomy (NCBI): domain Bacteria; kingdom Pseudomonadati; phylum Pseudomonadota; class Alphaproteobacteria; order Hyphomicrobiales; family Rhizobiaceae; genus Rhizobium; species Rhizobium sp. AN73. Next base: position 325,134 of record NZ_JARWME010000001.1, read on the forward strand.
ATCGGCACAGACCAGCCGAAAGCAGCGACGGCCCCGGCAGCATTGCGGCAGACCGCATCCAGCGTTGCATTGCCGAAGACCAGCGAAATGCCGTCAATGGCAAGGCCTGCCGATTGCACCACCATGATGGCGGCGATATCGTCAAAGCCCATATCGGTATCGATCCACACACCCATGATCAGCCAAACACCTTGAAGCTTGCCGCTTTTTCGACCGGCAGGTCGAAGGCGAGCGTATCACCGATCGTATGGGCGGTCAGCGCGGCATCGGTTTCCGCCTTGATGGCGCCAAGCGGCGTATCAAGCAGATATTCACGGGTATTTCCGGCAAAGGAAGTGCCGCGCACGGTTCCCTCGAAAGGACCTGAACCGAGGGTGACCATGCGCGGCCGCCAGGCCAGTCCAGATGCTGAAGGGACTGGCCCGGGAATTGGTGTAGTGCCGTTTGCGGTTTTCAGCGCGCCGCCTTCCAGCGCGAAGATGTTTTCAAAGCCGACGAAATCCGCCACGAAGGCGGAAACCGGCGCGTTGTAAATCTCTTCCGGCGTACCGATCTGCTCGATCTTGCCGCCCTTCATGACGACAATGCGGTCGGCCAGCGCCAAAGCCTCGATCTGGTCATGGGTAACGAAGATCATCGTCACACCGGTTTCCTTCTGCACGCGCTGTAATTCGGTGCGCATTTCGAGCCTGAGGCGCGCATCGAGATTGGAAAGCGGCTCGTCGAGCAACAGCACCTTGGGTTCCATGACCATGGAGCGCGCCAGCGCCACACGCTGTTGCTGGCCGCCGGAAAGCTCGGCAGGCTTGCGCGATGCGAAGTTGGACAATCCGACCGACTTCAGGCCGGAGGCGACCTTGTCGTCCAGCGCCTTACCGTTCATGCCCTTGAGTTTCAGGCCGAAGGCGACGTTTTCGTAAACCGTCAGATGCGGGAAGAGCGCATAGGACTGGAACACCAGCCCGACGGCGCGCTTGTTGGCGGCCACACGGGTGATATCGACGCCGTCGAGATCGATGCGCCCGCCCGCCACCGGCATCAGCCCGGCAATGGCACGCATGGTGGTAGTCTTGCCGCAGCCGGAAGGCCCCAGCAGCGCGAGAAGTTCGCCCTTGCGGATATCAAGGTCGAGATCCTTCACGGCAACATTGCCGCCATAGGCGAGCGAGACTTTTTGGAGCGAAAGGTAATTTGCGTCAGACATAACGGGAGAACCCCAGAAAACGTTCGGCCATGAAAACGATGCCGATGGAAAGGAAGGCGAGCAGCGAGGAGAGTGCGGCGACGGACGGATCGAAGACGATTTCCATGTAGCCCAGCATGTCGATGGGCAGCGTGCGCACGCCCGGACCCGACAGGAACAGCGACACCGGCACCTGATTGAAACTCGTCACGAAACCGAGAATGAAGGCAGAGAGGATGCCACCGCGGATATTGGGCAGCACCACGCGGAAAAACGCGCCAAGCCGCGACGAACCGAGCAGCACCGCCGCCTCCTCGATATCCGAGCGCAGATTGTTAAGGCTGGCCGAAACCACCCGCACCGCATAGGGCAGGATGAGCGCCGTGTGAGCCAGAAACAGGGCAAGCGTGATGCCGATGCCGAAGGGCACGACAAAATACCGCAACAGCGCCAGACCGACGATAATGCCCGGTACGATGATCGGCGCGGAAACGATGGTGCGCACGGTTTCTGCAAAAGGCAGCTTGTAGCGCGACATGGCGTAGGCGGCGGGAATGCCGAGGATGAGCGCCGTGAATGTGCCGCCGATGGCAAGGAACATCGACATCGCAAAGCTCTCGCGGAAACTTTCCACGGTGAAGACCTTGGCGATCCATTTCAGCGAAAAGCCCTGCGGCGGAAAGGCAAGCGTATCGCCGGCTGAAAACGAGGCCGCAACGATGATCAGGAACGGCCCGATCAGGAAGCCGACGACAAGCAGGAGCGTGAGCGGAATGAAGAGCTGCCGGGTCATTTCTTGTTCCTTGCGGTGGCGATGCGCTTCAGCAGGATATTGGCGGCAAAGCTCATGACGATCAGGATGAAGGCGATGACGCTTGCGGCGACGAAATTGTTGGAGACAGTTACCTGCTGGTAAAGCAGGGTTTCCAGCATCAGCACCTTGGAGCCGCCGAGAATGGCGGGCGTGATATAGGCCGTCAGCGAACCGGTGAAGACCAGCGTGCCACCGACAACCAGCCCTTCTTTGGTGAGCGGCAGGATGACCTTCCAGAACACCTGCAACCAGTTTGCGCCGAGAACGCGGGCGGCAGAGATCGTATCCTTCGGCATATTTTCCAGCGCACTGATGAGGGAAATGATCATCAACGGCAGGAAAAGCTGGAGGAGACCGATGAAAACAGCTGTTTCGGAAAACAGGATGCGGATCGGCGCGTCGCTCAGCCCGACCGCCTGTAGAGCCTGATTGACGATGCCGGTTCTGCCGAGAATGACGATCCAGGCATAGGTACGGGCAACCGGCGAAATCATCAGCGGCAAAACCACCAGATTGACCACATGGCCCTTCGTCCCCGGCGACAGGTTGACGATGGCAAACGCCGCAGCATAACCCACCACCGCGGAAACGGCTGTCACCATCGCACCGAGTTTCAGGGTGCGCAGGAAGACCGCCCGGTTCAGCGGGTCGGAAAAGAAATCGGCATAGGCGGACAATGTCCAGCCGTCGGCGGTGCGGAAGCCCTCCGACAGAAGCATGAAGACCGGCACGAGAAAGACCGCCGCCGCGAAAATTGCGGCGGGCAAGGCAAGCACCAGCGCTTCGGCCCGGTTCTGAAACATTGGTTTATTCCCTGAACGGCCATACGGCCGGTTACGGTTGAAGCCGGCGTGCCGGCTTTCGGTCTGAAAAGGTTGGAAAAGCGGTCAGGGGACGACCAAACCGCTTTTCCTGGAACGGGGCGAGCCCTTGCGGACGCTGAAAATCCCCCCGTTCCAAACTGAACTCACTGCCCGGCTTATTGCCCGACCTTGGAGTTCCACTCCGACAGCCACTTGTCGCGGTTATCCAGCGTCACGTCGGAGGGGATGAGCTGCAGGCTTTTTGCGGTTTCGTCGCCATAGGTGATGTTGTTCGCCACCGCGTCGGAAACCTTGACTTCCCTGTTGGTCGGGCTGTCCACCAGCTTTTCGGCCAGCGCCTTCTGAACGTCGGTCGACAGCCAGAAATCCATGAACTGCAGCGCCAGATCTTCGTTCTTCGTACCCTTCGGCACGACGAGCACGTTCATGCCGCCGGTCTGGCCTTCCTTCGGCGTTGCCCAGGCGAGCGGCAGGTCGAGCTTGGTGAAGGGTGCCCAGGAGAAGCGGCCGATGGGGGCTGCCCAGATTTCTTCCTGCTGCATCAATTGCACCAGCTGCGAGGATTTGACGTAGAAAGTGACGATATCGTCCTTCTTTTCGCCCACGGCCTCGATGGCGCCGGAAAGATCAGGCGTGTCCTTGCCGATGGCCTTGCCGAGCATGTAAAGCGCCGGCGGACCCTGATTGGTGGTGACGTTCGGGAAGGCGACGTGATCAACGATACCGTCCTTCAGGAGATCGGCCCAGCTATCGATCTTCATCTTGTCGGTACGGTAGACGATAGACGTGGCGTAGAAATTGACGCCGACGCTCATGCCGTCGCCATTCGGATCCTTGGCGATGTCATAGAGCTTTCCAATATTCGGAACCTTGGAAGCGTCGATCTTCTGGATCAGGTCCTTGCGGGTGGCGGATAGCGCATCCGCCATGGAGACGATGGCGAGATCGACCACCGGATTGGCCTTGTTGGCCTCCATCTTGGCGAGGCGCTCGACGCTGTTGCCGGTCTCTACGACCAGCTTGCAGCCGCACTGCTTTTCGAACGGCGCATAGACCAGTTCCTTGAATTCGTCCTGCGCGAAGGCGTAGACCGAGATCGTCAGCGTCTTGTCCTGCGCCTGCGCGGCACCCATCGTCAGCATCAGGGCGGTGCCCGATGCAAGAATGATTTTTTTCATGGTGTGAGTTCTCCTGCTGTCGTGTTTTTGGCTTCAAACGCATCATGCTTTTTTCTGCCGGTGGAGCCGCGCATGATCAGCGCCATCGGTACTTTCGAGATTTCCGCCTTTACCTCGGCGGCAATGCCGTTTTCGAAACCGGCCTCGCCATCGATTGCGCGCAACAGCGCATCCACGGCCAGATCAGCGATGCGGCCCATATCCATGCGCATCGTCGTCAGCGGCGGCGTCACAACGGCGGAAAAGATCAGATCGTCGAAGCCCGTCACGCTGGCCTCTTCCGGCACCTCGATGCCTTCGCGCTGCAACTCGGTGAGCGCGCGCAACGCATGCAGGTCGGACACGGCGGCAAAGGCGGTGAAACCCTCGGCAACCCTGTCGGCAAGACCGAGCCGGCAACCTGCGCCGTCAGCCTTTTCGATGGCGTCCACCCAAAGCGTCTCAGTGATGCAGGCCTTGCCAAGACCATCGCGAATGCCGCCCAGACGGTCGTTCTGCACGTTGGAATCCCGGTTCTTGCCCACCAGCACCACCTTGTCGTGACCAAGGGATGCGAGATATTCGCCGACCTGCCGGCCGCCATCCCAATGGTCAGCGGCCACCGTATTTCCGGGGGTAGAGGGGCTGTCGATCACCGCCACCGGGCAATCGACATCGGCAATGCGCGTGCCACGGCGGGGAACGATGACCATGCCATCCACGCCGCGCTCGATCAGCCGGTTGATGGCATCCGTCTGCATGGCGATTTCCCCGCGCGAGTCGGCGATCAGCACACCGTAACCGGCATTGACGGCGGCCTTTTCGATAGCCTGCGCGATCTGAGGAAAGAGCGGATTGGCGATATCAGGCAGAACCAGCCCAAGAACACCGCTTTTGCCGGTGCGCAGCGCTCTGCCCGCCGAACTCGGCACGTAGCCCAGTTCGCTTGCCGTCTTGCGGATGCGCTCCACCAGTTCCGGCGAAACGCGGCCCTTGCCCGAGAGCGCATTGGACACGGTTGCCACCGACACGCCGAGTGCCGCTGCTATCGCGCTCAGATTGGTGGCAGGCCGTGAAGACGCCATGTTGGTCCGAAAGGGCTGATTAAACGTTTAATCACGATAATCGAGCAAAACTCTCCTGTCGAGTCCGGACAAGAGGAAAACAGGGTGAAAACCAAGGCATAAACTCTAAATGCCCGAAAAAAGTGCGCTTATTTTTAAAGCGGCGGACTGCCCGCCGCACGATAGGCCTCCACCTGCCGCACCAGCCAGTCACGAAACAGCACGACAGGAACATGATTAGCACGCGAAAGCGGCGCCACGGCGTAATAGGAACTTGGGCTTTTGGCCTGATGATCGAAGGGCTTGACCAGCTGCCGGGATTTCAGCTCGTTGTCGATCAGGAAAAGCGGCATCAGCGCCACGCCAAGCCCGGCGATGCAGGCCTGCGCCACGCTGGAAAATTGTTCGAACCGCATGCCCTGCGGCAGGGCAAGCGACAGGCCGAGGCTTTCGAACCAATGGCTCCATGCGCCCGGCCGCGAGGCCATGTGCAGAAGCGGAAGGGCGGCGATATCCTCACCCTTTTCGACCGGATGCGCCTTCAGGAAATCGGGGCTGCACACCGGGGCAACCATCTCGTGCATCAGAAAGGTGCTTTCCGCCCCCGGCCAGTCCGCCTGCCCGATATGGATCGCCATATCCAGCTGCTCCCGCTCGAAGTCGAATTGCCCGATGCGGGTGGCAAAATTGATGGTGATTTCCGGATGGCTGGAAACGAAATCGGGAATACGTGGCAGAAGCCAGCGGGTACCGAATGTGGGCAGCATGGCGAGGTTGAGCGTGTTGCCATGCGTTTTGGTCATGATCTGCAATGAGGCGGAGCGTATCTCGCCAAGGGCTGCGGCAATCGATTTCGCATAGGCGCGACCCTCGGTCGTCAGCGCCACGCCGCGCGCGCCGCGATCGAACAGGCGCACGCCAAGCTGTTCTTCCAGTGACATAACCTGCCGGCTGATCGCCCCCTGCGTCAGGGCCAGCTCATCGGCAGCCGCCGAGAAGCTACCCAGCCGGGCAACGGAATCAAAGGCGGCAAGCGCACTGGTAGACGGCAGAAGTTTGCGGCTGAGGAGACGACATGAGCCATTACTATATGTAATGCGAAAATGAGTAAACATGGCTTGTGTCACCAAGGTCGAATACGAATAATCCGGCCAGCAAATCCGGAGGCATAACGTGAGCGAACGCGCAGCATTCAATTGGCAGGACCCATTTCTGCTGGAAGACCAACTGACCGACGACGAGCGGATGATCCGCGACGCCGCCGCTGCCTTCGGCAAATCCGAACTTTTGCCGCGCGTGAACGAGGCCTATCTTTCTGAGACCACCGAACCGGAACTGTTCCGCCTGATGGGCCGGCAAGGCCTGCTTGGCATCACGCTGCCGGAAGAATATGGCGCGGCCAATGCGAGCTATGTGGCCTACGGTCTCGTCGCCCGCGAGGTGGAGCGCATCGACAGCGGTTACCGCTCGATGATGAGCGTGCAGTCCTCGCTCGTCATCCACCCGATCTTCGCCTATGGCTCGGATGAACAGAAGAAGAAATATCTGCCCGGCCTCGTCTCCGGTGAGCTGATCGGCTGTTTCGGCCTGACCGAGCCGGATGCCGGCTCCGATCCCGGCGGCATGAAGACGCGTGCCGAAAAGATCGCCGGCGGCTATCGCCTGCGCGGTTCGAAGATGTGGATTTCCAACGCGCCGATCGCCGATGTTTTCGTCGTCTGGGCGAAATCGGAAGCCCATGACAACCAGATCCGCGGTTTCGTGCTGGAAAAGGGCATGAAGGGTCTTTCTGCCCCCAAGATCGGCGGCAAGCTTTCGCTGCGCGCCTCCATAACAGGCGAGATCGTTATGGACGGCGTGGAAGTCGGCGAAGACGCGCTGCTGCCGAATGTTTCCGGCCTGAAAGGCCCGTTCGGCTGCCTCAACCGCGCCCGCTACGGCATTTCCTGGGGCGTGATGGGAGCGGCCGAAGATTGCTGGTTCCGCGCCCTGCAATATGGTCTCGACCGCAAGCAGTTCGGCAAGCCGCTGGCCGGCATGCAGCTTTACCAGAAGAAGCTCGCCGACATGCAGACCGAGATCGCGCTCGGCCTTCAGGCTTCCTTGCGCGTCGGCCGGTTGATGGACGAACACAAGATGGCGCCGGAAATGATCTCCATCATCAAGCGCAACAATTGCGGCAAGGCGCTGGACATCGCCCGCCAGGCCCGCGACATGCATGGCGGCAACGGCATCCAGATCGAATACCACGTCATGCGCCACGCCCAGAACCTTGAAACGGTCAACACCTATGAGGGCACGCACGACGTTCACGCGCTGATCCTCGGCCGGGCGCAGACGGGCATTCAGGCGTTTTTCTGAGGCTTTCTAGGCGTCGAGGAGTTAGGTTTTACAGAGGCCTGAAACCTCTCCTTCGTCATGCTCGGGCCTGTCCCGAGCATCTGTAACCGATTGATCTAACGCTACGTGGTTGGATCCTCGGGACAAGCCCGAGGATGACGGCGAGTGTGAAGGATTCTGCATCAAAAAAGGCCTTCGAAGATCGCTTCGAAGGCCTTTTGCTTTTCAATTCAGGTGACGGCTTAGAATGTACCCCTGACGCCGACGCCGAACATGCGCGGTTCGGTCATGCTGGCCTCAATGCCGCCAATGCCGCGGTTTTCCTTCATAAGCGTCGGTGCGCGCTCGTCGAAGACGTTCTTGACGTAGGCGTAGAACTCGAGCTCTTCCTGGAACTTGTAGCTCGCCCGAATATCCGCGATCGTATACGGATCGATCGCGTAAATGGCCTTGTTGTCCGTGTCCGAATAATAACCGTCGAGATGACGTACCTGCCCCGATACGGTGAACTTGTCGGTCACGTCCCAGCTTGCGCCGATGGTGAAGGTATAACCCGGTGATTTCGCGAATTCCTTGCCGGCATAAGCGATATTGCTGGAAATCTCGTCGATTTCCGTCTTCAGCACACCTGCACTGGCCTTCAGCGTCAAATTGTCGAGAACCCGGTAGTCCGCACCGATTTCCAAACCATAGGCATGGGCCTTTTCGGCATTGACCGTGTAGGATTCGCTAATGCCCGTGGAAACCTGGACCGGTACGTTAAACTGGGCGTCATTCATGTCCATGTAGAACAGGTTGCCGTTCAGCGTCAGCGTATCGTCAAGCAGGCTGGCGCGGGTGAACAGCTCGTAGTTCCAGATGGTTTCCTTGTCGAACGTCCGCCATTTGCTGGTCGTAAGATCGAACGCGACACCACCGGGATTGTAACCGCGGCTGATCAGGCCACCCACCGTCCAGTCGTCGTTCACGGCATACGCAAGCGACGCCTTGGGCAGGATTTCCGAGAAGGTCTCGTCGTAATTCACCGAACTTCTGGAGGTGGCGCTCAATGTCCGATAACCGCTGCGCTGAATCTGGTCCTGCTGGAAACGCAGCCCGCCCGTCAGGGTCCATTGATCGGTCAGGCGATAGCTCAGCTCGCTGAAGAGACCGAGATTGTCCTTGGTATCCTCGAACTTGGACGTTCCGCGCAGATAAAGAACTTCGTCAGCCTGCGTGTGGGCGTAGAAAATGCCGGCAACACCGCTCAGCACATCCTCCTGATCGCCGAAGGTCACACGCGTCTCGTGGGATGTGTTCTTGAGATCGATATCGGCATCACCGGTGTTCGCAATGCCGACCCGGCGCTTGGCGGTGGAGGCCGAAAACTGCGTCTGGTTGAACAGTTTCACGCCGTTTTCGAAGTCGTAATTGACGTCGAGAATCCCGGTATTGGTATACTGGCTGAAGCTCGGCATCGTGGTGGTAATGTGGTTCAAGTCTTCGAAGGGGCGTGACGCCGCTTCCTGGCTCGGCCGGTTCGAGGCGTTGTAGGAATAGGTCAGCTTGGTCGAAAGGCCGGGAATTTCAGCCGGTTCCCACAGAAGCTTGAAGCGGCCGTTGAACTCCTTGAAGTTCTGGTCCGTGCCGTCATGGGCGAAAGCGGAGCTAATGTAATCGATGAAGGTGTCGCGACCGGAATAGTCGATGGCCATACGCGCCGCCAACTCGTCCTCAACCAACGGACCGGAAAAGGCGAAGGAAGCCCGCTTCTGGTGGTAGTTGCCGATTTCGGCCTGATAGGTCGCTTCCGGCGTAAACGTCGGGTCCTTGGTGTTGACGAGGATGGCGCCGGCGATGGCGTTGGCGCCCTGCGAGGTGGTTTGCGGACCACGGAACACCTCGATGCTTTCGACATCCCAGATGGAGGTCGCACCGTAGATGAACTCGTTATAACCGAGATAATGGCCATCGACATTGATCGTGGCGCGCGGCACCGTGCCGGTAAAGAAGGCGATGGAACCCGTGTTCGGTCCCTGCGTATCCTGTCCGCGAATGATCGGGGCGCTGACATTGTCGGTATAAACGACGTTCGGAATATCCTTGATCGCGTCTGAAACGGTCGGGTCGCCGGTCTTTTCCTTTTTCAGTTCCTCGCTGGATTTGACCGAGACTGATGACGCCGTGTTTTTCATGTCGCGCGCCACTTTTTCACCGGTCACGACGATCGGTTTGAGAACGGTTGTCCCCGCCTCCTGAGCCTGCTGCTCCTGACCGAGAACCGGCGTCACAAACAAAGCCGACAGCGTCAAGACGCTGACCCCGCTCATCAAACGACCGCTAGAACGAAACCCCATAACACACCCCTAATAAACATGAGTATTAAAGTCATATTCAAGTAACGGAAGCGTTATACGTTTCGCAATAGAGAATGCGTTCCGTATTGTGGACATACAGGGTTCCGCTACGGCATGTGCCATATTTACAACAAAGTTTATCGACCGCCTTTTTCGCGCTTCAATGGGAAGACATTGAAACCTCTCAGAAATCGATTCCGATTTCCGCCCCGATGCGTTAGGCATGTTCGAGCCATAAATGGGGGAATGGGCTTGGACACCATCGATGACGACGCTGACAATCTGCCGGAAAACGATGGAGAGAAGCGTTCTGCCCTCATTCAGTCGGTGTCGATTGCAGCGCGTTTTCTAAGCCTTCTCGCAAAATCGGATACGGCGCTCGCGCTTGGAGAACTGGCCAAACGCGCAGGCACCGGCCGCTCCACCGCGCATCGATATATGCAAAGCCTCGTGCGCGAAGGACTGGTGGCGCAGGATCCCGCAACTGGCAGCTACGACCTTGGCCCGACCGCACTCGCGATAGGAATCAGCGCGCTCAGACGAATCAATCCGGTCGAGACCGCCGGTCGCCAGATGAAAAATCTGGCCTCGCAGATCGGCGCCAGCTGCGGCGTGGCGATCTGGACAGATCGCGGCCCGACCGTGGTGCAATGGGCGAGGAGCGCCAGTTTCTCCATCAGCACCGTGGCGCTGGGCGATGTTCTGCCGCTGGACAACAGCGCCTGCGGGCTGGTTTTCCAGGCTTACCTGCCACCGGACAGGATAGCGGCGGTGCGCAAGCTGCAACCGGCCGCCTTCCGTGGCTCCCGCCCAGACGCCAAAGTCCTGCACGCCATTCGTGAGACAGGCGGCGCGGAACTCAACGAACACCTGTTCTCCGCCCTGACGGGCAAGGCGGCACCGGTTTTCGACGCGCAGGGTGAAATCTGTTGCGTCGTCACCACCGTGTCCTTTCTAGCGACCGCCGAGACCGAGGGGCATTTTTCACAACTGCTCGAAGCTGCCAGAAAGGCAACGGCAGAATCCGGCGGATCGTAAACCTATCCGGCCAGATGCTCCGCAAAGGTGCTGCCGGAATAGGCCGTGCGGAAGAGCCCGGCATCACCGAGCCTCGGAAGCAGCCGCTCCAGCACCAGCCGCATCGAGCCGACCGAACCGCCGGGCACCGCGACAAAACCGTCTATCGCGCCGACCGTTGCCCATTCGCGGATGTTCTCGAAAGCATCCTCGACCGTGCCAATGATCTGCCAGTGGCCCGACCCCATCACTTCCGGACGCCGCAACAACTCCGCAACGCTCAGCGTTTCCCGCTCGATCAGCCGCAGCAGCAGGTTGGCATGGGTGCGGCTTCTGGGTGTCTCGGGCGGCGGCGGTAAATCCGATGCGTTGACGATCCGTGTGAGCGGCCAGTCGGAGAGATCAAGGCCCGTCAAATTGTGAATGGAGGCAAAGATGCGGGCGCGGTTGACGCGTGCATGGGTCTCGGCAAAGAGCTCCTGCGCCTCGTTTTTCGTGTCTGCCAGATAAAGACTGAGACCCGGCATCAGCTTCACCACATCCGGTGAGCGTCCATGCCGCTCCGCTCTTTGCCGCAAATCCGCCCGCAGCTCGATTGCCGCCTGCATATCCGGCGTGGAGGCAAAAACCGCATCTGCTACGGAAGCCGCAAAATTACGCCCTTCCGGGGAGGCACCTGCCTGCACCAGCGGAATGCGGCTGGCATGGGCCGGCAGGTTGAGCGGGCCTTTGACGCTGAAGTGCTTTCCTTCATGCGTAATTGGCCGCACCAGCGACGAATCCGCAAAACGTCCGTTCTTCCTGTCGAGCTTCAGCGCTTCGTTCGGAAAACTCGCCCAGAGCTGCTGTACCACCTGCGTAAACTCGGCGGCGCGCTCATAACGCTCCTGGGGCGACGGCATTTCCGTCAGGCCGAAATTCTCATTGCCGTCCAGCGCCGTGACGATGTTCCAGCCTGCCCGGCCATTGCTCAGCCAATTCAGGGACTGGAGCTGGCGGGCAACCACATAGGGCGGCAGAAATGTCGTCGAAACCGTGGATAAGAGGCCGACATGGCTGGTCTCCCGCGCGATGGCCGCCAGAAGCATGGTCGGGTCCATGCTCGCAAATCCGCCGCCGCTCTCCAGCCCCTCGGTGCGCAAAAAAAGCGTATCGGGCCGGAACACGAAATCCACATGCGCAGCCTCGGCGCGCTTTGCAAGATCGACGAAATAATCGCTGGAGAAAACCCCGTCTATACCGCTGTCTTGACGCCGCCATGCCTCGCCGCTGAGCCAGGTTGGCGCCAGCGACATGCCGACGTGAAGCTTGAGCGCGACTGACATGAAACACCTCGAATGAAAAAATCCTCACGAAATCTGCGATGTGAATCGGCAAATTTCGATTTGTGGAGAATTTTACTATAGTTTAGTGTCGCTTCAAGACCACCCTGTCGCGCTTGCCGGTATGAAACCCGATTTGCGCAAGTTCGATGTGTGAATTCAAAAACTTAGATAAGCCTTGCGGCGTCTCGACGCATGGCCTTATGAATAACGGGAGTTGTAATCCGGTGCTTCACGCCACGGACCTTCATGTGAGTTACGGACACGCCCCCGTATTGCAGGGCCTGTCTGCCCGCTTTCAAACCGGCCGTGTCACGGCGCTGGTCGGACCCAACGGTTGCGGCAAGTCGACACTGTTGAAGACCATCATGGGGTTCGTGCCTTTATCATCAGGCAGGATAAGCCTTGGTGACCGCCTGATCGGCGAGATCGGACGCCGGGAACTCGCCCGCCGCATCGCCTATCTGCCGCAGGAATGCCATTGCCCTGACTATATGACGCTTGGCGAATTGATCGAGCTTGCGGGTTATGCGCGCTACGGGCTTGGCGGCGGCCCCTCCGAGCGCGACCGAGCGCTTTTCGCCAAAGCGCTGAAGACCGTCGGGCTGGAAGACAAGGCCAAAGCGCAGGTGAACACACTGTCCGGCGGCCAGCGCCAGCGCGCCTTCATCGCCATGGTGCTCGCCCAGGACACGGAGGTGATCCTGATGGACGAACCGGTCAACCATCTCGACATGAAATATCAATATGCCGTTCTCAACCTCGTGCGCGAACTGACCGACAGGCACGGCAAGACTGTTATCGTCGTACTGCACGATCTCAATCTCGCTTCCACTTTCGCCGATGACGTCATCATGCTGAAGGCCGGGCGGGTTCTGGCCTCCGGGCCGGTCACGAATACGGTCACATCAGCCAATGTTGCCGACGTCTTCGATCTCGAGGCCGACATATTCTCCCGGCAGGGGCGGCTCATCTGCGTGCCACGCCTCGAGCGGCAGGAACAGGCCATTCCGGCATGACGTCGAAAATAACGCTGATCTTTGCCGCCGCCCTGCTGCTGGCCGTCGTTCTCGTCATCAACCTCGTGCTGATGGCTGCCGACATGCCAATTGCAGAAATCGCGACAACGCTCCTGCATGGCGAGGCCGAAACCTATGAACAGTCGGTCCTGCTCTATCAGCAGATCCCGCGCTCGCTGATTGCGATCTATGTCGGCGCCACCACCGCTGTCAGCGGCTGCGTGCTGCAGGGACTTGCCCGCAATCCTCTCGCCTCGCCCTCCACCCTGGGCTTGAATGCCGGTGCGACACTGTTTGTGGTTGTCGGCGCGCTGGTGTTCGATCTCCTCCGGAGGTGCAGGGGCTTGCGGCGTTGGCAGGCGCAGGTTTCGGCTTTGGCGCTTGCTTCCTCGTCGGCCGGCTGGCCGGGCGGGCAAACGATCCGCGCGGCCTGTCGCTCATCCTTTCCGGTGCGCTTGTCTCCATGCTGCTGATCGGCATCACCAACGCCCTGCTGTTGTCAAATCCCACACGGCGCGCCGAATTCCTGAGCTGGGTTGGCGGCAACATCAACCATGTCTATGCCGGTCGCCTCAGCGATTTCTGGTGGATTGGCGCCATTGCGCTGGTGATGTTGTGGTCAGTCGCCCGTCCACTGACGCTCGTTCTGCTGGGTGCGGAAAAAGCCGCTTCCGCCGGCGTCAACGTCACACGCGTGTCCCGGATCGCACTTTTCGCCACCATGCTGGCCTCCGGCTCGGCCGTTGCCATCTGCGGCCCCATCGGCTTCGTCGGCCTCATCGTACCGCATATGGTCCGGCCGCTGGTCGGGGTGAATTTCACGCTCGCTCTACCCGCTTCCGCCCTTGTCGGCGCAAGTCTCTGCATACTGGCCGACCTTGGCGCGCAGACCCTGTTCAGGCCCTATGTGGTCAATACCGGGCTGTTCATGGACCTGCTCGGCGGCCTCGTCTTCATCGTCATCGTGAAGCGTTTCTATCTCTCGCCTTCGGCAAGGGGGCTTTCATGAAACGGCAATTCGCCACCGACGGCAAAGCGGTCCTGCGGCTGCCGAGCGGTCTGCAGATCGGCATCGGCAATCTGAAGGCCGGGCTTGCGCTGATCCTGCTGGCGCTCTCGCTTGCCGTCATTTCCGCAAGCCTCGGCAATACCGAGACAGGCCTCATTGATCTCCTGCGCGGCCTTGCCGGTGGGCATCTGAGCGACGATCAGGCCTATGCGCTGTGGACAGTGCGGCTGCCGCGCATCCTACTTGGTTTCATGGCCGGCTGGAGCGTCGCGCTGGCCGGGGCCATGCTGCAATCGGTCGCCCGCAATCCGCTCGCCGATCCCGGCCTTTTTGGTCTGAGCCAAGGGTCGATGACCACCATCATGCTGCTTCTGGTGCTGGTGCCGGCGGCACCCAAGACCATGGTGGCGCTTGCGGCCGTCGGCGGCGGTCTGGCCGTGGCTTTCCTCCTGATCGCGCTCGTCGGGCGCGAACGTTCGAGCGGGCTCGCCATCCTGCTGATGGGCATCGCAATCGAATCCGCCCTTTCGTCCGTCTCCTCCGTGCTTCTGCTCTACACGCCGACGGAAACGTCGCTTTCGCTCGCCGACTGGATGGCGGGTTCGCTGTTTCAGGCGAGTTGGCCGATCATCCTCGTATTCGCGCCCCTCTTCGTGGCCAGCCTTGTGGGCATTTTTCTCATCGGCCGGGCGCTTGCGGTTTTCGATCTCGGCAACGAGATGGCCATGGCGCTTGGCGAGACCGTCAAACATTCGCGCCCGCTCGTCATCGTTTTCGCCGTTATCCTCAGTTCCGCTTCCGTCACTGCTGTCGGCCCCTTGACCTTTCTCGGCGTCATTGCCCCGCATCTCGCCACCTTCGTTTCACCCGCCGTCGGCCGCGCCCGGCTTTTCCTGTCGGGCTTGACCGGCGGCATTCTGGTCGTGACTGCCGATACGCTCTCGCGTGGGCTGGTGGCCGATACGCCGATGCCGATCGGCCTTGCGCTGACGCTGATCGGCGTTCCGCTTTTCATCCTCACGCTGCGCCTGCAGGCGCTGCGCCGAACCAACAGCCACTGAATATATTGAACAAAGGGTATGCCATGCGATTTGCCATCCTCGTTGCAGCACTTCTGACCGCCGGAAGCAGCCTTGCCGCCGAGAAAACCGTCACCGATGCCGCCGGTCGCACGGTTTCCGTACCGGAACAGCCGCAGCGCATCGTCGTCATGCACGAGCCTCTTTTGGGCGTGCCGCTGATCGATCTCGGCGCCAATGTGGTCGGCGCCTATGGCCGCAACAGCGACGGCAAATTCGCGACCGCCGTTGATTTCATCGACACCGTTCTCGGGGAAGGCCGCACGAAACCGAAAGGTTTTGGCGCGGTCGGTCAGATCGATCTCGAAAAGCTGAGAGCACTGCAACCCGACCTGATTGTTGCGACGGAAATGGATAGCGGCAAGGCCGAGCAACTCTCCACCGTCGCACCCGTCTATCTGCAAAAGGTAAGCACCGGCCACACGTATGGCTTCAGCGTTGAGGAAGATCTTTCTCGTCTGGTGGGCAGAAGCGACGCGTTTGCGGAACGCCGCAAAACCTATGACGCGAAACTCGCCACCGTCAAAAAGGCACTCGGCGAAGACGCAAAAGGCAAGACCTATCTTGCCATCCTGCTGACCGACCAGATCAACGCGGTCGGCGACATGTCCGGCGCGGTACAGGCGCTGGAGGATCTCGGTTATGCGCGCCTGAAGATCGACAACGCCACCTCGTCGGGCGGGCTCGGCTCGACCCTGACGATGCCGCTGAGTGCCGAGGCTTTCGGCAAGCTCAACCCGGATCTGCTGGTGGTGATGAACAGCTACAACAGCCCCGCCCGTGGCGAAGCCGGGACGCGCGCCGCACTTGAAAAGATCATTCCCGGCTGGGAGCGCTTCGTCAAACCGGCACGCGAGGGCAGGATCGTTTTCCTCGATTCCACCAGGGTCACGACGCCATCCATTCCCAGCGCCCTGCACACACTGGACGCGGTGGAGAGCTGGGCGGGCCGCCGCTGATCGCCCTTGCCGCACGCCCAATTCCGGCGCAAACCATGCGCCGGACATAAACTTGAGTTTTTGAAGAAACTTATATTGCGACGGCCGAAACCGCCTGTTATGGTTCGCGCATCTTGACGCAACGACGTCGGATCTCCCGCCGGAAAACTCCGGTGCGCGATTGTCCGGCAAGCCGATCCGGGACAGCGAAACTGCCGATCCCCAATCGGCGATATCCCAGGGAACACAGCAACATGAGCATTGCACAAAGCATCGAAACCGGCGTTCCGGACCGTACCCCCAAACGCCATCGTTACGCCGTCAAGCTGCGCTGCCTTGACGTGGCCCGCGTGGAAAAACTCAGCGGCTCCATGGTGCGCATCGTTTTGACCGGGCCTGAACTGGAAGGCTTTGCCAGCCTTGGTTTTGACGACCACGTCAAGATGTTCTTCCCGCTTCCCGGCGAAACCGAACCTAACCTGCCGGTGATCGGCCCGAACGGCCTTGAATTTCCCGAAGGCGCGCCGCGCCCGCTGGCACGCGATTACACGCCACGCAGCTTTGATGCGGAGAAGGGTGAACTCGCCATCGATTTCGCCACGCATCATGACGGTCCCGCCAGCAACTGGGCAAAATCCGTCAAGGTGGGTGACAGGGCATGGATCGCCGGCCCGCGCGGCTCGTTCACCGTTCCCTTCACATTCGACTGGCATCTGCTTGTCGCCGACGATACCGGCCTTCCCGCGCTAGCACGGCGACTGGAAGAAATGCCTGAGGGCACCCGCGTCGTTGCCCTGATTGAGGTCGAGACGGACGAAGACCGTATGAACATCGACACGAAAGCCGACGCCTCGATAATCTGGGTAACGCAGAAGGCCACAAGCGGCGCCGATCACGATGCCCTGACGGAAGCGCTGCGCACACTCGACCTGCCGAAGGGTGATTTCTTCAGCTGGGTCGCCTGCGAGATCGAAAACTGCGAAAGACCTGCGCACCCTCCTGGTCGGCGAGTTCGGCGCAAACCCCAAATGGACACGCGCTTCCGGTTACTGGCGGCGCGGCGCAAGCGGCGTTCACGATCATTTCGATGACTGAACCGGCAATCGCGGCGGCAGGCAAGCTGGAGACGGAAATGATGACGACGGAGCTCAAGGCCCATCTCGCCAAGGTTCTGGACGATGAGGTGGGAGATATCGGGCCGAATGCCAACCTGTTCGGCTGCGGGCTTCATTCCCTCGCCCTCATGCGCCTGATCCCGCCGCTTTCGCAACTCGCCGGCACGCGACTGAACTATGACGATCTTGCCCGTCAGCCCACGCTTGCCGCATGGCAGGCGCTGATCGAGCAGTCGCGCGCGTAAGGTTGATCCCCCGCTAGAGATAGAATTTTTCGCGCTGAGCGCGACGCCCAAATACTTCCAAGGAGAGGACCATGGCAGCAGATAATTCGCGCATGCTTGCGCGTCGCATTGACGAAGCCTTCGACAATGGCGACGAAGCCCCAGAGAGCGGATCGCAGCCAAGCCAATATGAAGAACGGGTCTGGTTCGCGCAATTTCAGGACCCCGATCAGGTCTTCCGGCATCTTCTCACCTACCGCATCGGCGGCGAGAGCGACCTTCTGCGCCTGACATCGGCGCTGAAGACGGTTTGCGACGCCTGGCCGCAGCTTCGCGTCCGGTTTTCCTTCGGAGAAGACGGCACCCTTGCCAAGAGCGTCGAAGCCCCATCGGCATCTCTCGTGCAACTGTTTCAGGCGCCGTCGACAGACGAAGCGGTGGCGCTGCTGCACGACCTTCAGGCAAGCCCCTTCGACGCAGAAATCGATCCGCCATTTCAGGCCATCGTGCTTTTGAGTGAAGGAGAGGTGTTGCTGGCGCTTCTGGTGCATGGCCTGCTTGGTGAGACCCTCTCGCCACATATTTTGCTGGAAGCTATCGCCGCAGCCTATGCCGGCGAAGCACCGAAGCCGCTTTTGCCACGCATCACCGAAAACGGCATCGTCAATCCAGTTCCGCTGCCTTGGCTCCAAGGGCCGGCCTCCGGCACGCACATCGTCTCTTTGCGCGATGGCAGGGCCAAGCCCGTGAGCCACAGCCACGGCGTCGATCTTCCGGCCACCCTGTTGGAGCTAGGCGGCTCAACCGCAACGGACGCGCTTCTGGCACGCACCGGCGCCCGTTTCGCGCTTTTTCTGGCGACCAGCGGCGATCTCGACACTGTTACCCTGCGCCTGCCCCTCCAGCCGGGGAACGAAGCCGGCTTGCCGCTGCCAGTAGATGCGGTCGCCCACGTCTCGATCTCGCGTGGCCAGTCGCTGCAGGAGGCCGAAAAAGCCGTACGGGCGGGGCTGGCCCAACAGAGCGAACACAGCGACGAAGCAGCCACCTTCACGCTGCAAGCGCTGGCAACATCAGCTGAAACCTCATCCGTCGATCGGCTCCGGTTCGAGCGCCTGCCGCTCCCCTCTCTCCAGTCCGGCCTTGGCCTGACACTTGCCGTTGGCAGCACGGTGGATGGCCACATCCGTCTGGAACTGACGGGCGGCAAGGAAACCTCGCCGCATGCGACGGCATTCCTGCTGGAGCGTTTCATCGCCCATCTCGAAGGCGGCGCGGATTTTTCCGGCATCACGCATCAAACCTCGTCCGCAGGGCTGGAGGCTCCAGCATCCCTACCCGCCACCTCCCGCTCAAACGACGACGAGACTGCCGCAACGATCCTTGCCGAATTCCGCGAAGCGCTTGCGTCGCCAGACATGGGACCGGATGACGATTTCTTCGATTTTGGCGGCCATTCGCTGATCGCGACCCGCATCATCGGACGCCTTTTGAGCAATCACGGCATCGAGCTGCGTTTCAACGACCTGTTCAGCTATCCCACCGCCGCAGCGCTTGCAAAACAGGCGACCCGTCTCGAAACCACAGCACCTGCACAGTTGGAGTCTACGGAGACCGGCTCGCTCACCGCACCGCTGTCGCTTGCGCAGATGTCGCTCTGGAAAGCCTATGCCGCCTTCGGTTTCGGCGAGATTTTCAACATCCCCTTCGCGCTCGATTTCCTCGATCCCGTCGATGAGAACGCCTTTGAATGCGCGTTCCTCGATATTATCGAGCGCCATCCCGGCCTGAGAACCCATTTTTACGTCGAGGATGGCACGGTTCTGCAGAAGATCGTGCCAATGCACGACCTGCCCGGCTACAAGTGGTTCTGGACCAGCGAAGAAAGCGAAGGCGCGAACCGGCACACGGAAGCGTCCTGGCGGTTCGACCTTGCCCGCGAATTGCCGATGCGGCTGCGTTTCCTGCGCAATCCGCAAACCGGTGGCCAGGTACTCTCCTTCCTCTTCCACCATATCGTGCTGGACGAATGGTCTGTGAACCTGATGATGGACGAGTTGACCGAGGCCTATCGGGCAAGGGCGGCGGGCAAGGCCCCCGTCTTTGCGAGCAAACCCGCACCCTTCCATGAATTCGCCAGAAAACAGGTGGCATCAGGCGTGAATGCCACGCATCTGAACTACTGGACCGATATGCTGCGGGATGCGCCGAAGGGCCTTGTCCTCACCGGGCAGAACAGCACGCCGCCCGAAGCTGCACATGACGAGGCGCCTGCAGGCGGCTGGATCGAGTTCAAGCTGGAAAAACACGTCAGCGACGGGCTTTACGCCATCGCCAAGCAGAACAGCGCCTCCCTGTTCAACGTCGTTTATGCCGCCATTGCCGCATCGCTGCGGCATCTGGGCGGCCTGAGCGATCTCGTGGTCGGCACTTCGGCGTCCGGCCGCACCGATAGCGGCTATTTCGATACGATCGGCTATTTCACCACGGTTGTAGCCCATCGTGTGCGTTTCCGTGCGGAGATGACGGTCGGCGAGCTGATTTCATCGGTCAAGAACACGGTCAACGGCTCTCTGGAACACAGCGAAATCCCGATCGATCTCGTCGAAGAGGCGCTCGGCATGACACCGGGCCGGGATCATCTGTTCGAGGTATTCATCCAGATCCACGCCAAGAACAAGCTGAACGGTACGCTTGCCGGGCCGGACGGCAAACCCGTCGAATTCCGGCAGATCGATCCCGACAAGCACGATCCATGCTGGGGCTGCAATTTGAGGTGATGGAAGAAACGATTGGCGGCGAACGCTCCATCCGCGTGTTGATGAGCTACCGCTCCGACCGTTACGGCCCTGACGATGTCGACCGGCTGCGCAGCACCACCAGCGGCGTCTTCAGCCGTTTCGCCGAGGTGGGCGCTTCGAGCAGGGTGCTAACGACCCTGGCCTGAGTGCGGGCAAGCGAACACAGAAAAACCCGGCGTCGCTTGGCGGCGCCGGGTTTATTTTGCTGAAAAGGCTGGAAGCCTCTCCTTCGTCATCCTCGCCCTTGAGGCGAGGATCCATGCCTCTTGGCGACAATGGATCCTCGGGTCGAGCCCGAGGATGACGTTGCGTGTGGGGAGATGGCTGTGACTAGTCTGCGGCTATTTTACATCCGCCTGCGCCAGCTTCGGCACCCCGCTCAGACCGCCAGACGGAACGTCGCGGAAACCTCTTCAGCCGGAACCGTCAGCGCCTCGCTGCGCAACATGGCATCCAGAAACAGCGGCAATTCCTCACGGTAACGTTCGAAATCGCCGGCTTCCGTCAGTGCGGAATCCGCGTCGATATGCAGGTTCAGATCGCTTCCGTCATCTTCGCCGCGGAAGGTCAGGTTGAACCCGTCGCCCGGGCCATTGGCGAGAATGTGCCTGATAACGGCAAGCCCGGCAAATACCGGAGCGCTGAAGGGCAGGACATTGATGAGCGGTGAGAAGAAGAACCGCCGGCCCTTGGATATGTCGCGGTCGGCGGCGATCTGTTCGATGCGGTAGCGGCCATGCAGGCGCTGTTTGCGCAGATTGGCGGCATTGCGCGCAAGGAAGCCACCGAGGGTCTCCTGCGGTTCTATCGTCAGGTGGAATGGCAGGATATTGACGAGCATGGCGGGCATATGCGCGCCGACGCTGCCCCAGCGGCTCATGAATGGCAGCCACAACGTCAGCACATCACGATCCGGGCGCGGCAGGACACGGTGAAGATAAAGACCTGAGAGCAGCACCAGCAGGTCCGGCCAGCCGATCTCAAGCGCACCCGATATCTGTTGCAGCCTGGTGCTGAAACCTTCCGGCAATCCCGCATCGGCATGCAGGCCACCGCCGCCGTAATCCTCGCAATCCTTGTCCAGCACCGGCAGATCAACGGGCGGCGCGAGATAGGCCGTCCAGAAATCGCGGTCCTTTTCGAAACGGCGACTTTGCCGGTAGGCGTCCTCTTCGGCAAGAAAACTGGGAAAGGGATGGAAATCCGGACCCGCCTCGCCCTTGCCGCAATAGTGCCCGTAAAGCTGCCCGCAGCGCTGCTCCACTAGCGTCAGGCCATAACCGTCGACAACGATATGATGGGCGCGGATATACCAGAGGTAGCGCTCCTCGGCGATGCGGTAAAGCAACTGCGCGGAGAGCTTGTCTGTTCGAAGATCAAGCCTTGCCTCGACATCCGCGTTCATGCGTCGCAGCGCTTCTTCGAAAGGCGCGGAATGGGCGCGGAGATCGACAAGTTCGACCACCGGAGCGTGGAGCGGATCGCAGCGTTGCTGTGGCGTCTCGCCATCCTCACTGACACGAAAACGGATCGACAGCACTTCCGATTCCCGCACGGTGCGTTTGATCGCCTCGAGCAGCGCGCCTTCATTCACGGCACCGGAAAGCTCAATATAATGGGCGACGGTGGAGACCGGCTCGTCGGGATGGAAGGAAAACTCCTCCCAGAAATCGAGTTGCGGCTGGGTCAGGGGAAGCCAGCCGCCGGCAGGATCGATATGCGCCATCTGTTTTTCCTTGGGTTATTCCTATGATTTCTGGCCGTGAGGCCTCATGCCGCCGAGGCGGGTAAAAGCGAACTGACCTGTTTGGCGTTGCGGCACCGCAAAAGCTGTTGCGGCGAAAGTTCCACGCCGAAGGCGCTGCGGATTTCGGCCGAGACGGTTTTCAGATGTGAAGGCAAGAGGCCAAGCGCCAGCAGATCGCTGCTCGTATCCACATTTGCCGGGTTTTTGCCCAGCACGCCGAGATAGATATCCAGCACCCGGCGATCGCCCTGATCGGCGGCTTTGACTGTTACAGCCGCAGGTGCCTTCGCCGGTTCCGCCGCCATCAGCAATTCGCGGGCGCGGCGACGATCCGGCTTGCCATTGGCCGATAGCGGCAGATCGGCGACATTGAGAAAGCGGCCGGGCACATGCGATTCCGGCAGATGCCTGCGGGCGAAATTGCGCAGATCGGCGGCGGAGAGCTCAAAACCGGGCATCGGAACATAAAGCACGCCGATAGCGGCCTCGCCCTTTTGCTCGGCGCCGTAATCCACCACAAGAACCCGCTGGATAGAGGGATGGCGGATAAGTTCGTTTTCCACATCCGGCAGCGAGACCCGCACCCCGCGCACCTTGACATAACCGTTGACGCGGCTTGCGAACATGATCTTGCCATCCGGCCGGTAGCGGCCCCGGTCTCCGCTGCGGAAAGCGCGGACGGCAATTCCATCCGTATCGCTGACCGTCACGAAATCCGTCTGGGTAATGGCACCATCTTCCAGATAGCCGATCGCCACATTCACGCCCGCTGTGTGGATGCGTCCGACAACGCCCTCCGGGCAATGGCTGCCCTGATCGTTGAGGATGAAATAGCGATTGTCGGGCAAAGGATGCCCGTAGGGTATCGCCGTAGTGTCCTCTGCCACGATCTCGTGCCAGATGCTCCAGATGGTCGTTTCCGTCGGCCCGCCGAGCGATATCAGCCGAAGCTCAGGTTTCAGCCGGCGCAACTCCTCGATGACCACGGGCTTGATGTAATCGCCGCCCTGCGCGACGAGCCGAAGCGAGCCGAGCTGGTCGCCACGACGGCAGGACAGAAGCATTTCAAGGATCGCAGGAACCGAGCACCACAGCGTAACGCCGTGTTCGGCCACCAGCTCGTTCCAGCGGACCGCGTCCTTTTCCTCACCGGGTTCCGGCAGCACCAGCGTTGCACCCGCGGCAAGCGACCCGAAAACATCGAAGACCGACATGTCATGGTGCAAAGGCGTAACGGAGATGAAGACGTCGTTTTCCGTCACCGCCCATTCCGAAAGCGTGCTGCCGATGACATTCGCCGTGGCCCGATTGGAGAGCACGACGCATTTCGGTTTGCCTGTCGTGCCGGAGGTGTAGAGGTAATAGGCGGGCGCTTCGCTCGCCGAAAGTGCCGCCAGATCCGCCACAGTAACGGGCACGCCGGAGGCGGCTGGCGCTGCGAGAAGTTCCTCGGGATCGATAGCGTCGAAGCCTTCAGGAACGTTACGGGCGACGACGATGGCCGGGCGGCAATTGGTCAGCAAATAGCGCAGGCGGTCTTCCGGCGAGCCCGCATCGATCGGCACCCAGATGGCGCCTATCAGGGCGGCGGCCAGCGTGACGGCCGTGTGCTCGGGACTGCGCGGCAGGCAAACCGCCACGACATCGCCGCAGCCAACGCCGCGCGTCTTAAGGCCCGCCATCGCCCGCGCCACAGTATCGCCGAGTTCGCCATAGGAAATTCGCCGTTTGCCATTGATCAGGGCCGTGCGCGATCGGTCGCCTTCGAAAAGATGAGAGGCGATCCGTTCCAGGAATGGCGGGCAGACGAAGTTCCGCTCGTCGCCGTTCAGCCGGTAGTGAGACAGATCGACGATCTCGCGGGAATTCATCGAGAACGTCCCGCTGGCGGTGATTGCGGTAATCGCACGCTCTATGGCACCGAGAATATCCGCCACCATTGCGGCATCGATCGCCTGCTCCGCATAATCGATATCGAGGACGAGATCGCCATCCGGGTTTTGCGAAAAACGGAAATCCAGCGCCACCTGCGGTGTCTGGGTCAACCCGTCCGTCCAACGCAGCCCCGAGTCTTGCGAAAGCGTGGGCCATGAGAGGCCGTTGGTGATGACGACAGGCAGGGCAAGCCCACCCGGATTGGCGTTAAGAAGGATGCGATTGAGATCGATCCCCGAAAAAGCGAGATGGTTGAGGCCCTCCAGCACACCCGTCTGCAAAGCTGCGGCCCGCTCCGCAAAATCGCCCTTGGCGGCATCCCATTTGACCGCGATGAAGCTCGAGCGGTTGGCAAAGACGCCTTCCACCTGCGGGGCGACGGGAATGCCGACGACGAGGGCACCTTCGTTCAGCCAAAGCGACAGCACATCGAGGATTACCGCCGTCAGCGCCGAATTCTTGAACAGCCGCTCTTTTGCGCCGATCCGTGAAAAGGCGGTAAAGCGTTGTTTTTCCACGGTCAGGCTCTGGCGGCTGTAACGCGAAACGGCAATGGTTTCGAGCGGGGCTTTCCACGGCAGTTGCGAGGGCACTTCCACACCCTCAAGTTTCTCAGCCCAGTATGCGGCATCCTCGGCACGGGCCGCTGCTACATCTTGCTGCGCGGCGATGGTTGCTACGGTTGATGCGGGCGGCACGACACCATCGAAGAGTTCCGCCGCAAGGCTGGCTATTCCCCGTCCATCGAGAATGAGGGCGTCGAAGCGCAGGAAGACCGCCATGCTGTCCCCCACCGCAATTTCCGGCAGACGAAACACCGTGACCTGCCAGGGAGAGGCGGCAAGATCGAAATGGGCATGGGAGAAATCCTGCCGCACGGTGCCGATCCGCTGTTCGGCTTCGGCAGCGGACAGGTGCGAAAGATCAACAATATCAAGGTTTAGCTTCGGCTCATCCGAGACCACCTGCACCAGACGCCGCTCATCGATGTGGGTGCGCAGGCTTTCATGCCGCTCGACCATTGCGGTGAGGCGCGAGCGAAGCAATGCCGGATCGATATTGCCGCGATATTCGCGGAACTCCTGCATCGCCACGCCGCTCAGCGGCAGGTGGGTGCCGCGACCGAGCAGATAGGCCTTTTGCAAGGCTGAAAGGGAGCGTTCCATGGGTTTTCCTTTGGCTTGCGCTATCGCTTCCGGCGCTAGCAAGCCGAATCGCTCCACGGTTGCGGAAACGAGATCGGGGTCGGCGGCGAGACGGCGAAGAAGGGTGGTATAGGCGTCGAACAGGGCGCGCAGCCAGCTTTCCGGCAGCGCGTCGAGCCGCACATCCCAGTTGATCAAAAGCCCGCCATCCAGCGCTACGACCTGCGCATCCAGCGCAACGCCCGGCCCTTGCGAGACGGTGTGGATCATCGGACCGAACACACGCCCGACGCGCTCGGAAAAAGCTCGCCGCCCGGAAGATCGACCCCGGCGGTGAAGACCACCGGCGAGGTCTGCAAGCCGCCGCGCAGGCGGGAAAGATCACGCATGACGCTGACACCGGGATAGGACTGGTGCGCCAGGAGCCCGTTCATCTCATCGAACAGCCGCCCGAGCAGCCGCTCAAGGCTCTCCGCAGGCCGGATATCGACGCCGAGCACGAGCACATTGGAGAATTCGCCGACGATGCCGTCGACCCCTTCCACCAGCGGCGCTCGCCAGAAACCCGGCACGGAAAGCCGGAGCTTTTTCGCATCCGTCGCCTGCGAAAGCACGACTGCAAAAACGCCCAGCAATAAGTTCGACGTGGTCACGCAGCAGCGCCACGCCACCTGCTCCAGACTGCTGCGTTCAGCCGGTGACAGTGTTGCAGCAAGGCGATCTGTATGAACGGCGCGGGACGCGTCATCGAGCAAAAACGGCAACGGCGGGGCCTCTGGAATATCGGCAATATGCTGCCGCCACCACAGCCGGTCCCTTTCACGCTGAGCCCTAAGTTCCGGATCGGATGCAAGACGTTCCGCCCAGCTGAAAAAAGACGGCGGTGTATCTCCCGATGGCTCGATTTCGCCCGCATCCGCTTCATAAAAGCGGGCGAGGTCCTCCATCACGATGCGCACGCTGGCCGGATCGATCGCCAGCATATCGGTATCGACATGCAGCCGGGAGCGGCCCTCAGGCAACAGGCTGAGCGAAACCGCCGCTGGCGGGGCAACACGCAGTTCGACCCGGCGATGGCTCCACTCCTCACGTTTGGCGGCAAGACGCTGCGCAAGCACCTCCTCATCCAGTGCTGTCATATCCTCCACGTCGAGGCGGAACAGCCGGCCTACGGGGTCCACGGTCTGGCGCCCTTCCGCATCGATCCTGAGGCTGAGCATGGGGTGACGCCGGCAAAGCCTGTCGACTGCAACGGCCAGCCTTTCCGCCTCCAGCCCCTTGCCCTCGAACTCGAGATAAAGATGCGGCGTAACTTTTCCGAGTATCCCGTCTGCCTCTCGGCCGACCCAGTAGGCAACCTGCATGGGGGTTAAATTTAGCATGTGACTTTGCACCGATTGACAAAACATGATTATCATAATCAAGTATAAGCCATCGTCAACCACTCGCACAGGAGGCATCCCATGAAAACTGGGGCACTCAGGACGAATGACGTCGAATCCGACGAAATTACTGATTTTGATAGAGAATTTCTGTTTACTTCCGGCACGGGACAATTACGGGCCAAGGGCATTCGCGAAAAGATAACGCTTCCCGCCCGAGGCGGCGAAGATGCTGCAAGCCCTTTGCAGCAGGCAATAAAGGGCGCTTTCGAGCGGGCACGCAGGGCTGGGCTGAACAATCCCATCGCCATTGGCGCAATCCCCTTCGACGTCAGCGAACCATCATGCCTTTACATTCCAGACAACTATGAGTGGAGTAAAAAGGGTAGTGCGCCGGTCGCTGCTGATTCGGCCATGCCGGCGCTTGTCAGCCAGAACAGCCTGCCCGACGAGAGCGGTTTCAAGCGCGCTGTCGAGCATGCCATCGTCAATTTCCGCCATTCCGAGGTCCGCAAGGCGGTGCTTTCGGTGATGCGCGAGTTGACCTTTGCCTCCGAGGTCAATGTCGAAAGACTGCTGGCCAGCCTCGCCAAGCAAAATCGCGAAGGTTACCAGTTCCGCATCCCGCTACCCGATGGTGGCGATCTGATCGGCGTCAGCCCCGAACTCCTCATCCGCAAGCAGGGCGAAAAAGTCATCTCGAACCCGCTCGCGGGCTCGGCAAAACGCATGGTCGACCCGGTGGCCGACAAGGCCAATGCCGACCGGCTTTCGGCTTCGGAAAAAGATCATTACGAGCATAGCCTCGTGATCGAGGATATCCGCTCGCTGCTGTCGCCCTGCTGCGCGGAAATCGACGTTCCCGAAAAACCCTCCCTCATCAACACCGCCGCTCTCTGGCACCTTTCGACGCGCATTGAAGGCCGCCTTGCCGATCCTGAAACCAATGCGCTGCAGCTGGCGTGCCTGCTGCATCCGACACCGGCCGTTTGCGGTTTCCCCACCGAGCGCGCCCATCGCCTCATCCGCTTCGTCGAGCCTTTCGAGCGCGGGCTGTTTACCGGCATGGTCGGCTGGACGGATGCCGAAGGCAACGGCGAATGGGTCGTGACAATCCGTTGCGGCACAGTGCAGCGGCAAACCGTACGGCTCTTTGCGGGCGCCGGCATCGTTGAGGCCTCGGAGCCTGAATCCGAATGGGCCGAGGTGCAGACCAAGCTCAAGACCATGCTGAACGCCTGCGGTCTTTCTGCCTAATTTTCCCAGGGACAAACCATGACAATCGAATTTGAACGCTGGCCCGAAGACCTTGCGCGCCGATACCGCGACCGCGGCTACTGGATCGACAGACCGCTCAGCGACATCCTTACCCAACAGGTGGAGCGCCGGCCGGATGCGACAGCGCTGATCTGCGGCGAACGCCGCTTCACCTATGCCGATCTCGACCGGCAATCCTCCAATCTCGCCGGGCATCTGGCCGCTGCTGGTATCGGCAAAGGCGACACGGCGCTGGTGCAATTGCCTAATATCGCCGAGTTCTATCTCGTCTTTTTCGCGTTGATGAAAATCGGTGCCGCACCCGTCAATGCGCTTTTCAGCCATCGCAAGCTGGAAATGACGTCCTACGCGGAGCAGATCGCGCCGAAGCTGGTGATCGGCTCGCGTTCCCACGAGCTTTTTGCCAATGACACGTTTCTGGATGCGCTGAAACTTGTCTCTCCGCAGCTTGCCGTTACCCTGCTGCTGGGCGACACAAATCCGCAGCGCAGCCTTGAACAGCGGTTCTCGTCGCCTGCCGAAAATGCGCCGTTCTACGGCCCTTCGGCGGCCGACGAGGTGGCGCTGTTCCAGCTTTCCGGTGGCAGCACCGGAACGCCGAAACTGATCCCCCGCACGCATAATGACTATGACTACAGCGCCCGGGCCAGTGCGGAAATTTGCGAGCTGACGCCACAGACCCGTTTCCTCTGCGCCATTCCGGTCGCGCATAATTACCCGATGAGCTCGCCCGGCGCGCTTGGCGTATTCCACGCCGGCGGCACCGTGGTGATGGCGGCCAATCCGGAGCCGCTTGCCTGCTTCGATCTCATCGAAAAACATGGAATCGACATGGTGCCTCTGGTGCCACCGGCCGTAGCACTATGGCTACAGGTGGCCCCTGCCCATCGCGAACGGCTAAAATCCCTCAAGCTGCTGCAGGTCGGCGGCGCGAGCTTTGCCGAAGCTTTGGCTCGCCAGGTGCCGGAAGTGCTGGGCTGCGGCCTGCAACAGGTCTTCGGCATGGCGGAAGGTCTGGTGAACTACACCCGCGCCGGGGACCCAGACCATATCGTCTTCACCACGCAAGGCAGGTCGATCAGCCCGGATGACGAAATCCGCATCGTCGACGAGGACGGCAACGACGTTCCCGAAGGCGAAGCCGGTATGCTGGCGACGCGCGGCCCCTATACGTTCCGCGGCTATTACCGCGCCGCCGAGCACAGCGCCCGCGTCTTCGACAACCAAGGTTTTTATTATTCCGGTGATGTCGTTCAGCGCACGCCTGAAGGTTATCTGCGGGTGGTTGGCCGGGTGAAGGACCAGATCAACCGTGGCGGCGAAAAGGTCGCTTCGGAGGAGGTGGAAAACCTGATCCTGCGGCATCCGGATGTGACGCACGCTGCACTGGTGGCGATGCAGGACGAATTCCTCGGTGAGAAAAGCTGCGTCTTCGTCGTTTCCCGCAACCCCGCTTTGAAGGCGCCGGCCATCCGCCAGCACCTCTCCGGTCTCGGCGTCGCCGATTACAAGCTGCCGGACCGGGTGCGCTTCATCGACGCCATGCCGCTTACCGCCGTTGGCAAGATCGACAAGAAAAAGCTGCGCGACCTGCTGGCAGCACCCGTCCCGGCGTAAGGCAGCACCTTAAAGGCGTGCGGCAAGCGCACGCCTCAACCATTTGAAAAATTGCGCCTCGCCCATGCCGATGCGCCAAACTATCGAGGTCAATATGACAATCCCCACCATTTCCGATTATCCGATGCCGGTTGCTGCCAGCTTCCCGGCCAACAAGACCAAATGGCAGCCGGACGCCAAGCGCGCCGTGCTGCTCATCCACGACATGCAGCGTTATTTCCTGCGGTTCTACGAGGCCGACGGCAAGCTGATGACAACCCTCATCGACAATCTCGCCAAGGTGAAGGCCTGGGCGGTTCAGAACGGCGTACCGGTCATCTACACCGCCCAGCCGCACGACCAGCCTGCCGCCGACCGCGCGCTTCTGAACGACATGTGGGGACCGGGGCTTACCGTCGTCGACCCGGAACTACAGAAGGTCGTGGACAAGCTTGCGCCGACGCCCGACGACGTGGTGCTGACCAAATGGCGTTATAGCGCCTTCCAGCGCTCGGACCTCGCCGAGCGCATGAAAGGCTGGGGCCGCGACCAGATCATCATCGGCGGTGTCTATGCCCATATCGGCTGCATGATGACGGCTGTGGAAGCCTTCATGAAGGATATTCAGCCCTTCATGATCGGTGACGGCGTCGCCGATTTTTCGGAAGGCGAACACCGCATGGCGCTGCAATATGTGGCAACGCGCTGCGGCGTGGTGCTCGATACTGCAAGCCTTGCCGGTGCAGGAGAAGCCACCGATATCAGCGAATGGCTGAAAGCCCGCGTCCTGCAACTGGTGGAGGACGAAAGCGACATCGACCCCGATGAGAACCTGATCTTCTACGGTCTGGATTCCCTGCAGGTGATGAAGCTTGCCGGTGAATTGAAGGAACGCGGCGTCACCGTGGGCTTCGATGAACTCGCCCGCGTGCCGACGCTTTCGGCCTGGTGGGCGCTGATCGACGAAAAGCGGCTCGCGGCCTGAACGGACGGACAAGATGACGCAGAACAGATTTACCGGACGGCGCGTGCTGGTGACGGGCGCCGCGCAGGGCATCGGCCGCCGCATCGCCGAGCGTTTCACTGAGGAAGGGGCCGAGGTCATCGGCCTCGACCTCATCGCCGATGCAACGGATGCAACCTTCCGCCAGATCGCGCTCGACATCACCGACGTGGCGGCGGTGGAGGCGGTCAGCAAGGCGGTCGAGAAGGAGTGGGGCGGGCTCGATATTCTGGTCAACGCCGCTGGCATTCTGCGCCTCGGTGACAGCGAAAGCCTGACGCCGGAGGACTGGAAAGCCTGCATGGATGTGAATGCCGCTGGGCCGTTCTACCTGCTGCGGCAATGGAGCGGCACCTTCAAGCGGCAGCGGCATGGCGCCATCGTCAATGTCGGCTCCAATGCCGCCGTCGTGCCGCGCATCGGCATGATGGCCTATTGCGCTTCCAAGGCGGCGCTGGTCAGCCTCAGCCATTGCGCCGCCCTTGAACTTGCGCCCTATGGCGTGCGCTGCAATGTGGTGTCACCCGGCTCCACCGATACGCCTATGCTTGCGGGTATGCTGAGCGATCCCGCCGGCAAACAGCGGCTTGTCGCCGGCCTGCCCGAGCAGTTCAAGCTCGGCATTCCGCTCGGCAAGATCGCAAGGCCGGACGACATCGCCGACACGGTGCTGTTCCTCGCCTCCGATCAGGCCGGGCATGTGACGATGCAGCAAATCGTGGTCGACGGCGGCGCCACGCTTGCCGCCTGAACTCGGTCCGCTTGATGAGGGTGACGGATATGGCATTTGCACCGGCGTTTCACCGCCAAGCCGTTTCCGGCGATCCACCCGAGGCCATCTGGCCTTGGCCGGATGACAGATGCGATTGCCATTGCGTCACCCTTCATTACAGCGCCGAAGAAGGGTGCGGCGGCAGGGTCCCTCCCTTGCCGCCGCAGCTTTTGCGCGCAATGCCCAGACGCAAGGCGGAATTCATTGCCGGGCGCAGATGTGCGGCAGAAGCCATCCGCCGTCTCACCGGCCGCGCAGCATTTCCCGGCATGGGAGTGGATCGCGCCCCGATCTGGCCCGAAGGCGTGGTCGGCGCGATTTCCCACAGTCACGGGCGGGCCATCGCTCTTGCCGGCTCTTCCGAGCGGTTCTGCGGTATTGGCATTGATGTCGAGAGGCTTCTGAACGAGGAGGAAGCCCGCGATATCGCCCCGCAGGCCTTGACGGCGAACGAACGCCACAGCCTCGGAAACGACATCGATCCCTTCATGACCGGGCTGATCTTCTCGGCCAAGGAAAGCCTGTTCAAAGCACTCTATCCAAGCGTGAAACGTTTGTTCTTTTTCGAAGCGGCGGAATTGTCCGGTTATGACGCGGCCGGTTCGGCATCCCTTCGGCTAACCGCCGACCTCGGCGGCAAGTGGCAAAAGAGAACGGAGATCCCGTTCCGCTTCTGCCGCTTCGAAGGCTTTTTGCTCACCCGCATCATTCTCCCGCATTAAGGGAAAAATACAGCATTCCTGTCTCTAAATATCATATTTAAAGCCGCTATTCCCGTCATTCGTGTGAAACACTGAAACGGTACGCACCGTGTTGGAATGATTCCAAACATGCAACGGTGGAGATACAACATGACCGATATCGATACGAGCAAGCTGTCCTGGGACGAGTGGGACGAGCTGCAAAACCCGCCACCAGCCCAAACCGATTTCGACCGCGTAGTCGAAGCCGCTATTTCCCGCCGCGGCTTTCTCGGCGGTGTACTTGCCTTCGGTTCTGCCGCAGCCGCCATGGGCACGCTCGGCAATCTGATGACCAGCACCTCGGCTGAGGCGCAGGAAGCTGCCGCCGGTCGTTTCCCCTTCAAGCCGGTTGCTGCCGCGACCGACCACACCATCCACGTGCCGGAAGGTTACAGCTGGAAACCGGTTGCCAAATGGGGTCAGCCGCTGTTCTCCAACGTGCCTGATCTCGACCACGCCAAGGGTGTCAGCGTTGAAAACTCAGACAAGGTTTTCGGCGAAAACACCGACGGCATGGAACTGTTCATGGTCGGCAGCCACCAGCTGATCGCCGTCAACCACGAATATGTGAACCCGGAAATCAACCTGCCGCATACGGAAAAGGGCACCCCGAAGACTGCCGACGACGTGAAGATCCTGCAGAACATGCAGGGTGTCACCGTCATGGAAGTTGAGGAAGGCACCGAAGGCTGGGAAGTCGTTATCGACAGCCCGTTCAACCGCCGCATCCATCACAACACGCCGATGAAGCTTTCCGGCCCGGCCGCAGGCTCCGATCTCGTCAAGACCGCCGCCGATCCTGATGGTATCGACTGTCTCGGGACCTTCAACAATTGCGGCGCCGGCCGCACGCCCTGGGGCACCTACCTCACCTGCGAAGAAAACTTCAACGGTTACTTCGGCACCACCGACGCCACCTTCAAGCTGCCTGACGATTACAAGCGTTATGGCATCGCCGCCGAGACGCGTTATGCCTATGAGAAGTTCGACGCGCGTTTCGACGTCGCCAAGAACCCGAACGAGCCGCGCCGTGCGGGTTACGTGGTCGAGATCGATCCTTCGGACGCCTCCTCCACCCCGATCAAGCGCACGGCACTCGGCCGCATCAAGCACGAGAACGCCGCCGTGGTCATCGCGCGCGACGGCCGTGTCGTCGTTTATATGGGTGACGACGAACGTGGCGAATTCCTCTATAAATTCGTCTCCAACGGCATCTATGTGCCGGGCGGCGACACCTCGAAACTGCTCGACGAAGGCACGCTTTACGTCGCCAAGTTCGTCGATGACGGCGCTGGCGAATGGGTGGCTCTCACGCCTGAAACCACGGGTATGAAGATCGACGAGATCTGCGTCTTCACCCGTCAGGCCGCTTCCAAGGTGGGCGCAACGACCATGGACCGTCCGGAATGGGTCGCCATCAACCCGGTCGCCATCGAAGCCTATTGCGCGCTCACCAACAACAGCCGCCGTGGCGAAATGAAGGATGGCAAGCTGCGCGCCAATGCCGGCGGCGACGCCATGACGATCAATGCCGCCAACCCGCGCGAGAAGAACGAATACGGCCAGATCGTGCGCTGGTACCCGGAAAATGACGACCACGCGGACGGAAAGTTCAAGTGGGATCTGTTCTGCATGGCCGGCAACCCCGCCGTTCACAAGGATGTCTATGCCGGCTCTTCGAACATCAACGAAGGCAACATGTTCAACTCGCCTGATGGCATGATGTTCGACTCGACTGGTCTCCTCTGGATCCAGACCGACGGCGAAGACAGCAATGAAGGCAACTTCGCCGGGCAGGGCAACAACCAGATGCTGGCGGGCGATCCGGCCACCGGCCGTATCGAACGCTTCCTGACCGCGCCGAAGGGTTCCGAAGTCACCGGCCAGACATGGTCCGGCGACAAGCGCACCCACTTCGTCGGTATCCAGCACCCCGACGCCCCCTTCCCGGATGGCGAAGGCAAGCTGCCACGCTCGGCCGTCATCGCCATCAAGCGTGACGACAACGCGCAGATCGGCTGACGTTTTGGTCTAAACGGAACCGGATACCGTCAGGGCGATCCGGTTCCACAATAAAAAACGCCGTGCGCCCCGAAAGGACGCACGGCGTTCCAGAATCAACTTGCTGCAACGCTCTTTTTCACCAACCTATAACCGCCAGATGAAAAGTGTCATGCCTCGCGGAACGTCCGATTGGCCTGATCGAGCAGGCGGCATGCGCCTCAAATCATCCATCATCCATGTCGGCAAAACTTTGGCCGGCTCGCTCCACCTTCGAGCGAATTTTCACTCGCCTGTGGACAAGAGGGGCATTCCCGCTTCAAATCACCACAGGATACCAGTCAGGAGAGTGACCATGGAAATATTGCGTGCGGGAACACGGGCCTCAGCCAAAGGCCCCGAGGCCTGGTTCACCGGCGTCGTCCGCATCGACCCGCTGTTCAACCCGTTCGATGCCGAACGGGTGCAAGGCGCGCAGGTCACCTTCGAACCCGGCGCCCGAACCGCATGGCACACCCATCCCCTCGGCCAGACCCTGATCGTGGTTTCCGGGCTTGGACGGGCACAGCGCGAGGGTGGCCCGCTGGAAGAGATCCGCCCCGGCGACACCGTATGGTTTGCACCGGGCGAAAGGCACTGGCACGGGGCAGCACCCAATGTCGCCATGACCCATATCGCGCTTCAGGAGGTCAAGGACGGCAAGGTCGTGGACTGGATGGAACAGGTCACGGACGAGCAATATGGCGGCTGAAGCGGCGACAAAACGCTGAATATATGTCAGGCGCGTAACATAAACTTTGACTTGCACCTCGAATGCGTCAAACCTCGTTTATCTCGGAAACGTGGTGCCGGATCGTGATCTCAGTGGGTGAAAGTTTTCCTGGCTTCGTCGGCGCAAGTGCGGTCGCAACTCCATGCCCATGACATTGAACCGGCGCGATGTGGTTGCGGGATTGTCGATTGCCGGCCTGATGTTGCCGGAGGCGATCGCCTATTCGGGCATTGCCGGCGTTCCGGCGCAACACGCCATCCTTGCCGCCATCACCGGCTGCATCGTCTACGCCGTTTTCGGCCAGAGCCGTTTTGCGGTCGTCTCGCCCACCTCCTCCTCCGCTGCAATTCTGGCGGCAATGCTTGCGACGCTTTCCGTCACACCAGCGCAAAAGATGCTGCTCGTCGCCATCACGGTCGCGCTGGTGGGCGTACTGTTTCTGCTTGCGGCTGTCACGCGGCTCGGCGCCCTGTCGAGCGTGATTTCGCGGCCGGTGCTGCGCGGTTTTGCTTTCGGCCTCGCCATTCTCATCACCATCAAGCAATTGCCGAGCATTTTCGGAATAAAGGCGCATTCAGGCGAGCCGCTCTCCATCCTCTTGCAAATCCTCTCCCGCCCGCAGGACTGGAGCCTTGAAAGCATCGTTGTCGGCGTCGTAGCGCTCGCCGTGTTGCTCCTCATGCGCAAGCGCCCCACCATTCCCGGCAGTCTCGTCGTCATCGTGGCGGGCATCGCCGCCTCGATCCTGCTTAACCTTCAGAGCCGGGGCGTCGCCGTCGTCGGCCAGATCGATCTTGCCGGAATATGGGCTGGCCCGTTTTCGGTGTCACTGGACGACGTCGCGCATGTCGCCCGCTTCGCGCCGCCGCTCGTCCTCATTCTCTTTGCTGAATCATGGGGCACCATCCGCAGCTTTTCGCTACGCCACGGCGAGAGCGTCGATTCCAATCGCGAACTCAGAGCATTCGGGCTTGCGAATATCGCCAGCGCCGCGGTGCAGGGCATGCCGGTCGGCGCGGGTTTTTCCGCAGGGGCAGCAAGTGAAGCGGTCGGGCCGCAAAGCCGGTTGGCCTCGGCCATCGCCGCAATCGGCCTTGCGGTCTTCAGCCTGCTGGCCGCCAGCTGGTTCGCTTTCATTCCCGAAGCGGTCCTTGCCGCCGTGATCGCCGTGGCACTGTTGCATGCGCTCGATCCCACGCCGATCATCCGTTTATGGCGGCTCGGCAACGACGCCTATCTGGCACTTGCCGCGGCGGCCAGCGTTCTTGCCTTCGGGGTGCTGAACGGCATGCTCGTCGCGGTCGCCCTCTCCTTCGCCGTCTTTGTCCGCAGGCTCTCCCTGCCGCATGTCATGCATCTCGGCCGGTTGGGCGACAGCCACGATTTCGTCGACATGGAACGCCATCCGGATGCAAAGGATGTGTCCGGCATGATCATCCTCCGGCCCGCACAGCCGTTTTTCTTCGGCAATGCGGAACCGATCCTTGCCGCCGTCACCAAACGTATCCTCGCCCGGCCGGAGCTGCACATCGCGATTGTCAGTCTCGAGGAAAGTTTCGAGCTGGATTCCACCGCACTCGATGCGCTCCTGGAGTTCGATACGTCGATGCAGCACAGCGGCATCGTGGTCTATTATGCGCGTGTGCACGACCATGTGCGGGATCTGCTGCTTGCCGGCGGCGGGTCCGACATGGTTGCGCGCAGCAATTTCAGTGTCGATGATGCCGTGACGGCGGCCATGCACCGGGAGAACAACCATGCCCCATAGCCTTGAACCACACCTTACCCCGGTTGAAATCACCGCTCTCAGGCCAACACAAATGACCGTCGGTCTGCGCGAGGTGGAGACCAAACGCCGGCAATGGACCGCGATCCGCGAGGAAAAGGGCGCCGATTTCCTCGGCCACCACATGGTGCCCGTCGTCCTCGGTTATAAGGAACGTCTTTATCTGGTCGACCACCATCACCTCGCTTTGGCCTTGCATAACGAGGGCGTGAAACATGTCTTTACCAGCATCGTTGCCGATCTTTCCCATCTCGGCAGGCGGGAATTCTGGTCGGTGATGGACCACCGAAACCTTGTCTATCCTTTCGATGCGGATGGCCTACGCCGCCCCATCGAAGACCTTCCCAAGCGGATCGTCGATCTTCAGGACGACCCTTTCCGCTCGTTGGCCGGAGAGGTTCGCGAGGCCGGTGGTTTTGCCAAGATCGTGGCTCCATTCAGCGAATTCCTCTGGGCGGATTTCCTGCGTCGCCGGGTGGATGGCAAAAAACTGCGGCATTCCTTCGAGGACGCGGTGGAGGAAGCGATGCAACTGGCACGCTCGCGCGATGCCAAGCATCTCCCTGGATGGTGCGGAGTGGACCGATGACCACGCCGCCCTCCTTTCTCCGATTGCTAACGGCCGCTTTCATCGCGCTTTTTGTGTCGGGCGTGGCAAGCCTCACCGCACAGGAATTACTACCGCCGGCGAAAACGGCTGCGCCGGAACAAACGACGGAGCAGAAGGTCGATCAATTGCTGCAGCTTCTGGGTCAGGACGACGTTCGCGCCCTTCTCACACAGAAGCTTGCGGCAAGCGGCACCGAACAACCGCCGCAACTGACGCCGCTGAGCCAATTGAGCGATCTCGACCAATGGGCGAGCAAGCGGCGCGAACATCTCGGGCGCCTCGCAAGGGACCTGCCCGGCATGTCGATGCAGATCACCTCGGCACTGGGAAGGCTTTGCGACGAAATCCATACCTACGGTGCCCCCGTCTTTTTGCTGCATGTGCTGATCCTGTTCGGCGCGGGCCTTGCCGGCGGCATCGCCACGAACCGGATCATCATGATGCAGACCTCCCGCAAGAACGGTGATGATATCGGCAAGGAAGCCTCGGCCGTCGTGTCGCGAAGGCTCTTGCCGGTCCTCGGTTATGGCCTTGCCGCGACGGCCATATTCCTTGCCATCCAGTGGCCGCCCTTGCTGAGTGCGGTTCTCCTGCCCTGGCTGGCAACCAGCGTCGTCCTGCCGCTGCTTTTTGCCTTCACCGGTCTGTTGCGGCGGGTCGTCGGCCGTGAAGCCAATGCCCGGCGCGATTTCTGGATCGTCCGCTGGACTCGGCTCCTGACGCTTGCCGGCCTTTTCTGGGCGTTGCTCAGGACGCTCGAAAATCTCGATGTCCCGCGTGACACGCTCGGGCTTCTGTCCTCCGCCATGGTCGGGCTCCTGTTCCTGCTCGCGTGCATCTGGATCTGGCGTCGCCCGGTCGGCGATCCGGGCTCGGAGCGGACAAGGGCAATCGACGTCGCGCTGATCTTCAGCCTTATCATCCTCTTCGGGCTGCGGCTTGCCGGTGCCGGGGTCCTGTTCTGGATCGGACTTTATGCGCTGGTTCTGCCCGGCCTCGCCTCGACGCTCGGCATCGCGGCGCGAAAACTTGCGACCGACATCGGCGGCTATGGGGAAAGCGACCTTCGCCCGGTTCTGGTCGAACGCGGCGTGCGGCTTGCAATCGTCGGGACCGCCATCATCTGGTTGATCTTCCTCGTCCGCGCCCATCCGGATTCCCTGCCCGATGGCGCCTTGATGACATCGATCGTCATCGGCATCCTGCACGGGGCGCTGATCCTGCTTCTTGCCGATCTCATATGGATCGCCATCAAATCGATGATCGCACGTAGGCTGGAATTGAGCGCACCCGCCGTCGACCCACTGAGTGGGCAGCCGGGCGGCCAACCACAAGATGACCGGCTTCTGACCATTCTGCCGATCCTGCGCAACATGCTTGGCATCATCATCGCCGCCGTTGCGGTCATGACGGCGCTTTCGGAACTCGGCGTCAATATCGGGCCGCTGCTTGCGAGCGCCGGCATCTTCGGCATTGCCATCGGTTTCGGTTCGCAGACGCTGGTCAAGGACATCATCAGCGGCGTGTTCTACATGATCGACGACGCCTTCCGTGTCGGCGAATATATTCAGAGCGGTTCCTATCGCGGTACGGTCGAATCCTTCAGCATCCGCTCGGTAAAACTGCGACACCATCGCGGCCCGATCTTCACCGTACCGTTCGGATCACTGGGCGCCGTCGAAAACATGAGCCGCGACTGGTCTATCGACAAATTCCTCGTCACCGTCGCCTTCGATACTGATATCGCCAAGGTCCGGGCCATCACCAAGGAAATCGGCAAGGCGCTGAAGGAAGACCCGGAATTCGGGCCGTTCCTAATCGAGACCGTGAAACTAAAGGGCGTCGAGCAATTCGGCGAATATGGCATGACGCTCGGTTTCGGCATGATGCTGCGCGCCGGCGGGCAATCATCGATGGTACGCCGCAAGGCCTATTCGATGCTGAAGGATGCCTTTGCGCAAAACGACATCCAGTTCGCCAGCATGGCAGGCGCCTATCCCTCATCGTCAAGGGCCGCGCGGCTACCAGAGCCTGAGCCCGGCGGCGGGACGGGGCCGGTCGAGGAATAAACTTCCGACAACCGAGCCCTAGCCTTGGAGCGCATCCGGTTTCAACGGAATCGCTGGATGCGCTCTATCTCTTTGTTCTTACGCATTTTTACTGGAAATGCTCTAGCCCATCCGTTCGGACATGTATTCTCCCGGCGAAGCGGGAAACACCACGGTCCTGTTTCCGTTGAGGAACACCCGGTGGTGGATATGGGCATGGATGGCGCGCGCGAGAACCTGGCTTTCCACGTCGCGTCCAAGGCTCACATAATCCATGCCGCTCTGGGCATGGGTGACGCGGATCGTATCCTGCTCGATGATCGGACCCTCGTCGAGATCGGCGGTGACGTAATGGGCCGTCGCGCCGATCAGCCGTACGCCGCGCTCGTAGGCCTGCTTGTAGGGGTTGGCGCCCTTGAAGGACGGCAGGAAAGAATGGTGGATGTTGATGATGCGGCCTGACATTTCCTGACACAGCCGGTCCGAGAGAACCTGCATATAACGCGCCAGAACGACGAGTTCTGCGCCTGCATCGCGCACCACCTGCAGGATGGCCGCCTCGGCCTCAGGTTTCGTTTCCGGCGTGACGCGGATGTGGTGAAAGGGAATGTCCTCGTTCACCACCTGTTTCTGATATTCGAGGTGATTGGAGATAACGGCGACAATCTCGACGGGCAGCGCGCCGATGTGAGAACGATACAGCAGATCGTTCAGACAATGGCCGAAACGTGACACCATGATCACCACCTTCGTTTTCCGCGAGAGATCGTGGATGTCGTATTCCATATCGAAATCGGCTGCGACGGAAGCGAACCCGGCAACCAGAGCGGCGGGTTCCAGCCCCTCCTCCGAAACGAAACTCAGCCGCATGAAGAAGCGGCCCGTCTCCAGGTCGGTAAATTGCGAACTGTCGTTGATGTTGCAACCGGATCGCGCGAGATATCCGGATACGGCGGCAACGATGCCGCTGCGTGCCGGGCACGAGACTTTCATGACATAGCTGCTCAAATCCTGCTCCCCTTGATGCATAAGCGATCGGGCAGATCGACAGCAATGCCGCCCTGCCCGATCACGGCTAACGGAACCGACAACGGCGTGTTACGCGCCGTAGATCGGAAAGTCCTCGCAAAGTGCCGCAACCTCAGCCCGCACTTCCGCCTCGACCGTGGCATCGCCTTCGGCGTTGACGGCGAGTGCATCAATGACACGCAGGATCAGCGCACCGATCTTCTCGAATTCGGCTTCACCGAAACCGCGCGTGGTGCCGGCCGAGCTGCCAAGCCGGATGCCCGAGGTGACGAAGGGCTTTTCCGGATCGTTGGGGATGGCGTTCTTGTTGCAGGTGAGGCCCGCACGCTCCAGCGCGATTTCGGCCACCTTACCGGTCACGCCCTTCGGGCGCAGATCGACCAGAACCATGTGGCTGTCCGTGCCGCCCGAAACGATCCCGAGACCACCATCCGTCAACACCTTGGCCAGAGCCTGCGCATTGGCAATAACCTGACCGGCGTAGTCGGCAAAGTCGGGCCGCAGCGCTTCGCCGAAGGCCACGGCCTTGGCGGCGATGACATGCATCAGCGGGCCGCCCTGATTGCCGGGGAAAACGGCCGAGTTCAGCTTTTTCGCCAGATCGGCATCATTGGTCAGGATTACCCCGCCACGCGGGCCGCGCAGGGTCTTGTGGGTGGTGGACGTCACGACATGGGCGTGCGGCACCGGGTTCGGATATTTACCACCGGCGATCAGGCCGGCATAATGGGCCATGTCGACCATCAGGTAAGCGCCAACCTCGTCGGCAATCTTGCGGAAACCGGCGAAATCGATCTGGCGCGGATAGGCCGAAGCGCCCGCGACAATCAGTTTCGGCTTCGTCTCCAGTGCCTTTGCCCGCACCTTCTCCATGTCGATCAGATGCGTCTCGGCATCGACCTCATAGGAGACGACATCGAACCACTTGCCCGACATGGTTACCGGCGAACCGTGGGTCAGGTGGCCGCCATGGGCGAGCGACATGCCCATGATCCGGTCGCCCGGCTGCAGAAGTGCCAGAAACACCGCCTGATTGGCCTGCGCGCCGGAATGCGGCTGCACATTGGCAAATTCCGCACCGAAGAGCTGCTTCAGCCGGTCGATGGCGACCTGCTCGACCTTGTCGACGAATTCGCAGCCGCCGTAATAACGTTTGCCGGGATACCCTTCGGCATATTTGTTGGTCAGCACCGACCCTTGAGCGGCAAGAACGTCGGCGGAAACGATATTTTCCGAAGCGATCAGTTCGATCTGGGTCTTCTGGCGATCGAGTTCCTCGGCGAGGGCATCGGCGATCACCGTATCCGAAACGGCGTTATGGGACAGACGGTTAAGCATTGTTTTCTCCTCCAGGATCAAGCGATTTCGGCGGCAAGTTCCTTGCAGCCGGTTTCAAGCAGATGGCCGAGATGCGGCGCGAAACTGTTCCAGATATCCATGCGGAACCGGTCAGGCGCATCGCGCCACAGCACCACGGTCACGCCATCGAAAATCGTTCGGCGCGCTTGCCCGACCGGAATGGTGTCGATGTCACGGGCGCAACCGAGCGTCAAAAGCTCCGCAGCCTGCGGCCCTTCGATCGAGAGCGTCACTTCCCGCCCGGAAATATCGGCAAGGCTGTGCGGGTGGGTAGCATAGACACCCGCGCAGGCCGCAATCAGTCTGTCGACTTCGATAGCGGGCGTAATGATCGTCCATTCGTCGGGACCAAGACGCACGGCCTCGGTTTCGCCGGCGGCAGCGCGGGCACCGATACTGTCAGGCAAGGCAAGGCCAAGGGCTGCGTTCAGCGGCGCGAGATCGCCGCGCGCGCGCAGCGACAGTCGCCCTTGCGCGGCCACGATGCTGACCCGGGCTGCTTTGCTCTCGGCCAGAATGCCGGAAGCGGGGGAGGAAACGCGCATATTCATTGTCATCTCCGGGTCAGATTTTCAGGCGGGTATTTTCGGGATCGACAAACACCATCCCGGTGATTTTCGCGGCAATGGTGCGCTCCGGCATCGGAATGTAGACGGTCTCGCCCATCCGATCGTGGCCACCTTCAACCAGCGCCAACGCAATCGGCTGGCCAACCGCATCCGAATGGTAGGACGATGTCACATGCCCAACCATCTTCATCGGGATCGGCTGTTTCGCGTCGAAGACGATCTGCGCGCCCTCTTCCAGCTTCGAGCGATCCTCCGTCAGAAGTCCGACAAGGTGCCTGCGGCCCTTGGCGACGAGATCGGGGCGGGCGAGACCGCGCTTGCCGACGAAATCCGGCTTGCTCTTGCCCACGGCCCAACCCATCGCTGCATCATAGGGTGTGACGGTGCCGTCCGTGTCCTGGCCGACGATGATGTAACCCTTTTCGGCGCGCAGCACATGCATGGTCTCAGTCCCATAGGGCGTGATGCCGTATTGCTGGCCGGCTTCCCACAGGATTTCCCAGAGCTTGCGGCCAAGCGGAGCCGGCACGTTAACCTCGAAGCCGATCTCGCCGGTGAACGAGACGCGGAACAGGCGTGCCGGTACTCCGGCCACCGTGCATTCCGCACAGGACATGTGCGGGAAAGCCTCTTCCGTCAGCTCGACGCCTTCGACCAGCGGGGCCAGCAGCTTTGCCGCATTCGGGCCATTGAGCGCGATGGTGGACCATTGCTCGGTGGTGGAGGTGAGCCAGACGTTAAGGTCGGGCCATTCGGTCTGGAGGTGATCCTCCATCATGTTCATCACCCGCGCGGCACCGCCGGTGGTGGTGGTGACATGGAAACGATCCTCACTCATACGGCCGATAACACCATCGTCGCGAATGAAACCGTCATCGCCGAGCAGCAGACCATAGCGGCAGCGGCCGGGCGCAAGCTTCGACCACGGGTTGGTGTACATACGGTTCATGAATTCGACCGCATCGGGACCGACAACCTCGATCTTGCCTAGGGTCGAGGCATCGAAAATGCCGAGGCTTTCGCGCACCGCGCGGCACTCGCGGCCGACAGCCGCGTCCATGTCTTCGCCCGCTTTTGGAAAATACCAGGCGCGGCGCCATTGGCCAACCGGTTCGTAAACCGCGCCATGCGCTTGCGCCCACGGGTCGATCTGCGTCTTGCGGGTAACCTCAAAGTGCTGGCCGCGATGATAGCCAGCAAAGGCTCCGAACGTCGTCGGCGTATAAGGCGGGCGGAAGGTGGTGAGACCCACTTCCGGCTGGCGTTTGCCGAGCGCTTCAGCGGCGATGTTCAGGCCGTTGATGTTGGACATCTTGCCCTGATCGGTCGCCATGCCGTTGGTGGTGTAACGCTTGACGTGCTCGATCGAGCGCATGCCCTCGCGCACGGCCAGCCGCAGATCCTTGGCGGTCACGTCGTTCTGGTAATCAACAAAAGCCTTGGCCTTGCCGGGGTTGCGGTCGCTCGGCAATTCCGTGTGCGACACACCGCTACCGGTACGATCATGATCCACCGAATAGTCGCAGGCATCGCCGGTTTTGCCCAGTGCTGCGGCGATCTTACGGCCCTGCTCCGCGCCGTCTTTCAACACCGCCGCAATGCCCCACAGCCCGCGCCCGGCGCCGGCAATCGCACAATCCTCATTGGTCATGGCGGGCAGGAATGTAGTCCGTTCGTCATCCCAGGCGATCTTACCCTGCGTGTGGGAGAACAGATGCAGCGACGGCGTCCAGCCGCCCGACATCAGCACTGCGTCACACACAATTTCCTGCCCCGCACCAACCGTCGAACCATTAAGCGGATTAACGCGGATCGATTTGACACGCAGCCGTCCCGAGATCGCCGTTGCCGTATGCGAGAGCCGCACCGGAATACCAAGAGCGCGGGCCTCGTTCAGCAACTCTTCGCGCACCTTCTCACGGGTATCGACAATCGCCTGAACCCGCGCGCCGGCGCTGTGCAGATCGAACGCCGCATACCAGGCGCTGTCATGGCTCGTCACCACCACTGGCCTGTTGCCAACCTTGACGCCATATCGGTTGAGATAGGTCTGGGCGGAGCCGGCCAGCATAACGCCCGGACGGTCGTTACCGTGGAAGACCAACGGCTTTTCGAGCGCACCCTGCGCCAACACCACCTGACGCGCCCGCACCCGCCACAGGCGTTCGCGAGGTACATCCCGCGGCACCGTTTCGAGATGATCGGTCAGCTTTTCGCAGAGGCCGATCATGTTCTGGTGGTAATAGGCAATCGCCGTCGTGCGGGTCATGATCCTGACCCCGCGATCCTTCAGCGCTTTCAGCTCATCCGCCAGCCAGCTCCATGCCGGCTTCCCGTCGATCTGTGTCTGCGGCTCGGACAACAATGTGCCGCCAGCTTCGGCATTTTCATCGACCAGCACGACCTTGAGACCATCGACGACCGCCGCCCGCGCTGCGGCAAGACCCGCCGGACCGGCACCAACGATCAGCACGTCGCAATGCAGGTTGCGCGAGGCATAGGTATCGGGGTCTTCCTCGGTCGGCGAAACGCCGAGACCCGCCGCCGCGCGGATGAAGGGCTCATAGACCTTGTTCCAGAAGCTCTTCGGCCAC
The DNA here is from genome assembly GCF_030757975.1 of Rhizobium sp. AN73. Lineage (NCBI taxonomy): Bacteria > Pseudomonadati > Pseudomonadota > Alphaproteobacteria > Hyphomicrobiales > Rhizobiaceae > Rhizobium > Rhizobium sp. AN73. The sequence goes on from NZ_JARWME010000001.1 coordinate 369,745, forward strand.
ATGAAAGTCTTGTAGTAGAACCCAGCGGAAAACAGCATGTAGGCCATGTCGTTGACCGCGCCGATGTCGAATTTCAGGCTCGGAAATTTGTTCTGCGAGGAAGTTTCCAGCCCGTTCCAGATTTCCTGCACGGTGGCTCGGGTGTTCGGCTCGAACTGACCGGAGCCGCGGCGGGTGCCGATCAGCGCATTCGGCTCCTCGGAACCCGCCGTTACCGGGCCGCGCGGGCGGTGGTATTTGAACGAGCGGCCCATGAGATGTACGCCGTTGGCGAGAAGTGCGGACGCGACCGTATCGCCCTTTACGCCGCGATAGGTCTTGCCATCGAAGGTGAAGCTTACCGAGCGGGCGGCATCCACCCGGCCACGGCCGGAAACGCGATAGGAGTTCATTTCGACACCTCGGAGCTAGCTGGTGCGCGGGTCAGGGAAGAAAGCTCTGGACGCGGCTCGCCCGCGCGATAGGTCGTGAGGAACCGGTCGCTCACTGTGTCACGCACGGCATTGAAGAAGCGTCCGCAGCCATGCAGATGCCGCCAACGCTCGAAATGCGGACCTTTCGCGTTTTCGCGGATGAACAGGAATTCTTCCCACTGTTCGTCCGTCTGCGACGAGGGATCGGCAGCGCGGACGACATGGGCCTGTCCGGCATAGGTGAATTCGGCCTCGGGCAGGGTCTCGTTGCAATAGGGGCAGCGGATCAAAAGCATGGTGTCGGCTCCTCAATGCGCCACGGCAGCGGCGGCTGCCTCGTCGATCAGACGGCCGGAACGGAAACGTTCCAGCGTGAACGGCGCGTTGATCGGGTGCGCTTCGTTCTTGGCGATGGTCCAGGCAAAGGTGTGGGCAGCGCCCGGCGTGGCCTTGAAACCACCCGTGCCCCAGCCGCAATTGACGTAAAGCCCGTCAACCGGCGTCTTGCCGAGAATGGCCGAGCGATCCGGCGTGACATCAACGATGCCGCCCCATTTGCGCAGCATCCGCATGCGGTTGAAGATCGGGAAGATTTCCACGATCGCCGCGATCGTATGTTCGATCAGCGGCAGGCCGCCGCGCTGCGAGTAGGATGTGTACTGGTCCGTGCCCGAACCGATCACCAGCTCACCCTTGTCGGACTGGCTGATATAGGCATGGACCGCATTCGACATGACCACGCAGGGGAAGATCGGCTTGATCGGTTCCGACACCAGCGCCTGCAGCGGATAACTTTCCAGCGGCAAACGAACGCCTGCGGTATCCATGACAACAGATGTGTGACCGGCGGCGGAAACGGCAACCTTCTTCGCCTTGATGAAGCCCCTCGCCGTCTCGACGCCTGCGACGGAACCGTCGGCATTGCGGCGAATGGCGGTGACCGGGCAGTTCTGGATGATATCGACGCCACGGGCGGCGGCGCCGCGCGCATAACCCCAGGCAACAGCATCGTGGCGCGCCGTGCCAGCGCGCTCCTGAAGCGCGCCGCCCATTACCGGGTAGCGGGCATTCGGCGCAATGCTCAGAGGCGGGCAATATTCCTTGCACTCCTCAGCGGTAAGCCAGCGGTTGTCGACGCCGTTCAAGCGGTTGGAATGGATGTGGCGCTTGAAGCTCTGCACGTCATGGACATTATGCGCCAGCATCAGCACACCGCGCCGGGAATACATGACGTTGTAGTTCAGCTCCTGGCTGAGATTTTCCCACAGGTCGACAGCGTGATCGTAAAGACGGGCACTCTCGTCGTAGAGATAATTGGAGCGGATGATTGTCGTGTTGCGACCGGTATTGCCGCCTCCGAGCCAGCCCTTGTCGATGACAGCGACATTGGTGATGCCGTGTTGGCTGGCCAGATAATAGGCCGCGCCAAGACCGTGGCCGCCGGCACCGACGATGACCACGTCATATTCGGCCTTGGGCTGGCTGTCGGGCCATTGCTCGTCCCAGTTCTTGTGGCCGGTCATGGCATTCCGCAAGAGATTGAAGGCATTAAAACGCGTCATGAGCGGGCCTGCTGGTTTGAAAATCTCGGTAATCGAAAGCCTACGGAGATTTATCCCGGCCGGGCTGGACAATCGCGTCTCTTTACATGAATATTTGCGCCATGATCTCTCATCCCGCCAAGAAACGCCTCAGCGTCGCCTTCCTGCTTGCAGACCGGTTCACGCTGTCGGCCTTCGCCAATTTCGTCGATGTGCTGCGTCTTGCCGCCGACGAAGCGGACCGTTCCCGACCTATCCTGTGCGAATGGTCGGTGCTGTCAGCGACCCTTGGCAATGTGCAATCGAGCTGCGGCGTGAAGGTCCAGCCGGATACGCGGCTCATCGACGCCGCGCATTACGACTATATCGTCGTTGTCGGCGGATTGATCAGCGACCACAGCGCCCTGCCGCCGGAGGCGTTGCGGTTCCTGAAAGATCGCGCGGCTGCGGGCACTCCCATCGTCGGGCTGTGCACCGGCGTTTTCATTCTGCACGAGGCCGGCCTGCTGGATGGTTATCGCTGCTGCGTCAGCTGGTTCCACCATCAGGATTTTCTTGACCGCTTCCACGCCGAGCAAATGGTCTCCGACCAGCTTTTCGTCATAGACCGCAACCGTCTGACCTGTTCCGGTGGCCATGGTGCCGCGCATCTGGCGGCATTCCTTGTTGAGCGCCATGTCGGCCAGTCCGCCGCCATCAAAAGCCTCAACATCATGATGATCGACAGTGCGCTCAGCGGCGAAAAGCCCCAGCCCGGCCAGCAGAGCGCCCGAACGGCAACCGATCCGCTGGTCAGAAAGGCGATCCTGCGTATGCAGCAAAATATCGAGGTTCCGAGAACCGTGCTGGAGCTCGCGCGCGATCTCGGCCTTGGCCGCCGCAGCCTCGAACGGCGTTTCCTTGGTGACCTGAAGGCGACGCCCTCCAAGGTCTATCTCGAACTGCGGCTGGATCGCGCCCTTTCCCTCCTGCGCACCACGCGTGACCCGGTCACCCAGATCGCGCTCGCCACCGGGTTTTGCGACGCCCCGCACCTTTCCCGCACACTTCGCGCCGAGCGCGGCTTCAGCCCCAGCGAATATCGCAAGACGCAGGTCGGCCACATAACGACTGATGAGGAATTCGCCGTCGGTGTGCTGTTGCCACAACCTTGAGCCTCTTCCGTTCACCTGCCTAAAACCGGACGCTGCGAAAAATCGATCAATGTAATTAATATGGTCAGAATTGCCCGCGCCGGTGTAAAAGTCCTCGATCCTGTTGATGGAAACCGTGGGGGTATGGGATGAATTCAGAACGTCGTGGCGTTCTCGCGCTTTTGGGTGGCCTTGTGCTGGGAAGGCCGTCCGCCGGCAAGGCCGCGAATAACGTACCGGCAGTTGCCGAATCCCGCTCCGAATACCAACCCCGCCATGTCCTTTGTTTTCTCGGCCCGGAAAATGGTCTGGCTGCGCTGCAGCAGGGCGCCCGTGCTGCTATCGATAAATTTGCCGCCGATTTCAGCCTCGACGAGGATTATTCGCAGGATGAACCGGACGACCGGATGGAGCGGTCCTTCAATGTCTGCTGGGATCGTGTCGACCCGGACAACCATGAGGAAGCTGACGAGGAAGCCGTCGCCGGGCACGGCTCGGTCCTTTACGTGCTTGGCCCGTCAATGGCTGCGGAAACAGCCGTGGCGACCTGCGGGAAAGCCCTGATGTTCGTGCGGCACATGCTCGATAACGGCGCAGTTGCCGTAAAGGGTGAAAGTGCCGGCGTTGCCCATGGCGTGCGGCGGTGGAAGGAACTCTTCGAGCAGTCGCGCCGTGACGCGGCCTCGAACGACGCTTTGGCACTCGCCAAAACCTGCCGTCTCGCTTTCGCGCGCCGCCCCATCGGCGGCGATGCCGACGGGATGGGAAGCGTCGGCTTCCATCTGGTCGGGCTGCCTGACGTGGAGGTGCATTTCATCCGAAAAGACGAACAGCAGGCCTCAACCAATACCGAGCAGCTGAAAATCGCCGCGCTGATTGACGATATCGCCGAACAAATGACCCGCGAAGGCGTTGAAACGGCCCTGAAAGCTCGCCATGCCGAGCTGTCCGACGACACGCGATATGAGGAAGACGAATATAAATTCAATCCGTTCGGCGTCGCGACCATTCAAGACTACAAGCTTTGACACTCCGCTCCGAGGCTTCCGCCTATAATGGTGCGGGGGCCGGGTCGCTCTCTCCCGCCACGAGCTGCATCGGCCAGACGCAATCTCGCGCCTGATCGGGGTAAAACGGCGCATAGGCCGGCATGGTCGACAAAAGGGTCTGGGCGACCGTCACGCCGAGATCGTGCAGGGACATGCGGAAACTGGTCAGTCGCGGCTCCAGAAACTGGCCGCGCGGACCATCACGAAAACCGATGACAGCAAGATCCCGCCCCGGTTTCAGACCCACTTCCGCCAGACGGCGATAAAGGCCGAGCGCCATCATTTCATAGATCAGCACCAGTGCGGTTGGCCGGGGCCGCATCTGCAGCCACTCGCTGGCGGCGTGATATCCGCCCTGCTCGCTCGATTTCGCGCGGATGACGAGAGACGGGTCGTAAGCGATGCCGTTCTCCTCCAGACCGCGCCTGTAACCATCCATGAAAACATACCCGAGATTGACATCGCTATCGGGTGCCGCGACCGCAATGGTACGATGGCCGGCAGCCGCGAGCCGGTTGACGGCACTGCGCGCAACTTCTTCAAAGTCCAGATCGATCCAGGCATGGTCGGCGCTGGAAGAGGTGCGGCCGAGCGTCACGAAGGGCAAACGGGTCTGCTTTAAAAAATCGATACGCTTGTCGACACGGCGGGTCGACGAAATGATCATCGCATCCACCATACGGCGCGCCACCATGCGCTTCAGATATTCATCCGGGTCTTCTTCACCGGGGCAAGGCAGCACGATGAGATCGAGATTATGAGCGGAAAACACGCTTTGCAAACCATCCGTCACCCCCATGAAGAAGTTGTCGGAGTTCTCCACCGTCTGCGCATCGCTGCCGGTCATCAGGCCGATGACGTTGGTGGTCCCCTGCCTGAGGCTGCGGCCTGACTGGTTGGCGACATAGCCAAGCTTTTCCGCCGCCTCCAGAACGCGCCGCCGCGTTTCCTCGTTAACGTCGGGCTTGCCGTTCAAGGCTCGGGAAACGGTGCCTATCGATATCTCCAGATAATCGGCAAGCTGACGAATTCCTTTCATGCACTCCCCCTCCTGAGCCGGGTACGAAATCTGCGTCCCCAATAACGGTATTGACATATCTAACATGATCAGCCTAGTGTCGTAAACGTTTACGACGCTCTGCGCAAAGAGGAGTTTTGCCCAGAGACCGGGGAGAGAAGATGACATACAACGCCGTTTTATGCGGGTGCGGAGCAATGGCCAAAGGCTGGCTGCGCGCCATTCAATCGACGCCGGAGATTTCCGGCGCGATCAAGATCGTCGGTCTCGTCGATCTGAATGAAGATACGGCACGCGCGCTTGCCCAAGAATTCGCGCTCACCGACGTCATCATCGGCACCGATCTTCGCGATGTCCTCGCACGGACGAAAGCCGATATCCTGTTCGATATCGTCATCCCTCAGGCACGGTATGCCGTGGTTGAAACCGGCCTTGCAGCCGGATGCCATGTGCTCAGCGAAAAGCCACTTGCCGCATCGATGCAGGAAGCTGAAAAGCTGGTAGAGCTGGCGAAAAAGGCGGGAAAAATCCATGCCGTGGTGCAAAACCGGCGCTTTATCTCCGGCATCCGACGGCTGCGCCGGGCCGTGGAAGACGGCATTATCGGTGATCTGACGGCCATCCATTGCGACTTTTTCCTCGGCCCACATTTCGGTGGTTTCCGGGAGGAGATGAAGAACGTTCTCCTTCTCGACATGGCGATCCACACCTTCGATGCGGCGCGTTTCGTCGCCGATGAAAAGCCGCTCTCCGTGTTTTGCGTGGAGAAAAATCCGGCCGGCTCCTGGTATGCACACGGGGCAAGCGCCAATGCGATATTCGAATTCTCCAACGATGTGGTCTTCACCTATCGCGGCTCCTGGTGCGCGGAAGGCGAAAGAACCAGCTGGGAAGCCCGCTGGCGGCTGATCGGCTCCAAGGGCATGATCCTCTGGGACGGAGAAGACAATTTCTCGGCTTCCGTGGCTGGCGAAGAACCTGGTCTTCTGCGCGGATTCAAGACCGTAAACGTTTCCGATAGTATTTCTGAGAAGGATACGCACGGCCACGCCAGTGTCATACTCTCGTTTCTTCAATCCATCCGCTCCGGCCAGATGCCGGAAACGGCCTCCTTCGACAACATCAACAGCCTGGCAATGGTGATCGGCGCAATCGAAAGCGCCCGCATCGGCCAGCGTGTTTCCATCGCAGCATAAGGACCGACAGACGTGAGCAATCCGGCAAAATCCATCCGCATCGGCACCATGGTCAGCGCCACCAAGGGACAGGCGGCTGAACGCATCGGGCAGATAGCCGATCTTGGTTTCGAAAGCTTCGAACCGTTCTTCTGGCAGACGACCAACGGCCAGGACCTTGCCGAGCTTGGCAAGCGCTCCCTTGACGCGATCGGCGATCGCGACATCACCATCGGCACGCTCGGCATGTTCGGCAATCCGCTGGAAGAAACCGAAATCGACCTTCAGACCTTGCAGGGCTGGAAAGACTGCATCGACAACGCCCATCACTTCGGCGCAACCTGCGTTGCGGGTTTCACCGGCCGCCTGCGCGGAAAGCCGCTGCCCGAGAGCCTGCCCCGTTACAAGGAAATCTGGAGCGAGCTTGCCAAGCGGGCGGCGGACAAAGGCGTGAAGATCGCCTTTGAAAATTGCGCCATGGACGGCAACTGGCAGACCGGCGACTGGAACATCGCCCATAATCCCGACGCATGGGAACTGATGTTCAACGAAACGCCGGACGACAATATCGGCATCGAATGGGAACCCTGCCACCAGATGGTCTATCTCATCGATCCGCTGCCGCAGATCCGCAAATGGGCGGACAAGATTTTCCACGTCCACGGCAAGGACGCGACCATTCGCTGGGATGTCATTCGCGAGCACGGGATTTTCGGCAAGGAAAAATTCGTTTTCATGCGCACGCCGGGCTTCGGCGACAGCAACTGGACGGACATTATCTCGGAACTGCGTCTGGCCGGCTGGTCCGGTTCGATCGACATCGAAGGCTGGCATGACCCCGTCTACCGCGATGCGCTGGAAATGACCGGACAGGTGCATGGCCTGAACTATCTGAAACATTGCCGGGGCGGCGATTTTGTCGTCGATCCCACCTAAGGAATGGAAGCCTTTGGGAGAAGGCTTTCAGCAGTTGCAGAGACGATAACCAAGAGGAGGAGATTATTATGGGTATCGCAAAATGCATGATGGCCGGCGCGCTTGTTCTGGCAAGCGTATCCGCCGGTGCGATGACGGCGCAAGCGGAAGATGTGACCTTGACCTTGTGGTCGCTGGACAGAGACACCCAGCCGGCACCGAACCTCATAAAAGAGTTCAACAAGCTCAACAACGGCATCAAGATCGAATACCGCTACCTGCAATTCGACGATGTGGTGAGCGAGTCCATGCGCGCCTATTCGACCGGCAACGCGCCCGACATTATCGCCATCGACAATCCCAACCACGCCATGTTCGCCTCGCGCGGCGCCTTTCTCGACGTGACGGATATGATCGCCAAGTCGGATGTCATCAAGACGGAAAACTATTTTCCGGGTCCGCTGAAATCCGTGACCTGGGATGGCAAATATTTCGGCGTTCCGAAGGCGACAAATACGATTGCACTCTATTATAACAAGGACCTGTTCAAGGCAGCCGGTCTCGATGCGGCAAAACCGCCGCAGACCTGGGACGAGCTGGTGGATGCTGCCCGCAAGCTCACCAACCCGGCAAAGAATATTTACGGCATCAGCTTCAGCGCCAAGGCCAACGAGGAAGGCACCTTCCAGTTCCTGCCCTGGGCGCAGATGGCCGGCGCCACCTACAAACACATCAATACCGATGGCGCGGTGAAGGCGCTTGAGACGTGGAAGACCCTTCTCAGTGAAAAGCTGGCCTCGCCGGATACGCTGACGCGCAGCCAGTGGGATTCCACCGCCACCTTTAACGCCGGCAACGCCGCCATGGTGATCTCCGGTCCCTGGGAAATCGACCGCATGCTGAAGGACGCCAAGTTCGACTGGGGTGTGACGCTGCTGCCGGTTCCGACACCGGACGCACCGCGGTCTTCGGCCATGGGCGACTATAACTGGGCGATCTTCTCCAAGACCAAACATCCTGCGGAAGCCTTCAAGGCGATCGAGTTCTTCGCCTCGCAGGACAAAGACATGTTCAAGAACTTCGGTCAATTGCCGGCGCGTTCCGATATTCCGGTTCCGCCCACCGGCAATGCGCTGAAGGACGAGGCGCTCAAGACCTTTATCGAGCAGCTAAAATATGCGCAGCCGCGCGGTCCCTCGCCTGAATGGCCGAAGATTTCCAAGGCTATCCAGGACGCTATTCAGGGTGCCCTCTCCGGTCAGATGACACCGAAGGCAGCACTTGATCAGGCCGCCGAAAAGATAAAGCTGATCGAAGGCTGATCTATCTGGGCGGGCGGCCGGTTTCATCCGGCCTCCATCCAAGGGGTTCCTCCCGGTGGGGCTGCCAGCTGTGCTATGCAGCGGCGGCCCCGATCGGAGCTTGTGAGGATGTTTCATGAAAAAACTGTTTTCCAGCGTCAGCGACGGTCGTGGCTTCGACCTCATCCTTGTCGCTTTTCCTTTGGGTTTCCTGTTCGTCATGGCGGGACTGCCGCTCATCTACAACATCGTCATGAGCTTTCAGGAAGTCGACATGTTCAGCCTGGGCACCTTCGTGCGCCCGTTTGTCGGTTTCCGCAATTATGTCGATCTGTTCCGGCAGCCTGAAACCCTGCCGATCCTGTTCAACACCGTCACCTTCGTCGTCACTTCCATTGCCGGGCAATTCGCTATCGGCTTCGGTCTGGCGCTGTTCTTCTGGGTGAACTTTCCCGGCGCCACCTGGCTGCGCGGGCTGTTCCTCGTCTCCTGGGTCATGCCCGGCCTCGTCGTCGGCGCGATCTGGAACTGGATCCTTTCCGGTGACTTCGGCGTGCTGAACTTCTTCCTGCGGGAAAGCGGCATGATTTCCGCGAATATCTTCTGGCGGTCGGACGCGAATTTTTCGCTCTGGGCCGTGGTCATCGCCAATGTCTGGCTCGGCACCTCGTTCAACATGATCCTTCTTTCGGTCGGGCTCGCCTCCATCCCCGGCGATCTCTACGAGGCAGCGGAACTGGATGGCGCCAATGCCTGGCAGCGCTTCTACACCATCACACTGCCGATGATGCGCTCCACCATCGGTGCGATCGTTTCACTCGGCCTGATTTTCACGCTGCAGCAATTCGACCTTTTCGCCGCCATTACCGATGGCGGACCCAATAACAGTTCCAACGTGGCGCAATACTGGGCCTGGGATCTGTCGTTCCGGCAATATGATTTCGCCAAGGGCGCGACGATCTCCGTCATCATGATCGTTTTCGTCATGCTGGCTTCCGTCGTCTACGTTCGCTCCACACGGCATGAGGTGCGCGGATGAGTATCACGACCCGCAACCGGTTGATGCTGGCAATCGCCATCGTGCTTGCCATCATCTATCTCTTCCCGCTCTATTGGATGTATCTGACATCGCTGAAAAGCGGCTCGGAAATGTTCGCCAACCCGCCGGGCTTCTGGCCGGCCGATCCGCAATGGCAGACCTATGCCTATGTGTGGCAAAGCCGCAATATGGGGCGTTACCTGTGGAACTCGGTACTCATCGCCTCAAGTGCGGTGGCGCTCATCACCGTGCTCGGCGTCGGCTGTGCCTATGTTCTGGCGCGCTATCGCAACGTCTGGGTGGATATCGGCCTGTTCCTCATCCTCATGCTTCAGGTCCTGCCGGCATCCCTGATGATTACACCGATCTTCGTCGGCTTCTCGCAACTGGGTCTGCTGGATTATCCGCGCCTGTCGGTCATCCTCGCCATTGCGGCAAAAAGCATGCCCTTCTTCGTCGTGCTGGTGCGCGCCACCTTCATGGCGGTGCCGCAGGAACTGGAAGAGGCAGCGCTGGTGGACGGCAATTCCCGCGTCGGCGCCTTCTTCAACATCGTGCTGCCGCTTGCCAGAAACGGCATTCTCGTCAGCGCCATCCTCATTTTCATGCAGGCTTTCGGGGAATTCGTTTATTCGAAATCGATGATCCAGGCGGCTGAACTGCAGCCCGCCAGCGTCGGCCTCAATTCCTTCATGGGCCCCAATACCAGCGAATGGAACAATATCATGGCCTATGCGACCATGTATGTGACGCCCATTCTTGCCCTGTTCATTCTCTTGCAGCGCCGCATCGTTTCCGGCCTGACCTCGGGAGCGCTAAAATGACCCTTCAGATCGAACTTTCCGGCGTAAACAAATATTACGGTGCCTTTCACGCGCTGAAGGACATCCAGCTTTCCATCAAGAAAGGCACCTTCGTCGCCCTTGTCGGCCCGTCCGGTTGCGGAAAATCCACCCTGCTGCGTTCACTGGCGGGGCTGGAAACCATTTCGAGCGGCGACATGCGCATTGCAGGCACGCTGATGAACGGTGTACCGCCGCGCAAGCGCGATGTGGCGATGGTGTTCCAGTCCTATGCGCTCTACCCGCATATGACGGTGGAAGAAAACCTGACCTATTCGCTACGCATGCGCGGCGTGGCGAAGGCGGAAGCCCGCAAGGCGGCGGAAGAAGTTGCGGCCACCACCGGGCTGTCGAAGCTGATGAAGCGTTACCCGCGCGAACTTTCCGGCGGCCAGCGCCAGCGTGTGGCGATGAGCCGGGCGATCATCCGCAATCCGCAGGCATTCCTGTTCGACGAACCGCTCTCCAACCTCGATGCGGCTTTGCGTGTGCATATGCGCAAGGAAATCCGCGCGCTGCACGACCGCCTGCATGCAACCTCGGTCTATGTCACCCATGACCAGATTGAGGCGATGACGATGGCGGATCATGTCGTCGTCATGCGCGACGGCGTGATCGAACAGCAGGGCACGCCGCTGGAATTATACGACCGCCCGGTTAATCGTTTCGTCGCCGGCTTCATCGGTTCGCCGGCCATGAATTTCATTCCGGCAACGGTCAACGCTGACGGCGCTTCGCTTCAGTTGCGTTTCGGCGAAGGCGAGCCGCAGCAGTCCATCAGAACCCCGGCTCCCTTGCCGCCCGGCAAGCGTGTCATCGTCGGCATCAGGCCGGAACATATCCGGCCCGGAACAGCAACCGGGGCGACACTAACGTTGCCCGTGTCGGCCGTGGAAACCACCGGTTCGGCCACCTTTCTCACACTCGGCACATCGACCGAAGTGGTCATTGCCATTCAGGGACGCAGTGAGGTCAAGGCCGGCGAAGTCATCGGCCTCGAGATCAACCCGCCCGACCTGCATTTGTTCGATGAAGAAACGGGTGCCGGCCTCGGAGGCCGGTGAACCAGAGACGTTCGGACCGGACCGCCAACAAACCTCAAGGGTTTACGGCGGTCCGGAGTTGTTTTACGGCAAAGGTTCAGCGTCCCATGATTACGTCAAGGATGCTCCGGCGTGCGGTCGCGGAGGTGGCGGTGGCCCGGCCAACCTCGCGGGCAGCGATGGCGGGCGAACCGGAGCCTTCAATATCCACCCACCGACCGGCATGTTCCGTGGATTGACGCTTGAGGTAGGTGTAGGGCGTTTCGTCCCAGCGAAAGACCTTAGGTTTCATATTGTCGAGGATGAAATCTCCACGATCCGTCCTGACCGTGAGAACGGCGTGACCTTCGCCACGTTCGTCCCGGACAACCGTGATCAGCAGGTCGGAAACCGGCAGACCGGCTTCCATAAGCCGCTTACGCTTCTCCAGCGCGAGGTCCTCGCAGTCTCCCGCGCCGTTGTAAGGGTATTCCCAGTAGTCCTCGTAGCCCCATACTTCCATGTCTGTGCGCTGGTCGATTTCGACATTGACGGCGCTGTTGACCGAAACGATGGTCGCCCAGAGGTCGGGGGTAAGATTGAGCGGAGGCATGGCCTTCACCGGCTGGCACTCAGCCGAATGCCGCTGACAGAAGTCATAGTGCCCGATGGGCTGCGACGTGATCCTGCCCGTCTGCATCGAGGGCGAAGCCTGCGCCGGCGCGGCCAGACCCGCAACAGCCAGAATAAAACATGCTTGCAGCAATTTGATCAGGTGGGTCATGTTCGTCTCCTGACGACATGACCTACCGGCGGCGATTTGAGTTCACATGAAACAAAATGTTCGACTTTTAACGAACCCGATAATTCCGCTCCCGGTGGGTCCGACAGGAGTGATCGTGCCGGCGATCGCCCCGCTGCAACGACGGCATTCTAGCGGCCAGCAACGGTAAAGTGAGCAGCGGGAACTTGCCACGCGCAAGCGGCCTGCTTATGAAAGAGCCGTCACCGCAACAACAATCCCCATCATAGAGAACGCTGCATGAGCCTGTTTGCGAAGTCCACCCGCGCGGCCGCTGTCCTTCTGGCGCTGGCCTTTCTGCCTTCCCATGCCACAGCGCAGCAGATGACCGTCGTGCCCCCCGGAAACAGGTCGGCTGAGCAGCCCGAAATACCGCAGGCCTCGGCGATCAGGACCAAGGCATTCTCCACGACCTATGAGGAAAAATTCCGCAAGACGGTCGATCTTCTGAACAGCGAGCCCGGTCTCATCGGCAAGATCAAGAAGGCAGGCGCGGCCTACGGCATCGACCCGGTCCATATCGTCGGCGCCATCGTTGGCGAACACACGTTCAACGTCACGGCCGTGGACCGCCTGCAGACATATTACGTCAAGGCCATTTCCTATGCGGAACTCGATATAAAGTTCAGCTATCAGGGCGTTTCCCTGAAAACATTTCTCGAACGGCCGGAATTCCGCTCCTGCGAGACGCTTGCCACGACATCCGAGCAATGGAGCTGCCGCGACAATATCTGGGACACGAGCTTCCGCGGCAAGGTCGTTGATGGCGTCAGCTATGAGGCGTTTTCGTTCCAGCGGGCCTTCTTCCAGCCCTTCTATGCCGGACAGACCTTCGGCCTTGGCCAGATCAGCCCCTTGACCGCCCTGCAGGTCACCGATCTCGTCAACAAGACCAGCGGCCTGCCGAAACTCTCCGCCGACAGGCCGAAAGAGATCTACCGCGACGTCATGGATCCTGACCGGAGCATCATCTACATCGCCGCCATTCTGAGAGATTCCATCGACGCCTACAAAGAAAAGGGCTTCGACATTTCCGGCAATCCCGGCATCACAGCTACCCTCTACAATGTCGGCCAACCCCGCCGCCGTGCCGAACGTCTGCGGACCGCCGTGGATGCCGGCGCAAAAAAGCTGCTGCCGGTCGAAAACTACTATGGATGGCTGATCAACGAGCGTCTTGATGTTCTCAGAGGCATCCTCGACGGCAAGGCCGTCGACAAACGGACCACTTCGGATATCGGCGAAAAAACGCGATAACCGGCCTGCCGGGACGATGGCAAATCTGTCCCGCAAAGAATGATACACGCAAAACGCTTCCCCGGCCGCCGGAAATCTGCTACTGGGGCGAGCACAAGAATTGACTGATAGCGGGATAACTCTGCCCTATGCCTGACGAAGGCGACAGTACCGACGATAGTCGACACCGAACGAGGCTGGCTTGCGTGACGCGAAGCCAGCCTCGTCCTTTCTCCTGTTTTTCAACGCGACGGGTTTCAACCTCGGATGTTCAGTCCGGGGTTTTCTGCGTTCGCGTCCGTTCCCATAAAGGCCCCTGAATATGGAATTCCTTGCAGATCCGAACATTTGGATCGGCCTCGTCACCCTTATCGTTCTCGAAGTCGTTCTCGGCATCGACAACCTCGTTTTCATCGCGATCCTCGCCGACAAGCTGCCGCCGCATCAACGCCACAAGGCGCGGATCGTTGGCCTGTCGCTGGCGCTGATCATGCGCATCCTGCTCCTGTTTTCGATTTCATGGATCGTCACGCTGACACGGCCGCTGTTTCAGGTCGCGGACTTCTCGTTCTCAGGGCGCGATCTCATCCTCATCCTCGGTGGCGCGTTCCTGCTCGCCAAGGGAACGATGGAGCTGCACGAGCGGCTGGAGGGTGACCACAAACCCAAACAGGGCAAGGTCGTCCATGCCGTCTTCTGGCAGGTGATCGTGCAGATCGTCGTGCTCGATGCCGTGTTCTCGCTCGACAGCGTCATCACCGCCGTCGGCATGGTCAACAATCTCTGGGTGATGATTACCGCCGTCTGTGTTGCCATGGCCGTGATGATGGCGGCATCGAAGCCGCTGATGACCTTCGTGTCGAAACACCCGACCGTGGTCATTCTCTGCCTCGGCTTCCTGCTGATGATCGGCTTCAGCCTGATCGTCGAAGGTTTCGGTTTCCACCTTCCCAAGGGCTATCTCTATGCCGCGATCGGTTTTTCCGTGCTCATCGAGGCGGCGAACCAGATCGGCAGGCTCAATCGCGAAAGACGCATCACCGCCGGCGATATGCGCGAGCGGACGTCCGATGCCATCTTACGGCTTCTGGGTGGCCGGGTTGGCGAACAACAGTCCCTTGGCGAGACCGCCGATGTAATAGCCGCACAGGCGGCGCGGAGCGATCTGTTCAAATCGGAAGAAAAGGACATGATCCGTGGCGTGCTTACGCTCGCCGAACGCCCCGTCGTCTCGATCATGACGCCACGAACCGAGATCGACTGGCTCGATGTCGATGCCGACCACGACACGCTGAGACACCGCCTGCTGGAACTCGATCATTCGCGATTGATGCTGGCGAAGGGCAAGCTGGATTCATTCCTCGGTGTCGCCGCAACGCGGGATTTGCTGCGAGACCTTCTGCATGATGGAAAACTCAACCTCGAGCGCTCACTTCGTGAGCCCCTTATCGTGCATGAAAGCGCTACGGCATTGCAGGTCATGGAACAGCTGCGCAAATCCCCGCTCCAGATGGCCGTCATCGTCGACGAATACGGCACGCTTCAGGGGATAACGACGCCTACGGACATTCTCGAGGCGATCGCGGGTGAGTTTCCGGATGAGGGCGAGGAATCGCAGATTTCGGAACGGGCGGAGGATGGTTCCTGGCTGCTGGATGGCGCTGTCGACGTCAGACGGGTGTCCTATCTGCTGGATATCAATCTGGTCGACGAGGACGATCGTTATTCCACCGTCGCCGGTTACATCCTCTGGCGCCTCAATCGCCTTCCCGAGATCGGTGAACGTGTTTCCGGCGATGGGTTCGAGTTCGAGATCGTTTCCTGCTCGGACAGAAACATCGAAAAGGTCCGGGTTTGGAACACCACGCTTCCCGAGGCGTGAGTTGGAAAAATCCCGAACTCGTTTCGAAATGACGACGTGACGTGCAAGCCACGGCACGTCACCACATTTGCACCACTAAGGAAGCGGCCCGACCGATGAAAACCGTCCTCGGTTCTAGTGAGCGGCATCGATCGTGGTGATCCAGCCGGCGGCCCGGCGGGCGGCATCTGCGAGTACGGGTTTCGGCGCCTTGTACCATTCGTTTTCCGGCAGCTCGCGCTTCACGCGAACGAAGCCTATGGCATCGTCGAGCGTCGGGAATTCCACCGGCAGCGTTAGATGCAGAAAGAGCGCAACGACAGCGACGGAACGCGAACGGCCGCCCCGGCAATTGATCAGCACATTGCCGCGCTCCCGCCGTGGATAGGACGGCTTGTCGGGCAGTATCTGTTCCAGCGCCGCCCGCAGAATGTAATGGGCCGCAACCATCTGGGTATCGGGGTTTCCATCACCGTCGATCAG
Source organism: Rhizobium sp. AN73 (assembly GCF_030757975.1). Taxonomy (NCBI): domain Bacteria; kingdom Pseudomonadati; phylum Pseudomonadota; class Alphaproteobacteria; order Hyphomicrobiales; family Rhizobiaceae; genus Rhizobium; species Rhizobium sp. AN73. Next base: position 385,575 of record NZ_JARWME010000001.1, read on the forward strand.
GCCGATCTTGTAATAACGGATTTCGCCGGGCCCATAGATGCTGCCTTCATGATCGGAAACGATCTGCGGCTGTTCCACGAAGTTGAAGTCGAGATTGACGGCGCAATTGACGACGGTGGTGATGCCGTTCTTACGCAGAAGCTTCAGATCGCTGGCGCCTTCCTTGCCTGAAATGAAGAGATCAACGCCATAAAGCGGGTGCCGCTCATAGATGCGGCTGAGCTTCGGCAACTCGCCGGTTTCCTGTTCTCGGGATAGGGTCTTTTCCGGTTGCGGCATGTCTTGTCTCCATCGGCACCGATGCGGCGGCCGTTATGTCCTTGCTTGTTCAGGCATTTGCAGCCGTCTAGCTTTTCAGGATCGCTGCTTTGGCGATGCGGCCTGCGGATATGGACCGCGCCACCCGCTGCAATGTCGGGTAATTCGCCCCCTCGCCCGTGGCGATGTAACCGGGGCAGAGAAAATCGGCAGAGCCCTCCGCCACCTTTCCGAGCGTCAACGGTTCATAGGTTCCGCCGGCATTTTTAAGAATGAGGATGGCTGCGGCCACATCCCAGGCATTGACGCCGAAACCGGTAGCCGCATCCGTCCAGCCCGCCGCAACATGGGCGATGCTGAGCGCGGCGCTGCCAGGCCGGCGCAATGTCGAGAAGGTCTCGACAAGAGCACCGAAATTGGAAAGCGCCGCTTCCCGCCCATCCAGCCGGAAATCACGCGAGACAGGATAACCGGTGATCAAGGTCGCCCGGGTCTCGTCTGCAACACTGCGGGAGCGCAGCTTGTCTCCGTCCAGATAGGAAGCCTCAAGATTGGCGGAAAACATCTGGTCCGCCACGGGATCATAGACTACGCCGGCAACGGCCTCGCCGTCGATGACGGCGGCAATCGATACGCACCAGAAGGCAAGGCCACGGGCGAAATTCGCCGTGCCGTCGATTGGATCGACATACCATTGCACCTCACCACTACCGATCTGGCCGCCTTCTTCACCCATGATCGCCGAATTGGGCTCCCGTTCGAGAATGACGGCGCGGATCGCGGCTTCGGCGCGTTTGTCGTGAATGGTGACGATGTCGTGGAGATCGACCTTGTAATCCACGGCCATGTCCGATCGGAACGCCGCAAGCAGCGGATCGCGCACGGCACGCGCCGCCGCTTCGGCAATCTTCATCAGCCGCACCGAGCGGGAAAGCGCCTCCTCGTTTTCAGGTTTCTGTTCGGTCGAAGAAGGGCTCTGCATCGGCATATCCAGTCTGTTTTTCGCAAAGGAGGGACCGGCGCGGTAGGAGCCGCGCCAGCCGGGATCATTTCCTGTAATTGACGCGCCAGACATCCTGCCATTCCTCGCGACGATCGAAATCGTTGAGGCCGGTGGCGGACTCATAGCCCATCAGCCTGTCGGCAACCTTCATCAGTCCCGAGGGCTCGTCGGCCGGCATCTTGATGTCGATATTGGTCGGCAGCTTGCCATCCTTCATCTGCGGTGCAATGCCCTCTTCCGTCAGGATGTAGTGGACGAAGAGCCTCGCCATGTTCGGGCTTTTGGTCTTGGAGGCGATCAGCCCAAGCTTGATGTAGGTCCAGCCGACCCAGGGATCGAGACCGGTGCAGAGGCCGAGCTTGTAGCCCTTGTCGGCATTGTCGCGGAATTTCGCCGAGCTGAGCAGGCCGAAGAAGGGCTGCTTCTGGCCCGGTGCGCCGACGGCCTCCGCGACCGGGTCGTCACCATCGGTGGCAAGCGGGCCGTTCTGCGCCAGCGCCTTGATCCAGGCTGCGGCCGCGTCCTTTTCGATATCCTTGCCGAAATGCGCCTTGTAAGCCGCCGCCACCTTCTCGTTGCCATGGGCTTCGAGCTGGTTGAACCAGTCCGTATAGGTGCTCTTGCTCAAGGGATCGACCATGGCGACCTTGCCTTTCCATTTCGGCTCGGTCAGTTCCCAGATGTTGGTCACCGGGCATTTGTCATAGGCTTCAGTATTGTAAGCCCAGACATTGGCGTTGGTGGAAATTGCCAGCGGGTTCTGGAACTGCGCCGGGATCTTCGCCACCATGTCGCCCGGCAGATAATTCTCGACAAAACCCGCCGGCAGAAGCTGCGCGAGCGCCGATGGCGCATCGGTGATCAGCACCACATCGCCCTGCACGTTGCCGGACTGGCTTTCGCGGATGATCATCTCCAGCTGGCTGTTGGCGGACACCTTCACGCCTGTCGCCTTCAGCCCGTATTTGGCGCTGAACTTGTCGGCCATCTCCACGATCTTGCCGGTGCTGTCGTAGATATTGATCGGCTTTTCCTGCTTCGCCGCAGCCAAGATCGCATCGAGATCGAAGGTTTCTTCGGCCGTGGCACTCATTGCGGATAAGCCTGCAATGACAGTCGCTATCGCCGTCATCGGTAAAAATCTGCTTCTTCTCATCGTTCCCCTCCCAAGGCAAAGGCAAGGCAGGCTCACGCCCGCCCTGCCGTTATTTTTTGTAGTTCACACGCCAGAAATCCTGCCAGCCTTCGCGTTTGTCGAGGTCGTCGGCCGCCGTTGCGGCATCGAAAGCCATCAGCTCATCGAGATGATCGGCGACCTTCGAAGGCTCATCTGCCGGCAGGCCGATTTTCGTGTTACCGGAGAGTTTGCCGTCGGCGGTCTGCGGCGCGATGCCCTCTTCCGTCATCAGATAATGCAGGAACAGCTTCGCCGCATTCGGGCTTTTGGTCTGCCCGGCAATCAGGCCGAAGCCGGGATAGAGGAACCCGGAAAACGGTTTGACGCCGCTGCAAAGACCGAGCTTCAGCCCCTTGGCCTCATTGTCGCGGTATTTCGCCGCCGAGGTGATGACGAAAAAGGGATCGGTCTGCCCCGGAGCGCCCGCCGCATCGGCAACCGTGCTCGAGTCCGTCAGCAGGGGAGCGTTCTCGGCAAAGGCCTTCACCCAGGCAGCCGTCGCGCTTTTTTCACCCGTTTCCAGCTTCTTGCCGTAAAGCTCCTCATAGGCCTTGGCGACATCGGCGTCATGATGGGTTTCGATCTGGTTGAACCAGTCGGCATAAAGCGGCTTGTCGAACAGATCGAGCATGGCAAGCTTGCCCTTCCAACGCGGCTCCGTAAGCTGCCAGATGTTGGTGACCGGGCATTTGTCGTATTTCTCGGTATTGTAGGTCCACACATGCGGATCCGAAACGACCACGAGCGGATCGCGCAGCTTTTGCGGAATATCGCTTTCCATATCCGGTGGCGACCAGCTGGTGGCAATGCCTTCCGGCAGAAGTTCCCCCATGGCGGAGGCGACATCCGTTGCGACGCTGACATCGCCGACGACATTGCCGGCGCGATGTTCGCGGATCATCAACTCGACCTGAGTTGCCTCGTTCACTTTCTTGCCGCTTGCCTGCACGCCATATTTGGCGGTGAAGGCCTGTGCGGTGTCGACGATCTTGCCGGTCACCGCATAAACGGTGATCGGTTTTTCCTTCTTCGCGGCGTCGATGAGCGCATCGAGATTAAAGGCGTCCTGCGCATGGGCAACACCGCCAAGCGCCAGCGAGAAGATAAGGGAAAGGGCTGAAGCCGCCATCCGCCGCCGCCGCTCGCCACCATATCGGTTCTTGGTCATGATATTCACTGTGTCGGTCCCCCCGTTATTTCTTGTAGTTCACGCGCCAGAAATCCTGCCAGGTTTCGCGTGCATCCCAGTCTTCAAGGCTGGTGGCCATGCTGTAGGGCAGAACGCGATCAAGCACGGCGCCGATGCCCGAAGGTTCGTCGGCGGGCAGTTTCACGTCTTTGTTGGTGGACATTTTTCCGTCGATCGCCTGCGGCGCTATGCCTTCGGCGGTCATAACGTAGTGGATGAAGAGCTTTGCCGCATTCGGACTATTGGTGCCCTTGGTGATCAGGCCGACGCCTGGATAAAGCCAGCCGATCCAAGGCTTCAGCTCCTTGCAGAGTCCGAGTTTCATGCCCTTGTCGGCATTGTCGCGAAACTTCGCCGAGCTGATGAGGCCCATGAAGGGCTCTTTCTGGCCGGGCGTGCCAACGGCTTCCGCCGCCGCCGCATCGGCATCGGTCAGCAGCGGCGCGTTGGCGGCAAGCGCCTTGACCCATGCCGCTGTCGCGCTTGTCTCTGCGGTCTCGAGGTCGTTGCCGTAAAGCGCCTTATAGGCCGCCTTCACCTCCCCATCGCCATGCGCTGCCATCTGGTTGAACCAGTCGACATAGGATGCCTTGCCGAGCGGATCCTGCATCGCCACCTTGCCCTTCCACTTCGGGTCGGTCAGTTCCCAGATGTTGGAAACGGGGCATTTGTCGAAAAGCTCGCTGTTGTAAGCCCAGACACTGGCGCTGGTGACGACGGTGAGCGGATCCTGATATTCCGGCGGAATATTGCCGGCGAGATCCGGCGGCAGCCAGCTTTCGACAAAACCCATCGGAATAAGCTGTGCCATCGCCGCAGGCGCATCGCTGATGATCGAGACGTCACCCTGAATATTGTTCGCCCGCGCCTCGCGGATGACCATCTCCAGCTGCGCGGACGCCTTTACCTTCGCCCCCTCCGCGCCAACGCCATATTTCGCAGCGAAGTTCTTCGCCATTTCCACGATCTTGCCCGTGCTGTCATAGACGGTGATCGGCTTTTCCTTTTTGGCAGCCTCAATCAGGGCATTGAGGTCGAAAGGCTCCTCCGCCTTCGCCACGCCGCCAAGCGTTGCCAGAATTGCCGTTGCACACAGGAGACGGCTAAGGCCGCCCGTCATTTTCCGCTTCATACTGCTCCTCCTTCAGCAAGCGATTGTCAGTCTTTTCGTCGTTTTCAGTTGTAGCTGCTGCTCCTCAGCACCGCGTCCGCCTCGGTGATCCGCTGCCCCTTGGCGTCGAAGACATGCAGGGCCTCCGGCGGCACGTGGAAATACACGCGGTCGCCACTGTCGACGCGCGGCAGGGCATGGGTGGTCAGGAACAGCGTGTGGTTCTCGCTCCTCAATTCGAGAATCCAGCTGCCACCTGTCGGAAGCACGCCCGTCACCGTCATTTCTCCGAAGAAGCTGCCCTGCGGCACATCCTCAGACTTTGCCGTGTAACCCATCGCCTCCGGCCGCATGCCGACCGAGGCAATGCCGCGCAGTTGCGGATAGCGCGTTGCGAAATAGGCCTCCGCATTGTCGGCGATATCGGACACGCCGGGCTGGCCGAAGGTCAGGATATTGATCGGCGGGCTGCCGACGAATTCGGCGACGAAGCGATTGGCCGGGCGGTCGTAGATATCGTTCGGCGTGCCCATCTGCTGCAGGGTGCCCTCGTTCATCACCGCAATGGTGGTGGCAAGCGTCATGGCCTCCCACTGGTCATGCGTCACGAAAACGATGGTGGTCTTGAACTCCTTGTGCAGCCGCTTCAGCTCGGCGCGCATTTCCAGCCGCAGCCGGGCATCGAGGTTGGAGAGCGGCTCATCGAGAAGCAGCACGCCCGGATTGACGGCAAGCATGCGGGCCAGCGCCACACGCTGCTGCTGCCCCCGGAAAGCTGCGAGGGATAACGGTCACGGTACTTGGCAATGTCGAGCGCCTGCATCACGCGCTCGACGCGCTCCTCCCGCTCGGCTTTCGGCAGCTTGCGCAGGCGCAGGCCGAAATCCGTGTTGCGCTCGATGGTCAGATGCGGCCAGAGCGCGTAGCTCTGGAAGACGAGCCCCATTTCGCGCTTTTCCGGCGGCACGAAGATGCCGTCGTTGACAGAGTCTATCACCCTGTCGCCGACGCGGATTTCCCCGCCGGAGAGATTTTCAAGGCCCGCGATCATGCGCAGCGTCGTGGTCTTGCCGCAGCCGGAAGGGCCGAGCAGGCACATGAATTCGCCGTCGCGGATTTCGAGATCGAGATCGGAAACCGCATTTGCGGAATTCACGCCGTAGTTCTTCTGCGCCCCGCGCAGGTTGATGGTAGGCATCAGCTTCCAAGTCCTTCTGCAAGATTTGTGCGGGTCAGCTTCTGGGCCAACAGGGTACCGAAATAGGCGATGCCAGCGATGATCAGCACCACGGCGTTCGCGGCCTGCGTATAGTGGTAATCGACCAGCCGCAGCGAATAGGTGGTCAGAACATCCGTGCTCGGCACGGCGAGGATCACGAACAGGCTCAGGCCCTTGATGCCCGAGATGAAGGGCAGGAGAACCCCCGTCACCAGCGACCCCTTCTGGATCGGGATGACGATCGAGATCATGCGGCGGAACCAGCCGGCACCGGCAATCTGGGCAGCCTCCTCCGGGTCCTTTCCAAGCTGTGTCATGGCCGAAATGCCGGCACGCGAGGCATAGGGCATCTGGTCGGCGATCAGGGCCAGGATAAGGATCGTCACCGTACCGTAGAGCGCCGGCATCGGCCCGCGCGGAACCGCAAACAGCGAGAGATAGGCGGCAGCAAAGGCGATGCCGGGCACGAGATAAGGCAGGAACGTGACCTGACGCAGATAGACCGAGAGCGCCCGCACCGGCGTGCGGATGACGACATAACCGACCAGCAGACCGAGGACACCCGATGTGAGCGAGGCAAGACCGACGATCATCATCGTGTTCTTCGCGGCCGCCCAGAGATCGGGGCTCAAAAGAACGCCGGTCTGCAAGGCCACGGTGTTGAGGTTGGTGCCGATCCAGTAATCGAGCGTGAAATTGTCGAACGTGAATTTGGCCGGCATCTTCATGACGGTCGAGAGGGCGAGTGTGAGCAAAGGCAGGCCGACGCTGAGAATGAAGACAGCGGCCGCAAAGCCCGTTGCCGGAAGACGCATTTTGCCGAGACGGCTTTGCCGGTTCATCGAACCCTTCGAACCGATCGTCACGAAACGCCGGGCTTCGCGGACCAGACGGGCATCGATCATCAGCGTGATGATGCCGATGAGCATGATCGAGGCCGCAACGACACCGGCAACACCGGTCTGGCGTGAGGCAATGCTGCGGAACAGCGATGTCGACAGGACTTCGAACTTCACGGGAAGGCCGAGAACATAGGGCACGCCGAATTCACCGAGGCACTTTGCAAAGATCAGCACCATGGAAGAGAGCAGCGCCGGTCGCATCAGCGGCAGGATGACCTGCAAAGCCACCTGATAACGATGGGCGCCGAGAATGCGGGCCGAATCCTCCAGCTGCGAGTCGAAGCGGCGCAGCGCCGAGCCGAACAGCAGGATGACGAAGGGTGTGTAATGCAAGGCAAGGATGATGGTGATCGGGAAGCGCCCATAGGCCACCCAGTCCGGCGGCGTCAGGCCCATCGCCTCGAACCAGCCGGGCTGGCCACCGACGGTGCGGTTCTTGAACAGCGTCGTCCAGGCGAGAGCGAAGGTCCATGCGGGCAGCATGTAGGGCACGATCAGCGCGGTCGCGAACCAGCGGCGACCGAACATATCCGTGCGGCTGATAAGCCAGGCAAGCACCGTGCCGATGATGAGTGAAAGCACAATCGCCCCGAAGGCTACTGTCAGCGTGTTAAATAGCGGTCGCCAGAAAAGGTCCGTCGCGACGGGCGAGAAGAACGCCCTGTCGAGATAATAAAGCGTGAGATCACCGACATCCTTGCCGAGACGCCGTTCGTGGCCGAACTGGACGCGGACGGCGTCGAGCACAATCGAGATGATCGGAACGACGATCAGATAGGTGAAAAGCAAGGCCGTCAGCACACCGATGAGCGTCGTCGGCTCCCTGAGCGCGACCTTGACGCGATATCGCCAGGCCTGCCATGCCGAAGGCGCGGTCGCCGGGGGACGCCCCAGTGCCTCCGCCTTCGTTGTTTCGCTTAAAAGAGCCATTATTCCTCCCCATATGGCCGCAACATTGCTCCGACACGCCGGCAAGCATCTGCCTGCGCGCAACCTGCGGGACAGGCGGCGCGTGCGTCGAACATGAGCAATGTGTCAATGCTTCAGCAGCGGGCATCCAGCCCGCGAGCAACGATGATCCAGCTCCTCCCGGAAACATCGCCAGCAAGCAAAACGTAGAATAAAAATTCCATATAATGCTTTACCTTGGAATGCATGATCCATCCTAAGCGGCGTTTTGTCAACGAAAAAATGCACACGCGGTCATCGATTTATATCATTGTTTTAAAACGATTTTATTGATTGAATTTTGCATATTTTTATATCGACTGGTGTGCAATCCTATTTTCCCGCAGAATGGGAATGGAAAGGACGATATATTTTCCGGCGAAAGCGAGCATCGCCCTGCCTGAACAGAAGCGCTTCGCACCTGAAATATTTCGATTGGAATGGTCGGCCCTTATGGCCTGTGATATCAGATATGAGGTTTCGCAACGGGGGAGTTGAATGGCGAGAGGGTTCGTGACGGCCGAAGAGGTGGCGAAAAAGGCCGGGGTCTCGCGCTCCGCCGTGTCGCGCACTTTCACCCCCGGCGGCAGCGTATCGAAGGCCGTCCGGCGCAAGGTGCTGAAAGCCGCGCATGAACTTGGCTACCGCGTCAACCGTCTGGCCCAGGGCCTCAACAATGACCGTTCCAATCTCATCGGGGTGGTCGGTGCCAATCTCAGCTCGCCATTCATTTCAAAACAGCTCGATCTTCTCAGCATCGGCCTTCTGCGTCGCGGCCTGCAATGCCTGCTGCTGAACGCAGCCGATGCACGCAAGGATATCGCGCCGCTGATCGAACTGCTCTTCGAGTTTCGCGCCCAGGCCATCGTCGTTCTCTCCGGCGAGCCTCCGGCCTCGATCGTTGACGAATGCATCGCCAATGGCGTGCGTCTCATCCTCATCAACCAGCGTCTCGACCGGACCGATACGAACATGGTGCTGAGCGACGATTCCCATGGCGCCGATCTCGCCGCCATGCGGCTCGTGGCGGCAAAATGCAGGAAGGTCGCGGTCGTTTCCAGCGGCAGCCAGACACCGGCACAGCTGCGCCGCGCCGCCGCCTTTACCCAGCGCATGACCATCGAGGGCGTCGAAGTCGTTCCATGGTCGGGCGGGCCGACAAGTTATGACAGCGGTTATCAGGCCGGTTGCGAATTGCTGACGGACAAGACGATAGACGGCGCCTTCTGCGTGACCGATCTGCTGGCGCTCGGCTTCATGGATGCAGCACGGCTGGAAATGGGCCGCCGGGTGCCGGAAGACGTGTCGATTGTCGGTTTCGACGATATTCCGCAGGCGGGCTGGAAAAGCTATCAGCTGACGACCGTCGCCCAGTCCTTCGACGCGCTGACCGAGAAGGTCCTGACCGCGCTTGACAGCGACGAACCGGAAACCCGGCTTCAGGTCGTGCCCGTTGAGATGGTCGAGCGGATCACCGCGCGCTAACCCGCCTGTTTGATCCGGCTTTCGATCAGGAGACCGCTTTCATCAAGGATCGGATGGGCGACGGCGGCGATATGGGCGTTGATGCGTTTCAGATCGCGCAGCATGTCGAGATGCACGGAGCTTGTCTGGATGCTGTCGGTTCGGCCGTCGCGCAGGCGCTGGAGATGTCGCTCCGATGACTGTTTTTCCAACCGGCGCACATCTTCCTTCACCTCCACAAGCCGGCGGGCAAGGTCGGCATTGCGGGTGGCGAAAACCGATTGCGCCATGCGGATATTGTCGAGGGTGATGGAGAAAAGACGTTCGAGTTCGCTTTTACCGTCATCGGAAAATCTCAGACCAAGATTGATCTTCTTGGCGATTTCCGGGCGTATGCCCTTCTCGATGATATCGCCGATATGTTCGAGATTGATGGCATATTCGACGATATCCATCGCGCGTCGCTGGTCCTTCTGGCACAAACCATCCTGGCCATCCTGGCCCACCTTCGAGACATAGACCTTGATGGCATGCTGGATACTGTCCACCCGACCTTCCAGCGTGCTGATATCATTGAGTTTCGAAAGATCGCTGTCGCGCATGGCGTCGCTCGCCTGACGCAACATGCGCTCGATCAGATCGCCGACCAGCATGACCTCGCGGCTTGCGCCGGCAAGAGCCGCAACCGGCTGCCCCAGATCATGACTGTCGAGATAGCTGCGGCGGCTTTCGGCTCCCTCTTTTTCCGGCAGCAGCGCGGTCGTCACCCGCAGCAACAACGGCGATAGCGGCCATGCGATCGCGGCAACAGCAAGATTGAAAAGGAGATGCGCATCGACCGCTAGATTGGCGTGCGAGAAAGGCGACATGTCGAGCAGTGCCGCGCCGTACCCGGCAAGAGGCAGGGCTGCGACACAGCCGGTGGTCCGGACGATGAGGTTGCCAAGCGCCACCCGGCGCGCCGCGACCGGCGCCTTTAACGTCGCCAGCACCGGCGGAACCGCGCCGCCAAGATTGGCGCCGAGTACCAGCACGATAACGAGGCTTGTTTCAATGCCGCCGCTTGCCGCAAGTGACAGGATGAGGACGACGATGGCAAGGCTCGATGATGCCAGCACGGCCAGCGCCGCGGAAAAGATCAACGCGACCGGCCAGGCATTGCCGAGCATGGAAATGAAGAGGTTAAGCGCCGGCGACTGCCGGATGGGATCCGTCGCCGCAGAAAGAAGATGCAGGGAAAGCAGCATCAGGCCGACACCGGCAAGGGCAGCACCCGCACCCTGCCGCTGCACCGACTTTCCACGCAACAGGATGACACCGGCAAGGATCAGCATGGGCGACAGCCAGCCAAGACCGAGCGCGACAATCCACGCGGTCGTCGCAGTGCCGACATTGGCGCCCAGCAGCACGATCTGCGCCATGGCCGGTGCGATCAAGTCTTTTTCGACGAAAGAGGCAACCATCAGCGCCGTGGCTGTCGAACTCTGCAGGGCGATCGTCGCCACGAGGCCGGCGATGAAGGAGCGAAATCCGCCGCGCGTGCCGGCGGCCAGCCCTATGCGAAGCTTGGCGCCGAAGGCACGCGACATTCCGTCCTTGATCTGCCCAAGGCCGAAAAGCAGCAGCGCCACCGCACCGAACAGATTGATGCTGACAACGACCGATTCCACTAGATCACCTCGCCTGTCCTGCTTGCAGTCACTTTTCCCCGAGGGGCTGTTGATCTGCCCCGTTCACATCGGCGATTGCGGCGAAAAAACCTTCGGATCACACCGCAATCGATTGACGCTGCGGTGTGAGACGGAGTTCCAGATGCCGCGAACCGCCTTCGGCACGGTCGAGAAACAGCCCAAGGGCACCGAAGAAGATTTCGATAAAACTCTTCACCGAACCATCGTGATGATCGGGCTCACGGCCAAAACGCTCCGCCAGCGCCCGGTAAAGGCAAAGCCGTTGAGGCGCGATATGCGCAAGCGCAAGCCCCGCGCCCTGACGCAGGCAATACCAGTCGGCAATAAGCTCGAACATTGGCAGATCGGAACACAGCTCGGCATCACGCAAGGCAAGGCTCTTTTCACCAAGCAGGCCGATAACCTCCGATACGGTTTTATCCGCAATCGCCGCCACGATCCCGGCTGGCCACTCCTTGGTGAAATAACGGTGCCTGATCAGCGCGCGTTTGTGGCCAAGCAGGAAATCACCATAATTGCCCGCCGCAAACGCCCGGTCCTCGTCCTCACCGGCCAGTGCGGTTTCCTGCGCATAACCCCGGCAAATGCGAGTGTTTATCGGCAGGGAGACCATTTCCACCGTCTCGACGGACATCTCATGCTGCGAGGGATGGACGACCTTGAAGGCGGGCGGAAAGGCAACCAGGGACGGCACGGCTATATTGGTGAACGAGGTTTCCCCCTCCCCGCGCCGGGTCACACCTTCCACATGCAGATGACCGCTGAAATGGACCTGGAGCCCAGCCTCAACCAGCGCGTCCTCAACCGCCTTTCGCGGCGTGCGGCGCACGACGTTGGTTTCGCCAAACAGCGCACTTTCGGCGCCGCTTGCGCCATCGAAGGGATCGAGCGCCGGATAGTGGGAAAAGCCGAGCAAAGTCTTGCCAAGCGCCTGCGCCCGCTCCCGCACATCGGCAATCCAGTCGATGATGAAAGGCTTGCAGCGAAAAAGCGCATTCCAGCCGCCAGAGGTACTGTCGGTGAAAGCCGCTTCCTCACCCGTCTCGAAAGTGCCGTCGAGCGGTTCGAAAATATTGGCGTCGATCATGAGCAGCCAGAGACCCGGCTCCGGCTCAACCAGATAGGATGCGTCCATCAGTCGGTAGACATTGCGTCCATCTGGCGAGCGCACCTCGTAGAGACGGTCTTCCGCCGCATCGGAAAGCCCGAACGGTGTTTCCCAATGCAGATAGTCCGGCTGGCGGAAATAGCCAAAGGCCGCCATCGGGCCAAGGCCCGCGGGGTAGCCTTCGCAATACATCCGGTCGCTGATCACGACCCGCTCACCGGCCCGCCGCGCATCGCTCGAAACGGAAAGGCATTTGCCGTTCTCCGTCAGAAACTCCTTGGTATGATGCCGGCCACGCGGGCCGAAAATATCGTGGTTGCCGGGCAGCGCATAAAAGGCGGTGCCATGGGCATCGCGATGGTGCTCCAGAATGCCCTTCAGGGTTTCGGTGGTCGCCCGCTGGCCGTCGTCGGTATAATCGCCAAGCAGTACCACATGGCGAATGCCCCGCTGCCGCACCTCTTCGAGCGCGGCATACAGCGCATCGGCGCTTTCGTTGAAAACCCGGGTGGATCGCGTGTATCCGACCAGCTGCGCATGGTGATGCACTCACCATCGACCTCTATGCCGGGAAAACCGAAATCGGCCGCCGTGTCATGGAAATGGGCGTCGGCAATGACGGCGACGGAGGGAAGCGTGCGTTTCAGCATGGTTGGACAGTCTTTCTGCCTTCGACCATGTCAATCCAGTCGGAGGCGCGGCGGGCAGCGGCATAAAGCATCGGTTTCGGCGTCTCGAACCATTCGTCCGGCCGCAATTCCCGCTTCGTGCGGATCACAGCCAGTGCATCGTCAAGGGTAGGGTAAAGATGCGGCTGCTGCTTGTGCAGGAAAAGCGCCACCAGCGAGACCGAGCGGCTCCGCCCGCTGCGGCAATTGACGAGCACATTGCCACCATCGGGAAACGGATAGGTTTCCCGCTTCGGCATGGTCTGCCGCAACGCGCCGTCGAGAATATAATAGGCTCCCAGCATCATCGTGTCCGGGCTGCCTTCGCCGTCGATAAGACCGAGCTTGTAATAACGGATATCGCCATACCCCACAGCGCGCCTGTCGCCCTCTTCCACTGCTGCCTGCACCAGATTGATATCCAGATTGACGGCGCAGTTGACGACGGTGGTAATGCCATGCCGGCGCAGGAGCCCAAGGTCGCTCGCACCATCGCTGCCGCCGATGTAAAGCGCAACGTTACGCGGGCCGAGCCCTTCCGCAATCAGGCTGATCGCAGGCCGGGCATAAACGGGTCCATCCATGTCATTCCTCCACATGCACCAAGCGCCCTTCACGGACGGGCGCTTGTCTAAAATCAGGCCGATACGGCCCGCTGCCGATCCGACGGCTGCCGCTCTGCCAAGGGTATCTTCGATGCTTGGCTGACGCCGCTTGCAACGCCACTGGCTGCGGCCAGCACCGGCCCGCCATCTTCAAGACTACCGATCTCAAGGAAAGGGCAGACATCGCCGCCAGCTTCGCTGACGAGTAACAGTCCCGCAAGACAATCCCATGAATTCATGTGCAATTCGAGATAGGCATCGGAGCGACCATCGGCCACATAGGCAAGCGCCAGCGCACCGGAACCGGCGCGGCGGACATTGGCGCCCATATCGAGCAGGTTCTTGACGACATCGAGATAGGTGGCATTCGCTATACGTGTAGACCAGCCCATTTCGATAGAGGCCGCATCGAAACGCTCCGTCTGCGCAACCCGGATAGGCTGTCCGTTGCGCGTTGCCCCCTCGCCGCGTCTGGCGAAATAGAGCTCATCGAGAGCCGGATTGTAGATCGCGCCGAATTCGGTTTGCCCGTTTTCGACATAGGCGATGGAGATGCAGAAATGCGGGATGCCACGGGCGAAATTTGCGGTGCCGTCCACGGGATCAACGACCCAGACGCGATCACCGATCACTCCGCCACCCTCCTCGCCAAAAAAACTGTCCTCGGGGAAGCAAGCTGCGATCGCACCGCGAATATGCGCTTCGGATGCCGCATCCGTCACCGTCAGAAAGTCCTGCGGACCCTTCATCGAGAAGCTGCGTGTCGCCTCGCCCTGAAAGCCTTTCAGCACCAGTTCCCCGGCGGAAAGAATAACGCTGCGGCACAGTTCGGCACGGGCTGCCAACGTATCCGGATAGGGCATCGAGTCCATGCGAAATAACCATCTCTAAAAAGATTGAACACGCGTTCATATTGCACGCGTGTTCAATCTTTTCAAGCGCGATTTTCGAAACATGTTCTGCTGAAAGTCAAACCGATCAACTCATTGCCGGATAATCGGTTTGTCATGAAAACTTGCGGAGTGTAATGGAACGGTTTTCCCATGCACGAGTTGTTTTACCGTAACCCAAGCAGGAGAAAAACCAGTGGATCACACCAATCACGTACGCCTCGTCGAGACAGAACTGACCCCGTCCGTTCTGCAAGGTGCGACAGTTTATGGCGCGGATGACCACAAGGTCGGCAAAGTCGATCACGTCCACGGCGTTGGCGCCGGCAGCACCGCCATTATCGATGTCGGCGGCTTTCTCGGCATCGGTGCAAAGCCCGTCGCAGTACCGCTCAGCGATCTGGATTTCATGCGCGACGAGGATGGCGATGTCCACGCGGTCACCTCATGGACCAAGGATCAGCTCAAGGAAATGCCTGAGCACCACCACTAATCTTTGAAAAACGCCCGGCTACCCGCCGGGCGTTCTTTTTCTTTCTCCTATCGGGCGACCTCCCCATCCCCCCATAAGATGGGCGAAGGCCCGATTGTCCTGCCGGCCGATGGAACGCTTAAGCGCATCGAGCATTTTCATGACGCTTAAAAAATCGCGCGCAATGTAGTTCAAGGGGACAGTGATTGAACAACCAGATACAGGCCACTCCGCTGAGCATCGACGACGTCACCGTCATCGATGACGAGAAGGTCAAAAAGGCGGTCACGGCAGCCGCTCTCGGTAACGCGATGGAGTGGTTCGATTTTGGCGTCTACGGCTTCGTCGCCTACGCCGTCGGCAAGGTCTTTTTCCCGGACGCTGCCCCTGCCGTTCAAACCGTGGCGGCGCTTGCAACCTTCTCCGTGCCCTTCCTCATCCGCCCATTGGGTGGCGTATTCTTTGGCGCCATGGGCGACAAATTCGGGCGCCAAAAAGTCCTCTCCCTGACAATCATCATCATGGCCGCGAGCACTTTCTGCATCGGCCTTATCCCCGGTTATGCCACCATCGGCATATGGGCACCCATTCTGTTGCTGTTGTGCAAGCTTGCCCAGGGGTTTTCCGTTGGCGGCGAATATACCGGTGCGGCCATTTTCGTGGCGGAATACGCGCCTGACCGGAAACGCGGTTACCTTGGCAGCTGGCTGGACTTCGGCTCCATCGCCGGCTTCGTGCTTGGCGCGGGGCTTGTCGTGCTGCTCAGCACCGCAATGGGCGAAGCCAAGTTCCTCAACTGGGGCTGGCGCATTCCGTTCTTTCTGGCCGCACCCCTCGGGCTGATCGGGCTTTATCTCCGCCACGCGGCGGAAGAGACGCCCGCCTTCACCGAACGCCTGCACCGCGCCGAAGAAGAAGACCGGCAATCGCTGAAAGAGCGCCCCATGGTTCCCATCGCCGAGATTGTGAGCCAACATTCGCGGTCGCTGGCAATATGCATAGGCATGGTCCTCGTGACCAACGTGACCTATTACATGCTGCTCACCTATATGCCGACATATCTGTCGAAAACACTGAATTATAGCGAGGACCATGGCGTCCTCATCATCATCGCGGTGATGGTTGGCATGCTGTTCGTCCAGCCCGCCATCGGACTTTTGAGCGACCGGATCGGACGCAGGCCGTTTCTGGCGGTTGGCAGCACGGCGATCCTGTTTCTTTCGCTGCCGGCATTTCATCTCATCGCCAGCGGACAGGTTGTTCAGATTTTCTTCGGACTGCTGATCCTCGCGGTCGCGCTCAACTGCCTGATCGGGATCATGGCCTCCACCCTGCCGGCCCTCTTTCCGGCCCGCATCCGCTACAGCGCTCTGGCTATCGCGTTCAATATCTCGATCATCGTCGCCGGGCTGACGCCGACACTCACCGCATGGTTGGTGGAGGTAACGGGAAATATCTATATGCCGGCTTACTACCTCATGGTGGCGGCCGTCTTCGGCATCGTGACGACGTTTTTCCTCAAGGAAACCGCCAACCGGCCGCTTTATGGCGACACACCCAATGCGTCGAGCCGAAAGGAAGCCAAATCGCTTCTTGCAGAGCAATATCTGCACATCGAGAAAAGCGTCGAGGAAATAGACGACGAGCTGCTCAAACTTGAAGAACAGAAGGAAACTCTTCAGGCAAAACGAAACCAGCTCGTTGGCAGACACCCGGATCTCAACTGAGCGGGATATCCAGTCCTGAGACAGGATGCGCGGCGATGCGTTTGCATCCCGCGCATCCGTAAACGTCAGACCGCGAGGAACCCGCCATCGATCGGCAACACCGCACCGGAAATCATGCTGCTATCATCCGACAGAAGCAGCGCGATGCTCTGCGCCACATCCTCGGCCTCGGCAAAACGCTTCAGCGGATGGCGGACCATCATCGGCTCGCTCTTGGCAGGATCGTTCCATGCTTCCGCAGCGAGTTCAGTCAGCGTGATGGTCGGCGCCACGGCGTTGACGCGAATGCCGTGCGGTCCAAGTTCCTTGGCGAGAACGCGGGTCGCGCCTTCAAGCCCAGCCTTCGACGCGGCGTAGCAGAGATGATCCTGAAATCCGCGGTGACCGGCAATTGAAGTGATGTTGACGATTGCGCCGCCGCCGCCTTCTGCGACGCGGGCGCGGGCGAATTCCTGGCATGTGACGAGAGCGGCGCGCAGGTTGATGCCCAACACGGCCTCATAACCTTCATCGCTCATCTCAAGCACGCTTTCGAGCACGTTGATGCCGGCGCTGTTGATGAGAAAATCGCACGGACCTGCTTCCGCCATCGCCGCCCGGGTAGCGGCGACATCGGCGAGATCGACGCGGATCGTGCGGCAACCGATTTCGCTTTTCAGGCTGTCGAGATCGGACTGGGTCCTGCTGATCGCCACGACTTCCGCGCCGCGCGCGGCCATCAGGATAGCGCAGGCACGGCCGATGCCCTTTCCTGCGCCGGTGATGATGACGGATTTTCCGGAAAACTGCATGGAATCCTCCCTGCTTTTTTGGCCATGGAGGCCGGATGATGTAAGGCGATGTGGAACGCGCTTATAACGCGTTTGAAGAATGGCTGACGGAACGGATGGTGCGCGCCGCATTTTGCAGCGCCAGAAACGCTTCGTAACGCGACTGGTGCACCTGCTGGAACGTGGGCTCCGGTGCCGAACATTTGGCAATGCGCGACATGGCGGGCATGGCGGAAATCAGGTCGGGATAGGCCCCGGCGGCAACCGCGCCAAGCATCGCTGATCCCAGAAGCACAGGCTCCTCGCATTCACTGAGTTCGACCGGAAGCCCCGTCGCATCCGCCAGCAATTGTCTTGCAAGCGGATGGGCGCCCGCGCCACCGCTGACGCTGATCGTTTCCACCGGAGCGCCGTGGCGAGCCTGTGTCTCGATGATCTGGCGAAGCCCGTAACCAAGGCCGAGAAGCCCCGCAACATAAAGCGCAACAAGGGAATCCACACCCGTTTCGGTGCCATAACCAGCAATGACAGCCCGCGCATGGGGATCGGCGAAAGGCGCGCGGTTACCGAGGAACTCCGGCACGACGTGAAAATTCTCGGCAATCTTTACCGCAGCGGAAACGGTTGTAGCCATGGCCAGCGCGCGGTCGGCCAGCCATGCGGGTAACGATTTACCTTCTTTTTCCGCCAGCGCTTTCGCCTCGGCAAAGGCCGGGTGCAATTGCACCAGATAATCGATGGCCGCACCGGCGGCGGACTGACCGCCTTCATTCAACCAAGCACCGGGAACCATGGCGGAATAATAGGGTCCCCAGACACCCGGCACGAAAGCAGGTTCAGAGGTCGTCGTCATCGTGCAGGAAGAGGTGCCGAAGACATAACCGAGGCATCGCGAGGCGTCACCGCCCGCAGCCACCGTTCCGACACCGCCAGCGTGGGCATCGATCAGACCGGCGGCAACGGCGGTTCCGGCAACCAGACCCATGGCTTTTGCGGCTTCCTCGGTAAGGCCATTTCCTAGCGCCGTGCCGGGATGGACGACGCTTTCACCGACACGACGGAAACCTTGCTCCGCCAGGTCTCCAAGCCCGATGGCGCTGAAATACTCCGCGTCCCAACGCTCCTCATGGGCGAGATAGGTCCATTTGCAGGTGACTGTGCATGCGGAGCGATCGAGCGCGCCGGAGGCTTTCCAGGTTAGGAAGTCGGTCAGGTCGAAGAAGTGTTCGGCACGGGCATAGATCTCCGGCCTATTTTCGCTGAGCCACAGCAGTTTCGGCGTCTGCATTTCCGGCGAGATCCGGCCGCCGACATATTTCAGGACGGCATGTTCGCCAGCATTGATCCGCTCTGCCTGTTCGACAGCGCGATGATCCATCCAGACGATGATGTCACGCTCGGGATGATCGGAAGCGCCGACCGGCAGGGTCTCATCATCAGGTCCGCGCACCACGAGCGAGCAGGTGGCATCAAAGCCGATGCCGACCACGGCAGCCGGATCGATGCCGGCATGCGAGACACTTTCCCGCACGCTGTCGCAAACGGCTTTCCAGACCTCACCGCTCGATTGTTCGGCGATGCCGCCGTCCTCGCGGTGCATCGTGATCGGGCGCTTGGCGGTGGCCAGAAGTCTGCCCGCGACATCAAAGACACCGGCACGGGCTGAACCGGTCCCGACATCGACACCAATCAGATAGGAAGCCATTTGCGATACTCCTTGGAGCAACGGATGATCCGATGCGGAAACGAACAAGAGCGGCGGGATCGATCCTGATTTTCCCGCCGCTCCAATAGGGTCTTTTAAACGCGGTCGAAGTTGGTGGGCAACACCAGCATGTCGCGGATGGTAACGGTGCGCTTGCGGGTCAGCATGTAGACAACCGCATCCGCCACTTCACTCGCATCGATAAGGCTACCCGATTCCTTGGCCTTGCGAAGATTTTCCTCCGGCCAGTCTGCAAGAAGTGCGGAAACGACCGGACCGGGCGAGACCTGCGCGACGCGCACGCCATGCGGGATCATCTGGCGGCGCATGCCCTGCACGAAGCTGGTGATCGCCCATTTCGAACCCGAATAGACCGGCTCCCAATAGGTCGGGAAATGTCCGGCAATCGAGCAGGTGACGATGATGTCGCCAGTCTTGCGCTCCGACATGTGCGGCACGACAGCCTGCACGTTCTTCATCACCGCGTTGACGTTGAGGTTCAGCATGCGGTCGATGGCATCAGGCGTCGTCTCGGTCAGCTCACCACCGATATAGGTGCCGGCATTGCAATAGAGAATGTCGATATGATCGACCTTCTCCAGGATTTCCGGGATCATGGCGTTGCAGCTGTCGGCGTCCAAGAGGTTCGTGACCTGCGGGATAGCGCGCTCGCCGAGCTTGCCGACAAGTTCATTCAAGGCTTTTTCGTTCCAGTCGACCATGACCACGGTCGCACCCTGTTCCAGCAGCGCCTCGGTGGTGGCGAGACCGATACCGGATGCGGCGCCGGTGATGACCGCGATCTTGCCTTGCAGCGATTCAGACATTTAGTTCTCCTGCTTTCTTGAAGATATGACGCGCGGGCTTAACGCCAGTCGCGCCCGATATAGATTGCGAGCAGGATGATGGCGCCCTTGATGACATCCTGCAGGTAGGGGTTGATGCCCATGAGGTTGAGGCCATTATTGAGGATACCGAGCAGCACCGCGCCGATAAGCGTGCCGAGGATCAGCCCCCTGCCCCCGGCAATCGCCGTGCCGCCGAGAACCACGGCCGCAATGGCATCCAGTTCGAAGCCGACGCCGGCATTGGGCTGACCGCTCATCAGCCGGCCGGTCAGGATGAGGGCGGCAAGTGCTGCGGTCACACCAGAAATACCATAGACGGCAAGCTTAACGCGGCGGGTCTTGACGCCGGAAAGGCGTGCGGCCAATTCGTTGCCGCCGAGCGCATAGACGTGGCGACCGAAGGCCGTCCGCTGCAAAAGCACCCAGGCCACGGCATAAATCACCACCATGATGATGACAGGCACCGGCACGATGCCGACACGGCCGACGCCGAACCAGGAAATCCAGCTTGGAATGCCGCTGACCGGATAACCGCCGGAATAGATAAGGCCGAGACCGCGCGCCATGCCCATGGTCGCAAGCGTGACGATGATGGCCGGCATCTTGCCCCAGGCGACAAGCGCTCCGTTGAAGATACCGATACCCAGCCCGATGAACAGGCCGGCAGGCAGGGCAACGGCGGGAGACAAGCCGGTGTTCACCATCAGGCCGGCGGACAATGTGCCGACAAGTGCCATGACTGCACCGACCGACAGATCGATGCCGCCGGTCAGGATGACGAACGTCATGCCGACGGCCAGAATGCCGACGACGGAAACCTGTCGCAGCACGTTCATGATGTTGTTCACGCTGAAGAAATTGTCGCTCGCAAGCCCCATCAGGATCGATACGACAATAAGGCCCGCCAAAGGCAGGGCGAGCGGAGAGCGCAGCACGCTGCCCAAACCAAAACCGCTCGTTTTCGCGGCAACGCCGGTATTTGCGTCAAGCGACATGTTCAACCCTCCCGGTGGTGGCATTTGTCATTATTGTTTCTGAATTGATGTCTGCGCCCTCAACGGTGGCGACGATGCCGCCGGAACGGAACACGCAAACGCGGTCCGACATGCCGATCACTTCCGGCAGCTCTGAAGAGATCATGATGATCGAATGACCCTTGGCGGCGAATTCGCGCATGAGCGCATAGATTTCCGCTTTCGCGCCGACGTCGATGCCGCGCGTCGGCTCGTCGAAGATCAGCACGCGCATGTCATGGTTCAGCCAGCGGGCGATGACGATCTTCTGCTGGTTGCCACCGGACAGCGTATCGACCCGAGCATAGGGACCCTGTGCCTTGACCTGCACCTGCGCCATGGCCTTTTCCGTGTGCTCCAGCTCTTTTTTCAGGTCGATGAACCAGTGAGCCTTCGGATACTTGCGATAGTTGTTGAGGGAAATGTTCTGCAGGATGGAGAAGCTGGTGATCAGCCCTTCCTCCTTGCGGCTTTCCGGCAGCAGGCCGATACCGCGCATCAGCGCTTCGTCAGGGCCGGAAAAACGCGTCTCGACGCCATCGACCTTGATCTTGCGGCGTGAGGCGGAATGCGCGCCAAGCATGGCAAGCGCCGTTTCCGTGCGTCCCGAACCGACAAGACCGGCAAAGCCCAATATTTCGCCTTGCCCTGAGCGAAAAGCGCGAGACCGGCCCGCCCTTTTTCAGTTGAAGCTCTTCCACCTCGATCACGTTGCGCGCGCTCGCATCGATCTTTGGTTTGGGTGGGAAACTGGCCTCAATACGCCGGCCGACCATCATCTCCACCAGACGGTCGTTATCAACCTCCGAGGTCAGGCAGGAACCGATGAGTTCGCCATCGCGCAGGACGGTGATGCGGTCGCATATCTCGAAGATTTCCTCGAGGTGATGGGAAATGAAGATGATCGCGACGCCCTGACGGCGCAGCTCATGCATGACCTTGAAGAGATGCTCCGTCTCGGACGGGGTAAGCGTCGCCGTCGGCTCATCGAGAACAAGAATGCGGGCGTCAAGCGAAAGCGCCTTGGCGATTTCCACGAATTGCTGCTGGGCAACGGAAAGATGATGCACCGGCACGTCTAGCGGAACATCCACGGCCAGACGGCTCATGATTTCGGCCGCACGCTTGCGCATGGCGCCCTTGTTTAGCAGGCGCAGCGGCCCGCGGATTTCGCGGGCGAGAAACATGTTTTCGACGGCATTGAGATAGGGGATCAGGCTGAATTCCTGAAACACTATGCCGATACCGGCGGCAATCGCCTCGTCGTAATTGGCGAAATGGCGATCGGTTCCGTCGATGCGGATCGTTCCCTCGGACGGCTGCAAAATGCCGCAAAGGATCTTCATCAATGTCGACTTGCCGGCACCGTTCTCTCCCAGAAGCGCATGCACCTCACCGGCGCGCGCCTGCAGGTCGACGCCGCGCAGGACCTCGATCTTGCCGAAGCTTTTTCTTATTCCATTCAGTTCCAGCATTTCACCCTCCTCGATGGTCGGGACATATCCCGCCCCCGCACGAAGCGGGGACGGGACCTGGGGAGGAGTTCTTACCAGCTGAAGCCGCTGGCGTTCTTGCTGTCGACGACCATGACGTCGATCGGCACTTCCTTTGGAACGACGCGGGCGCCCCACTTCTGGGCAAGCGCCATGGCAAGGCCAACGCGCACCTGGTCACGCGGGAACTGCGCGGTCGTTTCGATGAAAGGCGTGCCGTCGGCAATCGCCTTCACCGCTTCAGGCGCACCATCAACCGAAGTGAGCTTGATGTCCTTGCCGGAGCCCTGGATCGCGGCCAGCGCGCCCATCGCGCCGCCATCATTCACCGAGAAGATGCCGGCAAGGTTCGGACGGGACTGGATCAGATTTTCAACGACGCCGAGCGCAACGGAACGGTCCTGACGGCCATTCTGCGTATCGACAAGCTTGATATCGGCAAATTCGGCAAGCGCTGCCTTGCAACCTTCGACGCGCTGGAGGATCGGCACGACCGGGATGCCGTCGAGGATCGCGACCTCGCCCTTGCCGCCAATGGCTTCACCGAGATATTTGCACGACATGTAACCCGCGTCACGGTTCTTGGAGCCGACGAAGGTATCGACCGGGCCATTGGCATTGGCGTCGACGGCAACAACCGTCACACCGGCCGCCTTGGCGGCATGCACGGCGGCTTCGATGCCGGCGCTGTCGGTCGGGTTCAGAAGCAGGATGTCGATCTTCTGCTGCAGCATGTCTTCGACGTCGGAAATCTGCTTTGCAACATCGTGGCCGGCGTCGGTCACGATCACATCCGCGCCGATGCTTGCTGCTGCTTGCTTCAGCGCTTCCTGCATCGACACGAAATAGGGGTTGTTAAGCTCCTGAAAGGTCATGCCGATCTTCAGCTTTTCCTGCGCCAGCGCCGGAGCAGCCATCATGGCGATTGCAGCCGTAGCCATCAGCAATTTCGATTTCATGTTCATTGTCACTTCCTCCCGTTTGGAAAATCAGGGCAATAAAGGCCCGTTTCCGGACAGAACTCTGCCCGAATTGGTGAAAAATCTGCGATGTGTCTTTGGTTTAGTCGGCCATGACCGCTGCCTTCTGGGCCGCGAATATGGTCCGGAACCTCGATGGCGACATTCCCTTCAATTTCAGGAAATGCCTGTTGAAATTCGAAAGGTTAGAAAAGCCCACGTCGTAGCAGACTTCCGCCACCTTCACGTCCTGATCCACCAGAAGCATCTGGCAGGCCAGATCGATGCGCAACTGATTACGATAGCGCACCAAAGTCGTTCCCGTATGGCGCTTGAAAGCCCGGGAAAAGGCACTTGGGCTCTGGCCCACCATGTCGGCCAGATCGATTTCCTCGACCTGTTCGGTGAGGTGCTGGCGCAGATGCGACAACGCGCGGTTGATGCCGCTGTCGCCAATGCCCGTCAGGTCCAGCTCGTAACTCAGGCTTGCCAGCACTTCAGGCGCCGGAGCATTGATGAGCAGGTCAAGAATTTCCCAGAAAAGCGCAAGACGCCGCAACCCCTGCGCCTCGATCAACCGCAGCATCAGCGGGCGAACGCGATTGCTGGTCTCATCGTCAAACAGAATGCCACGGCGGCTGCGGTCCAGGAGGGCGCGCACCACCTCCATCTCGGACATGGACGCGCAGGCATCCTCGATAAAGGCCTCAGGAAACTGGATGACGAGAGAGCGCGTGGGCACGATCTCATCAGGCTCGATCTCGCTGATCCAGTTCTGCGGCAGATTGGGGCCGGTCATGATAAGCTGGCCCGGACCAAAGCGACCGACGAAATCGCCGATGTAAAACGTGCCCGACGTCGCCACGACCAGATGAATTTCATATTCGGGATGGTAATGCCAGCGCACGGTGCGGAACGGATAGCCATGCCGCCAGGCAGCGAAGGATTCGCCCTTGCGGATGTGCACCAGTTCCAGATCGGGCTGCATCGATATTCCTCCCATCAGTCACGTCCGCCGTATCAGCGGAGCAAAGCCATTCCTCTTATGGCTCGTCCCAGGCGTTGACAGGAGCATATGGCTTACCGCGCATTTACTTCCACCTCATGCCGGGGAAAATGCCGATACTTTTTTGACTGTTTTTTGTCAGGAATTGAATAGCGCCACTCAGAAACAGACAACAAAGCCTGCAGTTGCACCGATTTTTCTGCGCAGTTGAGCGTCATACGCCCAGATAATGCGCATCCGGAAGAGCGATCTGGCAATTTTTTAGAGAACAACCTGCCGATCACCGGCAGGTTGCGCTTATACTTTTTCGAAGGGTTTTTGCCGCTCCCGCATCAGCCAGGCGACCGAGAGCAAGGGATTGCCGGAAGGGCTTATTGCGGCATCAGAATTTGCAGTTTCACGTCCGTTTCCCTCGCCTCAACCGCACGATCAAAACCGGCGATACTGTCTTCGAAGGGAATGCTCGCGGAAATCAGCGGTTTCAGATCCACCTTGCCGGATGCGATGAGGGCGACCGCGCGGTCATACACATTGGCGTAGCGGAAAACCGTCTCCACCCGCAGCTCTTTCGCCTGCAGGCCGACGATATCGACAGGCACCGGATCAACGGGCATGCCGACGAGAACGATCGCGCCGCCGGGCCTTGCGAGTTTCGCCATGCCGAGCACGGCGGGTGCTGCGCCCGAGCATTCAAACACGACATCGCAGCCCCAGCCGTCTGTCGCCGCCGCCACCGCCTGCGACAGGTCGTGCTGACGGATGTTGACGGTTTCGATGCCGTCATAAGCGGCGATGATATCAAGTTTCGGTTGGGCGAGGTCGGCAACGATCACCTTGGCGCAACCGCCGGCCAAAGCCGCCAGCGCGACCATCATGCCGATTGGGCCGGCGCCCGTCACCACGGCAACATCGCCGGGCTGAATGCGCGCCCGAAGCGCTGCCTGCATGCCGATGGCGAAAGGTTCGACCATGGCGCCCTCGGCAAAGGACACATTGTCGGGCAGCTTGTAGGTAAAGGCGGCGGGATGAATGACTTCCGGCGTCAGGCAGCCGTGGACGGGCGGTGTCGCCCAGAAGCTGACGGCAGGATCGACATTGTAAATGCCAAGTTTGGAGGCGCGCGAGGTCGGGTCGGGAATACCCGGCTCCATGCAGACGCGGTCGCCCGCCTTCAGATGCGTCACCTCGGCACCGGTCTCGATTACTGTGCCGGAAGCTTCATGGCCCAGCACCATTGGTGCGTGCACGACGAAATGGCCGATCTTGCCATGCGTGTAATAATGGACGTCCGAGCCGCAAATCCCGACCGTATGGGTACGGATGCGCACATCCTTGGGTCCGAGCTTGCCGGGAATGTCGAACTCCCTGAGCGCGAGCTTTCCTTTTTCTTCCAGCACCAGTGCTTTCATCTCATCCTCCGAAGTTTGCGAAAGGCCTGACAGCGAATTCAAACAGCGTGATGCGGTGCAATTTCGGCAAAAGTAAACAGAAATCCGCCGGACCGACCGGTTTTTCTTCAAGAAGGAAAAACTGTATCGAGACGCCCGCGATTTCTCATCATCCGCGGCACGCCGAGTTTTTTAAGGAACAGGAAAGACGGCGCGATTCTGTTCAGTGCCCGACAGGCAACCGGGCCGAACGGCTCACATCTTTTCGCCCGGCAACCGGCTCGCCTGCTTCACCCAATCGGTAAACTGCGCTTCATCGAACGCACCCTCATGAATGTCGAGATAACGAACTTTCGGATGTTGGGACGTGCCGGGCGGCAAAGGCTGCAACGATGCGCCGTTGAGGAAGGTCACTTTGATATATTTCGTAAAACAATGAAGGCTGAGGAACCAGACATCGTCCTCCATCCCGTAAAATGGCGAGTTCCACTTCACGGCCTTGCGCACGCCAGGGACGATGCCTTCAATCAAGGTGTGGATACGGCTGCCGATTGCGCTTTTCCAGCCGGGCATGGCGGCGATATAGGCCTGCACCGGCGCATCGCCGTATCCCTTGGCGATCTGGGGATTGCCGCCTGAAAGAAGCTTCGGTGTCGCAGCCGATAGCTCGGCACCGGCCATATCAGCTTTATCCGACCTCTTGTCGACCATCACGATTTCCTCCCGGCTTTGCACGGCTGCCTTCGCAAATCGGCCTCGGCGGCGGAAGATAAAACTATATTTTATCTGTCTCAAGCCCGCAGGGCCGCGGCCGGTGACTGGCGGTAAGCAAGCAAGGCCGGTATCGCCGCAAGAATAGCGGCAAAGCCCAGCAGGAACAATGCAAGACGCAGATCCTCGCGGGTGAAGCCGACCGGCAGGATGACGCCGCTTCGCGCGGTAAACATTTGCGCACCGATATGGGCGGCACCCAGCCCGACCAGAAAGCCTATGCCGACGCCAAGCGCGACCAGAAGGAAAAGCTCCAGCCAGACGATGGCAAATACCGAACCGCGCGGGGCGCCGAATGCGCGCAATGCGCCTATCTGCCGACGCCGTTGCCCGACATGGATCACCGTTACCAATACCAGTGCTGCCGCAACAAGAGCCTGGGAACCCGCAGCGACAGCGCTTAGCACCATCTTGGCATCGCCAAGCGTGGCATAAAGGCCGGTGAGCACTTCGCCCGGGAAAACACCAAGTGTGTTGCCGGTGCGGTATTCCTGTCGCAGGCGATAGGCGTCGGCAATCGTCTTCGGCTTGACGAGAATGGCAGGCAAGCCGGGCGTATTCTCGCCAAAAGTCTCGACAATCGACGCATCCGGATCGACGCCGCCATGATGATCGACATCCTCGTGCACCGAAGTGGCAGCGGCAGGCGTCAAGGCCTTTTCCGGCTCTCGCTGCGCCACGGTCTGGACGGTGGGTTCGGCGTGATTT
The DNA here is from genome assembly GCF_030757975.1 of Rhizobium sp. AN73. Classification (NCBI taxonomy): domain Bacteria; kingdom Pseudomonadati; phylum Pseudomonadota; class Alphaproteobacteria; order Hyphomicrobiales; family Rhizobiaceae; genus Rhizobium; species Rhizobium sp. AN73. Next base: position 412,668 of record NZ_JARWME010000001.1, read on the forward strand.
GCCTCACCTTCGGCATGCGTGTCGCCACCCTCGTGGTGTTCTTCGCCTTCATGGGCGTGATCGTGCCCATCCGCATCGTGATGGTGCTCATCGTCATGGTCATCATGGCCAAGACCATGGACATGCCACACGGCCTGGATCGGTACGAGAATGGCGCGGTCCCACGGCGTGCCGGTCGGCTGCAGCTTGCCGACGACCTTGTAGGCAAGCTCGGTATGGGTATGGCCTCCGGTCTCGGCCGTGCCGTGCATCGGCTTGATCTCCCCGCCGACGCGCAGATTGACGGCAGCACCGAGGATGGCTTCGCCTTCCAGCGCAAACATCCTGCCCTCGGCAAAACCTGGTGTCGTGTTGCTGACGAGGCTCGTTGTCGTGCCGACGATCGGATAACCGGCAAAAGAATCGCCAAAACCGACCGGTGCGGCCCAAGCAACGCGTGGATCGGCGGCGAGCTTCGCAAGAACGGTGCCATCCACGAGCGGCAACGGTGCGGCCTGCAGAAAAATGGAGGAAAGGATCAACTGGGTTTCGCTGCCGGCGGCACCGACGACGAGATCGAACTTATCGGCGGCGCGGGCACTGCCGAGACGCAAGGAACGTTCCTGCAACGTGACCGCAACGCCGAGCGCCGTGGCCAGCGCCACCAGCAGAACCACGACAATGCCGCCCAGCCACAGGCGGCGCAGGTCGGCGAGGATGAAACCAATCATGCCGCGATCTCCTGTCCGTCGGTATCGCCAACGATACGGCCACCGCTGAGCGCAAGACGCCGATCAAGACGCGCGATCAGATGCTGGTCATGGCTGGCGACGATCAGCGTGCTGCCTGCATCGGCAGCAACCGTGAGAAGCAGATCACCAACGGCTTCACCGCTTTCGAGATCAAGGCTCGCGGTCGGTTCGTCGGCGATGATGACGCCGGGATTGCGCAAAACTGCGCGGGCAATGGCGACGCGCTGCATTTCACCCCGCGACATGGTCTCGACATGCTGCTCCGGGCGCTTGAGGCCGACGGTTGCAAACAGTGCCTCGGCGCGTTTTACGAGGTCTGCATTCACTACCCGCGACAGACGGGCGGGTAGCAGAATATTATCCAGCGCCGACAGGCCGGGAAAAAGATGAAAGTCCTGCATGACAAGGCCGATATTGGCGGCCCGCCAGCGATCACGACGCCCTTCGGACAGCTCCGCAATGTTCTGCTCGCTCCAGACGACGCGGCCGGTGCGAACGCGCTCCAGACCGGCGATGATATTGATAAGCGTGCTCTTGCCCGAGCCGGAACCACCTGTCAGCGCGACACGGCTGCCGGCGGCGATCTCGAGATGATCAATGGCGAGAACCGGTGTCGCCAGACCGGAAAAGGATACGGCAAGACCGTCTATCTTCAGAGGCAGCATGGTCTCAAACCGTCGCGTATTCAGCCTGGCGGATGCGCAGGAGGCTGACGAAACCGGTATCCGGATCGGTCCATGAACCCGTTTCCAGCTTGCCGCGCACTTCGATCGTCTGGCTTGGCTGGGTAAAGGTCTGTTTTTCGCCGAGATAAACGACGACGATATTGTCCGGCCAGTCGGCATCCGTGGAGCAGAACGGGCAGATCGACATGGGTATTTCGGTAAGCACGAAAAAATGTGCTTCGGCCTTCAGCGGCGGCGCCATGAAACCGCGCATGGCGATCTCCTTGCCGTTCAATTGCTTGACCTTTTCGGAAAATTCCAGCCCGAGAACGCTGACCTTGCCATAAAGCTCGTCGAAAGTGAGATCGCTTTTCGCCTGCGCGCGGGTGCCGGCAGCCAGCAGAGGCAGACCGGCGATGAGGCCCAAGGTCTGGCGGCGATTGAACCGCGCCTGATCAGGTTTGCTCATGACCATTCTCCTTCTTGAAGAGGTCTGTCACCGTCGGACGTCCGGGTAGACGATGCGAGACCTGGAGGTATTGTGAGGGCACGCCATGCAGCATGCCCTCGCCGCGTTCAGAGATTAGTTGGTCTGCTTGGCGCCGAGAGCGAAAGCTTCGGCAAGACCCTTGTAGACGTCACTCTGTTCCATATAGCCACGGAAGCCTTCTGCACCGGGGCCTTCGGCCTGCAGAACGACGTCGTCGACCGCGTGAACACCGCTATCCGAACTTTTCGGAATGATGCCGGTGACGAGTACAGCGCCGGGAACATCCTTGTACTGTTCGTTGGCGATGTATTCCTTCTTTTCGTTCTGGATAGCCGGTGCGAACGGGCCTTCGAGCTTCGGACGGAAGGTCTCGTAATGGTCAGGACCGTTATTGGCGTTCATGAACAGGCGACGGGAAACGTCGACCCTATCAGGATAACCATCGCCGTCCTTGTCTTCGTAGTTCGGGAAGCCGGCCTCGGCATAGGTGCCGACCTTTTCGCGCATGTCGGTACCCGGCTTGTCATCATCGACGGTGCCGATGATGGAAACGCCGTGCGTATGGTCACCGGTGACGATGATCAGCGTATCGGGGTTTTTCGCTGCAAATTCGCGGGCGACACCGATGGCCTTGTCGAATTCGATCGTATCGACGACGGCGCGCTCCCAGTCGAGCGGATGGGACATCTTGTCGACGTTGGCAGCTTCAACCATCAGGAAGAAGCCCTCCGGGTTCTTCGACAGTTCGTCGATGGCAACCTTGGTCATGTCGACGAGACCCGGCTGGTCCGGGAACTTGGCCGTGGTGCCCTTCTTCAGGAACTCGCGGTCGAGCGTGGTGTCCATGTTGCCGGTGTGGAACAGGCCGAGGATCTTGCCGGTATTGGTGCCGGCAGCCGCGGTAAGTTCCGTCTTGCTGGTCGCCAGCGTGTAGCCAGCTTCCTTGAACAGGGCAATATAGTCCTTGTCGTCCTTACGCTTGGAACCGGCCGTGGCTTGCGGCAGGAAGTAGGCGGAGCCGCCGCCGAGGACGACATCCGGCTTCACGTCGAACAGCATGCCGTTAATGTCGGCCTTGTCGCCGCGCTTGCGGGTATGGGCAACGACGGCAGCCGGTGTCGCATCCTGCAATTCGGCGGTCGAGATGATGCCGATCGACTTCTTGGTCTGGCGACGCAGGGCTTCTGCAAGCGTTTCGACCTTGGGGTCGTCAAGCGAGGCCGGGGTGCGGTCGGCATAAACGCCGATGGCGTTCACGGCGGTCTTGTGACCGGTCATGTAGGCCGACATGGTGTTGGCGCTATCGGTGGCGACGGCATCGGTGGCGGAGGTGCCGATGAAGGCAACCGGCGGCACGTCGTCCATGTTGAGGCGACCGTTGGCCTTGCCCTCGGTCATGCCCTTGGACATGATACGGGCAGCGGTGCGGTTAGCAACGGACAGACCATCGGCGATCAGGAAGATGACGTTCTTGGCTTTTGCCTGTGCAGGCGTGCCATAAACGGACCAGGTGACGTTCTTGGTTTCGGAACCGGCCGAAACTTCGACCTTGTAGTCACCGGCATTGGCGAGCGTGACGCCGCGCAGGATGACGGCAGAACCAAGAACCTTGTCCTTGTTCTTTTCTTCGGCGACGAACTCGGCGTCCTTGCCGAGAGCGGCCTTGTAATCCTGACCATTGACGGTGATCTTGACGTCTTCCGGCTTTATGACGGAAGCGAACTCGACTTTGAAATCAAAAGGCGAACCCGTGAGGATCGTAGCACGATCAAGCGGATAAACCTCGGCGGCCTGAGCGGCGGCGGTAAGAATGGTCGTGGCGACCAGAGTGGCAACAATTTTGCGCATATTCCCCTCTCTCGAGATATGTGAAAACTACAACCTCTCCTAGACCCGCCATGTGACAGTTGCATGACTTCCAGATTGCTATATTTCCGGGAGTCCTCATGAACGGGAAACTTGCGGGGGATATCGCACAGACGGTCGCGACAGACTTGCTTCCGATAAGTACGACTTGGCGATGGATCAGTCTTTCCTGATCCGCAACCCGTCCAGAAAGGTCCGGAAGCTTTCTACGGCGCGTTTCGAGGTCGTTTCGGGGTCGTCGGAATTCGCGATCCACTGGGCTGCACTGCTGCTCGCCGCATTGATGAAACGGGCGCATGCCTCTGAATCAATATCGCCGATCATCCCTTCATCCTTGAGGGCGTCCAGGCTTCGCGCAACGGCCGAAATACAACCATTGGCGTTTGGCCAGCGGGAAGGATCGCCAAGCACGGCCGGTCCGTCACGGAACATGATCCGCTGGATTTCCGGCTCCAGAGCCATGCGGACATAACCGACATTCTCGTTGACGAAACCCTCCCACCGCGTTGCAGCCCTTGAGGAGATGTCACACAATCTCTTCGTCATCTCGGCGTCGATCTCACCGACAACCGCCAGCAGCAAGCCTTTCTTGTCGCCAAAGTGGTGATAGAGCGCGCCACGCGTCAGCCCCGCCTCTGCAGTGAAGTCGTCCATCGACGCCTCGGCATAACCAATGCTGCCAAATGCCTTGCGGCCGGCGACCAAAAGTTTCGCCCGGGTCTCCGCAATCATTTCACTGCGAGGTTTGCGCATTTTTTCTCCTTGCTCCACATACGTCACGTATATTAGTTGACATACGCTGCGTATGCAATTATCTCATTTGCATACGCCACGTATGTGTGTGGTGGATACTCCCTAAACAAGGTGCATCCAGATGTCTAATCCATATAGAGAAATTTTCCGGGCTCCGGGCGCCAAAGGCTTTTCCGCCGCAGGCTTCTTCGCCCGCCTTCCCATTGCGATGGCCCCGATCGGCATCGTCGCCATGCTTTCCCAGACCCATGGCGAATATTGGCTTGCCGGTGCCGTCTCGGCAACCTTCGCGCTCACCAACGCCGCCGTTGCGCCGCAGATTTCCCGTTTGGTGGATCGCAAGGGCCAGAGCAGCGTCCTCATCCCGGCCACCATCATATCGGTCATCGCCTTTACGGTCCTGATTATCGCCACGCATCAGAAGTGGCCTGTGTGGACGCTGTTCCTTTCGGCCTTCCTCGCCGCCGCCATGCCGAGCATTCCCGCCATGATGCGCGCCCGCTGGACGGAAATCTTCCGTGACCGGCCCGAACTGAACACTGCCTTTGCGTTTGAATCCGCCGCTGACGAGCTTGTTTATATCGCCGGTGCCTCGCTTTCTGTTGGCCTTGCGGTCTCGCTCTTTCCGGAAGCGGGCATGATGATCAGCACCGCTTCACTGGCACTCGGCACCTTTGCCTTCCTGCTGCAACGTTCGACCGAACCCAAGGTGCGCCCAGTTGAAAGCGGAAGCCGGCAACATTCGGCGATCCGGCTGCGTCCGGTCCAGATCATCACACTCGCCTTGATCTTCGTCGGTTCGACCTTCGCCACGGCCGAGGTGAGCGCCGTTGCCGTCACCAAACAGCTCGGCCAGCCGGAAGCCGCCAGCCTCGTCATCGGCGTCTATGCCATCGGTTCATTCGTGGTCGGCCTGCTTCTGGGCGCGATCAATCCCAAGATGCCGCTGCACCGTCAGCTACTGATCGCCGTCAGCGTGCTTGCTCTGACCGCCCTGCCGCTTCTGTTTGCGACCACGACAGTTGCCCTGCTTGCCTTTGCCGTATTCCTCAGCGGCGTGGCGATCTCTCCCATCTTCATCACCGCATTTGGCCTGATAGAGCGCCGCGTACCGGAATCGATGCTGACGGAAGGCGTGACCTGGGTGATGACCGGTATCGGTATCGGCATGGCGCTCGGCGCCTTCGTCTCCGGCTGGGTGGTCGATAATTTCGGCCCGAGCAACGGCTTCTGGGTGTCGATTGTCGCCACCCTGTCGACAGTCACCATTATTAACCTCGGTCAGCGCAGCCTCTCTGGCGAAACTAACCGCTCTGACACGGCGACCGTGGCGCAGCCTGCCGAATAAAGTATGAGAGTATGAAGCGCGCTCAAGCGCGCGCTTCATGGCATGCCCGATCAATATTATAGCCGAAGCTGCGTCTCGGGATCGAAGAGGCTGATGCTGGCGGGATCGACAGAGAAAACAACCGGCTCTCCCCGTTTCCCACCAAAACGCGGTTCCACGCGGGCGATCACGGTCTGGCCGCCGATGACGACGGTCAGCATGGTGTCGGCTCCGGTCGGCTCAACCACGTCGATGGTGCCGTTGAACGCACCACCCGCCTGCCCATAGACAGTCTTGAATTCCTCCGGGCGGACACCGAGAATGACGTCCCGCTCGGTCAATTCGGCATTGCTTGATCCCGGATCCAGATCCAGCGCCACGCCCTCTGTCCTGAACTGCCAGCCGGAAACGCTCCTCACCGTACGCCCGCTGAGGAAATTCATGGCCGGGGACCCGATGAAGCCAGCAACGAACATATTGGCGGGCCGCTCGTAGATCGTCCGTGGATCGGCCAGTTGCTGAATATACCCGCCCTTCATGACAGCAACCTTGGTTGCCAGCGTCATGGCCTCTATCTGGTCGTGGGTGACGTAGACGGTGCTTGTGCCGAGCCGCTCGTGAAGCCGCTTGATCTCGGTCCTCATCTCTACCCGGAGCTTGGCATCGAGGTTCGACAAGGGTTCGTCGAACAGAAACAGGTCCGGATCACGCACGATGGCCCGTCCCATCGCCACACGCTGCCGCTGGCCGCCGGAAAGGTTCGCCGGCTTGCGGTCGAGCAGATGGGTGATCTGCAGCATGTCGGCCGCCCGGGCCACAGCTTCGCGCCGCTGATCTGCGGCAACGCTGCGCATTTCCAGACCGAAGCCGATATTCCGTTCCACCGACATCGTCGGGTACAGCGCATAGGACTGGAAGACCATCGCGATATTGCGGTCCTTCGGCGGCAGGGCTGAGACCGAGCGGCCACCGATGGCGATGTCGCCGCTGGAGGTATCATCAAGCCCGGCGATGATGTTGAGCAGGGTGGATTTGCCGCAGCCCGACGGGCCGAGCAGCACCAGGAAACCGCCATCCTCCAGCTCGATATCGATGCCGTGGAGGACATCGAGCGCACCGTAGGACTTGCGGACGTTGGTAAGGGAAAGCGTAGCCATCAGATATTGTCTCCTTTAGCCTTTGACGGCGCCCGCGGTCAGCCCCTGAACCATCGCCCGCTGGACGATCGCAAAGAGCAGCATGACGGGTAGAATGCTGAGGATGCCGCCGGCGGCCAGAACACCCCACGGAAGCTGAAATTCGCCAACCATCAACTGAAGCCCGACAGGCCAGGTGCGGGAGCCCTGCCCCGTTGTCAGCATGAGCGCGAAAATGAACTCGTTCCACGCCGCAATGGCGATAAAGACCGAACTTGCCACGAGACCGTTTCTGGCCAGAGGCAGGACGATACGAACCATGGCGCCGAGACGCGTCGATCCATCGATGCGTGCGGCACTTTCCAGTTCCTTCGGAGCCGCATCGAAGAAGCCCTTGAGCATCCACACGAAGAGCGGCAGCAGGAAGCTGGTATAGGCGAGTGCAAGACCAAACCGGCTGTCCACCAGCCCCACACTCCGCATCATCACGTAGAGCGGAATGATCATCATCACCGCGGGGAACATGCGGATAAGCAGGTAACCCAGCATCAGGCTGTTGCGGCCGCGAAAATTCATCCGCGCGAAGGCATATGCCGCCAATGTGCCGGCGACCACGCAGATCGCAACCGTGACGGTCGTGACGACCAGACTGTTGGTGATCAACACCGGAAAGTTCGACTGGGTCCAGATTGCGACGTAATTCTCGAAGGTGATGTGCTGCGGAATATACTGCATCTGCGAGGTGACGATGTCTGCCTCGGGCTTCAGCGAGGTCAAAAACATCCACGCCATCGGGCCGATACAGAACACCCCAAGGGCGCAGAGCACGACATAGGTCAATATATCGGCCGCCAGCCGCCTGCTGCGATTGGTTCTAAACATGGGTCATTCTTTCGTTATGCGCGACAGGCGAATGTAGATGCTGGCGAAGACCATCAGGATGAAGAACATCACCACCGAGAGAGCGCCCGCGTAACCGAAGTTGAAATCGCGGTACGCTGTCTGGAAAGCGTAGAGCGACAGCACCTGAGTGGCATTTCCGGGTCCGCCGCCGGTCAGGACCAGCAACAGGTCCGGCGAATTGACGAGGCTGATGACCCGCAGGATCACCGCAGCCGTGATCACGGTCTTGAGCATCGGGACCGTGATCAACCTGAACTTGGTGAAGGAACCGGCCCCATCAACGGCGGCGGCCTTGTAAAGATCTTCAGGGATACCCTTCAGCCCGGCAAGAAACAGCAGGGCAAAGAACGGAAACCCGTGCCATGCCTCGACGAGGATCGTTGCCGCAAGAGCGGTGTTCGGATCGGCAAACCAGGCCTTGTAGGAGCTTAGAAGACCAATTCGCACGAGGATATCATTGATGACGCCGAGACGTGGATCGAGAAGCAGAGCCCACATGTGCCCGGCAACGACATTCGGCAGGAAATAGGGCAGCAGGATCAGGACGCCGAACAGCTTCGTTCCCGGCAGATTCCGGTTGAGTGCGACGGCTGCGATGAAACCGAGCGTCATCTCGATCGTAACGGCTGCGACCACCCAGATCGCCGTGTTTTTGAGCGATATCCAGAACACCCGATCGGACATCATCGCGATATAATGCTTCGCCCCGACCCAGCCGTTGAGGCCGGGCCTGGTAAGGCGCATTTCACGGGCGCTGATGACGAAGCCGTAGATTGTCGGATAGGCGACGACAAGCAGCAACAGAAGCAGGCTCGGCAGCAGCAGAAAATAGACCCAATAACGGGTCTCGGAGAACGCCCCGAGGCGACTGAAAGGCTGGCGGCGCAGAAGAGATGTCATTGAAATTCGGCGATATCGCCGTCCCTGCTTGAGACGCGACACCCCGGCGGAGCATCGCGTCTAAAAGAGATTAGCGAAGAGCGGCTTCGAGGCCTTCGATCATGCGATCCACGGCCTGTTTCGGCGTCAACTGGCCGGTCAAGACCGACTGAAACGTCGGGTTGACAACGTTTTCCGACCAGCCTGCGGCGCCAACGAAGCTGTTTGGCAGCCGCCCGAACTCCAATGTTTCGGTTGCCGCGTTGTAGATCGGGTTTGACGTGATCCGTTCGTCCTTGAGCGCGGCGGTCGAAGCCGGGAAATAGCCCGTCGCTTCAAGAAGCGCGATGGCCGCATCGGTTTCACCCCAGAAGCTGATCCACTTCCACGCGGCTTCGACATTGTCGTCCTTGAAGATGCCATTGCCGGCATAAGCAACGCGGGCAATGTGCGCTTTGGGTCCCGCCGGCATCGGTGCCGTGGCGAATTGTACGCCGGGTTTGAGCGCCGCCGAAATTTCGATGAGCGAGCCGGTATGATGCCAGATCATTGCCGTCTGGCCGGTGCGGAAACCCTCCATGATCTGGCGGTAGCTGTCGTTCGGCGCGCTGGGCGGCGCGACTTTTTCCTTACGGAACAGGTCGGCGTAGAAGGTGATTGCCTCGACGGCGGCCGGCTTGTCGATGGCCGCCTGCCCGTCTTTCACGAGCGGCGAACCAAAAGCCTCCATGACGTCGATGACGTATTTGAAAGCACCCGCACCACCGCGCATGCCAAATGCGTAACGGTTCTTGGCAGGGTCAGTCAGCTTCCGGCAGGCGGTCAAAAACTCTTCGAAGGTCTTGGGAGGACCGGACAGCCCGGCTTCCTCGAAATAGTCTTTTCGATAATACATCCAGTCAACGAAGGCATATGCGGGCACGGCGTAAATGGCGCCGTCATGCGACATCCCGGCCCAGCGGCCTTCGGGCAGATTGGCCTTGCCACTCCACTTGCTGACGCGCTCGCTGATATCGACAAGCGCACCCATTGCCGTCAGGTCCGCAAAGCGCTCGGCAATCACCATACCGGTATCGGGCCGCCCGCCGGCAACCACCGCCGACGAGACCTTCGCCATATATTCCGAGTTCGGAATGCTTTCCTGCGTCACCGCGATATCAGGGTTCGCCGCTGCAAAAAGCTGGATGATCTTGGCCAGTCCCGCCATCTCCGACTGACTGGCGAAATGATGCCAGTAGTTGATTGCGGTGGCGGCATTGGCACTTCGCAGGCTCGCAGCCAGCGTTAACGCCGCTGTCGCGGCCAGAAATTCACGCTTACTCAGATGCATCGACTATCCTCCCAAGATATCAGATTATCATACTGATCTATCAGTGTGAGGTAACATCATTTCCTGAGCGCCGCAATATCCCACCTCGACAAGCCCGCAAAATTAATCGGCTCGCCTCAGACGAGACCGAGATTGCGCTGCATCGCGGCCTGAAAATGTGCCAGCAGAGCTTTCTCGGCAGCATCCGCATTCCGCGTCGCGCAGGCTTCGAGAATGTCGATATGCTCCTTGAGGGTGCGTATGAAAATCGGGGCGGTAACATTCCGCTCCAGCCTCAGGAGCCGCAGGTAATTGTGCATTCGCCGGTAGGCGCTTTCGATGAGCGGATTGCGCAAAGCCTGAATGATATGCCCGTGCAAATCCAGCTCCAGCGCATCCATCTCAAGCAATTGCTCAGAGCCGATGCCGTCCCGCTCCACGCGGCGCAAAAGCCGGGAATGCCGCACTTCCAGGGCATTCATCACCTGCTCGTCCGCCTCTTCCGCAAAGACGCGAACGGCCGCACGCTCGACGATCGAACGAAACTGGTAGGTGGAACGGGTAAGCTCCAGACCGGGCCTGACGAACTGGATGCCGGAGCGCGGATGAATGGTCAGAATGCCTTCCGCGTCCAATACCCGCAGGGCATCCCGAAGCGGGCCGACTGGAACATCGACGATCGCTGAAAGCTCGTTCTGGGAAATGAACGCACCGACCGGAACCTTTCGTTCAAACAGGCTCTCCAGGATACGATCATAGGCGACGTCGCGTTGAGGCGGCGCGCACCGGTATCGGCGGCGTTCGATTTTAGATTGCGTGGCTCTTGCAGTTTTTTCATGGCTACAGTATCTATCCTCTCTGATATATCAGTTCAACTTTGTAAGCGATCAAAGAGCTCAATATGCCCATCTCCCAATTTCGTATAACGCGTTTTCAATTCGCCCGCGACCGCGTAATCGGCGATAGCCAGGTCCGAGCCGACGACGCCAACATCGCAGCTCTGGAACTGGTTTCCGAAAATGGCGAGGTGGGGCTAGGATTCATCCAGACCTTGTTCCACCCCCTGCCCGACCAGAACGAGATCGAAGCGGTATTTGAAAACGAGGTCTGGCCGACACTGAAGGGGAATAAGGCCATTGGACTTGTTCACCGTGTGAACCGTCCCCGCGGCGGAAATCAGCGGGCCTATTCGCTACCTTTTTATGAAGCCATTCAGGTCGCCCTCTGGGACCTTGCCGCAAAGCAGGCAGGAATGCCACTGCACCAGCTTCTGGGCAGCAGGCGGGAGCGTGTTCGCGCTTATGCCAGCGGTCTCGATTTCCACCTGAGCGACGATGCCTTTTGCGCGCTGTTTTCCCATGCGGCGAGCCTTGGATATACGACATTCAAGATAAAGGTCGGCCATCCCGATTTCGCACGCGACCTGCATCGGCTCGATCTGCTGCGCAAAGTGGTGCCGGAAGGGTCACAGGTCATGATCGACCCCAACGAAGCCTGGAATTCCAAGGAAGCCCTTGTCAAATTGACGGCGATCCGGGATGCGGGCCACGATCTGCTGTGGGTCGAGGACCCGATATTGCGCCACGATTTCGAGGGGCTGCGCACGCTGCGCCACGCCGTCAACTGGACGCAGATCAATAGCGGCGAATATCTCGACCTGGCCGGAAAGCGCGTTCTGCTGGACAACCATGGCACCGATATCCTGAACGTACACGGTCAGGTGACGGACGTGATGCGCATCGGCTGGCTTGCCGCCGAGATGGGCGTGCCGATCAGCCTGGGGAACACCTTCCTGGAGGTCGGCGTCCATATGGCGGCAGCACTGCCGGAGGTCGAATGGCTGGAATATTCCTTCCAGAACTTCGACCATCTGGTGGAAACACCCATCGAAATCCGCGACGGCTATGCCTATGCGCCAAATCGTCCCGGCCACGGTCTCGTGCTTGCAGAAGAAGCACGGCGCGAATGGGCAAGGCCCAGGCGCCTCGAGCGATCGCAGCTCGGACCGGCACCGAAAAACAATCGGCTGCCCGTTCTTCCCTGAAGAGACATTCGCAATCAGACAAGGTTAAGCCGCCGGGTCCACACCCGGCGGCAATTTCGTCGTTAAATGCCCTTAGCTGTGGGTGATCTTCGTTCCGAGCACCTTGAGGCACTCACGCATGAATGCGGCCAGACCGGTCCAGCCCTTGGCGGAGACCATATTGCCGTCGACATAGGCCTCGGTCGGCTTCACGTCGATGAACGTACCACCCACTGCCGTCACTTCCGGTTCACAGGCGCCGAGGCCCGCGACCTTGCGGCCCTTGAGCACGCCGGGCACGGCCATCAAAATCTGCACGCCGTGGCAGATGGTGAAGATCGGCTTGCCGGTCTCGTGGAAATGGCGAACCATGGCCTGAATGCGTTTGTCGGTGCGGATATATTCCGGGCCGCGACCGCCGGCAGCATAGACCGCATCATAGTCCTCGACCCGGACCTCGGAAAACGTCTTGTTGATGTCGGCGTAGTGGCCGAGTTTTTCCGTATAGGTCTGGTCGCCCTCGAAATCGTGCAGCGACGTCTTGATGCGGTCGCCGGCCTTCTTGTCGGGGCAGATGACGTGGACCGTATGGCCCACTGCTTCCATCCCCTGCTGGAACACGAAGATCTCGTATTCCTCGGTAAACTCGCCGGTCAGCATGAGGATTTTCTTGCCGCTCATGTCATGTCTCCTGTTGTCATTGATTTGGGGCGATGCCCGGCACTGGCCGGGCACCGTTTCGGATCAGAAGGGGGAATTGGGGAAATAGAACTGATCGGCATTTTCCGGCGTGATCAGCGGCGCGCCGAGTAGGAACGAGCCACGTACCGGGGCCTGTCCGCTAAACTGCGCGGCCGTCATATACATGGCCGACTTGATCATCGAAGGCGGGTAAGGCGTCGAGATCGGCGTGCGCACGTTCTTCTCCTTCACCATCTCGATGACCTGCTTCATGCCGTTGCCACCAAGCGCGAACTTGATGTCCTTGCGTCCGGCGTTGTCGACAGCCTCGAGAACGCCGAGCAACATATCGTCGTCATTGGCCCAGACAGCATCGATCTTCGGATATTTCGCCAGATAATCCTGCATCAGCTTGAAGGCTTCGTCCTGGTTCCAGTTGGCATACTGGATGTCGAGGATCTTGATGTTGCTCTTGTTGACGACATCAGAGAAGCCCTTGATGCGCTCATCATCGATGACGGTGGGGATGCCGCGCAAGACGACGATCTGACCCTCGCCACCCAGCTTGTCCACGAGCCAGTGTGCCGTATTCGCGCCGACTGCGATGTTATCGCCGGCGACATAGAGATCCTGCACGCTCGGATCGGTGAGGCCACGGTCAACCACCGAAATGAAGGTGCCTTTCTGCTTGATCTGTTCCACCGGACCGGTCAGCTCCTCAGAGGTGAAGGGCAGGATGACGAGCGCATCGAGTTTGCGGCTGGCCGAGAGATCCTCGAGCGCCGAGACCTGGGCGGTGGCCGAGGCTGCTGTCGACAGCACCACATCGATATTCGGGAACGCGGCCTCGATTTCCTTTTCGGCCTGCTCGGCATGGTAGACGACTCCCCCGTCCATCCATGCGTCGCGGCCGGGATCGACACGGCGATCGTCACCTTCTTGTCTTCGGCCTGAACGCTGCCAAGCGGCAGGACAAGGGCCAATGCGGCTGTCGATAACAACAGTCCGGCTTTCTGGATAATAGACTTCATTTTCTCCTCCTTTTGAAGTCAGTGCTGTTTTCAGCGGTTGGCAGTAAAGCGGTGCGCCAGCATGGCGATGATGATGATCGCACCCTGTACGGCGGCGACGAGGTATTCCGAGACCATGTCCGAGAGGACCATGACGTTGGCGATGACCTCGAGAATGAGTGCGCCGGCCACGGTGCCGCCGATGCGCCCGCGTCCGCCGCGCAGAAGCGTGCCGCCGATCACGACAGCGGTGATGACCTGCAATTCCCATAGCTGCCCGGTCGTCGGCGTCGCTGCGCCGAGACGCGGCACGTAACAGATGGCCGCGATGGCCACGCAGATGCCTTGAATGACATAGGCGCCGGTGCGCACGGCCGCGACGTTGACGCCGGAAAAGCGGGCGACCTCGACATTGGACCCGGCCGATGTCAGGCGACGGCCATATTTGGTTTTGTAAAGCAGGAACGCGCCGATCATCACGACGACGAAGGTGATGAGCACCGGATAGGGAATGCCGAAAATGCTGCCGAAATAGACCGGCCGGTAGGCATCCCGCAGGCCTCGGTCGATGGGCAGCGAGCCGCCATTCGTCATGAAGGTGATAAAGGCGCGGAAAATCCCCATCGTGCCGAGCGTCACGATGAAGGGCTCGATGCGCCCCACCGTCACGATCAGACCGTTGAACAGCCCGCAGAGCGCGCCGACCACCAGCGCCACACCCGCTCCCATCGGGATGGCCCAGCCGCCGAAAGACGGGGCAAGATGGTTCATCACCATGATCATGATGCCGGTAACGAAGGCCATCATAGAGCCGACCGACAGGTCAAGCCCGCCCGACGAGATCACGAAGGTCGCTCCAACCGCAATGATGGCGACGAAGGCGCTGCGTGTGACGACGTTGATCAGGTTGGCCGACGCCACGAAATTGGAGTTTACCAGCGCACCGATGAGGACAATTACGGCGAGCGCAATGAAGGGTGCGAGATCCGCCCAGCGGATGCGGCTGCCCTCGTCAACGGGTATGATTGTTGTTGTTGCTGTCGCTGCGGTCATGTTCGTCCTCCCCGACGACGTCGCGTCCACCGACCGTGGCGGCGTAGACGACATTTTCCTCATTGATTTCAGCGCCGAAAAGTTCGGCGACGATCCTGCCTGCCCGCATCACGAGAACCCGGTCGGCAAGCCCCACCAGCTCCGACATTTCCGACGAGATGACGATGCAGGCCTTGCCCGCCCGCACCATGGCGTCGATGAATTCGTAGATCTGGCTCTTGTTGCCGATGTCGATGCCGCGCGTCGGTTCATCGATGATCACCACCGAAGGGTCGGTGAGCATGACCTTGGCGAGCAGCAGCTTCTGCTGGTTGCCGCCTGAAAGCTTTCCAGCCTCCAGCCGCAACGAACGAACGCGGATATCGTAATCCGCCACGGCCTCCTCAAGCCGTGAACGCTCGCCCCGCCTGTCGAGAACCGCGTGCGGATTGACCGTGTCCAGCGCCTGAAGCGTCAGGTTGGGACCAAGCTTCTCCTCCAGAAGCAGGCCCTTTCCCTTTCGATCCTCGGTCAGATAGACAAGGCCGGCCTCCATCATCGTGCGGACCGACCGGTGTTTGATCTCCTTGCCGTTGAGAGTAACGCTGCCCGCCCGTGACGGGCGAAGGCCCATCAACCCTTCGATCAGTTCGGTGCGTCCAGCACCTATCATGCCACCGATGCCGAGCACTTCTCCCGGACAAACACTGAAGCTCGCGCTTTCTGCACCGTGATCAACCGCCAGATCCGCGACCGAGAGAATGGGCACGCCTTCGGCAGGCGGGCGTTTGTGGGGATAAAGCATCTCCAGTTCCCGCCCGACCATGAGTTCGGCCATTTCACGCTGGCTGAGACCGGCGGCCGGCCAGGTGCCTATCATGCAGCCATCACGCAGCACGGTGATGCGGTCGGCAAGCGCCTGCACCTCGTCGAGGCGATGAGAAATATAAAGAACCGCCACGCCATGGTCGCGCAGGCTCCTGACGATATCGAGCAACGCCGCAACCTCGTCATTGGCCAGAACCGCCGTCGGCTCGTCCAGAATGACGACCTTGCGGTCGTCGAGAAGCGCGCGTGCAATCTGCACAAGCTGGCGCTGGGCAAGCGGCAGTTCACTGACACGGTCACGCGGGCGCGCGGTCGAACCGACCCTTGCCAGCAACTCGGCGGTGCGGCGGTTCATCGCCCGGTCGTCAACCATCGGGCCACGGCCGACTTCGCGCGCCAGAAACAGGTTTTCCGCAACCGTAAGGTCCGCGGCGAGCAGGATTTCCTGATGCACCAGCACGATGCCGGCATTTTCCGCCTCCACCGCGTTTCGAAACTCGACCGGCTGGCCGTCCATGAACAGCCGGCCTTCCGTCGGCGCGACGTGACCGGACAACAGCTTCATCAGCGTCGACTTGCCGGCACCGTTTTCACCGATGATGGCGTGAACCTCGCCAGCGCGAACATCGAGCGTCAGGTCCGACAGGACGGTGATCGGGCCATAGGCTTTGCTGAGCCCATCGGCCCGAAGGGTTGCGACCACCGAACTTTCCGGCGACGCCAGGGGTTGGGGTGACAGGACCGCGTTCATTCGAAAGCCGAAAGCAACCGGTCGCGTGAACGTTCGATATGGATGCGCATGGCGTCGACCGCCGCCTGCGGATCACCCGACCGGAAGGCCGCAAGCAAATTCTCGTGCTCCTCGAGTGCCTCCTGCGTCACGCGTGTATGAAACATCAGCCGGAAGATATGCAGATGGACGTGCTGGTTCGACAGCGTGCTGCGGATCACGTCGTTTCCGGCAATCTTGAGAATCGCATCGTGGAAATGCGCATCCGCACGGGCAAAACGCGAATAGCGCGTGTTGCGGTCGACCGGCGTCTCGCCATTGCCCATATCTGCTGCGGAGTTTTCAAGCTGGCGCAGCGCCTCGGGGGTCATATTGAGCGTTGCGAGCCTCGCGGCCTCCGGCTCGACCAGCAGGCGGAAGGCATAGAGGTCTTCGAACTGCTTTTTCGTCCATTGCGGAGCTGCGCTGTAGCCGACCAGATGCTCCTTACGCACAAGCCCCTCGCGCTCGAGACGGCTCAAAGCCTCACGGATCGGCGTTTGGGAGACGCCGATTTCGCGGGCCAGCACATCGATCGGAATACGCGCACCGGGCGCGATCTCCAGGGACATCAGCCGATGGTAAATGTTGTCGTAAACGCCATCGACCACGCTGCTCGGGCGAATGCTCGCTCTCGCTTCCCGTTCCGCCGTAAATGCCACTTTCACTCTCCAATTGCTTCTTGACACGTCGGCATTTGTTACAAATAAGATATCGTATGTCAAATACAATATCGTATATGATCCGATATAGGATTTTGAAATGAAGCTACAACCGGAAAGACTCCGGCATCTGGCAACAGCCCTGCTTGAAGGGCGAGGTGCTCCGCCCGCCCATGCCCGCCTCCAGGCCGATCTCCTTCTGGAGGCCGAATTGCGTGGGCTGCCTTCGCATGGCCTGCAGCGGCTGCCGCTCATTCTTTCCCGGCTGGACAAGGGAATTGCCGACGCCCGGACACACGGAACCGGGACATGGCGCAGGAAGTCGTTTCTCAGCGTCGACGGCGAACGAGGCCTCGGACCTGTGGTGGTGATGCACGCGATGCAGACCATGCGGGATGTACTGGACGAGACAGGGATCGCTATCGCCGCCATCCACAACGCCAACCACATTGGCATGCTCGCCTATTATGCAGAGGCCGCCGCAAAGGACGGCGTGATCGGCATCGTCATGTCGACCAGCGAGGCGCTCGTGCATCCGTTCGGCGGAACGCAAGCGATGCTCGGCACCAACCCCATCGCAATCGGCATTCCCTCCGGTGACCGGCCTTTCGTGCTCGATCTGGCGACCAGTGTCGTTTCCATGGGCAAGATCAACAATCACGCAATGCGCGGAGTACCGATCCCGTCCGGCTGGGCCATGGATGCGGACGGCCGTCCGACAACCAATCCGCAGGCGGCAAAGACCGGGGCGATAGCGCCCTTCGGCGGCGCGAAAGGCTATGGGCTGGGTCTTGCGATCGAACTTCTCGTCGCAGCACTCGCCGGTTCCGATCTCGCGCCCGATGTGCATGGCACACTCGACGATACCCATCCGGCCAACAAGGGCGATCTTCTCATCCTTATCGATGCGGCAGCGGGAGATGGAAACGTCCAGTCGCTTGCGGCCTATTTGGACCGTCTGCGCCTGTCCCGCCCGGCCGATCCTACAAACCCGGTAGCAATCCCGGGTGATGGCGCGCGTCAGCGCCGCGCCGAGACGGAAAACACGGGGATAGAGCTGCCGCAGCCGCTTTTAGATCAGCTTATGGCGCTCGAGGCCGCCTGAATTATCGGAGGAGACACGGAATGAACCTTTTCGGCACATTGAGAGCGCCGCGCGAACTGCTTTTTGGCGCCGGGCAGCGGCATGCCCTCGGCGTCGTCGCCGCCAGGCTCGGCAAGCGTGCGCTGATCGTCACGGATACACGTCTTGCGGCGGACGCCGACTTTCTCGCGCTTGTCCGGCAACTTGAAGACGCCGGTCTCGCCGCCATGGTCGACAGCTCCACCCTTCCCGACGTTCCCGTCGATTCCGCCGCAAGCAGCGCCGAGCGTGCCCGCAGTTTTTCGCCGGACCTCGTGATCGGTATAGGCGGTGGTTCGTGTCTGGACATGGCCAAATGCCTGGCTCTGCTTCTCACCCATGGCGGCCGGCCGCAGGATTATTACGGTGAGCACACCGTGCCGGGGGCCGTAATGCCGTTGATCGCCATTCCCACCACCGCCGGCACCGGCTCGGAGGTAACGCCCGTTGCCGTGCTTTCCGATGTCGAACGCAGCCTGAAGGTCGGCATTTCCAGCCCCTATCTGATCCCGACCGTCTCCATCTGCGATCCGGAACTGACCCTGTCCTGCCCGCCCGGACTAACGGCGATTGCCGGGGCCGATGCGCTGACACATGCAATCGAGGCCTTCACGGCGATCCGCCGCGATCCCGTTCCGGGTATCGCGCAGCATCGCGTTTTCGTCGGCAAGAACGAAATGTCGGATCACTTTGCGCTCAACGCCATAACATTGCTGTGGCAGGGGCTGGAAGCCGCCTGCAAAAACGGCGCTGACCGCGTCGCGCGTGAAAAGGTGATGCTTGGCGCAACGCTTGCGGGGCTGGCCTTCGGCGTGGCTGGAACCGCTGCCGCCCATGCCATCCAGTATCCTGTCGGCGCCCTCACCCACACCGCCCACGGCCTCGGCGTCGCCTGCCTCATGCCTTATGTCATGACGTGGAACGCGCCAGTCATCAAAAGCGAGCTTGCAAGGATAGCGGAGGCCGCCGGTCTTGACGGGCCGGATGATGTCATTCCCGAACTCGTCGCGCTTTTTGCGCGGATCGGCATTCCGTCGACGCTCTGCGAACTCGGTCTTGAAGAGAGCCGGATCGGCTGGGTGGCAGAACAAAGTAGCGGCATCACCCGCCTCATACAGAACAATCCGCGCCCTCTGAACCCGCAAGAAATGCACACCCTCGTCGCCGCCGCCTATAATGGCGACCGGTCACGCCTGAATTGAGTTGAAAAGGATTTCCCGCCATGACGTTTCACACCAAGATCACCGGTTATGCCGATCCCGCCCTTCACGCCGAGGGCCTTTATATCGGCGGCAAATGGCACAAGGGCGGCGGCATAGCCGTGATGGATCCCTCGACTGGGAACAGGCTCGCCGAAGTTGCTGACGCCACTGTCGAAGACGCGATGCGCGCCGTCGATGCAGCGGAGGCAGCCGCCGCCGGATGGCGTGCCACCCCGGCCCGGCAGCGCTCGGAAATCCTGCGCCGCTGGTTCCAGCTGATGACACAGCACGCCGAGGAACTCGCCACGCTCATCGCGCTGGAGAACGGCAAGGCGCTGCCCGATGCACGCGGCGAAGTGGCTTATGCCGCCGAATTTTTCCGCTGGTATGCGGAAGAGGCAACACGCATTCCCGGCGAATTCCGTCACACCCCTTCCGGTTCGCACCATATCCTCGTCGATCACGAGCCGATTGGCATTGCCGTCCTGATTACGCCGTGGAATTTTCCGGCCGCTATGGCGACCCGCAAGATCGGTCCGGCGCTTGCCGCCGGCTGCACTGTCATCCTGAAGCCCGCATCCGAGACGCCGCTGACGGCCTACGCCATGGCGCGGCTCGGCGAGGAAGCAGGCGTGCCGGCGGGCGTCGTCAACGTGCTGACCACGAGCAATCCGAGCGGGGTGACGAATGCCATGCTCGCCGATCCGCGTGTGCGCAAGCTCTCCTTCACCGGCTCGACCGGTGTCGGCCGCACGCTTCTTGGTGAGGCCGCCAAGTCGGTGGTCAGTTGTTCGATGGAACTGGGCGGCAACGCGCCCTTCCTCGTTTTCGACGATGCCGATCTGGAAGCCGCTCTCGATGGCGCGATGATCGCCAAGATGCGCAATGCTGGCGAGGCATGCACCGCCGCCAACCGCTTCTACGTTCAGGCGGGGATACACGACGCCTTCGTCGCCGGCCTCACGGCCCGCATGGCAGCGCTCAAGATCGGTCCTGGCTACGATCCGGCCACGCAATGCGGCCCGATGATCACCACCAATGCGGTGCGCAAGATCGACAGGCTTGTCACGGACGCGATTGCATTGGGCGCGCGCGCCACGACCGGCGGCGAACCGCTTGCCGAAAACGGCTATTTCTATCCGCCGACGGTGCTCGAAAACGTTCCGACCGATGCCGCAATCGCCCGCGAGGAAATCTTCGGCCCCGTCGCGCCGGTCTATAAATTCGAGAGCGAGGACGACGCCGTCCATCTGGCGAACAACACCGAATATGGTCTCGCCGCCTATATCTACAGCCGCGACCTGAAACGCGCTTTGGCGGTGGGCAAACGCCTCGAAACCGGCATGCTCGGCATCAACAGGGGCCTGATGTCGGATCCGGCAGCACCCTTTGGCGGCGTCAAGCAGAGCGGCCTTGGCCGTGAAGGCGGTGTTACCGGCATACTGGAATTCATGGAGGCAAAATACTACGCAGTGGATTACTGACCATGAAGGAACAGACAATGACGTCACAGGACCTCTACCGGACTCGCGACTTCGTGCCCGACTTCGACGCAATCGCCGCCGAATTCGGGCAACGCAGCCGGGAGCTTTCAGCAAAAACGGAGGTGCTTGCCGACATCAGATACGGTGCGCGCAGCAGGGAGGTTCTCGACATCATCCTGCCGAAACGGCCAAAAGCCGGCGCACCGCTGCATGTTTTCGTCCACGGCGGATACTGGCGTTCCGGCGAAAAGGCAAACTACCGCCTCGTGGCCGCCCCGGTTCTGGCAGCGGGCGGTGTTGCCGCAATCGTCGAATATGACTTGATGCCCGGCACGCGGCTCCCCATGCTGATCGAGCAGGTGCGACGAGCGGTGCTCTGGCTTGAACATCATGCAGGTGATTTCGGCGCGGATCCCCGCAGGCTGACGGTGAGCGGTCATTCTGCGGGCGCCCATATCGCCTCCTTTCTCGCGGCGACGGGGCCTGCGGAAACAACAACACCTTCCCTGCCCGCCATTCGCAGCCTCCTGCTTGTCAGCGGCATTTACGATCTCTCGGGAATTCCGGACAGCTTCCTGCGCGACGAGGCCGAAATGACACCGGTGGAGGCGGCAGACTGGTCACCTCTGACATCGAACCAGCTGCCATGCGCTCAGCGGATCATCGCCTTCGGAGCGGACGAAACCCCACCCTTCCATGAACAGGCATCGGCGCTGAATGCCCAGCTCGGCGCCGGAAACATGTCATCGGAATTGCTTGCCGTGCCGGGTCTCAACCACATGAGCATCGTTCTCGATCTGGCAAACCCAGCCGGCCATCTCGGAGGTCGCGTCGCGGACATCGTCTCGTCGAGCTAGTGCCTGGCGCTTGATAGAGACGAGGCGGTTTCGCTGAGCACGGCCGGTTTCAGGGTTTCCTCGCACCATTGCCGGAAACTCGTCAGCGTTGCGTTTTCCGGTGTCCTCGACACGGCAAGGTCAAGGCCCTGATCCTTGGCCTGCGCCATCTCCACCATACCCTGCGCCATAGCCTCGGACATGCCCAATTGCAGGAAACGAGCCTTATATGCGTCAAAGCCCATCTGCTGATAGGTGACCGGCTTGCCGAGAACGTCGGAAATGATGCTGGCCATTTCATTAAGCGAGATATCCTCAGGGCCGAGGACTGCCACCTCGCGCTGGTCGGTCCAGCCGTCATCGAGCAACCAGCGTGCCGCAACAGCAGAAATGTCACGCGTTGCGGCGCTCGGAAGCCGAAGAGCGCCGGAGAGCGGCAAAAAGAACTTGCCCTGATCCCTGATCACGGCCGCCTGCCGGGCGATATTGTCCATGAAGGATGGGTTGGCCAGACCCCGGAAAGCGACGCCTGTTTCGGTGATCAAATCGTCCATCGCCAGCGAGCCGGTGACATGGCCCGCTTTACCGGCAAACGGCGAACCGCGCCCGAGTGCCGTAATTGACACAACCCGCTTGACGCCCCGATCTTTGAGGGCCGCTGCGGCCGGTCGCGTGAAATCGACATAGGCCGCCATGACGGAGCTGGCCTGCGGATCCGGCGGCAGGAGCCAGAATACCGCATCGGCGCCGCTAAACGCTTCATGCACGACGCCGGCATCGCCGTGGGAGCCGATGACGATTTCGGCGCTGTCGCGTACCTCTTGAGTCAAACGCGATGGATCGCGCGCAATCACCCGGAATGGTACGGCTGATTGCACAAGTTTCTGAACAACTTGACGGCCGATCAAGCTGGTGGGGCCTGTTACAACGATCATGTTTTACTCCGGTGTTTGATGGCGATGGCGCGGCTGGTTCTGCCGCTGCCGACACTCCGCGCGCGCCAGCATTGATGTTCGAGATGGAAGATAGAGCCATTGCTCCGGGACGGTCTATGCTTCATAATCCGCTTTACTTTCGCGATCGTCCGGAATGAACCATGGACCCACTTTCAGACGTGCTTTCCTTGCTCAAGCCGCATGCTTACGTGTCGTCCGGCTTTAATGCGGGCGGCGATTGGGCTGTGCAGTTTGGCGACCAGCACAAGCTCCTCAAATGTTATGCGATCGTGTCAGGCGGTTGCTGGCTCACCGTCGATGGTGTTGCCGGCGCGACGCGCCTTGAGGCCGGCGATTGTTTCCTGTTGCCCACAGGGCGCCCCTTCCGGCTTGGCAGCAGCATCGATGGTCCCGCGGTTGCGGCCAGCGAGATATTCCCGCCGGCACAAAGGGGTGGGGTCGTCACACTCAATGGCGGAGGCGGATTGTTTCTTGTCGGCAGCCGCTTCGGCATTTCGGGCAATCACGCCGGCATGCTTCTCGATATGCTGCCACCGATCGTTCACATTCGGGAGCAACCCGAGCAGGCCGCCCTGCGATGGTCAATCGAGCAGATGATGAAGGAGGTACGTGAGGGGCAGCCCGGCAATGGCCTCGTGGCGCAACATCTGGCCCATCTGATGCTGGTGCAGGCTCTACGGGTGCATCTGGATACGAGTGCCGGTGACCGTGTCGGCTGGTTCTTCTCCCTGTCGGATAAGCAGCTCGGTGCCGCCATCAAGGCGATCCATGCCGATCCCGCCCATCAATGGACGCTTCAGGAGCTCGGAGAGATCGCAAGCATGTCCCGCTCGACATTTGCGCTGAGGTTCAGGGAGAGAGTTGGCGAACCGCCGATGCAATATGTGGCGCGATGGCGAATGCTGCTCGCCTGCGACAGACTGGAGAATTCGAGCGATCCCGTCTCCACGGTTGCAGTAGCACTCGGTTATGAATCCGAGAGCGCATTCAGCACGGCTTTCAAGCGCGTCATGGGCTGCTCACCCCGCCAGTACGGACGCCGCCAGAAAGCCGACCTGCGGCAAAACGGTTCAGCCAGCGCGACAACCCTAGGCCGGACAATTCAGATCAACCGTGGCAGGCCGGTCAAGACCGGCCTGCCACGGTTCAAATGATAACGTCATATGCTCAGGCAAAGATATTTAATCTCGAGGTAGTCATCGAGACCGTATTTCGAGCCTTCGCGGCCCTGGCCGGATTGCTTGACACCACCGAACGGGGCGACTTCCGTTGTAATCAGCCCGGTATTGATGCCAACCATTCCGTATTCCAGCGCTTCTGCCACCCGGAAAACTCTCGACAGGTCCTTGGCGTAGAAATAGGAGCCAAGGCCGAATTCGGTGTCGTTGGCCATCGCGATCGCCTCCTCCTCCGTTTCGAAACGGAAGAGCGGCGCGATCGGCCCGAATGTTTCCTCCCGTGCGATCTTCATACTGGAATTAACGCCCGTCAGAATGGTCGGCTGGAAAAACAGGCCGCCGAGCACGTCACGCTTTCCGCCGACCGGAACGGATGCGCCTTTACCGAGCGCATCCGCAATATGCTCTTCCACCTTGGCCACAGCCTTTTCGGTGATGAGCGGACCTGTATTGACCCCCGGTTCGAAACCATCACCAACCTTCATGGCGGACACTTTTGCGGCAAGCTTTTCCGCGAAGGCATCGTAGACACTCGACTGCACGTAAATCCGGTTCGCGCAGATGCAGGTCTGGCCGTTGTTACGATATTTCGAGATCATGGCGCCTTCGACCGCCGCATCCAGATCGGCATCATCGAAAACGATGAAGGGCGCGTTGCCGCCGAGTTCCATGCCCAGTTTCATGACCTGATCGGCGCCCTGGCGCATCAATATCTTGCCAACAGCGGTTGAGCCGGTGAAGGTCAGCTTCCGCACCTTGTCGTTGCCGGTGAATTCCCGACCGATTGCCGGGGCATCCTGCGAGGTGACAACGTTGAAGACGCCGGCCGGCAAACCTGCGCGTTCGGCAAGCACGGCCAGCGAAAGAGCCGATAGCGGCGTTTCGGCAGCGGGCTTCGAGACCACGGCACAACCGGCCGCGACTGCCGGTGCGAGCTTGCGGGCAAGCATCGAATTTGGAAAGTTCCACGGCGTGATTGCCGCCACGACACCGACCGGCTGCTTGATGACGATGACACGCTTGTCCTGCTGGTGCCCGGGAATAGTGTCGCCATAAACGCGCTTGGCCTCTTCACCGAACCACTCGATATAGGCTGCGCCGGTGAGGATCTCGCCCTTCGCCTCGGCCAACGGCTTGCCCATTTCCATGGTGAGAATTGCGGCAAGATCGTCGGCATTGGCGACCAGCAATTCGTGAAGCCTGCGCAGCACCGCTGCCCGCTCCTTGCCGGTCTTCTTTGCCCATTGTTTCTGGGCCAGATAGGCTGCGTCGATGGCGCGGGCCGCATCGACGCGGTTCATGTCCGGCAGCGTGGCGATCACCTCACCCGTCGAGGGATTGGTGACGTCGAACGTTTTTCCGCTATCGCTGACACCGACCCAGGCATCGCCGATGAGCGCCTTGTCCGTGACAAGCGAGGGATCCTTCAGTTTTGACAAAAGCTTTTCGGAAATTGTCATGGGTCAGGCCTCCGCAGCACATTGCCGCAATGTCGTTTCGAGAATGCCGAGCGCTTCGCTGAAAACCGCGTCCTCAATGGTGATCGGCGCGAGGAAACGGATGACGTTTCCGTAAATCCCGCAGGTCAGCAGGATCAGGCCGTTATCCAATGCCTTCTCGCGCACCCTGTTGGCGAAGTCAGGGTTGGGCGTTGCCGAGCCGGGGATGTTGAACTCGACGGCATTCATGAAACCCGGACCGCGAATATCGGCGATCTGCGGCACGGCGTCGGTCAGCGATTGCAGGCTCTGTTTCAACCGGTTGCCGAGCTGCGTTGCCCGCTCCGTCAACCCTTCTTCTTCGATCACATCCAGCACGGCATTACCGGCAGCAACGCCGATCGGGTTGCCGCCATAGGTTCCGCCCAGACCGCCCGGTCCCGGCGCATCCATGATCTCGGCGCGACCAGTGACGGCTGCAATCGGGAACCCGCCACCAAGGCCCTTGGCCATCGTGGTAATATCGGCAACCACGCCGAAATGCTCCATGGCAAAAAGCTTGCCCGTGCGGGCAAAGCCGGTCTGAACCTCATCGGCAATCAGCAGGATACCATGTTTGTCGGCGATTTCGCGCAGCTTCTGCATGAAGGCGCGCGGCACCTCGTAAAAGCCGCCCTCGCCTTGAACCGGCTCGACGATAAAGGCCGCAACACGACCGGGATCCACATCCGCCTTGAACAGCTTGTCCAGTACAGAAAGCGACGCCTCCACCGTCTGGCCATGCAGTTCGACGGGAAACGGTACGTGAAAGACATCGGGCATCATGGCGCCAAAGCCGACTTTATACGGAACGACCTTGCCGGTCAGCGTCATGCCCATGAAGGTGCGGCCGTGGAATGCGCCACTGAAGGCGATGACCGCAGGGCGGTTGGTTGCCGCGCGGGCAATCTTGACAGCGTTTTCCACCGCCTCGGCACCGGTGGTGACGAAAATCGTCTTCTTCTTGAAATTGCCGGGAACAGCCTGATTAAGCCGCTCGGCCAGACGCACGTAGTTTTCGTAAGGCACGACCTGATGGCAGGTATGGGTGAAATGATCGAGCTGATCCTTCACCGCAGCGATGACTTTCGGGTGCCGGTGGCCGGTATTGACGACGGCGATGCCGGCCGCGAAATCGATGTAGCGACGACCCTCGACATCCCAGATTTCAGCGTTCTGCGCCTTCTCGGCATAGATTTGGGTGGTAACGCCGACACCACGCGAAATCGCGTCGGCCCTGCGGGCGGCTATAGCCGAATTCGACATTGCTGTTCCTCCAGTTGACCTGAGAATGTTCGGGCGCTTTTCCTCGTCGCCCGTATCTGTTTTTGGCAGCGTTTCAGAGCCGATCAATAACCGAGCGCGCAACCATCCTTGCGGTGATCGGATGCGCCGAGCAAAGACCCGTTGTCCCAATCGATCCAGATCGCCTGCGCGCCGCCGATTGCCCAATTGGGCGGCTGTACGTCAAAACCGCGCTCCCTGAAGACTTCACCGACCTTGAGGCGAACGCTTTCTTCCATCTCCACCTTTGCGGTTCCCGGCAGGGGGAACAGGCGCGGCAGTTCGATGGCCGCCTGCATATCCATACCATAATCGAACAGCTTCGACAGAAACTGGGCGTGGCCCATGGCCTGATAATGTCCTCCCATAACGCCAAAGGACAAGACACTTCTGCCGTCTCTCGTCACCATGCCGGGAATGATGGTGTGCATCGGTCGCTTGCGGGCACCGATCGCATTCGGATGCCCCTCTTCGACAACGAAGCTCTGACCGCGATTGTGGAAAAGCACACCCGATTTGGGGGCCATCAGACCGCTGCCGTAAGGGTGAAAGATCGAGTTGATAAAGCTCACGCAATTGCGATCCTTATCGATGACCGAAATATAGACCGTGTCGGAGTGGGCAACCCCGCCGATTATCGTTTTGGCATCGACCGGGCGCTTGAGGTCGATCTTCGAGGCCAACTCGTCGGCGAGCGCATCCGACAGCAGGAAGTCCGTGGGCACGCCCGACACTGAAGGGTCTGCAAGCCATTTATCGCGGGCCGCATAAGCAAGCCGCGTCGCTTCCACTTCCCGCATCAGATTGTCGGCAGCAAGCGGGTCTCCCGCCGGCCTGTGACGTTCCAGAATTTTAAGGATCATCAGGGCGATGATGCCCTGTCCGTTCGGCGGGCATTCATGCACCGTCCAGCCGCGATAATCCGCGCTGATCGGCGTCACATATTCCCCCGCAGCCTCAGCGAAATCCTCTTTCGTGTGAAGGCCGCCTCTCTCGCGCAGATAAGAGACCATCTCTTCGGCAACGGAACCGCGATAAAAAGCGTCGCGACCATCCCGGCCGATAGCTTCGAGCGTATCGGCGAGCTCGGGCTGGTACTGAACGGCTCCAACCTGCGGTGCCTCGTCGTTCGCAAGGAAGGTGCGGCGTGTTGCAGGCTCGCGCAGAAGCATGGCTTTCTGGTGCGAAATGTCGGACGCGACACGCGGCGTGATGGCGTATCCGCCCCTTGCAAGTGCGATGGCCTGCGAGAGGATTTCAGACATGGACATGCGCCCATGGTCAGCAACAAGTCGCGTCCAGGCATCGACCGCGCCCGGAATGGTGACGGCGTGCGGGGAGGAACGTTCAATCGCCGTAATGCCCTTTTGCCTGTACCAGGACAGATCGGC
Organism: Rhizobium sp. AN73; assembly: GCF_030757975.1. NCBI lineage: Bacteria > Pseudomonadati > Pseudomonadota > Alphaproteobacteria > Hyphomicrobiales > Rhizobiaceae > Rhizobium > Rhizobium sp. AN73. Next base: position 440,664 of record NZ_JARWME010000001.1, read on the forward strand.
GGCTGCCGGTGTGCGGCCGGAGCCGTTGAAGGCAACTATCCTGTCGCCACCATTTGCCGCCAGCAGCGCAAAACAATCGCCGCCGATACCCGTCGATCCGGCTTCGACCACGCATTGAACGGCACAGGCCGCCACCGCCGCATCGATTGCAGCACCGCCTGCCTTGAGGATTTCAATCGCGGCGAGCGTCGCCAGAGGATGAGAGGTGGCAGCCATGCCGTTGCGCGCAACGACAAGCGAACGTCCGGGTTGTTCAAAGTTCCGCATGGTTTTCCCCGTCAGATGAGATTGCTGGTCTTTGCCCAGTCATATGTTTCGTCGAGCGCTTTGGTTGAGCGATCGAACATATCGTTGATCTCCGCTTCAGTCATGATCAGCGGCGGGCAGAAGGAGAAGTTGTCGCCAAGCGCGCGCGTGATGACACCGTGCGCCTGAGCGCGCTTGCCGGCATGGATCGCGACGCCGTCACTGGGCTTGAAAGCCTCCTTGGTCGCCTTGTCGCGAACGAGTTCCAGCGTACCGATCATGCCGCGGCCACGCACATTGCCGACAAGAGGGTGGTCTTGAAGACCGTGCAGCCGTCGTTGAAACAGCGGTATGACGGAATTGACGTGGCCCAATATGTCCCGTTCTTCATAGATCTTCAGTGTTTCCAGCGCGACGGCGGTGGCAACGGGGTGGCCGCTATAGGTGAAGCCGTGTCCGAAGGTGCCGATCTTCTGGCTTTCGGCCACGACGGCCTCGTGCACCCTGCTGTTGATCATGATGGCCGAGATCGGCTGATAGGCCGCTGACAATTGCTTGGCCATGGTGATGATATCAGGCCTCATGCCGAAGCTTTCGGAACCGAACATGGTACCCAGCCTGCCGAAACCGCAGATCACCTCGTCGGCGATCAGCAGAATGTCATAACGCGACAGGATGGTTTGAATCTTTTCGTAATAGGTCGCGGGCGGCACGATGCAGCCGCCCGATGCCATCAGGGGCTCGGCGAAAAAGCCGCCGATGGTTTCCGGGCCTTCCTCGAGGATCAGCTGCTCAAGCGATGCGGCGCAGCGGCTGGCGAACTCTTCTTCGGTTTCACCTTCATGACCATAACGGTAAAATTCAGGGCAGTCCGTATGCAGGATCCGGTCTATCGGCAGGTCGAAGTCGCGGTGATTGTTGGCAAGGCCCGTCAGGCTTGCGGATGCGATCGTGACGCCATGATAGGCCCTGTGCCGCGAGATAATCTTCTTCTTCTCCGGCTTGCCGATCGCATTGTGATAATACCAGACCAGCTTCATCGCGGTATCATTGGCTTCCGAACCCGAATTGGCGAAAAACACCTTCGACATTGGCACCGGCGAGAGCTTGATCAAGCGCTCGGCCAGTTCAATCGCCGTTTCATGCGATTTGCCGCCGAAGCTGTGATAGAAGGGCAATTCCTTCATCTGCCGATAGGCCGCCTCGACGAGACGCGCCTCGCTGAAACCGAGGGATGCGCAAAACAATCCACCCAATGCCTCGATATACCGGTTGCCATCATTGTCGATGACATAGACACCGTCGCCTTTGGCAATGACCATCGGGCCATCCTTCAGGTGTTGCGAGGCGTTGGTGTAGGGGTGCAGCACAAAGGCGGTATCCCGTGCTTCCAGTGAATTTAGCAGAGCCGTCACGTCGGTTTCTCCATCGGTCGTGCAAAGCGCAGGCGCGCATTCGGTCGGCCCGGCAATCTCCTAAGGTGCCTGCCGGGCCTTTATCGTGGTTACGGTCGTTCCCGCTTTAGTTGACGGTCGTCTTGATCCATTTCTGGGCCAGCTTGTCGATCGTCCCATCGGCCTTTGCCGCATCGATCGCAGTGTCGAACATCGACTTCAGCGCCGCATCGTCCTTGCGCAAACCAACGCCGATGCCCTGGCCGAAGACGCCGCCGGTGAATGTCGGGCCAGCCAGCGCATAGTCCTTGAATTCGGCTTTCGCGAGCGTTGCGGTCAAAGCAGTTTTCTGGGCTACGACGGCGTCGATACGTCCCGACTGAAGGTCGAGATCGTGCTGTTCGGTCGTCTTGTATTCGCGGGTCGTCACCACGTCCTTCAGATATTTGTCGAGGAATGCGACGTTGGCGGTCGAGACCTGGGCTCCGACGCTGCTGCCCTTGATGGCCTCGCGCACCGGCTTCAGGGCGGCGTCGACGGCAGCGGCTTCGCCGTTCAGATCGACGGTCGTACCGGTTCCCGGCAGCTTTGCCAGCGGTCCATCCTTCTGCACCATGAAGGTCGCAGCCGTGGAAGCGTATGGTTTGCTGAAGGAAATAACTTCGAGGCGCTTCGGCGTGACGATCATCGAAGCCATGATCGCGTCGAACTTCTTGGCGTTGAGCGACGGGATCAATCCATCCCAGTCCTGGGCAACGATGGTGCACTTGATCTTCATTTTGGCGCAGAGGTCGTTGGCCAGATCAACTTCGAAACCCGCCAGCTTCCCATCAGGCCCGGTGAAGTTCCACGGCTCATAGGCACCTTCCGTCGCAATGGTGATCTCTTTGGGTGCCGACTGCGCATGGGCACCGGTTGCTGCAAGCAGCATCGCGGCGGTGATGAGTTTCATTTTTTTCATTATCATTCCCCTTTGTTTGGCCTCGCATTCATGCTCGGCGGTTGAATTCTCAAATATTCAGGCATCTCCCCCTGATGTTTTTCTGATTGTGAAGGCCTCGGCCGCCAGGCAGAGCAGCTCGAACAGAACCTGTGCGGCCACTTGTGCGGTGTTCGTCGAGGGGTCGTATTGCGGGGCGATCTCCACCACATCGCCGCCGACGATATCGAGACCTTTAAGGCCGCGAAGAATCCCGAGCGCCTGCGCCGATGTGAGGCCGCCCACCTCCGGCGTTCCCGTCCCCGGCGCAAACGCCGGGTCGAGCGAATCCACATCGAAACTGACATAGGTGGGACCATCACCGGCGATTTCGCGCGCCTTGGCGATCACGGCCTTCAGGCCTATTTCATCCACTTCTTCGGCATGAATGACCGTCATTCCCGAAGCGTAGGAAAACTCCCAGAGATATTCGGAATTGCCGCGAATGCCGATCTGGATCGTCCGCCGGGGATCAAGGACACCGTCCAACACGGCCTGACGGAACGGGCCGCCATGGTGGAACTTGCAGCCTTCGAACGAGCCGCCCGTATCGCAATGGGCGTCGATATGGATCATGCCGACCGGCCGGTCGCGCCCGATGGCGCGCAAAACCGGCAACCCCATGGAATGATCGCCGCCGACCGCAAGAGGCACCACCCCGGCATCGACGATCGAACTTATGAAACGCTCGATGTCCTCATGCGACGAAGCAAGATCGAAACGGCTGCGGAATGGCACGTCGCCGACATCGGCAACACGCACATGGGCCGTCGGCACCGCCTTCAGGACATGCTCATAGGGTCCGACGCGCTCGACATTGCGAACCGCCCTCGGCCCGAACCGCGCACCCGGACGGTTGGTGACGCCAAGGTCCATCGGCACGCCGAGAAGCGCCACATCCAGACCCTCGAACGAGGGCGCCAGATCCGGGCGATAGGGCGCGCGCAGCAGCGACGGCAACCCGCAATAGGGCGCCTGTCGGCTGTCGCCTTCGCCAAAAACCAGCCTCGCCACCTGCGCAAATTCGGGGTCAAAGACATCCCCGCCGGATGCTTTGCCGAAGCGGGCGCGAAGCGCGTCTATGTCCAGAATTTCTGTCATTTCCCCTCCCGTGACCCGTGTTTCAGCGCTCGAATGAGCACCCCGACTTTCATCTCTCAAGACCGAGAAAAGATGATTGATTGATGTGCTCAATGTTGTATACATATTTGTACATCAGCTTGGATGCAAGCTAGAAATTTGAACCCTACCTTGCTGATACAGACCGGAAAGCAAGCGACGGGAAGCTTCGCCAGTGGCGAGAGAAATGAGGCGACGGTGTCCGCAAAAGTTAAAGAACCCAAAGTTTCGCTGCGGGAGGCGACATATAGCCAGCTGAAGGATCTGATCCTCAACGGGCAGCTTCGTCCCTCGGAGCGTCTTTCGGAAAACACCCTGGCCAAACGTTTCGGCGTCAGCCGCACCCCCTTCGCGAGGCACTAATGAAGCTGGAAGAGGAGGGCCTGATTACTGGTCAGCGCAATCTCGGCTATACTGTCGCAGACCTCGATATAACCGGCTTCTGCAATCTTCTCGTCGTGCGCGAGGCGATTGACGTATGCGCGGCGAAACTGGCCTGCGAAAAGGCAACGGATGAAGATCTGGAGCGTCTGCGGGGCGTCATCGACCAGATGGAGGCGTTGAAGGATGCCGACACCATGACGCCTTCGGCGGCGGCGGAGAACCTCCACCTCGGCCTCCACATTCACCGTGTCATTGCCGAGGCAACGAAGAACGAAGCGCTCGTCCGGGTAACGGACCAGATTTACCAGCAGCTTCGGCTGGCGCTGTGGCTCGAAGTTCTGTGGGTCGATCTCGAACATACCGACCTCGACGAACACCGGGCAATTGCGGACGCCATCATCGCCCGCGACCCGGAGGCTGCGGCCAGGGCGGCCAGCGCGCATATACAAAGCTCCCTCAAGAACATGTCGAAGCTTGAGAGGATCTGGCAGCACCGGCGACTATCCGGGCTGGCCTGAACTATAAAAAAAGGGGAACCAATGGATGCAATCAAAAACTATGTCGCGCTTGTCGGCTTCGGACAGGGAGGATGGGGCGGTCTTCTGATCTCGGCCATGATGGTGACAATCGCCGTCTCCGTCTGCGGCTTTCTGGTTGGGTCGGTACTCGGCACGATCATTGCCGGCATGAAGCTTTCATCGATCGCCCCACTGCGCTGGATCGGCGGCTGTTACACGACCGTGCTGCGCGGCGTACCCGATCTTCTCGTGGTCTATCTCTTCTATTTCGGCGGCGGTGCGCTGCTCAGCTACATCGGCGCTTTCGCAGGCTATGACGGCTATATCGGCATGCCGGCCTTCCTCACGGGTACGGTTGCCCTCGGCATCGTTTCGGCAGCCTATCAGGCTGAAGTCCTGCGCGGCGCCTATCGCGCGGTTTCGCGCGGAGAACTCGAGGCAGCGGATTCGGTCGGCATGCGGCCATGGCGGAAGTTTCGCCGCATCATCGTTCCGCTTGTGCTGCGTTACGCCACGCCGGGGCTTGGCAACACCTGGCAACTGGTGCTGAAGGAATCGGCACTGATATCGGTGACCGGTCTCGTTGAAATCCTGCGCCAATCACAGATAGCTGCCGGCTCGACCCGCAAGCCGTTCGAATTCTACCTCACCGCACTTATGCTTTATCTGGTGATCACCTGGGTCTCCTCAATCCTGTTCGGGCGGTTGGAAAACCGGGCCATGCGCGGCTTCAGGAGGGCCATCTGATGGATTTCACCTTCCTCCTCGAAACATTCGAGACCCTTATCAAGGGATTGCCACTGACTTTGAGCATGGCGGCGATTTCGATATCGGCGGGAACGCTCTTTGCAACGGGGCTCGCCGTCCTTGCCGTTTTCGGCGGCGTAACCGGCAAAAGATTCGCCAGTGCCTACGTGTTCGTATTCCGCGGCTCGCCTCTTCTGGTCCAGATATTCCTCATCTATTATGGGTTGGGACAGTTTCGCCCGACGTTGCAGGCGTGGGGCCTCTGGACGATCCTGCGCGAACCCTATTGGTGCGCCGTCATTGCCTTGACGCTCAACACCACCGCCTATTCCGGCGAGATCTTCCGCGGTGCGCTGCAATCGGTTCCGGCACAACAGGTGGAAGCGGCACGCGCCTGCGGAATGTCCGGCCTCCTGCTTTTCAGGCGTATCATCTTCCCGATAGCCTTCCGGCAGGCGCTGCCCGGCTACGGCAACGAGATCGTCCTGATGGTCAAGGCGACGGCGCTCGCCTCGGTTATCACGATCATGGAAGTAACGGGACTGGCCGGTAAACTGATTGCCGACAGTTTCAGAGCGTTTGAAGTGTTCTGCGTCGCCGGTGCGATCTATCTGGCAATCAACCTGATACTCACGCGCATCGTTGCGATTGTCGAGTACGGGCTTTCACCGCACCTGCGTCTGCAACCGGCGCAAGCCGCATGAAGGAGGGAACAATGGCCAGCACAAAGCTGAACCCCGTAGCCGTCGAAGAAAATAACGTCGCCGCTGTTTCGGTGCGTAACCTCCACAAGTCGTTCGGCCCGGTCGAGGTCCTCAAGGGTATTAATCTGGAAGCACAGGAGGGAGACGTCATCTCCATTCTCGGCTCGTCCGGTTCCGGAAAATCGACCATGCTTCGCTGCGTGAATATGCTCGAGACACCCGATAGCGGCGACATCACCATCGCCGGCGAAACCATCAGAATGAAGACGCGCGGCAACAAGGCGGTGCCCGCGGACAGACGGCAGGTGGACCGGATAAGACAACATGTCAGCATGGTGTTCCAGAGCTTCAATCTCTGGTCACACATGACCATTCTGGAGAACGTGATCGAGGCGCCGATCCATGTGCAGGGTCGTGACCGTGCCGAATGCATCGCAGAAGCGGAAGCGCTGCTCGAAAAGGTTGGCATTGCCGACAAGCGGCATGCCTATCCCGGCCACCTGTCGGGCGGTCAGCAACAGCGGGCGGCAATCGCCCGTGCGCTTGCCCAGCGTCCCAGGGTGATGCTGTTTGACGAGCCGACATCGGCTCTCGATCCCGAACTCGTCGGCGAAGTCCTGAAGGTCATGCGTTCACTCGCCGAGGAAGGACGGACCATGCTGGTGGTGACGCACGAAATGGCCTTTGCACGCGAGGTTTCCAACAAGGTCGTTTTCCTCCACAAGGGGCAAATCGAGGAGGAAGGCGAACCCGCGCAGATGTTTGCGTCTCCGAAATCCCTGCGGTTCAATCAGTTCCTGTCAACTGAACGGCGCTAAAGGGTGACCCGATCGGGGCTGGATGACCTTAATCAAGGTCTCAGCCACGATTGGGACCAGGGCGTGGTCGATGCAGCCAGATAAAACTGTCTGGCATTACGGTGGCTGATCAATGCCTGCTCGTCTGGCGAAAGCGTCGAAAGAAGCTGCTTCGTCATGTCGATCCATTCCGGCAGACCCGAGCCGAGATCGACCACCGGCCAGTCGCCGCCCCAGACCATTCTCTCCGGTCCGAACAGGTCGAGCACGGTTTCCACATAGGGCGCCACGCTTTCCAGCGTCGCGTACCCCGGCGCGCGATAGGCGGTGACGCCAGAGAGTTTGACGAAAAGATTGGGCAGTTCGGCCAGGCGGGCCATGCGCTCGCTCCACGCCGAAAAATCGTTTCCGGCTATATCGGGCGTGCCGCAATGGTCGAGCATGAAGCGCATGTCGGGACAGGCCCCGACGAGTTCGGCAGCAATGCCAAGCTGGCGGGAATGAAAACACAGATCGACCGGCCATCCGGCCTTTCCAATCGTGCGCACGTTCCGTCGATAATTTTCCGCACGGCTGAGGTCGTCGGGCATGACGTGAAGGATGCGTCGGAAACCAACCACGTTGAGGTGGCGGCACTCCTCCAGCCAGGCGTCGAAACCATCGTCCATTTCCGGCCGGCAGCTGGCAATCTGGCCGAACATCGGCACAGCGCCTTCGCCGACCAAGCCAGCGATAAGGCGAGCCTCCGCCTGATAATCGCCGTCGTCCACCCCGCTTTCCATGAAGATGGTGCCGATCACGCCGCAGCCCTCGACAAGCCCTGCATAATCCGCCCGGGTGAAGCTTCCCGCAAGGTTCGGCTCTCCGCGCGTCCAGGCATAACCGAGCTTGCCCCGCAAGATCAGATGCTGGTGGGTATCAATCAAATCCATGGCGTCCTCCTCACAGTCGTGGCGGTCAATCTTCGAGAGCGAGCGCGTCAAAACCAGCCCAGGCGGCGTCCGGCACGGTGGTTTCGAAAATGGACAGGTTGCGCCGGAGACTGTCCGGTTTTGCCGTGCCGATCAGCACACTTGCGACATCGGTGTTTTGCAGCGGAAAATGCAGGGCGGCGGCGGCAAGCGCGACGCCGTGGCCGGCGGCATGGGCCTCCATGGCACGTACCTGCTCCATGACTTCAGGTGCCGCTTCGCTATAGTTGAAGGTCGCGCCTGGCCTTGCGCCGGTTGCAAGAATGCCCGAGTTGAACACACCGCCGATGATGAGCGAGGTGCCGGTTTCCGCACAACGCCCCAGCAACTTTGCGGAAGCCGACCGATCGAGCAGCGTATAACGGCCCGCGAGAAGGATGCAGTCGATCTCGTCAATCTCCATGAGGTTCAGGCAGGCCGGAACCTCGTTCACGCCAAGGCCGAACGCACCGATCTTGCCTTTCGCCTTCAACTCGTGCAGCGCCTCGATGCCGCTTTCGGTGAAGATTCCGAAATGGTGGTGATAAGCCTCTTCGCCGAGAGTGGTCGCCTCCAGATCGTGGACATAAAGAATATCCACAGAACCAAGGCCAAGCCGGGCAAGGCTCTGCTCGTGCGACCGCATGATGCCATCATAGCTGTAATCGTATTCCACCACGAAAGGCAGCGCTTCGACAAAACCGTAATCCGGCGTGACACCCTCTTCAGCCGGTTTCAGTATCCGTCCGACCTTGGTCGAAAGCACGAACGAACCACGCTCCTTCGTCTGGAGAAAATCGCCGGTACGGCGTTCGGAAAGGCCCTGCCCGTAATAGGGTGCGGTATCGAAATAGCGGATACCGGCGTCCCACGCGGTTTGCAGCGTCGCCATCGCATCTTCGCGACTGACGCTGCGGTAGAGATTGCCGATGCCGGCCGCGCCGAAGGAAAGTTCCGTCAACGACAGCGCCGTGCGGCCAAGTCTGCGGGTTTTCATACGGCACCCTCCTCGCGGCGAAGCTGACGCTCGACGGTGCGGATGACACCACGGAGTTCACCGAGACCCTTCATGCGACCGATGTAGGAATATCCGGGGTTGGTCTTTTTGGTGATGTCGTCACCCAGCAGATGGCCGTGATCCGGCCGCATCGGAATATTGGTCCGGCGGCCGGCTTTGGCGGCGGCTCGCTCTTCACGCAACAGCGCCTCGATGACGCCGATCATGTCCGTACCGCCATCCAGATGATCGTCCTCGAAGAAGGAACCATCCGCTTCGACAGTGACATTGCGAAGATGGGCGAAATTGATGCGGGATGCGAATTCCTGTGCCATCGCCACAAGATCGTTGTCGCTGCGGGCGCCGTAAGAGCCGGTGCAAAGGGTGATACCGTTGTTCGGGCTTTCAACGGCCGAGAGGATGGCGCGAATATCGGCGGGTGTCGACACCACGCGCGGCAGGCCGAACAGGGAGAACGGCGGATCATCAGGGTGGATGCCGAGATGCACGCCCACCTCTTCCGCCACCGGCACAACCTCCCTCAGAAAGGCCAGAAGATTGCCCTGCATGGTGGCGCTGTCGATGCCATCGAACGAAGCAATCAGCGCGGCGATGGATTCGCGCGTCTGCACCAGCGCGCCGCCCGGCAGGCCGGCGATGATGTTGCGCTCCAGAAGCGACTGGTCGTCCTCGCTCATTTGCGCAAAACGCTCTTCAGCCCGCGCCACCAGCGCAGGGTCGTAATTTTCTGCAGCACGGACCCGTTTCAGAATGAAGATGTCATAAGCGACGAAATCCACCATTTCGAAGCGCAGCGCCAATCCGGTGTTACGTGCCTGCCAGCGCAGGTTCGTACGCGTCCAGTCCACCACCGGCATGAAATTGTAGCAGACGACGGGAACGCCCGCGCGGCCGAGACGGACGAGCGTATCCTTCCAGCGCGCAATCGCCTTCGGCGCATCGGCATCGCCGCGCTTGATGGACTGTTCCATCGGAATGGATTCGCAAACGCTCCATTCCAGACCGGCCGCCTCGATCATCGCCTTGCGTTTGGCGATCTCTTCCGCCGGCCACGCCGTGCCGTCGGGGATCTGGTGCAGCGCCGTTACAACGCCGCTGGCACCCGTCTGCCGCACATGCTCAAGGGTGATGGGGTCCGATTCTCCGAACCAGCGCCAGGTTTCCTTCATATTCTACTCCTCCGAAAAATGCCGTTCGATGGCGCCGAGCGCGCCGTATTGGACGATGTCGTGATAGGCCGCCCGAAGCGCCGTGACGAATGCCTCGTCGTTCTGCCATTCAGGTCCGAAGACGCGACGGAATGTTAAGAACCGGTCGATGATTGCGTCCGGGTCCTCGCCGTTGCCGGTGGGGGGCACCCCATTCCGCAAAAGCCGGATCGGCCATGACGACAGGCTCGCCGCGTTCGTTCAGCGCCGCACAGGACCGTATCCACATGGCGACGGCAAAAAGAGCGGCCGTATCAGGTGCGCCCGCGGCACGCAGTTCCGCGAGCGGTGCAAGAATGCGTTGCGGCACTTTCTGCGAGGCGTCCGAGGCGATCTGGGCGGCGCGATGGCGAAGGGATGGGTTGGCGAAACGCTGGCGCAGACCGGCGACATAGTCCGGGCCGCTGACGGCCGGGCCCAGTGTCGAACCGACTTCCCGCCAGTAACGATCGATGTAACCGCGTACACGCGGATCGGCATAGATATCGGCGATCGTCTCCAGTCCACTGCATTGGCCGATCGCGGCCATGGCCGTGTGTGCGCCGTTCAGCATCCTGAGCTTCATATGCTCATAGGGTTCGACATCATCGACGAGTTCGGCACCCGACAGCTCGATGCCGGGGCGACCATGCGGAAAGCAATCCTCGATCACCCAGCGGAAGTAAGGTTCCGCAATCACCGGCCAGGCATCCTCGCAGCCAAGACGCGCCATCACACGCTCGCGGTCGACGGCGGTGGTGGCGGGCACGATGCGATCCACCATGACGCAGGGGCAGGAGAGATGTTCCGCGATGAAAGCGGCGAGATTCTCATCAGTCAGACCCGCCATTTCCACCAGAAGCCGGTGCAGGATGCGACCATTGGACGGAAGATTGTCGCAGGAGAGCAAAGTCAGCGGCACTGCCCCGGCTGCCCGCCTCCGTCTTGTCGCTTCCAGCAGAAAACCGAGCGCGGAGCGCGGTGTTTGCGGATGTGCGAGATCATGGACGACATCGGGATGATCACGAAGAAGCGTGCCCGCCGACAAATCGGCGAGATAACCCTTTTCCGTCACCGTCAAAGTGATGATCCGAACCCGTGGATCGGCCATGGCCTGCAACAGCCGTTCCGGTTCTTCCGGGGCGACGATGGTCTCGAGGATGGAGCCGACGATCCGCAGCGTCTCGTTTTCACCGTCACGCAGGCAGAAAGTATAGAGATTGTCCTGCGGCGCGATGGCGTCGCGGGTGTCGGGGCTGCGCAGCGAGGCCGCAACGATGCCCCAGCCAGTTTCGCCGCGCGCCAGGCAATCATCGATGAACACGGCCTGATGCGCCCGGTGAAAAGCGCCGACGCCGAGATGCACGATGCCCGGCGTCACCGCATTGCGATCATAAGCGGGCAAAAGCACGTCTTGCGGCAGATGCGGCAAAGCAAGGGTTGAAAGACGGTCTGTCATGGTCGTATTTCTCCGTATCTCAGCCGAATTGCAGGCCGCCATTCATGTCGACGACGGTGCCGGTCATGAAACCGGACAGCGGCGAGGCAAGGAAACGCACGGTATGCGCCACCTCTTCCGGCTGGCAGAAGCGCCCGACCGGAATGGCGGCGAGCTGGCGCTGACGGTCTTCTTCCGACAATTGCTCCATGATCATCGGCGAAACCACATAGGCTGGCGCGACCGCGTTGGCGGTGACGCCGAATGGCGCAAGTTCGCGGGCGGACGAATAGGTGAGGCCGACCAGCGCCGATTTGGAAACCGAATAGGCCGTGCCCGCCGTCAGACCGCCGGATTTCCAGGCATAGGACGAAATGTTGATCAGTCGTCCCCAGCGGTTTTCCTTCATGGCCGGAACCACGGCCTGCGTCAGCAGCAGGGCGGCATCAAGATTGACGGCCATCAGCTTGTGCCATTCATCGAGCTTGGTCGCGGCCAGCTTGTGCGGAGAAAGAATCCCGGCATTGTTGACGAGGATGTCGATGACCTCGAAACGATTGGCGACATCCTTCATGACGGCTTGCAGCGCCGCTGCGTCACCAAGATCGACGGCGACGGGATCGCAGGCACCGCCGAACCCGTTCGCGAGCGCTGTCACAGCCTCGATGTCGCGATCGAAGGCGAGCACCCTCGCCCCTTGCGCCACCAGCGCCGCAACCACGGCGCGGCCGATACCACCACACGCGCCCGTAACGAGCGCCGTCTTGTGCTTCAGTTCCATTCTGTCTCCTCCACGTCCACTATCAAATGGACAAATGCTTGCGCTCTTCTTCAGGCAGCTGTTCGTAGATCACGAAAACCATATCCAGATGCGTCACCAGCGCCTTCTCCGCGCCGTCGGCATCGCCCCGGTCGAGAGCGTCGACGACGGCCAGATGCTCCTCGATCACGGCGGGCAAGCGTTCCGGTTTCGCCCAATAACGATGGAACCGCGACAGGGTCACCTTGGCGGCAAGGATCGCCTGCCAGACGCCTTCGCGGCCGGAAAATGTGCCAAGCAGCCGGTGAAACGCCTCGTCGGCATGAAAGAAGCCGGATGCGTCATTGGCCGCGATCACCCTTTCCTGCTCGGCGATGACGTCGCGCATCGTACGGCTCATCTCTTTCGTCCACTTCGGCGCGACTTCACGCAGCAACGCCACTTCGAGCGAACGGCGAATAAAATGGCTGTCCTGAATTTCACCGAGCCTGATCGGCGCGACGAAGCTGCCAAGTTGCGGATAGACGTCCACAAGCCCCTCTTCCGACAGGCGCTGGATGGCGGCGCGCACCGGCGTGCGTGAAACGGAAAACTGGCGGCAGATCGAGTTTTCACTGATCGGCGCGCCGGGCGCGAGGCGGACCTCAACAATCGCTTCGCGCAGCGCCGCATGAACCTGATCGGCAACGGAGCCATAGCGATTGACCACAAGCTCCACGCTTTCGATTCCCGAACCAGCGGCGTCCTGATAGCCGCCGCGCCCAGTGAAACCGGCATTGGTGTTTTTCGTCATGAACGCTCCCCTTTGAAAGGCCGTCGTGAAAATCTCATTGCTACTTGGATACAAGTATACTAGTGTCCATGGTGCTTACGCAAGTCGGCTGTTGGGAGAAAGAGCGATTAAGGGAGGTTTCCAGTCGCTTTTTGCAGAAGCAGACCGTTTCAAGGAGGAGAAAAACATGACGTATTTCATGCGCAGCCTTGTCGCTGCCGCAATCATCGGCGCTGGAGCCTGCGGTGTTGCGCAGGCGGCGGACGCCAGCAAGGTCGCCCTCGTTCCGGGCGGCCCGCATCCTTATTTCGCCGCCTGGGAACAGGCCGGCAAGGACGCTGCCAAGGACTTCGGTCTTGCGGGCGCGGACTATAAGGTGCCGCAGAAATGGGAACTGGCTCAGCAGAATCAGCTTCTCGAAAGCCTGCTCAGCCAGGGTTATAACGGCTTCCTGATTTTCCCCGGCGATCCCGTCGGCGCGGTATCGACCGCCGAGGAACTGACCGGCAACGGCGCAAACGTGATTGCCGGCGCCGGCTGCTTTAAGGACCCCTCACCCGCTGCCTTCTGCCTCGGCACAGACACCGGTAATTCGGCCTATCTCGGCACCAAGGAACTCATCAAGGCGATGGGAACGGGCAAAAAACGCATCGCCCATTTCACCGGTTTCCTTGTCGACCCCAACACCCAGCTTCGCATCGATGCCGTGAAGAAAGCGGCTGACGAGGCCGGCGCAGAAGTCGTTCAGGTCATCGCCGATATCGACGCGCCGGAACCGGCGGAAGAAAAGATCAGCGCCTACCTCGCCGCCCATGCCTCCGAAGTGGATGGCATCGTGACCACGGCCTGGGTTCCGGCGGTTGTCGCCTCCAACGCGCTGCGTAAGATCGGCGACAAGCGGATCCACATGGTCGGCATCGACCATGACGAAGTCGTGCTGAAAGCAATCAAGGACGGCTTTGTCGACGGTACGATGCTTCAGAACCCCTATGGCCAGGGTTATGTCGGCGCGTTCGCGCTGAGCAAATTGCAGGCTGGCTGCAAGGTGAAGGAAGATGCGCCGTTCAAATCCAACGCGCTGACGACCAAGTTCATCGATTCCGGCACCGCTTATGTCGATGCCGCCAAGGTCGACAACTACATCGACGCCATGCGCGCCGAGACCAAAAAGCTGCTCACCAACTTCGATACGACGTATCTGAGCTGCAAATAAGCACGCCTTGAGCGATTGCCGGGCGCCAAACGACCGCGCCCGGCAATCAGCCCCGCCCGAAAATATTCTTTCAGACGGCAGCGTAGTGGCGAAGCGACCCGCGTAGGCGCTTCGGACCGAACCAATACCGGAACAGTTTCATGACCGTGAACGATACTTTGCTCACAAAAGGCGCGCAGGAGGGCGACAGACGAATGGGCTCCAGCCTTTCGCAAGGCCGCTTTTTCCTTACCAATGAGTTCGGCCTCATTCTCCTGATCGTCGTCTTCGCCGTCGTTTTCGGCGTGGCGGCAGGCGGGTTCCTTTCGCCTTTTAACCTGTTCACGCTTGGCCGCAGCGCCGCGATCAACATCATGATCGGCCTGTCGATGATGGCGGTGATCGTGACCGGCGGTCTCAATCTCGCCGTTGGCGCGATCGGCGTCTCAGCGGCCATGGCCTGCGGTTATCTGATCGAAGTGCTTGGCGTGCCGTGGCCGCTCGCACTCATTGGCGGCCTCGCCACAGGCGCCGCACTCGGTTTCGTCAACGGCTGGACCGTGATCCGCACGGGATTGCACAGCTTCATCATCACGCTTGCCACCATGAGCATCTTTTTCGGGGTGATGATCTTCCTGACGCGGGCCGAAGCCTATCGTGGCCTGCCGCCGATCTTCGCAGCCTTCGGCAAGATGAAGCTCGCAACATATTTCTCGCCGCTTCTTATCGTCACGCTCGCAACGGCCCTCGCCCTGTCCTTTCTCTACCGGCGCACGGTTCTCGGTCGCGAAATGCTGGCGGCGGGCGCACGCCCGGAAGCGGCGGAGCTTTCCGGTATTCGCGTCGACCGGATATTCATTGCCTGTCACATGCTGTCAGGCCTGCTTGCCGCACTCGCCGCCTTGATGCTGGTGACGCGCACGGGTGCTGCCATTCCTTCCATGGCGGGTCAGCTCGGGCAGGACTGGCTTTTGCCCGCCTTTCTCGGCCCCGTTCTCGGCGGCACGCTTTTGCAGGGCGGCAAGGTTTCGGTACTCGGCACCTGTCTTGGCGCACTTTTGGTGACGATGCTGACCAGCGGCCTGCTGCTGCTCCAGCTCGGCGAATTCTGGGTCCAGACATTTCTCGGCCTGCTGCTGTTGCTGGCGGTTTTGATGGACAAGGCGCGGCGAAGCTATCTCGCCCGGCGCAATCTGGCTTGAGGACTGGACGATGACGACCGACAACACCCTTCTACGCCTTGCCAGAACCGACTGGTTCGGCCCCCTATTGGTCACGGTGCTGGCAATCGCGCTTATCCGCGGCTTCAGCCCCAACTTCCTGTCTTCCTTCAATATCCAGATCCTGCTCCTGGCAATCGCGGTCAATGCACTCATCGCCTTTTCCCAGATGATCATCATCGCCATCGGCCAGATGAACCTGTCCGTCGGCGCAATCGGCGGACTGGCAGCAATCTCCTTTGCCGGCCTGATGCAGGTCTGGGGGCTTCCGGCACCGGTGGCCGCCATTGCCGCGGTGCTGATCGGCGTCGCCTGCGGCATGCTCAACGGTCTGCTGATTGCCATCACTGGCATTTCCGCTTTCGTCATCACGCTGGCCACGCTGTCGATCTACAAGGGCATCAATCTCGGCATCACCCGGGCGGAGCCGTTCTACGGCGTGCCGGAATCGGTGAAAGCTTTCGGCTCGGCCCTGCTCGTCGGTCCTGTTCCGTGGCTCGCAGCACCCACCATCATCATCGCACTGGCGCTGTGGTTCATGCTGCGCCGTCAGCCGATAGGCCGTTTCATCCTCGCCATTGGCGGCAACAGCCATGCGGCGGAACTTTCCGGCATTTCGATCCGCACGACAATGATCGTAGCCCACGGCATTTCCGGCCTTCTGGCGTCGGTCGCCGGCATTCTGCTCGTCTCCCGCCTGCAGATCGGCCAGCCCTCCATCGGCGATGACTGGCTCATCCTGTCTTTTGCGGCCCCCGTCATCGGCGGCGCGGTACTGGCTGGCGGACATGTCAGCGTCGGGGCAACCCTGCTCGGCGTCGTCATCGTCGCCATCATCACACAGGCGCTCGTGCTGTTCTCCATCGATCCGTTCCTCGTGCAGGTGGTGCTCGGCGCGATGATCCTCGCCGCCGTCGGCATCAACCGCCTGCGCGAAACGCATCTCGGCAAAAAGACAGGGAAGGCCTGACATCATGGACAAGCAACCTGTTTTTCAGGCGCAAAACATCGAAAAAGTGTTCCCCGGCGTTCGGGCGCTCAAGGGAGTCAATTTTTCGCTGGAACCCGGCTCGATCCACGCTTTGCTCGGTGAAAATGGCGCCGGCAAATCGACGTTGATCAAGGTCATCACCGGCGTCCACCATCAGAGCAGCGGCCAGATCCTCGTCGATGGCGAGGAAGTGCGCTTCGCCAATCCGCGCGAGGCAATCGCCCGCGGCATCGGTGTCGTGCACCAGGAGCGCAATCTCATTCCGCGCTTCTCGATTGCCGAGAATATCCACATGGAAAAGCTCGGGGCGCATTATCTCAAACCCATCGATTACGCCGCACTGAACCGCGATGCGCGCCGCTGGCTGCAGGCTCTCAATCTGGACATCGATCCGGCAACGCCGGTATCGGAACTCTCCGTCGCGCAGATGCAGCTGGTGGAAATTGCCAAGGCGCTTTCCCTGCAAAGCCGGGTTCTCCTGCTTGATGAACCGACGACATCGCTGACCCCGAGCGAAACGGACAACCTCTTCCGCATTCTGCGCCGCCTGCGCGATGACGGCGCAAGCCTCGTCTTCGTCAGCCACAAGCTGGAGGAGGTTCTTGATATCTGCGACCGGGTGACTGTTCTGCGGGACGGCGAAAACGCCTGCGAAAGCCGGTCGATGGAAGGTCTCGGTCGACAGGATCTCGTGCGCCTGATGATTGGCCGTGCCGAAGGCGGCGGCGGCTGGCGCAAACGTGCAGTCGAAGACAAACCAACGGTACTCGAACTGCAAGGCGTATCGACCGCAATCGGCCATCGCGACGTCAGCCTTTCCGTACGCAAGGGCGAAATCGTCGGCCTTTACGGGCTGGTGGGCGCTGGTCGTACCGAACTGGCAAAATCGATCATGGGCAAGTTCGCGGTTACTGAAGGCGACGTCCGTATCGCCGGCCGGCTCGCACGCATTCGCTCCGTTGCCGAAGCCATCCACGAATACGGCGTCGGATATGTCAGCGAGGACCGCAAGGGCGACGGCCTCATTCTCCAGCATTCCGTTCTTGCCAATGCGGGCGTTCCGATCTGGCGCAAGCTTTCGAACGCATTCGGCGTGCTTTCTGACAGCCGCATCCGTGCGGCGGTGACGCCATTCCTGCAAAAACTGGAAGTGAAGACGCCAAGCCTCAGCCAGACCGTCGGCAACCTTTCCGGCGGCAACCAGCAGAAGATCAGCGTCGCCAAATGGCTTGCAGCCGATGTCAAACTGCTGATCGTCGACGAACCCTCCGTCGGCATCGATATCAAGACCAAGGCCTATCTGCATGATCTGCTGCGCGAGCTCGCAGACAGCGGCACCGCCATTCTCGTCATTACCAGCGACATGCCGGAAATGGTGGCACTGGCAGACCGCATCGTCGTGATGGATCGCTATCGCGTCAAAGGCGTTGTCGAAAACAACGGCGTCTATGCCGATATGAGCGAGAGCATCATGGGTTTGATCCACGACGCGGAGAGCGAAACGGTTCTTTCACGTCAGGCATGAACGAACCGGCTTAAAAGCCGGCTCCGGATCTCAATCGGTCTGCCGTCGCTGAAGCAGAAAAGCGGACGGCAGCACGACGTTTCGCCGGTCGCAATCTCGCAGAGTAGGCGACCGGCATCACGCGCCGGTCAGACTACCCCAACCACCACCGCCGGGCGTTTCGACGATCACCGTTTCACCGGGCGCCAGCGTCACGGAGCCCTTTCCGGCAAGCGGCGTCACGTTGCCGCCTCTGTCGGTGACGGAGTTGCGTCCCGTCGCGCCGGTGGCACCGCCAAGCAGACCGTAGGGACCGGTCACCCGCCGGTCGGATTGCAACGAAACGCGCGCCTCGTGATCCACCGCCGTAATCGCTCGAATGAGGCCTTCGCCGCCGGCATGGCGCCCTGTTCCGCCCGATCCCTCGCGCAGCTCATAACGTTCGATGCGTAGCGGATAGCTGATTTCCAGCGCTTCGACCGGCGTGTTGAGCGTGTTCGACATGTTGGCATGCACGCCATGCATCCCGGCCCCATAGGGCCGACCGCCCTGCCCACCGCCGATCGTCTCGATATAGGTGTAAGCCCTCCCGTTTCGCGGATCGCGCCCACCAATGCCGACAAGGTTCATCGTACCCTGACTGGCAGCGGCAATACGTTCCGGCGCGATCAGTGCGAAGGCGCGCAGCACCGTGTCGGCAATGCGCTGCGTGGTTTCGGTATTGCCGGCGCAGACGGCAGCCGGTGGCTGGGCATCGAGGAAAGAGCCTTTCGGAATCCGAATTTCGACCGGGCGCAACACGCCCGCATTCGGCGGCAGCGTCGCATCCGTCAGAATCTTGATGGCGTAGAACACGGCGGAATGCGTCATTGGCTCTACCGCATTGACATTGCCACGTCGCTGCGGCGCGGTTCCGGCAAAATCGAACACCAGACGGTCCGGCGCGACATCAACCGCAACCTTGATGAGGACTTTTTCCGGGCTTGAGCCGTCGTCATCCAGCCAGTCCTCGGCCTCGTAGCGGCCCGGCGGCAATTCGGCGAGGCGCTTCAGCATGCGCCGCTCGGAATAGGCGAGAATGGCTGACAGCCCTTCCTTCAAACCATCCACGCCGAAGCGCGCCGCCATTTCCTGAAGCCGCGTCTCACCGATCCTCAACGCCGCCAACTGGGCATTGAGATCGCCGCGCCGTTCTTCCGGCGTTCGCACATTGGCAAGCACGATCCGCATGATGCCCGTCTGTTCGACGCCGCCTTCATAAAGCAGCACCGGTGGTATGATCAGCCCTTCCTGGAAAATCTCCGTGGAACTGCCGGGCATGGAACCGGGCTCCATGCCCCCGACATCCGAATGATGTGCACGGCTCGCGACGTGAGCGACGAGCTTGCCCTCAGCAAAAACTGGCGCGATCAGTGTAATATCAGGCAGATGCGCACCGGCAACGAAGGGATCGTTGACGATAACCACATCCCCTTCCCTCAGCGTCGGCAGTTTCGCCAGTGTCGGTCCCACAGCCTTCAGCATCGAACCCAGATGCACCGGCACATGCTCGGCTTGTGCGACAAGCTCGGCATCTGCATTAAAGATTGCACAGGAGGCATCCATGCGCTCCTTAATGTTGGGTGAGAACGCGGTGCATTTCAGCACCACGCCCATTTCCTGCGCGGTCGCTTCCAGCGCATTGCGCAGGACTTCGAGACGGATCGGATCGAACATGCTCATTCTGCCACCTCAACGATCAGGCTGCCGGATTTGTGAACCGTGAGACGGTCACCGGGATAAAGGACGGTGGTCGAGGAGACTTCCTCGACGATTGCGGGGCCGAAAACGACATTGCCGGCCTTGAGCTTTTCACGGGCATAAACAGCGGCCGTGTGGAACGCACCCCGCGCGCCGGTATCGCCGGGCTCATAATAAACGGGGCGTTCGCCGGTCAGGGCATCAGCCGCCGGTGTGGGGCCGCCGTCCTCGAGTTCAGGCAGAACCGGCGTTTCGATGCGGCCGATCCCGGTAACACCGAAGCCGGCGATCTCGATGGCCGCGTTTTCATCGGCATGGCCGAAGCGGGCACGGTGCGCCGCGTGGAACCGGGCAGGAAGAGCAGCCCACCAGCCGGTCTCATCAGGATCGACCGTAACCGGTAATTCGAAGGATTGTCCCTGGTAACGCATGTCGATGCGGACCTCCATCTCGCGTCGGTCCGCCGTGACGCCATCATGATCGAGATGCCCGTCGGCACGATCCGTCAGGCGCCCTATACGAGCCGCCGCCTCAACCTCGCTCATCGCCGCATAAGCGACGACATGGGTTTCCACGAAATCGTGGCGCAGGTCTGAAATAAGCTGGCCGAG
Organism: Rhizobium sp. AN73; assembly: GCF_030757975.1. Classification (NCBI taxonomy): domain Bacteria; kingdom Pseudomonadati; phylum Pseudomonadota; class Alphaproteobacteria; order Hyphomicrobiales; family Rhizobiaceae; genus Rhizobium; species Rhizobium sp. AN73. The sequence goes on from NZ_JARWME010000001.1 coordinate 460,935, forward strand.
CGCGCAAAGAATGCCCGGCGTCGGCGGCACCATCACCCGCGGCATCTTGAGTTCGCGGGCCACGGGACTGCCATGCATCGGCCCGGCACCACCGAAGGGCACCAGCGCAAAATCGCGCGGATCGTAGCCGCGCTCCACGGAGACGACACGAATGCCCCGCACGATATTGGCATGCGCCACGCGCAATATACCCGCCGCCGCTTCATAGACATCAAGGCCAAGCGGCGTCGCGATAACATCGTCGATCGCTTTCATCGCACCATCAAGATCGAGTGTCATCGAGCCGCCAAGACGCGATTCCGGCGAGAAGCGTCCGAGTACGAGATTGGCGTCGGTAACGGTCGGCAGCGTTCCGCCACGACGATAGCAGACCGGGCCGGGCACGGCCTCGGCGCTCATCGGCCCCGCGCGCAACGCGCCACCGTCATCAATCCAGGCAATGGAGCCGCCGCCCGCGCCGATGGCATTGATATCGATGACCGGCAGGCGGATCGGCACGGTTTCGAGACTGGCCGAACGGGTGATTTCCGGGCGCCCGGCCCGGATGAGGCTGATATCCGTGGAGGTGCCGCCAATATCCATGGTGATGATATCAGGAATGCCCGCCAGCATCGCCACATGGGCGCTGGCCACCACTCCACCGGCGGGGCCGGAAAGAACGGTGTGGACCGGCTTCAGCCGCGCGCCTTCAAGGCTCATCAGTCCACCGGCGGCGTCCATCACCATTACCGGACGGTCGGCGCCAAGCCCCAGTCCTTCCTTCTCATCCTGCAACATGCCTGACAGCGAAGAGAGATAACGGTCCATGACGGGGCGCAGATAGGCATTGAGCACCGCCGTGGAGCCGCGCTCGTATTCACGGAATTCGGCATTCACCTCAACGGACGCGGAAATTGCGACGTCGGGCAGGATTTCAGCGAGAATATCGCGCGCGCGCAATTCATGGGCCGGATTGGCATAGGAGTGCAGGAAAAGGATGGCGACGGCCTCGACGCCGGCCACCTTCATCGCTTCACCCGCCGCACGCACATCGGTCTCGTCAAGCGGCTGCAACTCGTCGCCGGTCGGCAGAATGCGGCCCCGCGCCGTAAAACAAAGCTCGCGCGGCACCAGCGGTTCCGGCTTCACCTTGGTCAGATCGAACAGCGTCGGGCGGTTCTGACGACCGATTTCGAGAAGATCGCGAAAGCCGTGATTGGTAAGAAAGGCCGTCTTCGCGCCATTGCGCTGGATAACGGCGTTGGTGGCCGTTGTCATGCCATGGCCGACATAGGCAACATCGGCACCGCTAGCGCCCTGCAGGCCCAGCGCCTTGCGCAGGCCTTCAAGCGTGCCGAGCGCACGGTTGACCGGGGTGGTCGACACCTTGGAGACCGTGATGGTTCTCGTCGTCTCGTCATAGGCAATGCTATCGGTGAAAGTTCCGCCGACGTCGGATGCGACACGAATATGCGGGGTCATGATTGGCTCTTGTGTAACAGTAACGTTGTCGTTACAAAATCAGAAGCAACGGGGCCTGTAAAGGGGTATCGGCGACGACGCAGCAAAATTCGCTCCTTTGCCGAAAGCGGGACAAGGCGAGGCAAAGATGGTATCCACCGCCCATGGGGGGAAGAAACGAATGAACGACAAACCGCAGGCAACTGAAGCGAAGGAAAAGGGGCCGGGATCACATGCTGCGCGCACCTTGCGCACCCGCAAGGCCATTCTGGTGGCTGCGGCAGGCGAATTTGTTGCTCACGGCCTGGAAGGCGCAAACATCGAGGCCATCGCCCATTCGGCCGGCGTTAACAAGGCGTTGGTCTATCGGCATTTTTCCCGCAAGGAAGTGCTGTTCCGGTATGTGCTGGAAGACGCTTACCGGGCAATGCGCGACGCCGAGGAAGCGTTGGCCATGCCCACGGATCCCGTTGCGGCGCTCAATCGGCTGACAGAATTCACCTTTGACTACTACCGGGAAAATCAGGGCTTCCTGACGCTTGTCGGCATCGAGAACCTGCATGGTGGCGAGAACATCCGCAGATCGGAGCCGGAAACGGTGTATGCCGGAAATATTTCCCGCATGGTGGCCTGCATTCTGGAGCGTGGCGTCTTGGCTGGCGTGTTTCGCCCGGGGCTGGACCCTGTCGAACTCTGGCTGTCCATCTCGAGATCTGTGCTGGGCAACGGTCTCCACGGCGCACACCATTCGTTTCACCTTCGAGCGGGACGTGCTGGCCGAACCGGCGCGCAGCGCGCGCCTCGCCCATATTCAGGAAATGATCCGGCGTTACGCCTTGAGGCCGAACCACTTATAGGGCAGCGCTTCCGCCATCAGCGCCACGCAGCGCTGCGCCTCTTCGTCCGAAACGCTATTGGCCAGCGCCAGAAGAGAAACCCCCGTTTCGCCATAACGATTATCACCCGGCGCGGGCGCAAAGGAGAGCGTCCAGACCTCGTAGCCTGCCGCTTTGCGCGTGCCGGTCACATAGCCCTTTTCAAGGAACATCTCGATCTCGGCGCGGATGGTATCCGGCTCGATCTGCCATTGTTCGTAATGCGGGGCGTTGATTTCGAGGATGCGTTCGCGGGATTCCTTGTCCAGCCGCGCCATCATGCAAACGCCGGCATGGCCGATGCCAAGCGGCAGACGCCCGCCGACGCCCGAAAGCAAAGGCTGGACCGGCGCTGCACTAAGCTGGAAATCGAGGCAGACGGATTCGAAACCTGATCGCGCCATGAGGAAGCTCGATATGTTCGTGCCGGCCGTGATGGAAATAAGCGCCGGGCGGAAGAGATCGACCAGATCACCGATGCCCGGCACGCGCTGCGCCAGCGCATAGATCGCACTACCCAGCTTATAATTGCCGCGCCGGCCGCTCTGTTCGACAAAACCGTAATGCGACAGTCCGGTCAGCGCCCGATGCACCGCCGATTTTGCATCACCGATCCCCTCGGCGATCTCAGCAAGGCTCATGCCGCCCACGCCCGCATTGCCTAACGCCAGAAGAATTTCCGCACCGCGTTCGACATTGCTGGACGATTGCTTTGCCATACTGTTCCCCAGGGTTTTGGTGAATATATCATCCATTAAAATCCGATAATTGGAACTGAATTAGGCAATAAGGTATAGGTAGTCAAGCGGATTAAAAAATTCGGGACGCCAGGGGCTCTCCAAAAAAGACCCGGTTCCCTTTGGAGGGAAACCGGGCCAGCTTGGGAAATCAGAACCCGTAAACGGACTTGGCGGCTTCGGACGAAATGCGCCCGTCGCGGATGTCGGTGGCAACGGATGCCGGATCGCGGCTGGATGGCTGGCCATAGCCGCCCGCGCCGGGGGTAATGATCTCGAGAACGTCACCCTTGAAGATGTCACCGGCACCGTTCACCAGCCGCTCGGGCGCACCGAGAATGGTAAAGGAGCCAAGGCCGCCGGCAAGACCGCCATCAAGACCCCAGGGGCGCGAGACGAAACGGGAGCCACCGATGGAAACGCGGCAATCCGCTTCGGCGCGATACACGCGGCGCAGGCCCATGCCACCCCGGAACTGTCCGCCGCCACCGGAGCCGTCAACCAGCTCATAGGCGACCAGCGTCAGCGGATATTCGGTTTCGAGCGATTCCAGCGGCAGGTTGGACGTGTTGGTCATGTGGACATGCACACCGTCCAGACCATCCTTGTTGTGTCGTGCGCCAAAGCCACCACCGATGGTCTCGAGATAGACCCAGAGGCTGCCATCCGCGCGTGTACCGGAGAAGCTTGCAACCGCAACCGAGCCGTTGCAGGCAGCGGTAACCCGATGCGGAACCACCTGCGCAAGTGCGCCATGGATGAGATCGACCACACGCTGGCAGGCGGCAATGCGGCCATCGACCGCGGCCGGGTGCGCGCAGTTGAGCAACGTGCCCTTTTTCGCCGTCACATGGATCGGCCGGGCCAGACCGGCATTCGGCAGGACGGTTGGATCAACAACGGTCTTCACCGCATAATAGACGGTGGAGAGAAGCGCGGTATAGACCACGTTCAGACCGGCGCGAACCTGCGGCGGGCTGACGAAGTCGAGATGCATCTCGTCACCCTTGACGGTGATCGTCACCGAAAATTCCAGTTGTTCCCGTAGCGATTCCGCATCGAACAGGTCCGAAAAGCTGTAAGTGCCATCCGGAATGGAAGCGATGCCGGCGCGCATCTTGCGTTCGGCATAGTCCATGAGTTCGCGGCCTGCGGCGAGAACCGTTTCGGTGGAATATTTGTCGCAGAGTTCCTTGAGGCGCGTCACGCCAAGACGGTTCGCGGCCATCTGGGCGCGCAGGTCCGACATGCGTTCATGCGGCACCTGGCAGTTCAGGAGAAACAGTTTCTGGATATCCTCCTGAAGGATGCCCTTGCGATAAAGGCGAACGGGAGGAATGCGCAGGCCTTCCTGATAGATATGGGCATGGCCGCGATCCGCGAAGTCCGAATGGTGGGCGGTGTTGATCGCCCAGGCGATCAGTTTGCCGTCGTGGAAAATCGGCTCGGCCAGAACGATGTCAGGCAGATGGGTGCCGCCGCCCTCATAGGCGTCGTTGCCGATGAACACGTCGCCGGGAGCAAGGCTGTCGGCGCCCACATGCTCCAGAATATAGGGAATGAAGCCGATGAACGAGCCGAGATGCATCGGGATATGCTCGGCCTGGCAGAGCATCGACCCCTTGGCGTCGAACAGTGCCGTCGAGCAATCGCGGCGTTCCTTGATGTTGGTGGAGTAGCTGGCGCGAACGAGCGCTTCCCCCATTTCCTCCACCGTGGAGGCAAACGCGCTGCCGATGACTTCGACGGTGATCGGATTGAGCGCTGCGGCGGTATTCTGTGCGATGGCTGCGTTCGTCATCACTTTTCCTCCACGATGAGGTTGAGATAGGCGTCGACCGTGGCGACATAACCGGGCGGCAGAACCGTGGTCGAGTCCATCTGGTCGATAATGGCCGGACCGGCGAGAACGTTGCCGGGCTTCAGCAGATCGCGATTATAGAGCGTTGCGGCGGTGAAGCCGCCGGCTTCGGCCATCCACACGTCACGCTTGCCGGAGATCGCAGCGGAGGCATCTTCGCCCTCGATCTCACGGGCCTTGAACGCTGCCTTCTCGACAAGACCGCTTGCAACCAGACGATAGGTAACGAGCTGCACCGGCTCACCCTCGGCAATAAAGCCATAAAGCTGGCGATGGGCCTGCTCGAAGCGCTCCTTGACGAGGCGGAAGGTTTCCGCCGTGATCGGGCCTTCCGGCAGGGCAACTGCAATCTCGTAGTTCTGGCCGGCATAACGGCAATCGACCGTGCGGGTAACGACGCGGGCAGCAGGTGCGATCTTTTCGCGCTCGAACCAGGCATCGGCCTGAGCAGCAAGACCATCATACAGCGTGGAGATCGTTGCCGACGCCACCTGGTCGAGGCGATGCAAGACGGTCGCCGAGAAGTCCGTGCGCAGATCGGTCATCAGAAGGCCAAGAGCGCAGAGCACGCCCGGCGTTTTCGGCACGACAATACGTTTCATGCCCAGTTCGCGAGCCAGACGCACGGCGTGCACCGGACCGGCGCCGCCGAAGGCGACAAGCGCATAATCACGCGGATCATGGCCACGCTGGACGGAGATCACGCGAATGGCCTTGGCCATATTGGCGGTCACGATGTCGAGAATGCCGTTCGCGGTTTCCAGAACGCCCATGCCGAGCTTTTCGGCGAGCCTCTCGACGGCCTTCACCGACAACGAACGGTCGATCTTCATGCGGCCGTTGAGCAGATATTCCGGGTTCTGTGTCTGAAGCACGACATTGGCGTCAGTGACCGTCGGCTCGTCATTGCCAAGTCCGTAGCAGGAGGGACCGGGATTGGCGCCTGCCGAACGCGGTCCGACCTTCAGGTGATTGCCCGAGTCGATATAGGCGATCGAGCCGCCACCGGCACCGACCGTATGGATATCGAGCATCGGAGCCTTGATCGGATAACCATGGACCACCGACTCGTTGACCACACGGCACTGACCATCGGCAAGAAGTGCCACGTCGGAGCTGGTGCCGCCCATGTCAAAGGTGATGAGGTTGTCGATGCCGGTCATACGACCGACCGCCTGTGCCGCGACAACGCCGGTCGAGGGGCCGGACAGAACCGTGCGCACCGGCATTTCGGCAGCGGCGTCAAAGCCGATAACCCCGCCATTCGACTGGGTGAGCTGCGGCGCAACCGTAATGCCGAGATCGGTGAGCTTGCCGGACAGCGCCTTCACATAGCCTTGCATGACGGGACCGAGATAGGCATTGACGACCGTGGTCGACAGACGCTCGAACTCACGGAATTCCGGTGCGATACGATGGGAAAGCGAATGGAAGGCTTCCGGAAACTCTTCTTCCAGAATGCGGGCGGCAATCTTCTCGTGCTCGGCATGCATGAAGGAATACAGGAAATTGACCGCGACCGCCTTTACACCATCGGCCTTCAGCGCCCGAACGGCTTCACGCAATGCGGCCTCGTCCAGCGGCGTTTCAACCGTACCATTGGCCAGCACGCGCTCACCAACACCGAAGCGCAGGTGGCGCTCTACCAGAAGTTCAGGCTTGTCCGCCTGAAGGTCATAAAGGTCCGGGCGCTTCTGGCGGCCGATTTCCAGGAGATCGCGGAAACCACCGGTTGTCAGAAGACCGGTCTTGGCGCCACGGCCCTGAATGAGCGCATTGGTGGCAACCGTCGTACCGTGACCGACATAGGCAACATCTTGCGCCTCGATGCCAACGCGCTCAATGCCATCGGCCACGCCCTGCGTAATCCCGCGCGAAGGATCGTCCGGGGTCGATGAGACCTTCCAGATCACTACCTCGCCTGTTTCATCCTCGAACAGACAAACGTCGGTAAAAGTACCACCGGAATCCACGCCAATCCGCCATGCCATGGCTCGCTCCTTCTTCTGGATGTCATCGGGCAACGCCTCATCTGGAGGTCGTGCGACACTGCCTTGATTGCATGCGCCGCCTACCGCGAAAGCTATGCTTCCGGCCCCGGAGAAACGGCTGCCGGGCAATCCCGGCCTGTTGCTCAAACCCTATGATCGGCTTCATTCGCTTGTCAATCACAATTCCATTATTACGACCATAATAATTCATGTATTCCTATAAATGGATTAAAAACGAACAATGTGCATTTAACAGCAAAATACGCCAATTTATTCCACTATATGACACAAGATGATTTCAGTGGATTAATTAATGGAATTTCTCTTGACACCCGGAAAAAGCTCTCTTTATTGTTTTCGATATCGACGGGGCCAATCCGTGCTCACCGAAACCGAGACCGGCAGCGGTCAAGAACAAGGTGGCACGCAGAATTCGTCCACGCCGGCTGGCAAGCATGTATCAACACATAATGGGGAACTAACCATGATACTCGATCGCCGTACCCTTCTGAAACTGACCGTCGCTTCCGGCGCCGCCTTCGCCGTCGGAGCATCCGGTTCCTTCGCGCAGGCGTCTTCCGACACACTGCGCATCGGCCTATCCACCTATCCCGCTCATCTGAAGCCATGGGTGAATGTCGGCTATGCCGGCCAGCTCGTTTCATCGCTGATCAACCGTTTCCTCATGGCTTACACGCCGGAAGGCAAGCTGGTGGGCGAACTGGCTGAAAGCTTCGACCGTGAGGGCGATCGCGCCTGGGTGATCAAGCTCAAGGATGCCAAATTCTCCGACGGCCAGCCCGTCACCTCGGCCGACATCGAATGGAATATCGAGAAGATCAAGGCCGAAGGCTCCGGCGCCTATACCCGCGATGCAATGCTCGAAATCGAGAAGGTCGAAATCGTCGATGACCGCACCTTCAAACTCCTGACAAAATCACCGAACGCAGCGCTGCCGGCGCTCTTTGCCAACCCGTTCCTGCAGATCATCGCCAAGGGTTCCACCGACAAGCAGGACCATGGCGTCGGCGCAGGCCCCTTCACGCTGGCCAGCGCCGAGAAGGGCGTCGGGCTCGATTTCGAAGCCTCCCCGCATTACTTCAAGAACGGCATGCCGAAGTTCAAGAAGGTTCACGTCACCGCTTATGCCGACGAAAACCTGCGCGTTGCCGCAATCACCGCCGGCGATGTGGACGTGATCGACTACGTTCCGTGGAGCGCGATGGACCAGCTCGACAAGGACGCCAGTGTTGCGCTTGAGACGGCTGCCACGGGCGCCTTCATGTTCCTGTCGTTCAACGGTGCAGGCGCATTCAAGGACCACCGCCTGCGGCGCGCCGTTTCCCTCGCCATCCGCCGCGAGGAAATCGTCAACGGCGTGTTCTTCGGCCGTGGCGCGGTGCTCGAAGGCGTTCCGCGCTCGGCCGCAACCCCGTTCTACAACGCTGAACTCGCCAAGGGACAGACCTATGATCCCGACCGCGCCAAGGCGCTGATCAAGGAAGCCGGAGCGGAAGGCGTGACCGTCAACCTGCTCTCGACCGCGCAATACGGCATGCACCGCGATACCGCTGTCATCGTTCAGGGCCACCTGGCCGAAGTCGGCATCAATGTCACATTGACCATGCCCGACTGGTCCACCCGCGTGACCATGGGTAACCGCGGCCAGGGCGATTTCGCAATTCAGGGCCTTGGCCTCGACACTTTCGATCCGGATGCGACAAGCGCCCTCATCGACCCGACGCTATCGCCGACCTTCTTCCGCTCGCGCAATTTCGAGGTCCCGGGCCTGACCGATCTGCTCGCCAAGGGCCGTGCAGAATTCGACCTCGAAAAGCGCAAGGCGATCTATGCCGAGGTCGACAAGCTCGTCATCGAGTACACGCCTTTCTGCGGTCTTTCCTACCGCGCAACCGGCTTTGCTCGCCTGAAGCGCGTCAACAACTTCCATATGCTTCCGGACCAGATTTCTCCGTTCTCCGGACGCCTTTTCGACGAGCTTTCGCTGTCGTAACATCTGGAATTCGCCCGGGCGGCTCCACTCGACCGTCCGGGCGTCCGTTTCTCATCTTCCATGCGGAAGAAGCCTGAAAGGCAAATGCTTTCAGGTCGACATCGCATGGCCGGCTGCCGGAGGGCTGTCTTCATGTTCTGGTTCCTGCAGCGAATTGCCATTTCCCTGGCGCTGCTCTGGGTCGTTACCAGCCTCGTCTTTCTTTCCATCTATATGGTGCCAGGCGATCCGGCTGAACTGCTGCTTTCAGGCGAAGGCTCGACGCCCGACCCGGCTTCGATCGCGCAACTACGTGGCGATCTCGGCCTTGATCGACCGATCCTCACGCAATATGTCGAGCGGATGTCCGGCCTCATGCGCTTCGACCTCGGTAACTCGATGATCGACGGCTCGCCAGTCGCCCCCGAAATCGCCAAGCGCCTGCCGCGCACCCTGGAACTGATCGCGGCGGCTGCGATCCTCAGCCTGCTCATCGGCATTCCGGTCGGCGTTGCCGCCGCGTTGCGTCAGGGCGGCAGCTTTGATCGCGTCTCCAATTTTCTTGCCGGTTTCGCGCAGGGCATTCCCGTTTTCGTCGCCGGCACATTGATCATTCTGGTCTTTGCCCAGATCTGGAAGCTGGCGCCGGCGGGTGGATACGTCAATCTTGCGGACGATCCCGGCAAACATCTGGTCCTGCTGGCAATGCCCGCCTTCGCCATCGCGCTTGGCCTTGCGGCAATCGTCATCCGCATCGCGCGTGCCTCGGTGCTTGATGTCCTGCCGCTGGATTATGTTCGCACCGCCCGCGCCAAGGGTCTGCCGCAGCGGCGCATTATTACCCGCCACGTGCTGCGCAACGCCTTGATGCCGGTCATCACGGTCTTTGCACTCAATCTTGGCGGCCTGTTCGGCGGCACGGTGCTGGTGGAATACGTCTTCAACTGGCCGGGTCTCTCCGGCATGCTGGTCAGCGCCGTCAATTCACGCGACTATCCCACCGTCACCGCCGTCATTCTGGTCATTTCGGCCCTGTTCATCACGCTCAATCTGATCGTCGATATTATCTACGGCGTCACCGATCCGAGGATTCGCAAATGACGCGCTCGCTTCGTCTCATCTGGCCACTGCTGCTCGCGCTCATCGCACTGATATGCCTGCTTGCTCCAATCCTGCCCCTGTCCGATCCCTTAAAGATGAACATGGGCCAGCGGTTCGCCACCCCATCCGCCGCCTTCCCACTCGGGCAGGATGAAATGGGCCGCGACATTCTTTCCCGTCTGCTCTTCAGCGTCCGCATCTCGCTGTTTATCGCCCTCTCGACCTCCGTTCTTTCGGGCATCATCGGCACCGCACTCGGTATTATCGGCGGTTATATGCGTGGCTTCTCGGAAATCCTGACGCTCAGAGCCATGGACGTGGTGCTCTGTTTTCCGCCGCTGCTCCTCGCCATGCTCGCCGTCACGCTTTATGGGCCGGGTCCTATGACACTGATCCCGGTGCTTGCCGCGGTGTTCGTTCCCGGCTTCACCCGCATCGCCTATGCCAGCGTGCTTACCGTTCGCTCGCAGGATTATGTCGAGGCGGTGCAGGCCATGGGCGCCAGCAACGGCCGCATCATGCTGAAAACCATCCTGCCCAACATCATGGGGCCGCTTCTGGTCCAGGCCAGTTTCGTTACTGCGGCTGCGGTTGTGCTCGAATCCGGCCTCTCCTTCCTCGGCCTCGGCGTCGTCCCGCCTTCGCCCTCGCTCGGTCTGATGATCGGAACCGGCCGTGCCGCGATCGCCCATCAGCCCATGCTGCTTCTGTGGCCCTGTCTGGCGCTGGTTGCGATGATCCTCGTGCTCAACGGCGTCTGCGATCTGCTGCGCGACTGGCTCGATCCACGCTCGGCGGCAGGTGCGGTCCTTTCCGGCAGCGGAGGCAAGAGCGCCGCATGAAACAGGAAACAGTGACAATGACCGAAACCACGCCTCATCCTGTCGTCTCCATCCGCAACCTCAAGGTCTCCTTCCTGCGCGACGGCACGTTCAACCCGGTGGTTCGCAACCTGAACCTCGATATCCATGCCGGCGAAACGCTTGCCATCGTTGGCGAAAGCGGTTCCGGCAAGAGTGTTACGGCGCTTTCCGTGATGCAGTTGCTGCCGGAAAAGACGAGCCGCATCGAAGGCTCGATTAAGCTCGACGGCGAGGAGCTGATCGGCGCTTCACCCGCCCGCATGCGTGAAATCCGCGGCAACCGGATCGCGATGATCTTTCAGGAACCGATGACCAGCCTCAATCCGGTGCTGACTGTTGGCGAACAGATCGCGGAATCGCTGATTGCCCATCGCGGTATCTCGAAGGCCGAGGCCCGGGCCGAGACGCTGAAGCTGATGGAGAAGGTGCGTATCCCCTCGGCAACCAAGCGCATCGACGATTATCCGCACCAGTTTTCCGGTGGCATGCGCCAGCGTGTGATGATTGCGATAGCCCTCGCCTGCCGCCCTGTCCTGCTCATTGCCGACGAACCGACCACGGCCCTCGACGTCACCATTCAGGCGCAGATTCTCGACCTCATCAAGACGCTACAGGAAGAGGAAGGCACCGCCGTCCTGTTCATCACGCACGATATGGGCGTGGTGGCCGAAATCGCCGACCGTACTCTGGTGATGTATCGCGGCGACCAGATCGAGACCGGCGCGACGCCCGATGTCTTCGCCAGGCCGGAGCGGCCCTATACCCGCGCCCTTCTTTCCGCCGTCCCGCAACTGGGTTCGGCTGGCGAAGGCGGTCCGCGTCCCTTCCCTGTCATCGACATGGAAACAGGACGCGCCCTGCCCGTACCGGCTCGTCCGGACACGGTCGACACCGCAGGCACCCCGCTGCTGGAGGTCAAGAACCTCTCGGCGCGTTTCGAGATGCGCTCACCCTACACTCGCATGGTACAGGCCCGTGTTCACGCGGTGGAGAATGTCAGCTTTTCGCTGGCACGCGGCGAAACGCTGGCGCTGGTTGGCGAATCCGGCTGCGGCAAGTCCACGACCGGCCGCCTGCTCGCCGGGCTCGGTCGTCCGCATTCCGGCTCGATCCGCATTCACGGCAACGATGTCGGGGACTTTGCACGCTCCGATCTGTCCCGCCGGGTGCAGATGATCTTTCAGGATCCCTTCGCCAGCCTCAACCCCCGCCTGACGGTAGAAAACGCCATCGCCGAACCGCTTCTGATCCATGGGCTGGAAACGGCCGGCAATGCCCGCAAGCTTGCTCGCGATCTGCTGGGTGAGGTCGGCCTTGCCGGCGAGATGGGCAGCCGTTATCCGCACGAGTTTTCCGGCGGACAGCGCCAGCGCATCTGCATCGCCCGGGCACTGGCGCTGGAACCCGGCCTCATCATTGCCGACGAGGCAGTTTCTGCGCTGGACGTTTCGGTGAAGGCGCAGGTGGTGAACCTGATGTTGGACCTGCAGGAACGGCTGAAACTCGGTTTCCTGTTCATCTCCCACGACATGGCCGTAGTGGAACGCATCAGCCATCGGATCGCGGTCATGTATCTCGGCGAAATCGTCGAGACCGGTCCGCGCGCGGCCGTGTTCTCCAACCCGCAGCATCCCTATACGCAGCGGTTGCTCTCAGCCGTGCCGCTTCCCGATCCTTCGCGCCGGCGCATGCGGCGCAAGCTCGCGGATGCGGAATTGCGCAGCCCTATCCGCGACAAGAACTTCACTCCGCCCGCCCGCGAGTACCGCGAGGTGTCACCGGGCCACATGGTGCAGGTGTGGAACGAGGAGTGGGCCTGACGCGCCGACCCGCAAATCAGGCATCTTCGGGAGCCTGCTCCAAATCCCTTCCGGCACGACGTTTTCGGCTGGGGGGGATGCTGTACTTTTGTGTATAGCAGCGGGTGAAGTGGGCAGCCGTTGCGAAACCCGTCAGCAAGGCCACGTCGACGATCGAAAGCGAAGTCTGCTGCAGGAGTTCATCCGCCTTTGCCAAGCGCAGCCCGCGGTAAAACGACATCATGGACTGGTCGAAGTGGCTGGAAAACAGCCGGTGGAGCTGGCGGATACTGCTGTCGCACAATTGCGCCAGTTGCTCCGGCGACAGGGGATCCGCGATATGGCTCGTCATAAGTTCGATGGCAGCTTCGAGTACCGGGTGGTGAACGTTGAAGCGTTGCCCGGCGCGGCCCAATTGGGGTTCGTCGGCGGTTCTCAAACGCGGATGGATGAACCACTCGCTGACATCGCGCGCGAAAGCCGAACCATGGTCTTTCGCGATCAAGGCACCCATCATGTCAATCGCGGCAACGCCGCCAGCGCAGGTATAACGGTCGCGATCGATGACGTAGAGCGCTCGCTCGATCAGGAGATCGCTGGCATATTCGCTGAGCGGATCGATGTGGGTCCAGTGAACGGTAAAACGCCTGCCCGCCATCAGGCCCGACTTGGCAAGGATCGCCGCCCCGCCGGAAATGCCGCCGAGCTTCACGCTCCGCTGGTTGAGTGTTCGCAGGTTGCGCGCAAGTGCCGGATCTTCATAAAGCATGGGATTTCCGCCCGCGACGACGAAGACCAGATCCAGCTTGTCGGACACGGCCTGCGAGACGGGCGCGGTGTCGAAACCTCCGCCCGAGGTGGATGCGCCAAACCCGCCATTCACTGAATAGAACCGGCAATGATAGAGGGTTTTACCCGCAAGGTGATTGGCTGCCCGCAACGGCTCGACAGCCGCAGCCAGCGACATCAGGGCATAACCCTCAATCAGTATGAACCCGATCGACATCGACCCTTCGGCGTGCATGGCGTGCTCCAGAACATCCCTTGATGAAGCTTAGCCGACTTGGCCGAAATGGACAACAATGCGTCCGCTACGGATAAAAATTTCAACTGATATCGCGCTATAAACTCGTCAACCGCCCTGTTTTCGAGGATGACAGATTTGCGCTATTCCGCTCTCCAGGTTTTCAAACAGGCCCTGACCGGCCACAAGGGCTGGCGCCCGCTGTGGCGAAACCCCGACCCCCAGCCTCATTACGATTTCATCATTGTCGGCGGTGGCGGTCATGGGCTTGCAACGGCCTATTATCTCGCCAGAACGTTCTCGAAATCCCGGATCGCCGTTCTGGAAAAAGGCTGGCTGGGATCGGGAAATATCGGGCGCAACACCACGATCATCCGTTCCAATTACCTGCTGCCCGGAAACGAGCCGTTCTACGAATTCTCGATGAAACTTTGGGAAGGGCTTGAACAGGAGTTCAATTTTAATGCGATGGTAAGCCAGCGCGGCATCGTGAACCTGTTCCACACCGATGCCCAGCGCGACGCCTATCGCCGCCGTGGCAACGCCATGCTGCTGGCCGGTGCGGATGCCCAGTTGCTGGCACCCGACGAAGTCCGCGCCATGATCCCGTTTCTCAATTTCGAGAATGCACGCTTCCCGATCAAGGGCGGGCTTTACCAACGCCGCGCCGGAACTGCCCGCCACGACGGCGTCGCCTGGGGTTATGCACGCGGTGCCGATCTTGCCGGGGTCGATCTTATCCAGAATTGCGAAGTCCAGGGATTTCGCATCGAAGACGGGGAAATCAAGGGCGTGGAGACCAGCCGTGGCTATATCGGCGCCGGAAAGGTCGGCGTCGCCGTGGCGGGATCGACTGGCCGCGTCATGGCCATGGCCGGCATGCGGTTACCGATCGAAAGCCACGTCCTGCAAGCCTTCGTTTCGGAAGGGCTGAAGCCGACCATACCGGGTGTCATCACCTTCGGCGCGGGTCATTTCTACGTCAGCCAGTCCGACAAGGGCGGCCTTGTCTTCGGTGGTGATATCGACGGCTACAATTCCTATGCCCAGCGCGGCAACTTGCCCGTCATCGAGGACGTTGCCGAAAGCGGCATGGCGCTGATGCCGATGATCGGTCGCGCGCGCCTGCTGCGCATCTGGGGCGGCATCATGGACATGTCGATGGATGGCTCGCCGATCATCGACCACACTCCGGTGAAGGGCCTCTATCTCAATGCGGGCTGGTGTTATGGCGGCTTCAAGGCGACCCCCGCCAGCGGCTATGCATTCGCGCATCTGCTGGCCACCGATACCCCGCATGATACGGCCAAGGCCTATCGCCTCGACCGGTTCGAGCGCGGCTATGTCATCGATGAAAAGGGCGCAGGCGCCCAACCGAACCTTCACTGAGGCTTGAACAATGCTGATCCCTCACCCACTGCTCGGGCTGCGCGACGCTCAGGAATTCACCTATCTCGGCGATGCCTCCCTGTTGCGGCGTCCCGACGGCATGGCGACAAACGCTGCGGCAGACTTCAACGACTACGTCTATCTGCGCGACAATCCCGCCGGCGTACATCGGGAACTGTGGTTTCACGAACAGGGCGATCGCAGCTGGCTCGTGGTCACGCGAAATACCGTCACCCATGAAATCCTCGGAGCGGAACTCGCAAACGCGGTAGCGCTCCGTCAGAAGGCAGATGCAGCATGAGACTGAAGGACGGCTTGATCGACCGCAGCAAGGTGCTGCATTTCACCTTCGACGGAAAGAAGTATCAGGGGCATCCGGGCGACACGCTCGCCTCCGCACTTCTGGCGAACGATGTCCGCCTGATGGGGCGCAGCTTCAAATATCATCGCCCACGGGGCGTAATTTCTGCCGGCTCCGAAGAGCCGAATGCGTTGGTTGAATTACGCACGGGCTCGCGGCTGGAACCGAACACCCGCGCCACGACGATCGAATTGTTCGACGGGCTGGAAGCGAAAAGCCAAAACCGCTGGCCGTCCTTGTCTTTCGATGCGCTGGCGATCAATGACCTGTTTGCCGATTTCCTGACCGCAGGCTTTTACTACAAGACGTTCATGTGGCCGAAGGCGTTCTGGGAAAAGCTCTATGAGCCCGCCATTCGCAAGGCTGCAGGACTTGGAAGCCTGTCGATGAAACCGGACCCCGACAGTTACGACAAGGGTTTCCTTCACTGCGATCTGCTTGTCATCGGCGCTGGAGCGGCCGGTCTCGCCGCGGCTCTGACAGCGGCGCGGGCCGGCGCGAAGGTTATTCTGGCGGACGAGGACAATCACCTCGGCGGCCGCCTGCTGGCGGAGAGCCACCTGCTCGATGATGCCCCCGCAACTGACTGGATCGCAGCGCTGGAGGCGGAGTTCTCCAGCCTGCCGAACCTGCGTGTCATGCGCCGTACTACGGTTTTCGGTTCATTCGACCACGGTGTATTCGGTGCGGTCGAGCGGGTTTCCGACCATCTTGCCGCGCCCAAGGGCGTACGCCAGTCCCTCTGGCGCATCACCGCAAAGCGCACGGTGCTTGCCGCAGGCGCGACCGAAAGACACATTCCATTTGAGAACAACGACCGGCCGGGGATCATACTTGCCGGCGCGCTGCGCGCCTATGCCAACCGCTGGGCCGTCAGTCCGGCAGACAGGGTTGCTATCTTCACCAACAACGATGACGGCCATCGCACTGCTGTCGACCTTCTTGCGAAAGGCATCGAGATCGCCGCAGTCATCGATCCGCGCCCTGATGCGCGGGCGCTTGCGGAATATCGTCTGATTGCGGGGGCAGCAGTAACCGGCAGCAAAGGCCGTCTCGGGCTCGTTTCCATTGATGTCCGCAAGGACGGTTATGACGAAACCATCAACTGCGGTGCGCTTGGTATCTCCGGAGGATGGAACCCCAATGTCCACCTCACCTCGCATCAGCGCGGCCGTCCGCTATGGGATGATGGACTGCAGGCATTTCTGCCCGGCGACGTTCCCGCGCATATGCACGTTGCAGGAGCGGCTACCGGCAAAGGAAGCACGCAGGCGGCGCTGATTTCCGGTGCGTCCGCTGCCATAACGGCTCTGGAACAGATTGGGATCGCGGCATCCCGGCCTGCCCTGCCTGAGACGGAGGATACACAAATCAACATCAAGCCGCTGTGGCATGTGCCCGGAAAAGGTCGGGCCTGGGTCGATTTCCAGAACGACGTTACGGTCAAGGACATCAAGCTCGCGCATCAGGAAAACATGCGGCCCATCGAACATCTCAAGCGTTGGACAACGCTTGGCATGGCGACGGACCAGGGCAAGACCTCCAATGCCACCGCTTTGGCAATCATGTCCGAACTGACGGGCAAATCGATACCGGATACGGGCACGACGATTTTCCGCCCACCTTATACGCCGGTTTCGATGGCGGTACTCGGTGGCGGCGACACCGGAGCACATTTCCGTCCGCGCCGCCTGACACCAAGCCATGCCTGGGCCGAAGCGCAGGGCGCCGTCTTCGTCGAAGTCGGGCAATGGATGCGTGCGCAATATTTCCCGCAGGCCGGGGAAACCCATTGGCGTCAATCCGTGGACCGCGAGGTTCTGGCCACCCGAAAGGGCGTCGGCATCTGCGATGTGACGACGCTGGGCAAGGTGGATGTTCAGGGAACCGATGCTGCCGAGTTTCTCGACCGTCTCTACTGCAACGCGATGAAGAGCCTCAAGGTCGGCATGGTCCGCTACGGCCTGATGTTGCGGGAGGATGGCCATGCCTATGATGACGGCACCTGCGCACGTCTTCGCGAGGATCATTACATCGTCACCACGACCACCGCCCAAGCGGGACCGGTCTATCGTCACATGGAATTTGCCCGGCAATGCCTGTGGCCGGAACTGGACGTTCAGTTAATCTCCACCACGGATGCCTGGGCGCAGCTCGCAGTTGCCGGTCCGAATGCGCGCAGCCTTGTCGAACGCATCGTCGACGGTTTCGATCTTTCCAACGCGGCCTTCCCCTTCATGGCCTGCGCCGAACTGACAGTTTGTGCCGGTTTGCGGGCGCGTTTGTTCCGGATCTCGTTTTCCGGAGAACTGGCTTACGAAATCGCGGTTCCAGCCCGGTACGGCAACGCGCTGATGTCCCGGCTGATGGAGATCGGCGCAGATCTCGGAGCCACGGCCTACGGCACCGAAGCGCTCGGTGTCATGCGCATCGAAAAAGGCCATGCTGCCGGAAACGAGCTGAATGGCCAGACCACGGCGCAGATGCTGGGCATGGGCAGGATGGTTTCGGCCAAGAAGGATGCAATCGGCACCGTCATGACCCGCCGCGAAGGGCTTGTCGGCGAAAGCCGCGTGCTCGTCGGTCTCCAGCCGGTTGCGGCATCGGATCCCGTGGTGTCAGGTTCGCATCTGTTTGCCCATGGCGCCAGCCAGAACACCGAGACCGATCAGGGCTGGATCACATCCGTCTGCCATTCGCCCAATCTCGGTTTCAGTATCGGTCTTGGTTTCCTTGCCGATGGCGCAAACCGTATCGGAGAGATCATCCTCGCGGCCAACCCTTTAGAGGGACAGTCGGTCGAATTGCGCGTGGTCTCCCCCCATTTCATCGACCCTGAGGGAGAGAGACTCCGTGCCTGATTTGAAGCCGACAACCGCACTCGGCGCGCAAACGTCCCGGCGTGCTCGCCATGGCATGCTGCGGCTTGAGGAAAATTCGGGGCTGGCCCTCGCCTCCCTCAGCCTGCGCCGCAATGGCAAAGAACCTTCGCCCTTCGATCTCACCTTGCCGGGTCCGGGCAAATGGGTTCAGCACGGACCGTTTTCAGCTTTGTGGACCGGGCAAGGCCAATGGCTGATCGAAGCCGTGGATCGGGCTGAAACGGATTTCGCTGCGGAACTCATTGAGCTTTGCCCTTCCTGTTCCGTAACAGAACAGACCGATGGCTTCGTCGCCTTCGAAGTCTACAGCGATGCAGGTGAAGCGCCAATTGCCGCCCTCATGCAGAAACTGGTCAACCTCGATCCATCGGCATTCGGGCAAGGGACCGCCACGCGTACCGGGATGGAACATATGAGCGTTTTCGTCATCCGGCGCGCGCCTGAACGCCTTGCCATTCTTGGCATGCGCTCAGCCGCAGAAACGCTCTGGCATGTGATCGAGACCGCGATCCGACGCCAGGCAGAGCTTTCCAGCGCCACCACATAAAGCGAGACCACTACACGACCAGACCATTTTCACCGGCCGGACGACCTGTCCGGGCGTCCCCTATTGTTTTGACATGGGAAAGACCAATGACGAAATACACGCTTACCGTGACCTGCAAGACCAAGCGCGGCATCGTCGCAGCGATTGCAACCTTTCTGGCTGAATCAGGCTGTAACATCACCGACAGCGCGCAGTTCGACGACATCGAAAGCGACCTTTTCTTCATGCGCATCAGTTTCGTAAGTGAAAGCGGGGCTTCACTGGACGCGCTTAAGGAGGGTTTCATACCGATCGCGGACATGTTTCAGATGACACATGGGTTTCATGACGAGACCGAGAAAATGAAGGTCGTCATCATGGTATCGCGCTTCGGCCACTGCCTGAACGACCTGTTGTATCGCTGGAAGATCGGCGCGCTGCCAATCGATATCGTCGCGGTCATCTCCAACCACATGGACTACCAGAAGGTTGTCGTGAACGCCGACATCCCTTTCCACTGCATAAAGGTCACCAAGGAAAACAAACCGGAAGCAGAGGCCGCGCAGTTGCGCATTGTCGAAGAAACCGGCGCCGACCTCATCGTGCTAGCACGCTACATGCAGGTACTCTCAGACGAGATGTGCCGAAAAATGTCCGGGCGCATCATCAACATTCACCACTCCTTCCTGCCATCCTTCAAGGGTGCAAATCCCTATAAGCAGGCCTTCGAAAGGGGTGTGAAACTCATCGGCGCAACCTCGCATTACGTGACCGCCGATCTCGACGAGGGACCGATCATCGAACAGGACATCATCCGCGTAACCCACGCACAGAGCCCGGACGACTATGTGAGCCTTGGTCGCGATGTGGAAAGTCAGGTCCTTGCGCGGGCAATCCACGCCCACATTCACAGGCGCGCGCTTCTCAATGGCAACAAGACAGTCGTATTTCCCGCGTCCCCCAACTCTTACGCATCAGAGCGAATGGGCTAACATGGCAAACCGCTGATCGCGATTGCGTCTCTTACGGAACTGGACGAAGCAGCCATGGCCGCATAACCTGGACCAAACGGCCCGGAGACAAGATTGCCAAACCTCTCAAAAATGTCTGGCTACGCCATTCTGATTGCGATGTTGCCCGTGGCATTCCTCGGCATTGTGGGAACTGCAAACGAATACCGTGCGATCGGCGTTGATGCGGTCGATTGTGACGGACCGTTGTCCGTTCTGCTCTTTGCCGTGCCTGCTATGGCCGTCTATGGGGTTTCCGGTTCGATATTCCTCTATCGTTTCAGGCGTCGCGGCTCGCTTATTCTGGGCGTCATCTGCGGGTTGATCTTTGCTGCGCTGCTCTGGAATATCGGGGATGCGGTGGCAGAACAGTGGAAAAACAAGACTGAAGCCGCCTGTCCGGTTGAACCCTGACAAAGAAGACGCCGTCTTTTCAGGTGTCGTCAATTCCCCGGATTGTCCACGGAGATCTCCTCGAAATCCACGATGCCTGCTTTTGGGTTGGGCAGGATGGCCAACACCTCACCTGCCACCGTCTGCACGATCGAGCTTCCGAACGGAACATCGGGTTGGCCAGCGGGCTTTGCCACCTGACCTTTTACCGGGCTCAGGATCAAACTATCGGAATCCCGGCCCGGCGACGTCCACTCCTTCGAGCGGATGCGCGTGCCGGCAGGGTATGCGACCCCACCAAGGCGCAGGTCGGTAGCGAGCACCGCTTCGCTGAAACCGGCGAAATGACGGTCTCGATCCACGACTAGTCGGGCACCCTGCAGAGGCAAGCCTCGCACGGTTATTATTGCCTCCGGCGCAAGAAAAACGGTCCAGCCGCGAGATGCTCCAAGTGTCATCAGTTTCGCACCGGCCGGGATTTCCAAGCTCTCCAGCCGATTGGCCGGGCCGAGAACGCAGGAATAGAAGGAGGTCTCGCCTGTTTCGAGTTCGAACGCCACCGGCTCCCCTTTTCCGCAAAGCCAACCATCGACACGCTGGTCAGTGGCCAGCATCAACTCCATCGAGGTGACCGTATAGGCATCGGTATCGACATCCGGATAGAGATTACGGCTGAGGCTCTCCGCAGCAATTCCATTGACCAGAGTCGGCACCGGAAAGTGGGCGGAATCGAAAGCTTCCGGATCACCCGGCACCTTGCTGTGCAAACGGGTTGCCGTTGGCATCGCGATTCCGGCGACCACGGCCGGCTTCTCCAGAGTGATATTCCGCGCGGCCTCTTCCCCCTTCATATCCGCATCCACGAGATAGCCTTGATAGAGGAAAGACAGGAGGAATGTCGACGACAGCGTAAGCAAGATCACGAGCGGCAGCGTCAACCACAGCCGCGCCCGAAACGCCCTTCGTGCGCCGCGCCGGGCGGCGAGTACTGCAAGCCACGACAGGAGGATAAGCGCCGATACAGCGGAAACCAGCAGCACAACAAAAAAAGAGGCGGGGATGAGTGCAATCGGGATCATGTGCGGGCAGCTATTACTCTAGGCAATCTGTGAAGTCGTTGCTCTGATGACGGGTATAAATCGAGTAGTCGCAAAAATCGACCGGATGCGCTATCGCTGACCCCGAAGACGGCGTGATCAGCACAGCAGAAATATGAGGCCATCGCAATGACAAGCGACAATATTCAATATTTCGCGGCAACACTCTATTTTGACGATTTACCGGCCTTGTCGGCTGCTGCACTGATCGAAGCCTGGGGACGTGAAGGCTATGAATGCGAACAACTGGAGGCGGAAGTTGTCTTTGACGGCTTTCGCGGCGGAACCCGCGTGCTTGTAGGCAATCCCGAGCCGGTCGGCACGCCAGCAGTCCTCACTCATTATCCCGCAGCCGCTCTGGCCGAAGTCGACTGGACGAACACCTTCTACGTCAATGCAAAAGCGGGATATGACGACCTGCGCCGTGCGAGCCATCAGGCGAAATTCAAACTGATGATCATGGCGGATGAGGACGATCCCACGGTCGCGCATAATGAAATCGCCATGACCCTGCTCGGCATCCATCAGGTTGCACCGATGCGTGCCGTCGTGTTGCACTATCTCGATCTGATAGTCGGCCGTACCGATCTCGATGACTATCTGAGCTACGCCAACAGCCATCTGGACCAGCCGCAGCAGACGGCAACGATGCTGGCCTATGGTGCCTTCGTAACCAGGGAGAACGGTACGATCAGCGCCTGGACGACGGGTCTTGAGCATTTCGGCCAGACGAATTTGCTCTTCGATACATCAACGGGCAATACGACGGAGGCCCTTCTCACCGTGTTCGGGCTGGGACACCTCGTCGTTCACGGAAAACGCTTCGAGGCGGGTGAAGCCATCACCTCCTACGACCTCCTCGCTCGGTTCGAACCCACCGAGCTGGATGGGAAGCCCATGCTGCGAATTGTCAAATACGATCCGGCCAAGCTGCCCTGAACCGGCACGAGCAACCGCAAACAGAACGCCCCTTCACCCCCAACTGCAGAAAATCCATCTATGCAAAACCGAACCAGAATGCTGCGTACTGCCACGCTTTTCTTTGCGGTCGGGATCATGGGCGTGACCGATCTACCGGCCATAGCCCCGGTTTCGTCAGCAAAAGCTCAGGAAGAATATCTTCCAACGCAGAAGGATTTTGTCGGAAAATGGAAACTCAGCGGTGCGACCAGTCGGCCGCCGCGTAGCATGAAGACCGTGCCCACGCCGAAACAGGAAGCGGACGCTACCCTGTTTCAGGAGACAGTGACGACATTTTACACCGCGTTCGATTATCTGGAGATCACGGCGGACGGTCGTTATAACTTCCACCAGTCTGGCGATCCGGCTTCAGGCACCTGCGTGTGGTGCGGCAACTGGTCCTTTGCCAAGAGTTCGCTTTGGCTCAAGATGGACACGGCACCGAGGCTCGATATCTACGCCAAAGGCGGCGACATGCAGATGACCTACACCGCCGAGCCCGACAAGAAATCGAAATACACCTGGCTGGTTTTTGGCTGGACGAAGATAAAATGAGCATCGACCATGGATCGGTGGGTTGGGGAAAAGGCTTCACCGGATATCGACAGGCGGGAAGTTTTGGTGCTCCAAGGGAAGGGTGATGCCTGACGCAATCTTTCCGAGTGGACGACAGGTAAATTTTAAGGAACGCCTATGCTTGCTTTCATATCTCTCCGTCGCGGCACCCTAGCCCTGTGTGCAGCCGCTGCTGCGCTTCATGTCGGGAGCGCTGTAGCTGCCGAAACCGATCCCACATTTTATGATGCGGCTCTGTGCAATCCGCCCTACACGATGACATCGGCAACCGCGGTCTATGATGCCGCCGAAAAGCTGGCAAAGCCCGATACATCGTCACTGGGCGCCGCGATCTACACGCTTCCATTCCAGATCGGTCGCGATGGCTTTGAAAGCGACCAGGTGTTCTTCGCCAATGGTGCAGTCGGCATTTTGATCAAGGGCCAGCGTGCCGATGCGTTGGCGGCGAAATACGATTTGAAGCCGGAAACCTCAGACCTGATGGGCACATCCAGCAAAGGTTATGCGCGGGCGCTTTCACAAGACCTGCAGCCCCCGGAAGGTCTGGCTGGCCCAGGAAAAGTCTCCATCGTGGCGCGCGAAGGCGACGCTCTTGGCGACAAGACCCTGCTGGCGTGCGAATTCGCGGCCGATTGAATATTACTGAGCGGAATGCCAATCCTATCGCCTTGATTACCCCTGACAATCGTCGCCCGATACCCGTTGAGGAACCGCCCATGCAGATCGATACAAGTTCATCTCCCCTGCCACTGGACGGTCCGCAATGGGGTCGGTTCCGCGTGCGTGAAGAGTTGCGAAGGGCGATGCTTGACCGGCGTTTCGACGAAGTCGAACGTATATTGGCGGCGCTTGAAGCGGCGTGGTGGCAGTCTGCCGATCTGGCGGATGACCACTACACCTATCTGGCAACCGACACCGGCATGTTCGACCTTCTCGATGTCGATGCAGCCCTCCGGCTAGACCTGCTGCAGGAGTGGAGCCGAGCCTACCCGACCTCCTACCATGCAAGGCAAATCGCCGGTCAGTATTATTTTCGCCGGGCCTGCGATATCCGCACGGCTACCTGGGCATCTGATGTGGGAGAGGACCAGTGGCTTGCCGCCAACATGGCCTGCGTAACCGCAGCCGAGCATCTGTTGCAGGCGATGGCTCTTTCCGGGCGGCCTGCTCTCGCTGCCGAAACCATGATGCAGATGAGCCAGTATCTTGGCCAGCCAGACTTTGTCGATGCGCTGTTTCGCGGCTCGCGCATTGAAAAAACCATGCAGCGCGACGGGTTCGAGCCGGACCTTTACGATGCCGCCTGTGCGCAACTTGCCAGACACGGATTAAAGCCGCCAGGCGTCGTAACCGCGACACTGCCCGCTTCTCTTCCACCCCCGCAGCAGGCAGACGTCAAAAATCCGGGTTACTACTGGCTGCGTTATTGCCTGTCGCTGAAGCCGCGATGGGCCGATATTCTGGCGACTTATGCGCAATATTTGAGCCCAAGATGGGGTGGTGACGAAGGCGAAGTCGAAAAGTTTGCCAACGGCCCATTATGTTCCGCGCTCACCGAGCAGGAACGTAATTCTGTCCGCTGGCCCGGCGTGCATGATGCTTTGACGCTCCCAGATTATCCGGAGCCCGGCGATACCCGCGAGATCACCGCTCGGGAGAGAATCTTCAAGAAATGGCTGGCGCGGGATCTACCCGATCGCCTGCGTTTCATTTCCCTCGGGAAATATGCCAACTTCACCCATTATTCTCTCAAGGACGAAACACTGGCGCACCAGCGCCATGTCGAATCCATCCGTTATTGCAAGGCACCGGGAACCTATCCGGCCATTGATGGTCCGTTCCGCGACTTCACCAACCTGATGCTGATCAAGCATTTTGAGGATCACGAGGGCGCCTTCGCAAGCGTATTGCAAACCGCTGCCCGGCGCTTTGACGAGCCGACCATGCTGACCGTCGCGGCATTCGCCTGGCAGTGCGGCATGTGGGGCATCAACGCGGATGCAGCCATTGCCACGCGATTGATAGAGCGCGCCGCACAACTCGAACCACTCTATGAGCCCGACGAATTTACCCCGATGCATGCCTGCCGGATGATCTGGGATGGCGGCTTTCAAAAAGAGTCGGCCTTTCTTACCCGCGCATTTGCCGAGAGACGCGTCTATTCCGCTGCGGCAAGCATGTACGACATCACAAGGGGATTCCGGCCGGATACCGAGCCGCAATTGCTCGACGCCGACGAAGCC
This sequence comes from Rhizobium sp. AN73, assembly GCF_030757975.1. NCBI lineage: Bacteria > Pseudomonadati > Pseudomonadota > Alphaproteobacteria > Hyphomicrobiales > Rhizobiaceae > Rhizobium > Rhizobium sp. AN73. Next base: position 486,056 of record NZ_JARWME010000001.1, read on the forward strand.
GATCACTGGCTTGAGCGTGCGGTCGAGGAAGGCGAGCCGGTTGCGCTCTACAATTATGCCTGGCGTCTGGAAAATGTCGATAATCTCGATCTGTCGGTCCGTGAGAATTTCGAACGCGTTCAGGAATATTACCGTGGGGGCCTTGAAGGCGGCGTGGACATGTCCGTCATCCGGCTAGCCAGCGTCGACCGCCGGCATGGAACCGAGGAGGAAAAGCAGCAGGCCGTCGCCCATATGAAATCCCTCGTTGCCCACCATGACGACCATATTGCCGGAGAAGCCTATGGCGAGGTCATCCTGGCGTATAAATACGGCGACGGCGTTCCGAAGAGCGAGTTTATCGCCATGCAATGGTTCGACCGTTACAAGGAACTCTTCCCCAGCCATTCCTCCTTGGACTGGATGGAAACGCAGGTCTACGGATCGACCGGATTGCAAATGGCCGGGCGGGCGCTGAGGGCCTTCATCCTCGGCAAGAAGCTTTCAAGCGAGCATCTCCCGCCGAAATAAGTGACCGCCATGGCCAGTTCCCTCCAGTCACCGCGTGAAGGCAGATGGCGAGCTTTGGCCTGGCTCGCCTTTGGCGACCTGTTCCTGCTCGCCTGCGGCTCAGCGCTGGTCCTGTCGCCGCTTCTGCTTGTGCTGCTGGTGCCGTCGCGGCTTCTGTTGATACTTCTTGCCTTGCCGGCGCTGTCATGGGTCTTTTACGGACTGATGGTCCTGCGTGCCTATGCGACGGTGCCGCCACCTCCGGTCTCGGACGGAATATTGCTGGAGCCCGGTGAAGTTCCTGCTCTGGCCGGAGAGCTTGAGCGGTTGCGGCTTGCCTGCGACGCGCCCGCCTTCACGGCCGTCTATATCAATGCCGAGCTAAACGCGTCCATCTACCAGACAGGGTCGCGTGCGGGTCAGCCGCAGCATGTTCTGGTGCTTGGCCTGCCGCTTCTTGGCCTTCTGACGGCAAAGCAGACCGCCGCCGTCATCGCCCATGAATATGCGCATATTTCCCGGCTGCACGGCCATTTCGCTCGCTGGGCTTATGTGGCCCGCCAACGCTGGGCAGCACTTGGCGAATTGCATGAGCGCAATCACCGGCTGATTACCGCGCCGCTCAGATTGTTTCTCTCCTGGTACGTGCCTCGGATGATGCGCGAGACGCTGGAGTTTTCACGACGCTGCGAGATCGTTGCCGACGCACAGGCAATTGCGGTTTGTGGCAGCGATATTGCATTTGAGGCGGAAGTCGCCCTGACATTGCGGCAAAAGGCCATGTCCAACCAGTTCTGGCCGGGCATATTTGCGCAGGCAGGCAATGATGACATCGCTCGGATGCAGCCGTTTGCGCAGCTCTTGACTGAACCGGCGAGCAGTCGCCCGCGTGACGGCGCGCAAGCAGCAGTCTGGTTGCACGAAAGCCTTTGTCAGAAACCGGATATTCACAGCACGCATCCGATCTTTGCCGAACGTATCGCCGCAACGGGATTTGATCCGGCAGGCCCGCTTCCCGATCATCTGCCCTGGCGTCTCGAAGAGACGTCAGCTGCCGCAGATTGGCTGGGAGAGCAGGCACAAATTATCGCAGCACAACTTGATGGCGATTGGCGTAAAAACGCCGCGCATGGCTGGCAGGATGCAAGGGAATGGCAAGCGCATCAGAAAAGCGAGTTCTCAAGACTTTTGCAGCGTCGCGAACAACAGGTGTTTGACGAGCAGGATTGGTTGCAGTTGGCGAGACTGGCAGAGAAATTCGATCCGGCAGGCACCCTTCGCGCAGAGGCTATTGCGGAAGGATTGCAGCAATCGCCGGAAGACGCGGCTCTATTGCAGCTTAAGGCTGGCGATCTGGAGCAGGCTGGCGATATTCACGGGGCGATATCCCTATGGCATCGCATCGGCCAGAACCCGTCTTCTCGCCAATATCGGGTCCATCGCCACCTGTCTGAACTCCATTTGCGGACAGGCGACAAGTTGGCGGCAGAACACCATCGGCAAGTCGCAGACAGATTATGGACGGACGAAGATGCAGGGCAAGCCATCTTCGAAGGTCTCCATCCCCATGGAATGGATGCCGCCGAACTCACCCTGTTACAGACCACACTTCAACCGCTCTTCCAGCACGCACGCGCCATCTGGCTTTGCCGCGACACGTTGCCTGATGGCACCTACCCTGCCGCGGTGGTTCCTCTATGTCGAGGCCTATGACGGCTGGTTCATGCGTCTGGTCGGCAGACTGACCGGAGAAGAGGATATCCACGCCTCCGCCTGCAGACGACTGCTGAACCGCTTGCAGCCGCGGCTGCATCTCCATCCGGAGGTCTATTTCATCGGGCCGAATGATCCTATCCCGGCCCATTGCAAGCAGGACAGCCTGATCGCCCAAGCCGGCGCGACCGTTCCGCAGATCATCGGCTGATGCTACCCCTTTCGATCGTCGCGGTCGCGACGATCGAAAGCATCAAATGGAAAAGTCTCAGGCTTTCACCTGAACGCCCTCATGGAAATGGATAGGAATGTGGTGCAGATAATGCGCCACCTTTCGCTTGGCGGCGATATCGGTCCAGACGAACCGGACGTTGTCCTCGCTCAGGCCGGTCGCCGTGGCAATCTCGGTCACAGGCATGCTGTTTTCCAGACCATAGAGGCAGATATCCATCTTGTCGTAAGGCAGGGCGAAATAGAACTCTTCCTGTGTCTGCGGCATGGAGTAGGTATCAGTCGTCGGCGGGCGGGAGCGGATTTCCTGCGGGACGCCGAGGTGGGCCGCGAGTTGATAGACCTGCGATTTGTAAAGATGAGCGATCGGCTTGATATCTGCAGCGCCATCGCCGTTCTTGACGAAGAAACCCTGGTCGTATTCCAGCCGGTTCGGGGTTCCGAGCACCGCGAAATTCAGGCGGTCGGCGTGATAATATTCGAACTGCTTGCGCGTGCGCTGCTTCATGTTCGTCGCGGCAACGATGCCGAGATAGGCTTTTGCGGAGAGGCGAACCTTGCGCGTTTCGCCCGATGGCGAACGGACGACCAGCGAGGAGATATTATAGGCGCCGGTACTCATGGCGTTGTCGAAGACGATCTTGGAGGCCCAGCCCGGCCCGTATTCGGGGACAACCTCGCGGATGAAACCATCACGCCTTTCATAACAACCCATCGCGGCAAGCGAAGGGCCGATATCTTCCAGCACACAGTCCATACCGAGCTTCGTCGCCAACGCCTGCCCCAACCGCAGGCTTTCCGGGTCGGAATCATTTTCCGGCATGAACAGGCCAATAACATTTCCTGCCCCAAGCGCATGGACGGCGAGTGCGGCGCAGACACTGGAATCGATGCCACCGGAAATGCCGAGCACCAGCCCGCGCTTGCGCAGGTCGAAACGAAGCGACTTGCGGATTTTTTCGGCGATACGCTCTACCTCCGCCGCCGCATCAAGTTCAAGCGGTGAGAAAGGCAGGCTGTGTGCATTGTTCGTCATCGATTGTTCTCCGTGTCTTGAGCAGCGAGGCGGCGACTGACCTTGCCAGTATCCGTGGTCGGCAGGAAATCGCGAAATTCAACCAGTGTTGGCACCATATGGGTTTCGAGGTGCAGAGCGCAGTAGCGCATGACGTCTTTTGCGGTGATCGCCTCGCCGGATGCGATCACGATAGCCTTGACCGCCTGACCGAAAACCTCGTGCGCAACGCCGACGACCAAGGCGTCCGATACGCCCGGCATGGCTTGCAGCACAGCCTCGACCGCCAGCGGCGCAACCTTTTCGCCGCGCGACTTGATGATATCGTCCTTGCGGGCAACGAAGGTGAGATAACCCTCGGCATCGCATGTAAACAGATCGCCGGTATGAAGACGCATCTGGCCCGTCACGGTGTCAACGTGCAAAGCGCGGGCGGTGGCCGCCTCGTTGCGCCAGTAACCGCGCATGACATGCGGCCCGCTGACCACGAGTTCACCAACTTCTCCGGGCGGCAGGCTGTCACCCGCCTCGTTCACCACCTCGACGGCAGTGCCGGGAATGGCGATGCCGACCGAACCACGTTTCCGGTCGAGGTCTTCCGGCGGCAGAAAGCTGATGCGGGTGCACTCCGTCTGGCCATACATGCAAAACAGCCGGACATGCGGCAGAAAGGTTCGCAGCCAGTCACTGTGGGTGGACGACAGGGGTGCGGCGGCGGCGGTGACGTAGCGCAGGCTTTCGAACAGTGCCGGCGACAGATCACGCGTCTGCATCATGATGGACAGCATGGTCGGCACCAGCGCGAAACCCGTGATCCGCTCTTCGCGGATACGCTCGAAAATCAAATGCGGATAGGCGAAGGACTTCTCGATCACCAGCGTACCACCAACGAAGACGCTGGAGAGCAGCTGGTTCAGGCCATATCCGAACGAAAGCGGCAATACGCCAAGTAGAACGTCCTCCGGCGTATTGCCGAGATAGGACGTAATCGAACGGACGGCGGCATCCAGATTGTCATGCGCCAGCATCACGCCCTTCGGCTCGCCGGTGGAACCCGATGTGTAGATGATCACCGCCAGATCGGTCTCTGGCAGGTTTTGCGGTAGTGCGGCGGGCGGTTCCTCAAGCAACGCGTCGAAATCGACACCATCACCGGGCGGGTTCGAAGCGCCGGAAACGATGCGCAACAGCGGGGAAGAACCGGCCGCGTCCGAAACCATCTTTTCCAGTCGGGCCTCGGCAACCACCGCAAAGGGGGTGCAACTGTCCAGAATTTGCGAAAGGCGCGCGGCCTTGGACGATGGGTTCACCGGGCAGGCAACAGCGCCTGCCATCCAGCAGCCGAAAACCGCGACCGCCATACGCCAGCCATTGTCCAGCACAAGGACGACACGGTCTCCCGGGCTTGCGCCCCGCGCGATCAGAGCCGTGGCGAAAGCCTCGCTCATCGTCTTGAGCTCGCCGTAACTCAGACGCGTTTCACCAGCCACCAGCGCCGTCTTGCCGGCATGGCGCTCCGCACTTCGATGCAGGTAGTGGTCGATACGCAATGGGCGCTTCCCGAAATTTCAGGCGGTCTGCATGCGGCCGATGAAGGCAGCGATGTTGTCGATCGTGTCGAGATTGGCCGGCACGATATCGCCATCGGCAACGCGGACGCCATAACGTTCCTCGATGAAGCTTACCAATTCGAGAATTCCGGTGGAATCGACCATGTCATTGTCGATCAGCGAAAGATCGTCGCCAAACGACCGGCTTTCGTCGCCGAACAGAAAGTTTTCGATAATGAAACCGCGAATTTCGGCTTTCGTGCCGGTGCTTTCAGTCGTCATGTAGAGCTTCCTTCGATTTTTTGCGATTGTGTTGCGGAATTCGAGGTCGTGGCGGCGTGCAGGAGCTGGGTCGAGAGTATCCCGACGAAGGCGGCGTTGTCGCGAAAGCCGGTCGCCTGTTTTTGCCGCACCTTGGATGTCAGCTTTTCGACCGCCAGGGTGTTGAACAGGCCGGTGGTCTTGACTTGACCGGCAGAAAGTACGGCGTCGAGATAGCCCGCATCCGCGAAAGCTTCCGCGTCGGGGGCACGGTAAGGCTGCTTGGGTCGGTTAAGGATCGCATCAGGCACCAGTCCGGTTGCTGCCTGCTTGAGGATGTATTTTTCCTTCAGACCACGCAGTTTCGCCTCGGGATGAAGCGCGGCGGCAAAGTCCACCACACGGGGATCAAGGAACGGAAACCGGCCCTCAACCCCATTGGCCATCATCACCCGGTCGCCCTGGCTGGAAAGAATATAGCCGGGCAAAAGAAATGCTGTCTCTAGATACTGCGCCTGATGTAGCGGATGCCAGCGACGGAAATCCTCCGGCAGTTGTGCCGCAAAATCGGCGGCAGCGTCGTAGTCGCCAAGCTGCGCTTTCAGGTCGGCGGAGAAGAAGATTTTCGCCGCCGCCGTCGAACGCAAACGTGGTCGATGGGAGAAGAGCGGCTCATCGGACGCTTCCGCGCCGAAAGAGAAGAAGCGCGCCAGATAATCCGGCGTCTGCTGTTTCAGTCCCGGCAGATAGGGATAAAGCCGCTGGAACAGTTTCGGCCGGCGGGTCGATTGCGGCTGGCGGCTGCAAAACCGCCGCACGCGCGCCTCGCGGAAAATGTCGTATCCGGCGAATAGTTCGTCCGCGCCCTCGCCCGTCAGCACCACCTTCATGCCCCGTTCGCGCACATGCCGGGAGAGCAGGTAAAGCGGCACCGGCGCGGTGCGAAGAATGGGCGTCTGCACATGCTCCATGACCTCAGGCATGTATTGCGCTATGTCCTGCGTCGAACACTCCGTGGTTTCGGATGCGACGCCAAGGTGCTGGCTCATCGCTTTCTGCCAGATACGTTCGTCGTGCTCCTCGCTTTCGAAGGCCAGCGAAAATGTACGCAGGCCTTGGCTGATGCTTTCGGCGGCCAAGGCGGAAACGAGGGAGGAATCCAGCCCGCCCGACAGATAGGAGCCGACAGGCACATCGGCGCGAAGCCTGATCCGCGTTGCGTCGGTGAGCAACGCCGTCAGTTCCTCCACCTGGGTACCGAGGCTTGCCGCCGGTGCCACGTCCTTGCTGTCAGGATAGGAAAGCTGCCACCAGCGCCGCACGGTGGACGTGCCGTCGCGCAGGATCATCATATGGCCGGGCGGCAATTCGTGAATACCGCGAAAGGCGGTACGCGGCGGCAACGGAAACCAGAATGTAAATATCTGATCCAGCGCCACCGGATCGATTTCAGCCGTCATTCCCGGCAGGGCCAGAAGCGCCCCGATCTCGGATGCGAAATAAAACGTGCCTTCGTGCCATGTGTAATAAAGCGGACGAACACCCATGCGGTCACGCGCAAGCACCAGCGTGTCGTTGCGGGCATCATGCAGGGCGAAGGCGAAGTCCCCGTTGAATTCATTGAGGCAATCCAGCCCCTTGTCGCGATAATCATGCAGGATGACTTCGGTGTCGGAGTGGGTGCGGAACTGATGGCCGCGCGCCGACAGCGTTTCACGCAGTTCGACGTGATTGAAGATTTCGCCGTTGAAGGAAATGGCGAGATCGTCCTCCACCGTGTGCATCGGCTGCGCGCCATCGGCGATGCCGACAATCGCCAGCCGTGCGTGGGCAAGGCCGACATCGCCACGCAGCAGGGTTCCATGCGCATCCGGACCGCGATGACTAAGGCGCGACGCCATCAGAGCAAGGCGCTCGTTTGCGCGCTCGGCCGGCATGTCGTGTCGGTAAAATCCGGCAATTCCGCACATTATTCGACCGCCTGACCAAAGCTGTCGCCGATAAGGCGCGTCCAGCTTTCACCACAAAAGCCGTTGAAAAAAGCCGTTCCATCCGTCGCCGCCTTGACGAGGTCCGCGTTGCGCGAATGCACGATGGTCGATGACGCATGCAGGAACGTACATTTCTTGCCAAGCATCGCCCGAAGAAGCGCCGGCTGGGTGCGGCCTCTGATCGCAACAAGACCACGCTCATAAGCATTGCGGATCAACCGGTCGATGACGATCTGCTCTTGCCCCGGCACAGCCATAATCTGCACCGTCTGGCCGATACCCTTCGGATTGCCGTGGTAAAGAAAAAGCCCTATCGCCCTGCCCGCTCGGGCTCTCACGATCCGCTGGACCGGTTCGCCATGCAGACGTTTACGTCTGGCGTGATCGAGCATGGTCAACAGACCTTCCTCGCTCCACACCGGACGGAGCGGAAACTGCCCGACGAGTTCCTGCGCCAGGCGCGCGAATTCGGCATCACTCGCCTCTTCGTCGGTAAAGCTGTCCACCTTGTCTGGCTGCGATGCATAATAGGACAATGCCCGCCCGTGGCCACGCGCAGAAATGGTTCGATCGATGATCTTGCTGAGCGGCGTCAGCGCACGGAAAGCGCCGGAAAAACGGGTAGCGGCAATTTCCAGCCCGAATGAAGCCGGACGCAAGATCCGCAGCCAATCCAGACTGTAGGAGGCGAGCAGGTGGCCACGCATCGTCCTCCACATTTCGGCGGAAACGTCGTTGATCGTCTCACCGAACGTCAGATCCTGCGGCCCGCCCAAAACCTCGCGCAGCAAACGCGCTCCGGCAAACGGATCGGTCTCACGGTCTTCAGCGACAAAGGAAGAACAGACAGCGGCCTGGATATTCCGGCCATTAAGCTCCATCGCCACGGGCAATACGCCCAAAAATCCAGACACGCGTCCGTCGTCGCGCACATAGACCTTGGAGTGGATATCCGGATTTATGTTTGAATTGTCGAGGAAGATGGTACGCAAATATGAGGTCAGATCATCGGACGCGGCCCCATCCTTCTTCCGTAAAAAACGGTGAAACATGTCAGCCACGGACACAAGATCGTCCGCAATAAATGAGCGTATTTGAGACATACTCGCCGCTTCTTGCCGGGTAGATGTTTAATCGCTAGTAATAATTATCCTATTCTGCCGCAGGCGTATTAATCAGAAGTTATGTGCCGGCGCATTTTCGCGTGATTGTGGCGTTTTGCAAACAATTTGGCGAATAATTTCAACCCTAGAGCGCACCCGGTTTAAACGAAGTTCGGTGGGCGCGCTCTATACCCTTGTTTTTACACATTTTCCGGACGTAAAACTGTCACGTCCGGAAATGCTTTAGTATTGGACGGACAGGGCGTCGATCGGAGCAGCCTTCGGCGGCGCGAACTTGGTCAGATCGATGCCTTCGACGGCCGCCTTGTATTCCTCAGCACTCGGCGTGCGGCCAAGGATTGCCGACAGCACCACGACCGGAGTCGAGGCCAGCAGCGATTCACCCTTCTTCTCGGCGGTATCCTCAACCACACGACCCTGGAACAGACGGGTCGAGGTTGCCAGAACGGTATCGCCCTTCTCCGCCTTCTCCTGGTTGCCCATGCACAGGTTGCAGCCCGGACGTTCGAGATAGAGGATGTTCTCGTATTCGGTCCGGTTGGTGGTCTTCGGCTTCAGATCATCGAACTCGAAGCCCGAATATTTCTGCAGGATTTCCCAATCGCCTTCTGCCTTCAGCTCATCGATGATGTTGTAGGTCGGTGCAGCGACGACCAGCGGCGCCTTGAACTCGACCTTGCCTTCGGTCTTCTCGATGTTCTTGAGCATTTGCGCGACGATCTTCATGTCGCCCTTGTGCACCATGCACGAGCCCACGAAACCGAGGTCCACCTTCTTCGTGCCGCCATAGTAAGAAACCGGGCGGATCGTATCGTGGGTGTAGCGCCGGGACACATCGGCGTTGTTCACATCGGGGTCGGCAATCATCGGCTCGTCGATCACGTCCAGATCCACGACGACCTCGGCGAAATATTTCGCATTGGCATCGGGGGTCAGTGCAGGCTTCTCGCCCGAACGGATTTCGGCGATGCGCGCATCCGCCTTGGCAATCAAGCCCTTCAGCGTGCCGACGGCATTGTCCATGCCCTTATCGATCATGATCTGGATACGCGACTTGGCGATTTCCAAAGACTCGATCAGTGTCTCGTCCTGCGAAATGCAGATCGAGGCCTTGGCCTTCATCTCGGCCGTCCAGTCGGTAAAGGTGAAGGCCTGGTCGGCGAGCAGCGTGCCGATGTGGACTTCGATGATACGTCCCTGGAAGACGTTGTCGCCACATTGCTTGAGCATCTGCGCCTGGGTCGCATGGACCACGTCGCGGAAGTCCATATGCGGCTGCATCGTACCCTTGAAGGTCACCTTGACCGATTGCGGGATCGGCATCGTTGCCTCGCCGGTGGCCAGCGCCAGCGCCACAGTGCCCGAGTCGGCACCGAAGGCCACACCCTTGGACATGCGGGTATGGCTGTCGCCGCCGATGATGATCGCCCAGTCGTCCACGGTGATGTCGTTCAGCACCTTATGGATTACGTCCGTCATCGAATGATAGACGCCCTTCGGGTCGCGGGCGGTGATCACGCCGAAATTGTTCATGAAGGACATGAGTTTCGGAATGTTTACCTGGGCCTTCTTGTCCCAGACGGACGCCGTGTGGCAGCCCGACTGGTAGGCGCCGTCCACGAGCGGCGAGATGACCGTGGCCGCCATCGCCTCGAGTTCCTGCGCAGTCATCAGACCCGTGGTGTCCTGCGAACCGACGATGTTCACCGTTACGCGAACATCCGAGCCCGCATGCAGCACCTTGCCGGGGGTCACGCCGACGGCATTGCGGTTGAAAATCTTCTCGACCGCCGTCAGGCCCTGACCTTCGACGGTGATTTCCTTATTCGGTGCGAAGACCGGTGTGGCCTCAACGCCAAGCGTTTGGGCCGCAAATGTCTGCAGCTTCTTGCCGAAGACGATGGCATAAGAGCTGCCGGCCTTCATGAACTCCATCTTCTGGGGCGTGAAGGCGCCAGCAACATCGACCAGCTCCTTGCCGTTCTCGTCACGGAGCTTTCTGTTCTTGGCGTCGATCTTGAGGACGGTGCCGGTCTCGACCGAATACTGCTGCTCAAGGATTGGGTTGCCATCGTTGTTGAGGATCGGCTTACCGTCTTCACCGGTCTTCTTGGTCCAGTTCTTCAGGTTGATGCCGATGCCGCCGGTCACGTCGACGGTGGTCGCGAAGATCGGCGAGATGCCGTTGGTGCCTGCGACAACAGGGGCGAAGTTGACGAAGGGCACATAGGGGCTGGCCTGCTTGCCGGTCCACAGCGCCACGTTGTTCACGCCCGACATGCGCGACGAGCCCACGCCCATCGTGCCCTTTTCGGCGATCATCATCACCCGCTTATCGGGGTGCTGCTTCTGCAGCGCGACGATTTCCGCCTGCGCTTCCGGCGTGATCATACACTGGCCATGCAATTCGCGGTCCGAACGCGAATGCGCCTGGTTGCCGGGGGACAGAAGGTCGGTCGAGATATCGCCTTCGGCGGCGATGAAGGTCACGACCTTGATCTCGTCCTCGACATCCGGAAGCTTGGTGAAGAACTCAGCCTTCGCGTAGCTTTCGAGAACGCCCTTCGCGACGGCATTGCCTACCTTGTAGGCATCGCGCAGCCGGAACATGTCGGCGTCATAGAGGAAGACCTGCGTCTTCAGCACTTCACCCGCCTGCGCGGCAAGCCCGGCATCATCACCGAGGGCAACGTCGAGCAGCACTTCGATAGAGGGACCGCCCTTCATATGCGACAGCAGTTCGAGGGCGAAGGTCGGCGTAATCTCGGGAACGAGCGTTTCGCCGAGAATGATCTGCTTCAGAAAGGCCGCCTTGACGCCAGCGGCGCTCGTGGTGCCGGGCAAGGTGTTGTAGATGAAGAACTTGAGGGCATCCGGCCGATATTTGCTACCGGCATCCCTGATCAATGCAATGATTTCGCCGGTTAATCCGCCATCATCAATCGGCTTGGGAGCGAGCCCTTGAGTTTTTCTGCTTTCGATCTCAGCCAGGTAATCCAAGTAAAGGTTCATCGCAATCCCAACGTCATGAGGTGTATGGCGCTGAAACGCAGCGCCACCAAACACTATTGTTAATCGGCCCAGGGTCCTATGGATTTCGAGTACGTCAACCAAGGCCGGAAGGCAAGATACCGCATTCTGTTTGTTTCTGTCATCGATATGGGAACAGGGAAACACGCAGGCAAGGACGCGTCAAATGAAGGCCGTGGCCGGCACCGGAGCCGCGGGATTGATAAGGCCCGCCTGCCGCAATTCGCGCCAGAAATCGGCAGGCACCTGTTCCGCGAAGGCCGCGCTATCTTCCGCGATGCGTGCCGGCTGACTGGCGCCCGGAATAACGCCGGCGACGGCGGGATTGGCCAGCGCGAAATGCAGGCCGGCGGCCTTCATGCTGACGCCATAACGCTCGGCAATCGCCTTGATCCGGGCAACCTTGTCGAGGATCTGCGGTGTCGCCGGCGCATATTCGAAGTTCGGGCCGCCGACCAGTGCGCCGGAACTATAGGGGCCTCCGACGACGATGCCGAGACCGCGCTCAGCAACCATCGGCATCACCCGTTGAAGCGCGCGGTCGTGATCCAGCAGCGTATAACGACCAGCGAGCAGGAACCCGTCCGGACGCGGCTCCTCTAGCCCGAGCAGGAGCTCGATCGGCTCGACGCGGTTCACCCCGAGACCCCAGGCCTTGATGACACCCTCGTCGCGCAGACGATCGAGAACCTTGAACGCACCGTTGCGAGCACTCTCGAACACGCTCAGCCACTCATCGCCGTAAAAATCCTGAGCAACGTCGTGCACCCAGACGATCTCGATACGGTCGGTCTTCAGCCGCTCAAGGCTGCCCTCGATCGAACGCAGCGTCGCGTCAGTGGAATAGTCATTCACAACCTTGTTGGCACGGCCGTATTTGAAGACACCGTTCTCGCCGAAACCGCTGTCGCTGACGTCTTCGATCTCGTCGAGCACGAGCCGGCCTACCTTGGTGCTGATTACATATTGGTCGCGCGGCTTGTCCGCGAGCGCTTCGCCCATGCGGATTTCTGCAAGACCCGCGCCGTAGAAGGGTGCGTTGTCGAAATAGCGTATCCCGTCGTTCCAGGCTGCCTCCACCGTCGCCAGCGCCTCCTCCTCGGGAATGGCGCGAAACATGTTGCCAAGCGGCGCTGCCCCAAACCCAAGTCGGCTGGGGAGAAAATCCTTGAGTGCCATTTTCATCGTTCCTTCCTGGGTGTTGTCGGCGGGCATGCGATGCCGGCCGCTTGAGCAGTTGCCTGTTTCGCAGTCTACACGCTGGTGTCCCGGCGGCCAGATAAAACCCCGTGGCGCAAATGCAGAATACCTCTATCGAGGGGTTCTGCCGAAATGGAATCGAGGGGTCGTGTCCCTGTCTTCTACGTGAAGACTGCCTGAGGCGCTCTGACAGTTCGGGCGTCAGACCTCACTCGATATCTTTCAGGGCATCCAGCGGCCCGGTCCGCGCCGTGCGCGGTGGCACAAGCGTTGGCGGCACGAGATATGTGACGGCTGGGCGGTTATCTGCTTCGAGGATCGCAAACCCCTTGGTGATCATGGCCTCACTGTCCTGCCGGATCATGAACACGGGAAAAGGCAGGAAGGAGCCGAAGGGATCGTAGTCGTAGCAGCCGACAACGGTATCGGTCAGGGTCTCCTGCGGATGACGGGCGAGGAAGCGCATCAGACCTTCAAGATTGATCGAGGAATTGACGAAGAAGACGCGCGGCAGCTTGCCGTGATCCTCGAAGAAGGCTTCGAAGGCGCGCGCGGTCATGCCGGGAGAATACCCTGTCGACCGGATGCAGTCATCGCGGTCGTCGCCGCTAAGCATCGAGCGCTTCATGTCCCGGAAACCGCGGATACGTTCGCGGCTTGCGTGGTCATCACGCCCGCCGAACAGGTAGATATCATCAGGTCCGACCACGCCGTCCCGTTGCGCTCGCTCGATAATCGCTTGCGTGAGCTGACGGGCACCCTCGTAATTGTCGCTGATGACAGAGGGGGCTTTGGTGCCCGGAAGGTCGATATTGACGTGGCGCAGCCCCGCTTTTTCGCAGATTTCGTGCACGCCATCAGGGTCCGTCGCACCCACGATGAATAGCTCGTCAATTGAGTAAGATATCAGTGTTTCCACCACACGACGTTCCTCTTCCGGATCGCGGCAGGCACTGACGACAACAGGGCATTGGCCGCGGGTCCTGACCTGTGCTTCGAAATTCTGCGCCATGGCGGAAAAATAGCGGTTGTCGTAGACTGGTAAAAGCAGGCCGACGAGGCCCGAACGGGAGGAGCGAAGGCCACGGGCCTGCATATTTGCCGTATACCCGTGTTCTTCAGCTAACTTCTGTATGAGTTGCGCCGTCGCTTCCTTGATGCGGCGTTTGCGCCAGCTTCCGTTGAGCACCGCGCTAACTGTCGAAGGGGAGCTGCCCGAGAGGACAGACAGATCATAGATCGTCGCCTTCTTCTTGCTGGTTTCAGTCATACACGTTCCTTTCCGTCTCCCTTTCAATTGATCCACTTGACGAAGGCCCAATACCATCTAATAATTTTGCACCATCGATTGTGCAAACAAGAAATATCGATTGTGCGAGATGGTTCGCCACCCTTCGACGGTCTCAGGCGTATGTTGCCCGTCTCCGTCGCGCTCGAAATAGGAGGATACCACCATGGAAGGTTTCGGCGTTCACACCAGCATGTGGACCATGAACTGGGATCGCGCAGGCGCGGAAAAGGCGATTGCCGGCGCGGTACACTACAAGATGGACTTCATCGAGGTCGCACTGCTGAATGCACCTGCCGTCGACGCAAAGCACACCCGCGACCTGCTTGAAAAGAACAAGCTACGTGCCGTCTGCTCCCTCGGTCTTCCCGAGCATGCCTGGGCCTCCGTTCGCCCCGATCAAGCGATCGAGTACCTGAAGGTAGCAATCGACAAGACCGCTGAAATGGGCGCCGAAGCCCTTTCCGGTGTCATCTTCGGCGGTATCGGCGAGCGCACCGGCGTGCCGCCGACCGAGGCCGAATACGACAATATCGCCAGAGCGCTCGCCGCCGCCGCAAAACATGCCAAGTCATATGGCATCCAGCTCGGCGTCGAAGCCGTCAACCGTTATGAGAATCATCTGATCAATTCGGCCCGGCAGGCGGTTGATATGGTGGAGCGCGTCGGTGCGGACAATATATTCGTCCATCTCGACACCTATCATATGAACATCGAGGAAAAGGGAGCCGCAAATGGCATCCTCATCGCCCGTGATCACCTGAAATATATCCACCTGTCAGAGAGCGATCGCGGTACCCCCGGCTACGGCAATGTGCCTTGGGACGAAATCTACGCCGCGCTTGCCGCTATCGGCTTCAAGGGAGGTCTCGCCATGGAGAGCTTCATCAACATGCCACCGGAAGTGGCCTACGGCCTCGCCGTCTGGCGGCCGGTCGCGCGCGACATGGAAGAGGTCATGGACAAAGGACTTCCGTTCCTGCGCAACAAGGCCGAGCAATACGGGCTGATCTGACCCCGATATGCCGCATCCCTCGATCACGGATCAGGGATGCGGTAAAGTCTTTTTGTTGCTCAGACCGTGAACCGATCCATCAGGAAATCGGGACGAACACCATATCCGGCGGCAATATCAGCCAGATCGGTGTCGGGCTTTTCCGCAAGGATGCCGGTCCTGACAAGGCAAGAGGCAAGGCCTGCGCCTGCGGCCCCGGCAATATCATGTTCGAGGCTGTCGCCAATACAGACGATGCGGCCTGAAGGCGGGTTCTTCAAAAGCGACTGCGCATGCTCGTAAATCGCAGGATAAGGTTTGCCGAACCAGCGAACCGGGCCGCCAAGTTCCTGATAGGCAAGCGCAATGCTGCCGGCACCCGGCGCGACACGCCCGCCGGGCGCCAGCTTGTGACGATCGGGATTGGTGCAGTAACACGGTACACCGCGCCGCGCGGCCGGTTCCAGCTTTTCGCGGTAGGCCGAGAGCGGGATCGTCTCAGCTTCGCTTCCGGAAATGATCACGATGTCGGCGATGTCGGCATCTTCGACACTTTCGAAACCGAGACGGTCGGCGAGATTGCGGTCGAGGCCACTGGAGATGGTGAGGCAGCGCATGCGCCCGCGTCTCTCCGCTGCTTCCCGAGCCAGAATGGCGTGGGCGACATCGCCAGAGGTGAGAAAATGATCGAAACCCGCGCGATCAAAACCAAGCTTGACCAGCCGCTCCGCATTGTAATCGCCGCTACGACCCGAATTTGAAAGAATGATAATGGTCTTGCCCGAAGACTTCACATGCAGCAGCGCATCGTTGGCGCCCGGATAGGCGCGCTCGTCATCCCGCAATACGCCAAACTGGTCGATGAGGAATACATCGTAGCGGGCGGCCAGCGCAGCGAGAGTCGTATAGGGTGCAATGCTCATGACCAGCGGACCTTTCCGGCGAGAACCAGCGAGGCGGTGCCGACGGCAGCCTCTGCCGAGCGGGAGGGAAGAAAGGGCACACCCAGCGCATTTTCCCGCATGCGGGTCCAGGCCGGGTTCACCGCGCCGCCGCCAACCGAGCGCACGGATCGCACGGCAGGTCCGCCAAGTGCTGCCAGCCGGTCGTAACCCGACTTTTCGATGGCGGTGATGCCTTCCAGCATAGCCTGAAAGAAAACGAGAGCGTCGTCGGGGCGAGGCTCCAGTCTTGGCGGATAGGCGGCATCGTTGATGGGGAAACGCTCGCCCGGCCTCAGGAGCGGATAATAATCGAGACCAGTCGGCTCGTCCGGCCGAAGATGCGGCGTCATCGCCTTCAATTGCGCGCTATCGAAGAAGTTGCCTATGACGGCGCCGCCGGAATTGGAGGCCCCACCGGCAAGCCAGAAGTCGAGAATGCGGTGGGAATAGATGCCATAGTCTGCGGCGTTGATGGGTTGGGAGGAGGCAAGCTTCACGACCAGCGTCGAGCCGAGCGCGGTGACGCCATCACCCGTAGATGCCGCACCTGTCGCGAGGAAGGAGGCGCAGCCATCCGTCGTCCCCGCATGATAATGGCAGCCAGACGGCAAACCGACGGTTCGCCCTACCGCACCGACCTCCGACAGAACCGCACCCGCACGCCGGACTTCCGGCAGAAGGGCGATATCCATGCCGCAAGCTTCCAGCCATTGAGGCCATGCCTCGGCGGCAAGGTCATAACCGGTCTTCAGCGCATTGTTCTCGTCGCTCAATGGCACGTCGAGGCCGAGCTGCATGAGGATCCAGTCGGCCTGATGCACGATCACCCGCGCGCCGGGCTGACGCGAAAGATGAATGGCGCGCGCAAGCGCTGATGTCGCGCCGCGCGCCGGGCTGTCGGCCGGCGCATGCCGTGCGATGCTGTCGACGATCGCGGCATCCGGGCAAGCGTCGTTGTACATCAGGACATCGCCGACAGGCGCACCCCTGGCGTCGATGGCAAGCACCGTGCCGGACGTACCGTCGACCGCAATTCCCTCCACGGCGACAAGCGAGAGGCGCGAAGCAAGCTCGCCCAGACAAGCCGTCACGCCACGCCACCAGACGGCGGGCGAGCGGGCAGTCACGGCATCGGGAAAGGGAAAGGCGGCCATGTCCAGCGGCGTTCCATCGGCGGCAAGCGCTGCGACACGCACTCCGGATGTCCCAAGATCGACCCCCAGAGAGACAGCGGGCTTCGGCGCGCGGCTCATGCCTGCCTGCTCGCCTTGCGGTCGAGCGCCTGACGGTATTGCTCGGCCTCCCAATGGGTCAGTTCATGCTCCTGCGCGGGATCGAGATAGGCCACCGGCGCACCCTCGGGAATGCGGGATACCACTTCGGCGAGACACCGTGCCATCACGCGTCCACCATCAGTTAGCTCATTGGCCAGCAACACCCCCTGCCCCAGGGCAAGCAGCATCTTGGGAACAGCAAGCCCCTGTAGACGGCGTTGATCGGCATAGGCAGCGGCGGTCTCATCATTGGCGAGAACGCCGATTTCGGTGCCCAGGAATATGATATGGTCGGGATAGAGCGAACCTGCGGTCGCGATTGCAGCACTTGCCGGGGTGAGCGCCGTCTTGTGGCTCCCGGCATCCAGCGCCGCATGGAAATCCGAACCATCCGCCAATGCTTCGAGCCGCACCATGTCGGCCGGTGTCGACGGGCGTTCTTCTACGCGCAGCGCGGCAGTCACCCTTGCGACGCGCTCCCGCACCTCCTCCACTGTGTCCCCCGTAACGATGATGCCATGGTTGAACAGGATCAGCACATCCGGCCTGCCTGCCGCGACCCGGTCAATCTCATGCGCGAGCGGAGTGCCTGGGCGACGATAGGGGATTGTGACATAGGCAAGATCCGGCAAGGCCGCCATTCGCTCGCCAATAACGCGCTCGCGATCCTCAAGCACGGAAAGCGCAATCGCCTCGACGCAATGATAATGGGCAACGACCGCCTGTGGCAGCACGGCGTGAAAACTCGTCTCGATCGACGGACGCAGGCCGGAAGTATTTAGCTCCGCGACCACAAAATCCGTCGCCTTCTCGGCGCTTGGATTGCCGGACCGTAACGCTTCCACCAATGGCGCGACCCTGACCGGAACCATGATATCCCGCTGCCCGGCTTGGGAAAGCCAGGTGCCGGAAGCCTTCACCCACATCACTCCATCGCGTTTGAAAGAGGTGTTGCCACCGGCCCCTTGCGTTTTCAGGATATCGCTGCCGATCGCCTTTGAAAGCGCGAGAAATGCGTCGAGGGCAGAAACGTCGCCCGCCGGAATATCTGAACCCATGGCTGCCATCCTCCAACTACGTCAACTTGCTCTATTTGACGAACGATATGAGCAAGATTTTGCTAAAAACTGTATTTGCATGAGTGAAATACGTCAACAATGAAAATTTGTATCACTTATGTTGACATATATGACCTATCGTGATCATTTTTCTTCATCGGCAAGGGAGAGCCGGAGGAGCAGCCATGAACGACACAGAACGCCACAAGGCCATCATCGAGCTTTTGCGCGAAACGCCGTTCGCATCCGTCCGCGACCTTCAACAGCGCCTTGAGGCATCTCCAGCCACCATCCGCCGCGACATCGACAAGCTGCATGAGCTTGGCCAAGCCAGAAAGGTCTATGGCGGCATTTCCGCTATCGATACTGGCGACAGCGCGCGGCTTTCCGCACGCCCCTATGACGAGAACCGCGACATCGCCGTCGAAGCCAAACGGGCAATTGCCGCGAAGGCGGCGGATCTGGTGCGTGATGGAGACGCCATCATCGTTCATGCCGGCTCCACCTGCTACCAGCTCGGCACGCTGCTTGCGCGCCGCAACGTTCGCATCTGGACCAACTCCATGCCGCTTGCCGCCCATCTTGGCGAACACGGCACCTGCCAGCTTTCGGTGGCCGGCGGCGCGCTCTATCGCGAACCCGGCATCATCCACGATACGGCTGCCGCTTCCCCCGGCTTTTTTGCTTCGCGGTTCTTCGTCGGCACACAGGGTATCAGCGGCAAGGGGCTGCTCGAATCCCATCCGCTGCTCGTAAAGGTCATCGGCGAACTTGCGGCCTGCGCCGACGAAATCGTGCTTCTGGCCGATAGCCGGAAGTTTTCCATCCAGCCGCGCAACGTTGCCCTGCCGCTCTCGCGCGTCGGCACCATCATCACGGATGACGGCCTGACCGACGCCAATGCCAAGATGCTGGAAGATGCCGGCGTCAACATCACCATTGCCACCATGGGAGGGGAAAAGTGAGCCAGCCCCCCATCGCCGTCTTCGATCTCGGCAAGACCAATTCGAAACTCTTCGTTCTTTCGGCGGAAGGCAGGCTTATCGACGAAGCGCGCACCCGCCCCGTCTGGCTAAGAGACGGCGACTTCCAAGTTCTCGATGACGACACCCTCTTTGCGTGGATGAAGGGTGAGCTTGCGCGCGTGGTTTCAGCGCATGGCGTCGACCGCGTCACTTTTTCCGGGCATGGCTGCACCTTTGCACTTGCCGCCGGCGATGCCCTCGTTCATCCGATTCTGGACTATGAACAGGAACCACCCGCAGAAATCGCCGCCCGCATCGATGCTCTGGTGCCCGATTTTCGCGAGACCTTCTCCCCGCCATTGCCGCTCGGTTTCAGCTACGGTCGCCATATTCTGTGGCTGAACGAGCGCGATCCTGCACTTCTCGAACGTGCAGATGCCATTCTCGCCTATCCGCAATTCTGGAGCTGGAAGTTTTCCGGCCGCAAGGTTTCCGAAGTCTCCTATCTCGGTTGCCATTCCCATCTCTGGGCGCCGATTGACAACGACTATAGCAGCCTTGTCGACCGCATGGGCTGGCGCGGCAAGATGCCGGCCTTTGCACGGGCGGGCAGTGTGATCGGCACCCACAGCGTGACTATTGGCGACGGACAGAGCGTGGATATCGCAGTCCACAACGGCGTGCACGACAGCAACGCCGCCCTCTATTTCTACCGATCGCTCGGCTTTTCCGATTTCACGCTGATCTCGACCGGCACCTGGGTGATTATCTTCAATCCGGCAAGCCCGCTCGAAAGTCTCGATGCCGGCCGCGACATGCTGGCCAACGTCACGGTCGACCGTCAGCCGGTCGCAACCATCCGCTTCATGGGTGGCCGGGAATACGATCTGGCAAGCGGCGGTTGGACCATGCCCGTTTCCGCGCAGGCCGTTGCCGCAGTCATCGCCCAAGGCAGCTTTGCCCTGCCCTCCTTTGCCGCTGGCGGCCCGATGCAGGGACATGCCGGACATTTCATCGGGCCGGCCGTTGCCGACGAGGAGCGCGCCGCTACTGCCCTGCTCTACGTCACCCTGATGACCGATCTTTCACTCGATCTCATCGGCTCTCAAAACACCGTTGTCATCGATGGCGGCCTCGTGAAGACAGGGCTTTACGCCGCCATTCTCGCGGCGCTGCGCCCCGACCAGACGATCCATACCAGCGCTAATCCCGAAGGCAGCGCGTTCGGTGCTGCGGCGCTGGTTTTCGACGAGACAGGCGGCAATCCCTTCGTGAACGATTGCTCGGTGGCGCAACCGGCAACGATCCCCGGCCTCGACGCCTACAGGCGCGCATGGCGGCGGCAGGTGGATGCGATGGCAGCAGAAAACAGCGAATACAGGAGTGCGGTATGATGCAGCCGATTGTTCAGCTCAGCGGTCTCGGCAAATCTTTCGGCGGCGTCAAGGCATTGAAAGATGTGGGCCTGGATATCTATCCCGGCGAAGTGCACGCGCTGATGGGAGAAAATGGTGCAGGCAAGTCGACGCTGATCAAAATTCTCTCCGGCCTCTATACCCCGGACGAGGGAACGATCACCGTCAACGGTGAAGCGGTCACGTTTTCCTCGACACGAGACGCCAATGCCGCCGGTATTGCAACCGTGTATCAGGAACTTCTGCTGTTCCCGGAACTTACCGTCGCCGAAAACATCTTTCTCGGCAATTATCCGCGCAGGGCCGGCGGCATCATCGACTGGCCGGCAGTCCGCGCGGGCAGTCGCAAGCTTCTCGAAGAACTCGACACGCATGATCTCGACGTCGATGAAAAAGTGGCCAACCTGTCGGTCGCCCAGCGCCAGTGCGTAGAGATTGCCAAGGCATTGTCCAAGGACGCCAAGGTTCTGATCATGGACGAACCGACCGCCTCGCTGGTCGAATCGGACGTGCAGCGCCTGCTCGATATCGTCAGGCAATTGCGCGCCCGTGGCGTGGGCATCCTCTATGTCAGCCATCGCATGCCGGAGATTTTCGCCGTGTGCGACCGCGTTACCGTTTTGCGCGATGGAGCCTACGTCGCAACCAAAAACATCGATGAAGTCGATGAAGGCGCGTTGGTGTCCCTGATGGTGGGCCGCGCCATCGAGAACCTTTTTCCCAAGGTGGAGGTGCCCATCGGCAAGCCTATCCTTGAGGTTGCCGCTTTGAACCACGGCAAGCGTGTCAGGGACATTTCATTTGCCGTGCGGCAAGGCGAAATTCTCGGTATCGCCGGGCTTGTCGGCAGCGGACGTACCGAACTTGCGCTCACACTTTTTGGCATGACACCCGCCACGTCAGGTGAAATCCGCATTGACGGCAAGGTGGTTGCGATCACGTCACCTGCGCAGGCGCGCAACCTCGGTATCGCCTATGTGCCGGAAGATCGCGGGTCCCAAGGCCTCATCAAATCGATGGCCATCCGCAAGAATGTCACCATGGCCACGCTCGACAAGGTGTCGAACGGCATCTTCATTCGCACGGCCGCCGAAATGAGCCGGGCGGCGGCGGCGATCAAACGTTTTGGCGTGCGCTGCCGTGACCCCGACCAGCCGATCGGCCAGCTCTCCGGTGGCAACCAGCAGAAAGTGGTGATTGCCAAATGGCTCGAAATCAAACCCCGGGTATTGATCCTCGACGAGCCGACACGCGGCGTCGACGTCGGTGCCAAATCGGAAATCCACGCGATTATGGGCGAGCTTGCCCGCGAGGGCGTCGCCATCATCATGATTTCCAGCGAGCTGCCTGAGGTGCTGGGCATGAGCGACCGGGTGATGGTCATGGCCGAGGGCCGGGTCACGGAAATTCTCGAACGCAGCGACGCGACACCCGAGCGGGTCGGCGCGGCGATGACGGCACATCGCAGAGAGGAGAACGCGGCATGAGCAACCTTGGCAATGCACCCGCCAGACGCACCACAAGCGCACACCTCATCCAAAGCGGCTACCGGCGGTTCCTCTCGGACTACGGGCAGGAGATATTCGTCCTTGCGGCAATCGTCACGCTGTTCGTTTGCGTGACCCTGGTTAATCCACGTTTCATCGCGGTCAACAATCTCAACACCATTCTTTCCGGAAACGCCTATATTGCGGTTGCGGCAATCGGCATGGCGATGGTGATCATCACCGGCAATATTGACGTTTCCGTGGGAGCGCTGATCGGCGTGCTTGCAACGGTTGCGGGAACCTTGGCGACATCAGGCTATCCGGTATGGGTCGCCTGGACGGTCCCTATCCTCGTCGGCATGTCAATCAACACCGTCATAGGCCTGCTCGTCGCCTATGCGCGCATTCCCTCGATCGTTGTGACGCTGGGGGCGCTCTCGATCCTGCGCGGCGGCCTCATCAGCGTCACCGGCGGGGCCTGGATCTCCAACCTGCCGCCGTCCTTTCTCCTCGCCCAGCAGAAACTGCTCGGCGTTCCGGTTCCGCTGGTCGCGATGATCATCCTCACCGTGTTGACCGCTTTCTGGATGCGCAATTCGGCCTTTGGACGTTCGCTTTATGCGCTCGGCGGCAACCCCGAGGCAGCCGTTGCCAGCGGCATTCCGGCCGAGCGGCGCATCGTTCAGGTTTTTGCCATCCACGGCATGTTCGCCGGCCTTGCCGCCATCCTGTTCGCAACCCAGTTGCAGGTCATCCAGTCGACGGTTCCGCCCAATCTGGAACTCACGATCATCACGGCTGCGGTCATTGGCGGCGTATCCATCCTCGGCGGCACCGGCACGGTCATCGGCTCGACACTGGCGACAATCCTCTTCGCCACCATCGGTTCGGCTCTGATCTTCGTCAATGTCTCCGCCTACTGGCTGCGGGCGGTCATCGGTCTGCTGATCCTCATCACGGTGCTTGCCGATATGCTGCGCCGCCGCCGCAGGAGTGTTTGAAAGCCATGATCCCCAAGTCACTCATCCGGCACGAAACCTTTCTAGCTGTCCTGCTGATCATCATCCTCACCGTGCTGTCATTCCAGTCGGACAAGTTTCTCACCGTCTCCAACCTGCTCAATCAGGGTCGCCTGATGACGGAAATCGGCCTTGTCGCCCTGGCGATGACCTTCGTCATCGCCACCGGCGGGATCGACCTTTCCGTCGGCTCGATCCTTGGCCTCACGGCCATCCTGCTTGGCGTGTTCTGGCAAAAGCTCGGCATGCCGCTGCCATTGGCAATGGCGGCGGCGGTCGCGGCGGGCACCTTCGCCGGCTTCGTCAACGGGCTTATCATCACCCGTTTCAACGTTCCGCCGTTGATCGCCACGCTTGGAACGCTCGCACTTTATCGCGGCCTTGCCGAAGGTATCAGCCAGGCCCGTTCCGTGCGCGGCTATCCGGAATGGTTCTTCCTCTTCGGTCAGGGCGCAGTGCTTGGCATACCCACCCAGCTCTGGGTCTTCCTTGTCGGCGCCATCATCGCCGCCGTCATCCTTGCCTATACGACCTGGGGCCGCAGCACTTATGCGATCGGCGCAAACGAGACCGGCGCCCGGTTCTCCGGCCTTGCCGTGGAAAAGACCAAGCTGGCCGTCTACACCGCCTCGGGTCTTGCCGCAGCCCTCGCCGCCGTGATCTTCGTCTCCCGCGTTTCCACCACGCGCTCCGACATGGGGACGGGCATCGAACTCGACGCCATTACGGCGGTTGTTCTCGGCGGCACGTCCATTTTCGGCGGTCGCGGCACGATCGTCGGCACCATCCTTGGCCTTTGCGTCATTCAGGCGCTGAAAAACGGGCTTTCGCTCGCTGGCATTACCGGTGACGGCACGATCATGCTGATTGGCATCGTGCTCATCCTGGCAATTCTCGCAAGCAATCTCTTCGAGAAGAGCGGCTCTCGATAGTTCGATGTCACGTCCTGCACTGCCGCTCTATGGTGTCGGGACGATTTGGAGGAGAAAGACATGCGTAAATATTTGCTGCCCGCCTTGCTGACGCTTTCGTTTTCGACCAGCCTCAGCCACGCGGCTTCCCCCTGGACCGGCGGTGACGATCTGCCGACCAACCCGCTCGCCTGCGATGCCACGCCCGCGAAAGTCGAGGCCAAGGCTTATGATGGCGGAGCGCCAACCAACGCCCCGGATCGCAAGGGCAAGCCCATAACGGTCGTTGACGTACCCAAACTGGTCGGCATCGGCTACTTCGCGGCAACCGCCAAAGGCATCGCCGACGCCGCGACTGAACTGGGTAACGTCAAGGCCAAGACCGACGGACCGAGCAAAGCCAACATCGACGACCAGATCACGCTGATCGACAACTACATCACTTCGGGCGTGGACGGTATTCTCTATGCCGCCAACGACCCGGTGGCGATCGCGCCGGTCCTGAAGAAGGCGCTCGCCGCCGGCATCAACGTCGTCGGTTACGATGCGAACTCCACGCCGGATTCCGCCAATGGTTCGTCAACCAGGCGGAGTTCAACGGCATCGCCAAGGCGACAATCGACTCGCTTGCCGCCGAAACGGGCGAAGATGGCAAATTCGCAATCGTCACATCCACCTTCACCACGCCGAACCAGGCGCGCTGGATCGCCGAGATGGCCGCCTATCAGGCGAAATGCCACCCGAAAATGGAATGGCTGGAAACCGTCGAGGCACAGGAAGACAATATTCTTTCGTTCAATCAGGCCAACACGCTGATCAACAAATATGGCGATGACCTGAAAGGCATCGTCGGCATGACCTCGGTCGCGACCCCTGCCGCAGCCGACGCGGTGACGCAGGCCGGCAAATGCGGCCATGTTGCAGTCGTGGGTCTGGCCACACCGAATGCCATGAAGCCATATGTCGGGGCCGGTTGCGTCAAGTCTGTTGTTCTCTGGAACCCGGTCGATCTCGGTTATGCAGCCATGCATGTTCTGCGCTCGGTGGCCGACGGCACGCTTCAACCCGGCGCCACGTCTGTCAAGGCTGGCAAACTTGGCGATCTGAAAGTGATCAACGGCTCGGAAATCCTGCTCGGCGCTCCGACCGTCTTCACCAAGGATACCATCAACAACTTCGACTTCTAATCATGAACCGATATGAGGGAAGGTAATTGCTACCCTCCCTCATATGCGAAACATGGTGACCTGACCGTCGTTGCCGCCTACCGCTACTTGAAGAGATGTGCCGTGCCGAGGACCGCGATGGAAACGTCATCGCCGCATTGGAACGGTGCATGGGAAGGAATGTTCACGTTGAAAGACGATCCTCCATTATGGAGGGTGATCCTTGCCGTGAAGACCGGCCCGCAGAAACTTATTTCCGAGATGGTCCCGGATGGTTGATTTTCGTTGCCGATTTTCTCAACGACGATCTGTTCCGGGCGGATCATGATCTGAGCCGAGCCGCGGAATTTGCTATCATCGATGGACAATCGACCTAGTGTGCTATCCGCGCAGCCGTCTGCAATGTCTGCCGGTAGAATAATAGCTTCGCCGAGGAATGTGGCCGTAGCCGGATCCACCGGACGCGAATATAGCTCGCGCGGGGAGCCGACCTGAGCGAAAACGCCGCTTTGCATCACCACAAGCTGTTCAGCGAAAGCAAACGCTTCGGCCTGATCGTGCGTGACGAGAATGGTCGGAATGGCCGCAGCGGAAAGCACCTCTGTCACGGCCTTTCGGGTTGCGACCCGCAAGCCGGTATCGAGCGCCGAAAACGGTTCATCGAGCAGCATCAGGCGTGGCTTTCTCGCCAATGCACGCGCAAGGGCGACCCGTTGCTGCTGTCCACCCGAAAGCTGATCAGGCTTGCGCGACAGCATGGCGCGGTCAAGCCCGACCATGTCCATCAATTCGGCAGCCCTCTCGTACCGGACCGCGCGTTCGGCTTCTATGCCGAAGCCGATATTGTCGGCGACCGAGAGATGCGGAAACAGGCAACCGTCCTGCGCCACGATGCCGATATTGCGGCGATGGGCCGGGATGCGGTGGCTGTCATTGACGATCATGTCACTGCCGAGCCGGATCGTCCCCGAATCCGGAACATCGAAGCCGGCTATAAGCCGCAGAAGGGTGGTCTTTCCGCAGCCGGACGGGCCAACGATGGCTGTGCGGCTACCTGCTTCGACGGCAAGATCGATACCGTCCAGAGCAACGACCGGACCATAGGATTTGCGGATGGAATGAAGTTGCAGAAACGTCATCGCCCGGAGAACTTTCGAGATTGGTTATGGAGCAGAAACGTCATCGGCAGCGAAAAAAGCACCATTAGCAATGCATAGGGTGCCGCGCCTGCATAATCGATTTCATTGGTCATGGCCCAGAAAGCCATGGCAAGGGTGCGGGTACCGTTCGGTGCGAGCATCTGCGCAGCCGTCAACTCGTTCATGATGCCCAGAGCCGCAAGAGAGGCGCCCGCCGCTGCACCGGGTGCGGCGAGCCTTATCGTGGTCGACCAGAGCGCGCGTGCCGGCGAACGGCCAAGACTTGCGGCAGCCTGTTCGAGTTCGATCGGCACTTTCGCTATTCCGGCACGAAGGCTCACCAGGGCTCGGGGCAGAAACATGACGACATAGGCAAGTATGATGGTGGTAACGGTCTGGTAAAGCGGCAAAATAACCCGGACGGTGACTGTTACGAGCGCCAGCGCCACCACGACACCCGGCATGGAACTTGCCAGATAATAACACTTTTCCAGCAGGCGTGAGGCCCGTGTAGGCCGGCGCACTGAAAGCCACGCAATCGGTATGGCTGCCGCGGTGACGACGAAGCCGCCGATCAGGCAAATCGCAATAGTCTGCCAGAGTGCAAGGCCGATCGTGCCGAGCTTCCACACGCCAACCCCGCCTGCAATCAACCAACGTCCGAGCGTGAGAGCCGGGATGCCGAGCGAGAACGCGGAGACCGCGACGAAGAGGCCAAGTGCCGGATATTTCCACCGACCGAGGGGGACAATTCGATTGCGGGCGGCAACGCCCGAACCAACGCGAGCGCTACGGCCCTTGCCACGCAGTCTGGCTTCAAGCGACAGCAGCACCATGCAGCAAAAGACGAGCACGATCGCCAGCATATTTGCCGCCGCACCGCTGTAGGTCGACTGGAACTGATCCATGATCGCGGTTGTGAACGTGTCGAAGCGGATCATGGCGTAAAGCCCGTATTCCGCAAGCAGGTGAAGACCAACGAGCAGTGCGCCGCCACAGATCGCCAGACGGAGTTGTGGCAGCACGACGCGGCGAAAAACGGCAAGACGATTCAGCCCCAGCGATGACGCAGAATCCTCAAGTGCGGGATCCAGCAGCCTCATTGCGGCTGCCGCCGGCACATAGACGAACGGAAAATAGGCGACGACGGATATCGCGATACCCGCGAACAGTCCGTTGATGCTTGGCCACAGCCCCACCCAGGCATAGGAATGCACGAAGGCGGGGACCGCAAGTGGGGCAATCGCGAGCCACGACCACAGCCGGGCACCCGGAAGATCGCACCGCTCCGTCAACCAGGCGAGCGTGACGGACAGGATGACGCAGATCGGGATTGTGAAGACGATCAACAGGACCGTATTGACCATCAAATCGCCGACGCGAGCCCGGAAAATCAGGCGCGACGCAGCCTCCCAGCCGGTTTCCACTGCGGCCCACAGGACAAAGCAGAACGGAAGAAGCGCCAGGAACGCGATGATAATTGCGATCAGGATCGTCCAGGGCACATCAGCCACCAGACGAGACCGGGAGACCGAAGTCTCACCGGTTACTGCGACAGATTTCATCCAAACCTCGAAAGCGAGTTTCATCGCAGAGTACCTGCGATGAAACGCTGTTTAACACCGATAATTTCAGAGAAGACCGGCTGCGGTCATCAGATCGGTGACTTTCGCATTGTTGAGCGAGGACGGTTCAACCTTTGGAGCCTGAAGGTCGGCGATGGGCACGAGTGCCTTGTTGGAGGCTTCACCGTTGCCAACGGCGTATTCAAAGGAATCGCCCTCGCGCAGGATCGTCTGGCCACCCTTGCCGGTAACCCACTTCAGGAATGCCTGAGCCTGTTCCTTGTGCTTTGAAGAAGCAAGCACACCACCGCCGGAGGTGGAGAGAAACGCACCCGGATCCTGGTTTTTGAAATAGTGCAGCGCTACGTTCTTGCTGTTTTCACCGGTCTTGGCCTGATCACCGAAGTAGTAATAATGATAGATCACGGCGCCTTCGATCTCGCCGGCATTCACTGCCTTCATGGCTGTCGAATTGCCGCGATAGGCCTTAGAATTTTCCTTCATTCCCTTGAGCCATGTTGTCGCCTCTGCTTCGCCCTTCAGCTGCACCAAAGCGCCAACGATGGCCTGGAAATCGGCACCGGTTGGAGAGGCTGCCCAACGTCCCTTCCATTCCGGCTTTGCAAGGTCGAGCAGCGACTTCGGCAACTTGTCTTCCGTCAGCTTCGTCTTGTCATAGGCAAAGACGGTCGAACGGGCGGCAATGCCAACCCAATGACCATCTGCAGGGCGAAACTGCTCCGGAACCTGATCGAGGGTTTCCTTGGCGACTGGCTCAAAAAGGCCCTTGCTGTCTACCAGCGCCATCGCCGGAGAGTTCTCGGTCAGGAAAGCGTCGGCCGGAGAATTGGCGCCTTCCTGCACGATCTGGTTGGCAAACTCCATATCGCTGCCCTTGCGAAGCGTGACCTTGATACCAGTTTCCTTTGTGAATGCGTCGGCCCAGGCGATGCCAAGCCCTTCATGTTGCGCGTTGTAGACAACGATGCCGTCAGCATCCTGCGCACGCGCTGTGCCGGTCAGGCAGGTCGCAGCAAGGGCAGCCGCAATCAAAAGGTTCGTTACTGGTACTTTATTCACGTCGTTCTCCCGATCGGAACAGGCCGCCATCGGCCGTATGTCTCGTGCAAATTGAGTGTCTGAACAGGTGATGTTGAGCAGGCATAAAACTATTCAGATAAACTCCACTTATACCCGCTCCGGCGTCCGGACCATGCGGACTAAAGTCCCTATCGGATGTGCTGAAGGATGAATTTTTGCCTGAAGGCAAACGAGGCAGATCAGCCTTTCGACCGGGCTTCGCGCAGGTAAATGGCGGCCTCGGTCCTGTTGCGTAATTTGAGCTTCTGCAAGATGCGCGTCATATTGTGCTTGATGGTTTTTTCCTGGAGGCCCAGTAGCCTTGCAACCTCCTTGTTGCTGTTACCAGCAGCAACAAGCGTCAATATCTGTTCTTCCCGGGGCGTAAGCGTCGCCAGAGCCTGTTCCTGAAGCCCGACAGCCACGAGCGTCGCGGGAACATCCGCCGGGTTCGCATTGCCCGCAGCGACGCCCGAGATCACGTTGACAAGCTCGGATACACCAACACCTTTCAGGACGTAGCTTTTTGCTCCTTCAGCAAGAGCCTGAGCAATATCGGAATCCTGTTCGGAAGCCGTCAGCACAATCACCGAAGCCGCAGGATCCCTCCGCAAGATGACACGCAAGGCCGAGTGTCCTCCACCCGGCATGGATAAATCCAGCAGCATGATATCCGGGCGGTGCTGGTCGAACAACGCAATCGCGTCGGCGGCGCTGGCGCCTTCGCCAACGATTTCGAAACCCGGCTCGTCTTCCAGACTGCGCGACAGGCCGCTTCGAAAGATCGGATGATCGTCCACGATAACGATCCTGATCACATTCGGTCTCATTGACGGCTAACCCCGGGCAGGGTCATGGTGATCGATGTGCCAGATCCGATGGCAGAGACGATGTCCAGCCGCCCGCCAAGCCCTGCAACCCGTTCTTCAAGGCCAGCCAGACCAAGGCCACCTTCATCATCCCGCGGGATGAAACCGACACCGTTATCCCGGACGCAAATAACGATGTTCTCATCTGTTTCGATTGCAGAAACCGAAATTTCGGCAGCCTCCGCATAGCGGGTGGCATTGCTCAATGCTTCCTGAATAAAACGATAGATGCAGATTTTCGTGGCCTGCGATGTAACCTCCAGCGGGCCTATGTGTTTCTGAACCACCGTCCCAGAGGTTTTTTCGTGCGCCGTGATGACACGATAAACCACCTCCTCGCCGGAAAGGCCTTCAAGCTCGGGCAGGGTCAGACCGCGGCAAATGCCCCTGATCTCCTTTACCGCCTCATTGATGGAATGTTGCACCATGTCAGCGTCGTCCTCTCTCGCCCGTCCCGCGCGAATGGCGTCGAGCCGTAACGCCGCAAACCCCAACAATTGAGCTGGTCCATCGTGAAGCTCTGCCGAAATCCTGCGCAGATAGCGCTCGTTGAGCGCTGCGGTTCTCTGCATCGCCTGATCGATACGCCGGCGCAAACCTTTGTTGACCTCCAGCATTTGTGACAGCTCCCTCACCTGCAAATGCAGCGCGTGCTTCTGTTCCTCGATAAGACGGCTGCCTTTTGCGACGATACCGAACAGCAGCGCCAGCATTCCCGCTGTCACGCCGGCCACCACCAGCCAGCTTTCATGACGGACACTGTCCAGCTCCGACATCAAATCGGCGGAGGTCTCGTAAAACTCCGCCACAGCAATGACTTTGCCGGTCGCGGCATCACGGATCGGGCTGTGGATTTCCAGCAATAACTGGCCGCTGCGTTTTTCCTCAATATGCTCCTCACCTCCCAGCGCATCGAAAGCCGCATGCACGGCACCATTGAACGCAATTGCGAGCCCCGCGGACCTCTCAAATTTCCTGCCGATCAGGTTGGGATCGCTGCTGAATACGATGGTGTTGTCTTTCCCCCATATCTTGAAGGAAAACAGTTTATCGCTCAAAGGCCCGCTGCTCAGCGTATCGAAAATTTTCTGTCGGGTGTCGTTGCTCAGCGTCGAGCCGGTCGCCAGTTCCTGCGTGAGAGGCGAAACGATGCCCGCAACATAAAGGGCCGTGCCGCTTGCCATGTTCCTCACGGCCGCGCTCTCGATTTTGGACGTAACCCACAATCCGATGAGCATCATTCCCAGAAGCAGAACCACGGTACCTGCAAGAGCAAACTGCCAGGCCAAAGTTGGCCGCCAGCCAGCAATGCCAGTGATCCGACGCCCGGCAAAAAATCTCGCAGTCATTCCGAACCCTCAGCGCGCATCAGCGATTATCTGTTCGATAACAATCCGGATTGCAAGTAAGGCGCGATTTGGCCTGCCTCGCGTAGAAATCGGACAACGCACCGAATGATGATGAGAGCCAAGTCTACACTATGGCCCTCCTTAAACTGAAACGTGGCCAACGGTGTAGGTTTGCATTGGTTCGGTTGCCGCTGGCACCGTCGGCCAAAGGCTGAACTGCAGCAGCAGCCATTTTGTCGGATCGAATGCGGCGATAGCCGCAAGCGCGCCGGCCTGCATTGCGGAACGCGCGTTCGCGGTGGCCGCATCGCGTTGCGCGGCCAGATCGGAATAGGGCGCAATGGGCCGGACCTCCCGCGTGGCATATCGCGCAGATGCAAGGTCGGAAACGTGATCGGCCAGCCAGACCAGCCATGTCTGCACCGACGGCCAGCCGAAATCTCGCGTCAGGGCCGCAAAACCTGCGCTGGACAGAAAACTGTCTATCCCTTCTGGCTCATCCCATAGATAGAATGGCGCATACAGGTTTTCGGCACTGATGAAGCCTGCGTCCTGTTTTCTCGCCGAAAGATAGGCCTTGAAACGCAGACGTGGGAAGCCGTCGAGCAGCGGCCCCTTCTCCCGGATACGGCGATCTATGATCGCCATGTCGTAGTCAGCCGGCAGCACGAAGCTGTATTGCATGGCGATCACGGCAAACTCTCCTCATGGTCTACGGGCTCCATCCAGTGCACCGCAGTTCCGTTCTTCACCGGCTGGACGCTGAGATAGCTGAATGGGCTGGACGGCGTGGCGCCATGCCAATGGCGTTCGTCGGCGGCAAACCAGACGGCGTCTCCGGCGCGGACCTCGCACGGATCGTCACCCTCGCGCTGGACGAGACCGACGCCATCGAGAACGAAAAGAAGCTGCCCGCGCGGATGGCTGTGCCAATGGGTCACGACCCCCGGCGGGACAAAGGCACGCATCGCCGTCATCTCGCCCTCGATCTGGCTAGACAATAGCATCTGGACGAGGAAGGAGCCGCTGGAGATGCCGTCAGGTGCGGCAAGGATATCCTCACCGGCGCGACGGACGGTCATGGACGACGGACAGGCCGATTGCATATCGAAAGCGTCGGTCACTTGCTTTTCTCCGTGGGTATGCCTGCCGAAACACCTGACGCGAAGGACCAGTCCTCGAACGTCGAGTTGACGATGGCGACCATCACGTCTTCCGGTCGCACACCGGGCGATGCCGCCAGATTTTCGACCAGCCTTGCATAGAAACGCGCCTTGACTTCCGGCGATCGCACCTTGCCCGTGGTGATGTGGAAGAAGATGTAGTCATCTGATCGCGGGCCACCGCGATAGTTTCGGTCAAAGATCAGTTCGCCCGGCTGGTGCTGGTGGATCGCGGCAAAGCGGTCATGTTCCGGAACGTCGAAACAATCAACAAGCGCACGGTCGAGACTGTCGGAAACAGCCGCAAGGTAGTCGGCGGATTTACCCGCAAGCAGGGATATTCGAGTGAAAGGCATAGGATACGCTCCGTTGGTTAGGATTGACAGGCACACTATGGAACGGCATCATCATCCTGAAAATCAGATTATTCAGGACTTATAGTCCTGTATTTCGGGACAATAGACATGCGTCTCATTCATCTTGATCTCGACGCACTGCGCAGCTTCGTGATCGGCATCGAAACAGGGTCGTTCGCGCGGGCCGCCGACCGGCTTGGGCGCTCAACTTCCGCCGTCAGCGCCCAGCTCAAGAAACTAGAGGATCAGGCCGAAACGGCGTTGGTGCGTAAATCGGGCCGGGGGCTGGCACTGACCGAGAGTGGCGAAGTGCTGTTGTCCTATGCCCGGCGTCTGCTGGATCTCAACGACGAGGCGATCAGCGCCGTTCGCGGGCCGGAACTCGAAGGCTGGATCCGCCTCGGCATTCAGGAAGATTTCGGTGAAACGGTGCTGCAGCAGGTGCTTGGTCGTTTCACGCGCGCGCATCCCCGGGTTCGGGTTGAAGGGCGCATCGCGCGCAATATCGAATTGCGGGAGAAGATCGATTCCGGCCATCTCGATCTGGCGCTCGCATGGGACGACGGCATCGCTTCACCGGCGGAAATGATTGCATCCCTACCGTTATGCTGGCTCGGCGCGGCGAGTGCAGAGCCCGTCTGGCAAGTCGGCGGCCCTGAGCCGCTGCCGCTCGCCGCCCTGGAAGCGCCCTGCCTTTTGCGTAGCATTGCCTGCAACCATCTTGATCGACAGGGTATTGCCTGGCGCATCGCATTCGTTAGCCCGAGCCTCGGCGGATTGTGGGCGGCGACGGCTGCAGGCCTCGGCATCGCGCTCCGCACACCGTTCGGACGGCCGCCTGGTGTGCGGGTTCTCGATCCCACAGCCCACGGCCTGCCGCAACTCCCGTCGCTGGGGCTCAACCTTCTTCGCTCAGGGAAACAGGAAAATCCAATCAGTACCCATCTTGCCACGATCATCCGGCAAGCCTTGCAGGAGACGCTACCGGAGCCATGGATGGTGCAGCCATAATGCGCCTACGAACCGCCTCCTAAAAAGGTCAGCCGGGTAAAGACCGTGTAGTTGGATTCCGACGCCATCAAGGCGGCGAAGACAAGCACAAGGACGGGGGAGCGAGAATGGCGTAGATCAACACCAGCCGTTCCCAAGCCATATGCATGAAAATCGCAACGATCAACCCTGCCTTCAGGAGCATGAACAGGATGATCAGAGACCATCTGAGGTAACTCTGGATGCCGAGATAATCCACGAGATAGGAGAAGGTGCTGAGGACGAAAAGCAGCCCCCAGACCACCAGATAAAGTCGTAAAGGGTGCTGTTGTCCGGAATGCGTCTGCTCTTGCGCCATGATGCCCTCCTCACCACAGATAAAAGAATGCAAAGATGAATACCCAGACCAGATCCACGAAATGCCAGTAAAGCCCGGTTATCTCGACGATCTCGTAGTGGCCTTTGCGGCTGGTGAAAAATCCCCGCCTTTCCTGATCGAAATCTCCCCGCCACACCTTGCGCGCCATGAGCAAGAGGAAGACGACGCCAATCGAAACATGGGTGCCGTGAAAGCCGGTGATCATGAAAAACGATGAGCCGAATTGCGCTGCACCGAAGGGGTTCTCCCAGGGACGAACGCCTTCCGCGATCAACTTGCTCCATTCAAATGCCTGCATCCCGACGAATGTCGCGCCGAGGGCGGCCGTCGCCACCATCAGCGCGGCGGTTTTCCGGCGATCGCGGCGGTATCCGAAATTGACGGCCATGGCCATCGTGCCGCTGCTGCTGATGAGGACAAACGTCATGATGGCAATTAGGATCAGCGGAATTTCCTTACCGCCAATCGTGAGCGCGAAAACCTCGCTCGGATTGGGCC
The DNA here is from genome assembly GCF_030757975.1 of Rhizobium sp. AN73. NCBI lineage: Bacteria > Pseudomonadati > Pseudomonadota > Alphaproteobacteria > Hyphomicrobiales > Rhizobiaceae > Rhizobium > Rhizobium sp. AN73. Next base: position 520,569 of record NZ_JARWME010000001.1, read on the forward strand.
AGGCGACGGTGGTGGACATACGCGCCGTCATATAGGCCAGCAGAAAGCAGCCGAAAATGAAGGTGTCGCTGAGGATGAAGATCCACATCATCGCCTTGCCCCAGGAGACGTTCTTGAACGCCCGCTGGTCCGATGACAGATCGGCGGCAACGCCACGCAGTCCCGTGGGCGGTTCCAGATCGCTTACCGGTCTTTCCATGGATGCGGCCATCATCGAAACTCCTCAGGTGACAAGTTGACGGCAAAGATCGACGAAACTATTCGCCCAGCCGGCGAACAGTGCAAAAAGGACCAGCCAGACGACGAACATGAAGTGCCAGTAGATGGCGCACAATTCCACACTCAGGCGCACTCTCGCCGCAGGGCCGGTCCGGGCGCGGATTGCGGTGCGTCCGAGCACGAAAAGCCCGCCCACTATATGCAGTCCATGCAGCCCGGTGATCATGTAGAAAAAGCTGTTCGATGGGTTATCTGCCAGCACATAACCTTCAGACATCAGTTGCCACCACGCCGTGAACTGCCCGGCGACAAAGAGAACCGCCGTCACAAAGGCAGCAGCAAGCGCCGTGTTCAGCCTGTCATCGCGATCGGTACGGGCTTCGGTTTTCGCCCATTGCAGCGCTACACTGCTGGCGGCAAGCGCCGTTGTGTTCACCCATAGGAGCCGCGGGATCGGAATCCCCCACCAATCGGCACCGCCCATGCGGCTGAGATAGGCGCTGATGAACAGCGTGAACAGCGCGCCGACGACGGCGAGAAAAATGCCGAGCCCGATTTTCGCTATTGTCTCCGATGATCCGCGCATCCCCGGCGCGTCGCTTGCCAGACCCACTTCCAGCCAGGGTTTTGATGTCAGCCGCTGGCTTGCCATCCACCAGCCAATGATGCCCGCGATCCCGGCCATGAAAATGAGAATGGCGCTCATGACAACGCCCTCTCGGACGGCCCGGCCGCAGCCGGCTGATTTTGCGGCAGGAAGTCCTCCGCCGCTCCGGGAACGCTGTAGTCATACGGCCAGCGATAGACGACCGGCAGCTCCTTGCCCCAGTTTCCATGAACCGGCGGCGTCTGCGGCGTTTGCCATTCCAGTGTCGTTGCCCGCCACGGATTGCCGCCCGCTGGCTTGCCCCAACGCAAGCTCCAGGCGAGATTGAACAGGAACAGCAGTTGCGCCGCGCCAACGACAAGTGCTGCGACGGAGATGAACATGTTCAGCGTATGCGCCGACGGTGGAATGAAAGCGGTTTCGCCCAGTTCGTAATAACGGCGCGGCACGCCCAGCAGGCCGAGATAGTGCATCGGGAAGAAGATGGCATAGGCGCCGAGAAAGGTAACCCAGAAGTGGATATGCCCCATCGTCGCATTCAACATGCGACCGGTGACTTTCGGATACCAATGGTGGATCGCACCGAAGATCACCATAATCGGGGCAACCCCCATCACCATATGGAAATGGGCGACGACGAACATGGTATCTGAAAGCGGTACGTCGACAACGACATTGCCGAGGAAGAGACCGGTCAATCCGCCATTGACGAATGTGACGATGAAGGCGAGTGCAAACAGCATCGGCAGGTTCAGATGGATATCGCCGCGCCAGAGCGTCAGCACCCAATTATAGACCTTGATCGCAGTCGGCACGGCGATGATCAGCGTCGTGGTGGCGAAAAAGAAGCCGAAGTTCGGGTTCATGCCGCTGACATACATATGATGCGCCCAGACGACGAAGCTTAGCGCCGCGATGATGACGATCGCCCAGACCATCATCCGGTAACCGAAGATGTTCTTGCGTGCATGGGTGCTGATGAGATCCGAGACGATGCCGAAGGCTGGAAGCGCGACGATATAGACTTCCGGGTGACCGAAGAACCAGAACAGGTGCTGGAACAGGATCGGACTGCCGCCACCCTGCTTCAATTGCTCACCCATCTCCACAATGGAGGGCATGAAGAAACTCGTGCCGAGCAACCGGTCGAACAGCATCATGACGGCGGCGACAAAGAGCGCCGGAAAGGCGAGCAGCGCCATGACAGTCGCTGTGAATATGCCCCATATCGTCAGGGGCATCCGCATCAGCGTCATGCCGCGCGTGCGGCCCTGTAGCACGGTCACGACATAATTCAGCCCGCCCAGGGTAAAACCGATGATGAACAGGATCAGCGACAACAACATCAGAATGATGCCCCAGTCGCGCCCGCCCGGCGTTCCCGAAAGCAGGGACTGCGGTGGATAGAGCGTCCAGCCAGCGCCTGTCGGCCCGCCGGGCGCAAAGAAACCGGCGACCAGCACGATGACCGCGAGGAGGTAGAGCCAGTAGCTCAGCATGTTCGCATAGGGGAACACCATGTCTCGGGCGCCGAGCATCAAGGGGATGAGATAATTGCCGAAACCGCCAAGGAACAGTGCGGTGAGCAGGTAAATCACCATGATCATACCGTGCATGGTGATGAACTGATAATAATGTTCCGCGTCGATGAAGGAGAAGTAGCCGGGAAAGCCGAGTTGCAGGCGCATCAACCAGGAAAGCACCAGCGCCACCATGCCAATCGAGACGGCAGTCAGGAAGTATTGAATGGCGATGATCTTCGCATCCTGACTGAAGACATATTTCGTCCACCAGCTTTTCGGGTGATAAAGCTCGACATCCTCGACTTCAGCGGGCTGGATGACCTGCCCGGCGCCTGATCCAATCTCGACCATGTTCCATCCTCCCTGCCTCCAATGCGGTTTTTTCCTTCAACGACGCATGGTGCTCATCTGCTTGCCGACTTTTCCGCCAATGCCAGCGATTTCGAGAAAGTCGGTTGCTGCTGTAACCAGGCTTGATAGTCAGTCTCGGTATCGACGATGACCGTGCCGCGCATCTGCGGATGGCCGACACCGCACAGTTCCGCGCAGAGAACCTCGAAGGTTCCAGTCCGGGTCGGCGTGAACCAGTAATAGGTGACCGAACCGGGGATCATGTCCATCTTGGCCCGGAATTCAGGCACGTAGAAATCGTGCAGAACGTCAACCGAGCGCAGCAGCATTTTAACCGGTCTGCCGGCGGGCAAATGCAACTCGCCGCCTTCAACGATGACATCGTCCATTCCGGCGGGATCGTTCCGGTTCAAACCGAGTGGATTGTCCGGCGTGATGGCGCGCGTATCCGCCCGTCCGAGCCGACCATCCGCTCCGGGCAGCCGAAAACTCCATTGCCACTGCTGCCCGACGACCTCGACCTCGCTGGCACCATCAGGCACGGTCACGAACTGTTTCCACACGAAGAGGCCCGGCAGCAGCATTGCGGCCACCCCGATCCCGGTTCCTCCCGCCAGCCACCATTCCAGACGCTTGTTTTCGGGCTGGTATGCCGCCTGATTTCCGGGGCGGTGCCTGAAGCGGAACACGCAATAGGCTATGAACAACACGACAGCAGAAAAAACGAGGCCTGTGATCCAGAAGGTAATGGTGATCGTATTGTCGATGTAGCTCCAGTTCGACGCGATCGGCGTCCACCACCATGGGCTCAGCAGGTGGAATGCGATCGACCCCACCACCAGCAGAACGAGAACCACAACGACAGCCATCGTCTCCTCCCACCATTTCGCTATTTGGAGTACTGCTTCAGATAGGCGATCAGATTGGTAATATCGGTGTCGTCCTTCAGCCCGGCAAAGGCCATTTTCGTGCCCTTCACCTTAGCCTTGGGGTCGTGCAGGTAGTCGCGGAGTGATGTCTCGCTCCATATGAGGCCGGCCTTGCCCGCATCCTGCATTGCCTGCGAATAGGCGAAATTCGGATGCGTTCCGGCGGTTCTGCCAAACAGGCCATTCAGAGAGGGCCCGACCTTGTTCTGGTCCGTTTCCGCTACATGGCAAATTCCGCATTTCTTGAAAATGGTGGCGCCTGCGGCAGGGTCACCCTCCTGCGCGCGCACTTCAAACGGGATAGCAACGGTGAAAAGCAGACAGACGGCAAGAAAACGATACAACATGGCATCCTCACGCGCTCCATCGCCATCCCGGCCGAAACGGCTGCCATCGGGCAGGCCGCAACGGCAAGGAGGGTGATCTACAGGTAGATTTCCCTTATGAATTCAAGGCATGCGGTTTGGGTGAACGGGAACGATCAATTTCCGATAGAGGTGCCATGTTGAATGTCCGAGGATCGGCATGACGACCGCAAGGCCGACAAAAACCGGGATCGTGCCGACGACAAGCAGTGCAGCGACGATCAACCCCCAAAGTGCAACCGGTACTGGATTGGCAAGCGTGGCGCGTATGCTCGCATCCACGGCCGCGACTGCGCCGACATCCCGATCGAGCAGCAGCGGGAAAGCCACCACCGTTGTTGCCAGCACGATAACCGCGAAAACGAAGCCGGCCAGGTTCCCCCAGATCATAAGGGAGAGGCCCTGCGGGGTCGTGAACACGTCCGACAGAAACGTTGAGATCGAGGCTGGACCAGCCGCATCGAAAGTCGTGGTGTAGAGGTGCTGCGCAACAATCAGCCAGGCGACGAAAAGCACAAACAGCATGACACCGACGGCAAGGATAGACGGCATTGCCGGAGAGTGACGAACCTCCAGCGCGTGACGCCATGAGCTATCCAGCCCCTGCTCGCGTCGTCGGCTGATTTCATAAAGGCCGATGGCCGCAATTGGACCGATCAGCGCAAAACCTGACATCAAGGGATAAATCAACGGCAGCAGATTGGCGCCCGAACTCCACGCGACCAGAAAAACACCCGCGATCGGATACATAAGACAGATAAAGACATAGTGGGACGGTTTCTCTTTGAAGTCATCAAGCCCCGACTTCAGTACATCCACAAGATCCGCGATACTTATCCTCCGGACTTCCGGGCGTGTGAACTCACCGCTCGCTCCGGCCATGACATGGAATGCCGTCATAGCATGTCTCCTCCTGCGCCATGATCCGGCTGGCGGCATAAGGACGTCAGGTGATTTTTACCCGCGCGTCAGACCGCAACCGGTTAGCTTTAATCTATCAAATCTTGTCGCCTTTGTCGCCCTATTCTTTAGATTGCAAAAAAGCGGCTCCCGCCGTCGATACTTCAACCACAATATTGGCTTTGGCAGTGAAAACATCGCCGCCCGCCACATCAGGATGATCGAAATGCGCGCGTGATCCGTCGGAGCACGGAATTCCCATAGTCGCCCGTGACAGTGGAAATCATCACGACGTCGAGCTTGGGAAGTTCCGGGAGCATGCGCCCCCTCACCTCCTCCACCCCAGCGGGAGCTGCACTTTGCGCCAGCAGCGCGACGCCGATGCCGGCTTCGGCAGCGGCACCCACCGCCGTTGCCCCGGTCCCGACGAACACTTCGCGCCAGGCAATACTGGCAGTATCCAGCGCCCTAAGGGCCATGGCCCGCAAGTTGCAAGGCGCCGGTTGAAGCACGAGTGGCACCGGCACGTTTGCCTGCAGGTCAAAGTCTGCTGCGCAGTACCAGCCAAAGCTCTCCTGAAACAGAAACTCGCCGTCTCTCCGGATATCATCGTGCCGCAGCACGATGATCGCATCGAGTTCGCCAGCATCGTAAAGCTCAAGCAGCGTCCTTGTGCCGGCGGTGCGAAGATGAAGCGTAACACTCGTTTCACGCTCGCTGATGACCCGAAGTATCCGCGGCAGGTCGGCTCCGATCAGATGATGCGTGACACCGATCGCCAGACGCGTCGGCTCCTGCCCAAACACATCAAGGGCACGACGGCCGGCAGCGACATAGGCACGCGCGGGTTCCAGAAAACGTTCGCCAGCCGCCGTCAACCGCACCCGGCGCGGTGTCCGTTCGACCAGGCGATGCCCCAACATGTCTTCGAGCCGACGCAAGCGCAGGGATATGGCGGCCTGCGTCGTATTCATCACACCTGCAACCCGTGTGAACGACTGCAATTCGGCAACGAGAAGAAAAGCCTCTACGGCCTCTGGGTCCAATGAGCGCATGGTTTGCATAACAAGCTGTTATCGCTGAAATGTGCAAGCCCCTAATTCTGCCGGGTCCTCTGCAGGGCTATTGCACGGAAACCCTTGATAGGAGCTTTTCCGTGTCGTCACAGATTTCCTCAACCTCCCCCATACCCACGGCCCCCGCCGATCCCCGATCTGGGCAGTCCTTGCCGTGGCCGTCGGAACGCAGACCGCAGGTTCGTTCGTCTCGCAGGGGATTTACATTCTCGTGCCCTTCTGGCGGGAAGCTTTCGGCGTCTCCCTTGCGTCTGCGTCCCTCGCCGTAACCGTCATGAACGGTGTCCAGATCGCAACGATGTTCACGCTCGGCCGCGCCATCGACATTCATGGCGAACGCCGCATCGTCGGCATTGCCATGCTCGGCATGGCGATCGCGATGGCTTGCGCGGCGATATTTGCAAACAGCCTGCCTGCACTCCTCGTTTGCATCGCGTTTCTGGGCGGCACCTATGCGGCTGTCCAGCCGGGCGGCACAAGAGCAATCATGCGCTGGTTCCCGCCCGCCAAACGCGGCATAGCAACAGGGTTTCGACAGGCGGCGGTTCCCTTCGGAACGATGATCGCCGCCGCTCTTCTTCCGCTCATGGCGGTTCGTTACGGATGGCATGCCGCGGCCTGGCTTTGCGCCGGTGTTTCCGTGGCAGGTGCGGTACTTTTCTGGGGACTGTACCGCGAAGGAAGCGATGTCGCCGCGAAAACCGAGCGCCCGCTTCCTTTGGCGAAACTCGCCCGCATTGTCGGGCAGAATCCTGATTTCTGGCCAGTGTTGCGGCTCGGTATTGCCATGTCTGCGTTTCAGTTTACCCTCACGGCGCACGTTATCGGGTTCATGGCAGACGGGTTAGGACTTGGTCTGTTTGTCGCATCGTCGATGTTTGCCGGAACGCAACTTGCGGGTATTCCGGGCCGTATTCTGCTGCCTTGGATCAGCGATCGCTTCCGGCCCGGTCTTCGCAGCCAATCCTTCGGTCGGGTGTCGATCATTGCCGCGGGCGCTGCCGCAGTCCTTGCAGCTCTCCCCGTCGGCATTCCTCTGCCCATAACCCTCTTCGTGCTGGTCATCTTGGGGATATTCGGGATCGGATGGTTTCCGCTTTACCTTCTGCAAATCGCGGAAAGCGCGCCTAAAGGTTCGATAGCATCGACAATCGCCTTCGCTTCGACGATTTGTCTGGCGGTCATGGCAATTGGTCCCTACCTGTTCGGGCTTCTGGTCGACCATTTCGGCTATGGCTCAGCATGGTCGGCATTGATCGTACCGGTGGTTGTGACGGCACTGCCTCTGGCCACCTCATCGTTGCGCCTCCCGAAATCTCAAATCGGTTCGCAATGAAATAGAATGGCTGCATGCAGCGTTGCATAGATGGAGACAGACCCATCGCTGCGCTGCATGCGGCGCGTTTGCGCCGGCATCAGCGCGCTCACGCGCGTTCAGATATTTGCCTGCAACTTGCAGTTAAATGCCTCAACGACGCCCTTGTCACGAAAGCTTCATGTGCCTGCATTAGGAACGCGTAACTCAATGAATTGATAATCTTTCCTGATGCCCGATACCTTGCACAAATCATCTTCCGCCGTCTCGACGCAGGCCTTGCGTCTGGCCTATGGCGATGCGCAGATACTGCGCGGAATAGATTTTTCGCTGGTTGCGGGGCAGACGCTGGCACTGCTTGGTCCCTCCGGTTGCGGTAAGACTACGCTACTGCGACTGGTCGCAGGGCTGCTCGCTCCCAGTTCCGGTGAAGTATCCATCGACGGATGCTGCGTCGCCGGTCCGAATGTATTCTTGCCGCCGGAAAAGCGTGGCCTCGGAATGGTGTTCCAGGACTATGCGCTCTGGCCACATCTCACGGTAGCTGGAAACGTGGCGTTTCCGCTGGAAATGGCGAGGGTCGGCAGGGCGGAGCGTGAGCACCGCACTAAAGCGGCCCTGGAGCGTGTGGGCTTGGGGGCAATGGCTGCCCGTTCCCCATCGGCTTTGTCCGGCGGCCAACAGCAGCGTGTTGCGATCGCGCGTGCCATCGTGGCGGAGCCGAAAATCGTCCTTTTCGATGAGCCACTATCGAACCTCGACCGCGAACTTCGTGAAACGATGGTTGAAGAACTTGGCACTCTGATTGGCAGCCTTGGACTGACAGCAATCTACGTGACGCACGATCAGTCCGAAGCGTTGACGCTTGCCGATAAAGTGGCGGTGATGGACGCCGGGCAGATCGTCCAACTTGCGGCGCCTGACCAGCTGGTAGAGCAACCGGCAAGTCCCAAAGTCGCCGAATTCCTGCGCCTTGGCACGGTTCTGTCCCTTGCCCGAACGGGTGCAGATTGGATGCTCGGCCATCGTACACTTGGCCAACTCGGGGGGCCGGATATACCCGCGGCAGAAGTGCTGGTCACGCCCCGCGCGCTTCGGGTCGCCCCAATCGATGCGGCCGTGCTGAGTGGTGTCATAACAGCCATTCATTATCGCGATACGGCCTACTCGGTTAACGTCCGTCTGGATGGGCCAGAAAAACAAAACCTTCAGATTTCAAGCAATATCCGCCCGCGCATAGGGGAGCGCGTCGGGTTGGAGATTATCTCCGAACGTTTGCGCTGGTTTCCACCGCAGACGCTGGCCCCGATTTACTGAGGTTATCTCATGCTGAAAAACACAATCCGCGCCGGTGTTGCCGCCGCGACCCTATTTGCCGCTGGCGCAGCCTTGGCGGACATTAAAGTCTATACAGCAGGTCCGGCATCGCTGATCGACAAGCTCGCAGGTGGCTTCACGGCGGAAACCGGCATCAAGGTCGATACTTTCCAGGCAACCACTGGCAAGGTGATGGCCCGGATCGACGCCGAAGCCGCCAACCCGGTTGTGGACGTCCTGATCTCCGCTTCGTGGGATACCGCGACCGACTTCAACAAGCGTGGGTGGCTGGTGCCCTATACAAGCCCGAATGCGGCAACCGTTCCGGATTTTCTGAAGACAGATACTGCCGTCGCGCAGGGTGTATCAGCCCTCGCCATCGCCTGGAACCCGACTTCGGGGACACCGAAGCCCAAGGAATGGGCCGATTTGGCCAAGCCCGAATACAAGGATTTGGTAAACCTGCCCGACCCTGCGCAGTCGGGTGCCAGCTTCGAACTGGTTGCGGCGCTTTCGGGCACCCAAGGCTGGAAGCTTTTCGAAGCGCTTTCCGCGAACGGCGCAATAGTTGCGGGAGCCAATGCCGAAGCGCTGAACCCGGTTCTTCAAGGAGCCAAGGCTGCCGTCTTCGGTGCGGTCGACTATATCTCGCTGAACGGCAAGGCGAAGGGTGAGCAAATTGAGGTAATCTTCCCCGAGTCCGGCACTGTGATCGCGCCGCGTCCGGTAATGATCATGAACTGGTCGAAGCACCAGGACGAGGCAAAGAAATTTGTCGACTACATCCTCTCGGATGCGGGGCAGGCCATCGTCGCGGGTGAAAACCTGATGCCGGCACGCGCCGATGTGGCCGCCGCGCGCCCGCTGATCGCCGATCTGAAGATACTTCCGGTCGATGCCGGCGCCGTCTACGGAAAGCGCGCCGAAACGCTGGAAACCTTCGGTAAGGCCTTTAAGAAGTAAGGAAAATCCATGGCACGCGCAAAAGAAGGGGTTAGCCCTTCCGTCATCATCTCGGCGGCCGGGTTGATCCTCGTGGTTGCCGTGCCTTTCCTCTTCATTGTCTTGCAGGCGATATTTCCCGAGTTGGGGCGCGGCTCATTGGCCGCGCCGTTCTCGATGTTGGCTTCCACGCTCGGCGATCCCAAACTTATAGATATGACGCTGAACACGTTGGTGCTGGGCGCGCTGGTCGTGGCCTTGTCAGCACTGATCGCGGTGCCGCTTGCCGTCCTGCGCGCTCTGTTCCGGGTCCCCGGTGCGGTGATATGGGATGTCCTTTTCCTGATCCCCTTCATGATCCCGCCCTACATCGCCACGCTCGGCTGGATCATGACATTGCAGCCAAGGGGCTACCTGTCGCAAATTGCCGGGTTCGACCTTGCGACCTTTCTGTTTTCGGTCCCCGGCATCGTCTTTGTCATGACGCTGAACACCTTCCCGGTGGTTTATTTTGCCGTTTCGCGCACGGTGGAAACCGTCGGTTCCCGCTATGCCGATGTCGCCCGTGTCTTTGGCGCCAGCTCGGCGCGAGCCTTCTGGCGGATCACGTTGCCGCTTTCTACTCCAGGCCTTGCGGCAAGTCTGCTCCTTGTGTTCGCCATGGCAATCGAGGAATACGGCACACCCGCTGCCCTCGGTGGCCGCGCCGGGTTCCAGGTGCTGGTGACCGCAATCGACCTGAGAGTTTCCGACTGGCCGATAGATCTGCCGGGCGCCGCCATCCTGTCCCTGGTACTGGTGGCCCTTTCTTTCAGCGCGTTCCTTTTGCAGCGCTGGATACTGATGCGCCGATCCTATCAGACCACCACCGGAAAACCCCAGGAAAGCGCGAAGCGAGACCTGGGTCTTTTGCGCATCCCCGTGGTTGGCGTCTTTGCGCTGGTCGCACTCGTTGCCACTGGGCTGCCGTTACTGGCGATCCTCGCCACCGCTTCGTCACGCACGATTTCAGGGGGACTTCGCTGGTCCAATCTGGGCCTGTCGAATTTCACGGCCATCCTCGCAGACAGTTCCGGGGCGCTCAGGGCGTTGGGAACCAGTCTAAGTCTGGGGCTCGCGGCTGCGATCGTAACAGGGATCCTTGGCGCACTCTCTGCCTATGCGGTTGTGAAAAGCAAAATGCGCGGGCGCGGGCTGCTGGACGCGCTGACAATCCTGCCTAACGCCCTGCCGGGAATTGTCGTCGCGGTTGGTCTGATCCTCGCCTGGAACCAGCCGTGGCTGGCGATCACGCCGTACAATACCGTACTGATCCTGCTTCTTGCCTATTGCTGTATCCTGCTGCCGCAGCCGGTGCGTTATTCCACAGCTGCCTTTCACCAGATCGGCGACAATCTGGAGGCTGCTGCGCGTGTGTTTGGCGCCTCGCCCCTGACCGCGTTACGCCGCATCCTTCTTCCTTTGATCATGCCGAGCCTGATGGCTTCAATGCTCCTCGTCTTTGCGGTCGCAACACGCGAACTGGTCGCTTCGAGTGTGGTGGCACCAGTCGGTGTGGCGACGATTTCGACCTATATCTGGCGTCAATTCGAACAAGGCTCAATCGGGCTTGGCATGGCGATGGCGTTCATCACCATCATGATTACGACCGCCCTGCCCCTGATCCTGTTGAGCCTGATGGGCCGCAGGGGAAGTCTTCTTTGACCCTGATCGTCCGGTGAACCTCGCCGGTTTGCCGGCGTGGCTTTGATGTGTTCAAGCGCTTGAACACATCAACACCGGGTCAAAGTCTATTGCATTGCGGGCTTCGGTTGCCTGTCCGTCCAACCGGGCGGTGCGCCAACCTTATCCGCAACTATTCCCATAAGGCCTGGAGACCGCCCGAAAGCGTCGCAGGCGGCGTATTTAGGTTTGCCGCCAAGCGCGGAGTTTATTCGTTGGCCAGATGGTATTGAGAGATCGAGCCCCTTTGGCTCCTTGCCGCTGACAAGCATGCGGGAGAAATATTTTCCGAAGTTCGCAGCCAGACTGTAGGCGTCCCCGACTTCGGACACGCGCGCCTTGTTGGTCAGGGAGTTGGCGCCCTTCGACCAGACGACTGCGGCGCGCTGTGTGCCGGTACTGTCTATCGCCTCCGCTTCGACCGCCAGTCCACCCAGACCGGCTGGAAGACGCGGAATGCTGACCGGAAGCGCAAAGCTGCTTCCAAGCGAAACCGCAGTCGAGACACCAGCCATCGTCTTGTTTGTGGGAACGACATCGGTCACGACCGTATGGAGGGAGAGATCGGCGGGCTGTCCAGGTGAGACGATCTGGTACTTGTCGCTGAGGGCGACGCAAATGGCACGGTCGAGAGCGTTAGAGACGAGCGCCCTGTCTTGCGGCAACTTGATTCTCGATGCCGCATCGAAGGAAAACGTCGTCGGTACAATCGACACGGTTTTGACCTGCGCCAGTCCTGTCGTGTCGACAAACATGCGGGATTTAGTGAACTTGCCCTTGGCCGGGCTAAGATGATTATAGGAGGTGAGTGTCCCTCCCTCCTTCAGGGGAACGGATGTGCAGCTGGCAAGCAGCGCGACCGTGGGAAAGACAAGCCACACCAGTCCGGTTTGCTGCTTGATCACGCTCTTTTGTTCGGAATAAATCGTTGCTGGATGGTGTCGGTTGCCCACAATGCTATCTCCGTTGCTGATCGCATTGGATGGACAGTAGGCAGCAATAATTGCGGCAGCATTATAACCAAATACCCTCCTAGCCCGGTGGATGGCGAATGTCGCGCATCGTCCCGCGTAGCTGTGATTTTCAGGGGAGTATCCCGCGCCCGCCCGCTACATTAATCACTGATCCGGTGGTGTAGCTTGCTTCGTCCGATATCAGCCATAATATGGCCTGAGCTACCTCCAGAGCCGTACCGGTTCGACCCATAGGCAAGTCGCGAGCCATGCGAGCAGCTCGCCCCGGGTCGCCGCCCGAGGCATGAATGTCGGTATCTATGATTCCGGGGCAGACACCATTCACGCGTATGCCTTCGGCCGCAACTTCGAGCGCCATCCCGACGGTAAAGGTGTCTATTGCCCCTTTGGATGCCGCGTAATCTACGTAAGTGCCAGGCGAGCCGAGCTTCGCGGCAGCGGATGTCACATTAACAATACTTCCACCCTGACCACCATGCCGCGTGGACAAGCGCCTTACAGCGCGGCCTGAACAGAGAATGGTGCCCAAAGTGTTGATCGAAAACATCCGCGAGAGCCGATCGAAGTCAAAATCTTCGACCCGAGCTGCCGCATCAACCACGCCAGCATTGTTGACCAGCCCTGCCAGACGGCCCATCCGGTCTGCGGCCTCAAAGATGCGATCAATATCAGCCTCTTGCGAGACATCGGCCTGTATAGATAAGGCTGTGCCGCTGGCATTATGTATTTTTGCGCAGAGCGCCTCAGCCGCTGCGGAATTTCCCACGTAGTTGACAAGAACAGCATAGCCTCGTTGAGCAGCCAGCTCGGATGTCGCTGCACCAATGCCGCGTGATCCCCCCGTGACGATCAAAACCCTGTTGGACATAGATGCCTCTCTTTTGTTTGGTCTCCAACAAATCTGGATGGACCGGCAACAAATCTTTCCTAGCTCACTGCACGATTTTGGGACCGTCCGCGATCTTTCCCTTTCGGAAGCGACCGTAAAATTTCACCGGGCGCCCATCTTTTTCAGGCCTCCCGACCCCGAAGCCTGTATGCGAGTTGTGGCCGGGTCAAGCCCAGCAATTGCGCCGCTTTGGCCACATTTCCATCCGCCCGATCAATCGCAAGCTGATAGAATAACTGGTTTAATTGTTCGAGTTCAAAACCGTCTGTCTCAATTGCGGCTTCAGCCATGGACTGCAGCTTGCCATTCCAGACATCGTGTAGGTTGCCTGACGAAGACAACGCGTCCGCTCTTGCGATAGCAGCAGCATTGATCGCCTTGAGAGGGGAGACTTCCAGCTGTGCATTGGCAAGAACGGCCTCAAGAGACACCAGGTTTTCCGGCATGGGCAAGCTGGCCAGCCTCGCCAGCGCAGTTGCATCGAGATCGCGAACCGGGACGTCCAATTTTTCTGCGACGACGTCCTTTAATGCCAAGGCGATTACGGCAATCTCATCCCGTCGCGCGCTGAGGGATGGCATCATGATCGGCCTCCTCGAGAGGATGCGGCGAAGAGCGGGGCGCATGCGCGGATCGGAGGCAAAAGCAGCCGGCGTCGCTTCAGTCAGGATGATCAAGAGGGTTTGCCGCGCTGCCTCGCTTGCAGAGCGCAGGTGGTTCTCAAGAAAAGCCTGGCATGCCGCGTCAAGATGTTCGACATCCTGCAATAAAACGACATGTTTCCTGCCCGATCGTGTTGCAGGAGGCAAAAGCAGCGCGCGCAACATTGCAAGCGTCATACCGTGGCCCGATGCCCATTCGGGCAACTTGCCGCCCGGGGCGGCAAGACTTGCAATATGATTGGCCGCGATACTTTTTCCGCTGCCGACAGGTCCGGAAATCGTGACCGGGAAGCTTGAGCGCGCGGAGGCTTCGATCTGGTCGCGTACGGGCGCCAGGACAACCAGATCGAGATCGTGCGGAAGCGTCAAACTTCGAGGGTAGAGGTTTGGGCCTTGCAGCACGCGACTGGATTTCCTCGCTCAGATAGCGCGGCATGATTTGTCGCCGAAACAGTTGCACAGCCGGGTCGTTTTCGCCCCACGCATCCGCGGGTTTTCCCACGACCCTGCAATGCTTGTGCCCCATCGCCTTGCATTCGGTTTCCTTGTAGACGATCAGCTTGCCGAGCGAATGTGTGGCATAGCCCGAGGCATAACCGACAAGCGACCAGCAGACCGGCTCGGTCGCATCACCATAATGTTTCCGATGCTCGGAGGCTTCGGCGCTCTCGTGCCATAAAAATTCGCCGGAAAACTTGCCTTTCTTGAAATCAAAATCGTTGTGGACGGTCTCCACACGCGTGATGCCGCTCACGGTATGCAGCCGTGTGCCGGCGGTAAATGCATCGCCGGGATCGATGTTGGGCCATGATGCCTGCACGAAGCGTGAATCCTCCACGCCCGCCTGAAAGCCCAGCCGGATAAGCAAGGCGAACGCGTCCTCGCGTCCGTAATTGCGTACGATCTCTTCCCGCAAATGACTGAGGAAGCTCGTTCTTTGCAACACCATCCGCGTATTGCCGAGACGCAGGACGCCATTAACGGGGTTGAACACGAGATGAGCCAGAAGTTCCCGCAACGTGGGATGCCCGCCCCTGTCGAGAAGCGCCTCCTGATCGCCGTTGATCTTCATCTACCCTCCCATGCCTAAAAATCTGGCGCGACTGAATGCAAGACAGGCAATTGATGAAATCATCATAACGAATTTATCATTTGATAAAATCAAAATTCTTGAAGAGTAAATCGAGGCGTCTCTCATTGCACTGCAATGACGATTTTTAATATTAAAAATCAATACTTTGACTACTGAAATTAGGGCTCCAGGAAATTTGGAGGATTATTGTGTTGACCCTCTTCGATGGCGAATTCCAGACTGCCCCTACATACTGAGCCATTAAAAATCGGGAGGAGATTTCTATGAGCACACCGGCGCAAATCGTCAAACTTCCAGAAGAACCACATCATCAGACAATCCTTAAATATGCGCGTGAGGGTGCCCATATTCCTGGAGACGACGACCTAAATCCCTGGGTTCCCTTCGGCGACAGCGCCGCTATCAAGCATTTCTGTTTTGACGTGCGGACAAATTCCGTCGCCAACATCCTGTGGGTAAAAGGCGGCGGCCGGATCGGCACGCACCGCCATCGCGGAGTGGTCTCCGCATTAACGCTGGAAGGCTCCTTTGCCTATCATGAATATAGCTGGGTCGCCCGTCCCGGTGATTTCGTTTACGAGCTGCCGGGTACGGACCATACGCTTTTCTCCGATGATCCGAACGGCGTGAAGGCCATCTTCTGGATCAACGGGCCCATCGAGTTCTTCGACGACAAAGGCAACTACGATTTCACCGCCGACGTGTTCTGGTTCATCAATCACTACACGAGCTACTGCGAAGAAAAAGGCATCCCGATAAATCAGGAAATGTTCATCTGACGCGTTCTCTGGATAACGGATTGCCAACATGTCATTGCAGGAAATGTTCAATGTGGCCGGAAAGTCGGCCATCGTGACGGGTGCGGCCAGCGGCCTTGGTCGCGCTTATGCTGAAGTGCTGGCCGAAAACGGCGCGAAAGTCTGCCTTTTCGACATTAACCGCCTCGAACTGGATCGGACGATCGAGGACATGCGCCGGGCCGGCGGTAATGTCTGGGGCGGCAATATTTGGGGACAGGTCGTCGACGTAACCGACCGCACAAACATGGAGGAAGCATTTGCCGGTGTCGTGAGGGAGCACGGCAGTATCGATATCGTCTTCGCCAATGCGGGGATCGATGCGGGACCGGGCTTTCTGACCGCCGAAGGCGAGCGCAATCCGCTTGGAGAAATCGACAATCTCGACGACGGGCACTGGGACAAGGTCATCGCGACCAATCTGACCAGCGTCTTCAACACAATCAAGCTTGCCGCCCGTTACATGAAACAGAACGGAGGAGGCCGCATCATTGCGACCTCGTCTTGCGCAGCGCTCTACAACGATGGCATCGTCGGCACACCCTACATGCCCGCCAAGGCAGGCGTCGCCCATCTGGTGCGACAGGCGGCAATGGAGCTTGGACGATATAACATCCTCGTCAACGCGATCGCGCCGGGTCCCTTCATCACCAATATCGCCGGCGGTCGACTGCGCAATGTGGAGGATCGCGAAGCTTTCCAAAAATGGTCGGTGCTGCGCCGCATCGCCGATACCTCGGAAATAAAAGGGCTCGCGCTCTATCTGGCTTCCCCGGCCTCGTCCTACGTCACCGGCGCGCAGATGGTTATCGACGGCGGACTGCATTTGCGTCCCGCCGGTTAGTGCACGGCAGCATCGGTCGTGGAGGAGATGACCGATGCTGCCTTTTCCAAAAACAAAAGGGAGGAGAACATGAATACAATCATCGAAGGTATCAGGCAGATGCGGCTCTCGCGCCGCAGCGCGCTTAAAACCATGGGCGCGGCGGCGGCCACACTTGCCATGCCGGGGCTCACAAGGGCGTCGGGCGGCAAGATCAAGATCGGTTTCATCAGTCCGCTGACTGGTCCACTGTCACCCTTCGGCGAGGCCGATGGTTATACCGTGGAGAAAATCAAGACACTGCTGGCCAACGGTATCCAGAACAACGGCAAGACTTATGATGTCGAAATCCTTGTCCGTGACGCCCAGTCCGATCCGAACAAATCTGCCGAGATTGCTGGCGAACTCATCCTGAATGATAATGTCCAGCTTCTCATTCCCGCCTCTACGACAGATGTCATCAACCCGGCCGCGGATCAGGCCGAACTCAACGGTGTCGCAAGCATTTCCTCGGCAGCACCCTGGCAGGCCTACGTCATGCCGCGCGGCGGCGACAAGAAACCGTTCGACTGGACCTATCATTTCTTCTGGGGTCTTGAGGACGCGCTTGCCACATTTGTGGGGCTTTGGCAGTCGATCGACACCAACAGGGACGTGGGCATGCTGTTTCCCCGCAATGCAGACGGGGAAACCTGGGGTAACCGCAACTACGGTTTGCCGCCGTCGGTGGAAAAGGCCGGGTTCAAAACCATTGTGCCAAGCATGTTTCAGCCACGAACGAACGACTTCTCCGCACAGATTTCCGATTATAAAAGCGGTGGCTGCGATATTGTCGGCGGCATCGCCTATGTCTCCGACCTGAAGACCTTCATCACGCAGTGCAGTCAGCAGAAATTCCATCCCAAGGTCGTCACCGTGGCCGCAGCCCTCCTCTTCCCTTCGGGCGTCGAGGCGATGGGACGGCTTGGGGAGGGTATGAGTTCGGAAGTCTGGTGGACGCCCGCTTTCCCGTTCAAGTCTTCGCTCACCGGCCAGACCAGCCGCGATATCGCCAACGAGTGGGAAAGTGCAATGAAGAAGCAGTGGATCCAGCCACTGGGCTACGCGCATGCACTCTGGGAGGTCGCCATCGATCCCTGAAGCGTGCAAGTGACCCGATGGATCGTACATCCGTGCGGGATGCGCTGAAGGCCACCGACCTTAACACGCTCGTCGGCCCCATCAAGTTCGGCACCGGACCGCATGCCAATATCTGCAAGACGCCGATCTTTGGCGGCCAATGGGTCAAGAGCGACAAGTGGATGTACGATCTGAAGATCGTCGACAACTCCGTCAACAAACTGATCGAGCCTGAAGCAAAGCTGCAACCGATCAAGTGGTCCTGATCACGCAACACGTCGCCGGGCGGACCGGCTTTGGCCTGTTTTGTCCGCCCGGAGACGATGAACCCAATGCATAGCAGGGGCATGCGATGGCGCAGTTTATTTTATCAGGAACAGGAATATCGAAATCCTACGGTGCGTTACGCGTCTTACACGGCGTCGACATCGATGTTCGGGATGGAGAGATCCTCGGGATTTTGGGACCAAACGGCGCGGGTAAGACGACACTGTTCAACATGATCAGTGGCGACGCAACGCTCGATGCCGGCGAATTCGTCTTCAAGGGCGCGATCCTCCGTAGCGAACCGCCTCACAAACGCTGTCGTCGCGGCATTGGCCGCACCTACCAGATTCCGAAACCTTATGCAGGCATGAGCGCCTTCGAGAATCTGATGGTCGCCGCCATGTTCGGTGCCTCGCTGGAAGAGCGGCAGGCCAACACCTTTTGTGCGGCAATTCTGGACGAATGCGGCCTCGCCGCCAAGGCCAATCTGCCAGCCGGGTCGCTTACGCTTCTCGACAGGAAGAGGCTTGAGTTGGCACGCGCGCTGGCAACCAACCCGACCCTCCTGCTGCTCGACGAAATAGCCGGTGGGTTGACGGAGGAGGAGGCGCGTCAGCTCGTTGAACTCGTCCGGCAACTTCGGCGACGCAATGTCACGATTATATGGATCGAGCATGTGTTGAACGCGATCATGGCGGTTGCAGACCGGCTGCTCGTTCTGAATTTCGGTGAGAAAATCGCAGATGGCCCTCCCAGGGACGTGATCGCAAATCCGGATGTGCAGCGCGTTTATATGGGGATTGAAGCATGATTTCTGCGACACCGCTTCTCAGCACCAGGGGTCTGAGCGCACGCTACGGCGATTTCCAGGCGCTTTTTTCCATCGATTTCCAGATTGCGGCTGGCGATGTCGTCGCCCTGATCGGTGCGAACGGCGCCGGAAAGTCGACACTTCTGCGCGCGCTTATGGGTCTGCTGCCCGTTGCGCGTGACATGATCCTTTTCGAAGACTGCCCTGTTGGCGGCAGCCTGCCGCACCGCATGGTACAGCTCGGCGTCGCCATGGTTCCTGAAGGTCGCCGGCTGTTTGCCGGCATGTCCGTTGAAGACAATCTGAAGGTTGCCATCGACCATGCCAGAAAGACGGGTGCCGGCGAAAAAATCTGGACGCTGGAGCGCATCTACAGACTGTTCCCGATCCTTCGGGAAAAGCGCGGCGCCAGTGTCGAAAGGCTGTCGGGTGGTCAACAGCAAATGGTCGCGATCGGCCGCGGCCTTCTCAGCCAGCCACGACTTCTGCTTTGTGACGAAATTTCACTTGGCCTGGCTCCGAAAGTGATCCGCGAGATCTACGAGATTCTTCCCGAAATTGCTGCAACAGGCACCTCGATCGTGCTCGTGGAACAGGATGTCATGCTCGCCCAGCGCGCCTCCAATCGACTGTACTGCATGCTTGAAGGGCATATTACGCTTGAGAGCAAATCATCCGACGTCACCCGCGCCGATATCGCACAGGCATATTTTGGAGCCAGTCATGAAGTGGCTTGACGCATTGATACAAGGCGTTCTCCTCGGCGGCATGTACGCCCAATATGCGCTTGGCATGGCGCTGATGTTTGGTGTCATGCGCCTTGTCAACGTTGCCCATGGCGATCTGGTGGTACTGTTCGCGCTGATCGGCGTGTCACTGTCCGTCGCATTCGGGCTCGGCCCATTGCCGCTTATTGCGCTGCTCGTGCCGCTCGCAGCCATCATCGGCTGGGGTCTTCAAAAATTCATGCTGAACAAGGTGGTCGGGGCAGATCCCTGCCCTCCCTGATCGCTACCTTCGGCCTGTCGATCGCGCTTCAAAACCTGATGCTCGAAATCTGGTCAGCCGACACGCGCTCCATGACCGGCGGCGGCATTGAAGCGGCGTCTCTGAATATCGGAGGCATCTATATTGGCTTGCTTCCGGTCCTGATTCTCATTGCGGCAACGCTGCTCACATGTGGCCTCGACCTGACCATGCGCCATACCCGTTTCGGCCGGGCGCTTCGAGCTGCCGCCGCAGATACTGAAGCCGCAGCCATGACCGGCATCAATCCCCGTGTCGTCTATGCCTATGCAACAGCAATCGCAGTCGGCATCCTCGGTCTGTCAGGCGTATTTTTCGCCCTGCGCGCCACCGTCTCGCCAGCAGATGGCCCGGCACAGCTCATCTTTGCATTTGAAGCTGTCATTATCGGCGGCATGGGATCGATCTGGGGCGCCTTTGTCGGATCGATGGTTCTCGGCATTGCGCAGGCAATCGGTTTTCGTATCGATCCTGGCTTCGGAATCCTGGCCGGACATCTCGTTTTCCTGACCATTCTTGCGACACGTCCGCAAGGCCTGATGAGCAAAGGCTGATCCCATGACCACGGCAAATACCGCATCCCCAGAAAGCGCCGGCGCCATCGCAGCCGACACGGTCACCGTCATCCGCCACACGACCTCCAGCCGCGTGGCGGCCATGGCCAGCCTGGTTGTTTTGGCCGGAATGATCACCATGCCGTGGTGGGGCCAATCCGGCCACATCCGCTGGGTCGTCGAATTTTCCTGCTATCTGGCGATTGCCCAGATGTGGAATTTACTGGCCGGTTACGCCGGGCTTGTTTCGGTCGGCCAGCAAGCCTTTGTAGGCGTCGCGGGCTATACGATGTTTGTCCTTGCATCCAATTTCGGGATCAACCCATTTCTGGCCGTATGGCTCAGTATTCTCGTTCCGGGCCTGCTTGCACTCCCAACTTACGCCTTGCTTCATCGTCTGGAGGGACCTTACTTTGCCATCGGCACCTGGGTGGTGGCAGAAGCTGTAAAACTCATCATCTCCAATATCGAATACGTCAACGCCGGCTCGGGCATGACCCTGCGCGTCATGAGCCAGTACTCCCTGCATGAACGGGAAGTCGGCATAATCTGGCTGTGTGTATCGATGCTCCTGGCAACCATTGGCGGCAGTTATTGGCTGTTACGCTCAAGGCACGGCCTGGCGTTGACCGCCATGCGCGACAATCCGGTCGCCGCCGAAAGCCAGGGCGTCGATGTAAAGAAGTTGCGCTTTCTGATTTTCGTCGCCGCGGCGATGGGAACCGGGCTCGCCGGGTCTATCTATTACATGGCGCAACTACGTCTTACGCCTGCGGCAGGTTTCAATCCGAGCTGGGCGAATATTTGCATCTTCATCGTCATGGTTGGAGGCATCGGCAAGATCGAAGGGGTGCTCGTCGGTGCGATCATCTATTTCGTCGCTGACCGTCTCTTCTCCCAATACGGTGCCACGTACATGATAGTTTTGGGTCTGATGACCCTGATGACCGCCCTTTACGCCCGCCAGGGCATATGGGGTCTCATTTCCCACCGCATCTCCCTTTTCCCCGTCGGCCGCAAGCTGATCGCGCCGCTTTCGGCCGCAACAGGGAGGCCACGATGAAAGCAGCACTTTTCGATTCTGTCGGCAAACCTCTTGTCATAGGCAATGCGCGAGACCCAAAGCCAGCACCCGGACAGCTTCTGATAAAGGTCTGCCGGTGCGGGATTTGCGGCAGCGACCTGCACATGACTGCGGAGGAAGTGTTCGGCGTCAAGAAAGGCGACATTCTCGGCCATGAATTTTCCGGCGAAATTCTCGAAATCCGCGATGATGCCTGTGGCTTGAAGGTTGGCGATCAGGTCAGCGTTGCCCCTATTCGCGGCTGTGGAAACTGCTCCTCCTGCCGGAGAGGAGAACCGGCATGGTGCGAGACGATGACGCTAATCGGCGGCGGCTACGCCCAATATGCCACCGTCAACGCCAATCAATGCCGCCGATTGCCCTGGGGCATTTCGGCCGCCGATGGTGCATTGGCGGAGCCTCTCGCCGTTGGGCTTCACGGTATCACCCAATCCGCCATGAAGCCGGGTGACACCGTCCTGATTGTCGGTGCGGGTGCTATCGGCCTTGCTGTCGCCTTCTGGGCAAGGCGGCAAGGCGCACGCAAAGTCGTTCTCGCCGACCTGTCGGATTTGCAGGCCGAGCGGGCGATGGCGCTTGGCGCAACAGGCTTCGTCGTTTCAGGCGAGGAATCTGTGCGCAGGATCGCGGAGGCCTGCGACGGCATGCCGGACATCGTGTTCGAATGTGTCGGTCGGCCAGGTATGATCGATCACTGCATTTCACTGGTGCGACCACGCGGCAAGGTCGTCGTTCTCGGCCTCTGTACTGCGCCTGATCATATGGATTCTGTTCCGGGCCATCTCGAAAGAGGTCACCATCGTCATGTCGGTTTTCTTTAACATGCACGAGTTCGCCAACGCCATCGACGCATTGGATTCAGGTCGTTTCGCCCCACAACATCTGATTTCCGATCTTGTTAGCCTGATCGACATGCCTGACACTTTCGAGGCACTGCGAAAGCGAACGACGCAATGCAAGGTGCTGATGGATCCATTTGGAGAGTAAGGACGAAGTTATAGGGCCTATCGTGTGTGTCACCGCCCTCCGGTGCGTGTCGATGCGCCGCGCTTCATCCAGGAGGCGCCACCTGCTTGTACCAAACGTACCATTTCGGTTGAAGCAAGCACGCTTGCCTCTCGCCACGCTGATCGGGGCGGTCGCAATCGCGCTTAACCAGGTGCACAATGCGCTGTTTTCACCTCAGGATTTACCCAGTGAGATGCGCCTGCCGCCACCCGTTGCAGAAGTACTCTAACTGTCCTCTTCTATCACAAAGCCCGCGAATGATCACTCATCCGCGGGCTTTGCACTATAAGGCTTGGGAGGACATTATTCCTTTGTCGCGCCAGCCATTATGCCACCCAATTGGGCTGCCCCACGAGAAAGGCCATGGTACCGTCAATCGGATCGATGACTCAGTCAAAACCGGATGCACCGGTTTTACGCCCTGCCTCCTCACCAACAACACCGCCGAATGGAAAACTCCGTTTGATCATCCGGCGCAAGTGAGCTTCAGTCATCTTGTCTGCGGCGCTGACAAGATCCTGCGAAGACGACTTTTCAGACGCACGAAGCTCTTCCGGCCGTGAGAGGAAAGACTTCGCACGGGCGCCTGCACTTTTAGCGATCGAACCGCAAGATCGCGGCGCACGGCGAAATCCGGAGTGCACGGCTGCTCGATCATGAATTGCCTCCCTTCCCCCTGCCAGCAAAGCACCATATTTCCTCATTGAATGCTATTGCAAAATAAAAAATACAGATGTATCGATTAACCGTCGCACCGGGAGGAAGTTCGACCTTAACGTTTTGAAATGGCAACAAAATTCGCATTCTTACGATGGGCGGAGCTATGCCAAACAACGGGTCGAAGGGGTGACGAGAGGTCCAAGGGTTTGCGAATGACGACAGAAGCCATTGCCGACGGTCGTTATGGGCCCCTTTTCTGAGAATACCGTTTCAAAGCTGCGCAGGGGCAGCTGGCACCGTAGGAGGAGTGGAATGAAACGCTTTTTGAAAGTCTGCACTAGCGTGCTGGCACTGGCTGCCGCGACCGCAAGCTTGCCGATGACGGCGCATGCCGACTGGCTGGAAGATGCCGCCAAGTCGCTGAATGGCACCGAAATCAATGGTATTTTCCTGGATCGGCCGGGTTATCGTGCCATCATCAAGTTGCTTCCGGAATTTGAGAAGAAGACCGGGATCAAGGTCAATTACGAAATCGTTCCTTACGAGAACACGCGCGAGAAGGAAGTGCTGAACTTTACCTCGCAGGGCGATCTGACGATGGCTCTGGTCGATCTGGTCTGGATCGGTGAGTTTGCGGAAAACGGCTGGATCGACCCGATCGAAAACTTCACCAAGGACAAGTCGATTACCGATCCGAACCTCAAGCTCGACGGGTTCTTCCCGCTGCTGCTGGACGCGTTCGGTTCATGGGGCGGCAAGACCTACGGCCTGCCCTTCGATAACTATTCCGGCCTGCTGTTCTACAACTCCTGCAAGCTGAAGGACGCTGGCTTCGAGAAGCCTCCGGCTACCTGGGAGGAGTTGATGAAAGTCTATGCTCCCAAGCTGACTGATGCGTCCAAGAACCAGTATGCGTTCGCCCTGCAGTCGCTGCGCGGCGAAACCCAATCGGCGGACAGCTTCATGCGCTTCCTCTGGCCGTTCGGCGGTTCACTACTGGACAAGGAATTCAAATCCAACCTCATGAGCAAGGAAAGCCAGACGGGTCTCAACTTCCGCCAGGAGCTGATGAAGTATATGCCGCCTGGCATTGTCAGCTTCGACCACGCGGAAGCTGTAAATGCTCTAGCACAGGGTCAGGTCGCGATGATCACCGAGTGGTCGGCTTTCTACGGCACGCTGGCGGATGCCACGACCTCCAAGCTGGGTGATTGCCTTGCTGTTGCCCCGGAGCCAGCCGGTCCGGCAGGACGTCTTCCGGCCCTTGGTGGCTTCTCGCTCGCGGTCGCATCGCAGGCGTCCGAGGAGCAGAAAAAGGCAACATGGCTCTTCATCCAGTGGGCGACTTCGGAAGATATCGCCAAGGCGTATGTGGAGGCCGGCGGCGTCTCGGGCCGCACGTCTGTCTACAACGACCCTGACATCAAGGCTAAGTACAAGTTCGTGGAACCCATGGTCGCATCCTGGCAGAAGGGCGTTCCGGAGTTCCGTCCGCGCTTCCCGGCATGGCCCGCCATTTCCGAGGTGGTGGCGGAATGGGGTTCCAAGATCATGTTGGGTGAAGTTTCCGTCGAGGCCGGCTCCAAGGAAATCGGAACCCGAATGGAAGATATCCTGAAGAAGGAAGGCTATTACGACGGCAAGAAGAAGCTGTTGCAGTAACCCTTTTCGCCCCTTCCCCCAAGGATGATCGCGCAGCGGTTGGCGGCGGCAGTGTCCTGCCGTCGCCAACGCCTGCTCCTCATCGCTCATAGTGAACCACCGCAATGCTTCACCTATACGAAAACGCGCTGGCTGAAGTCGGCAAATGCCTGGGCCGGATCGACCCCTCACAGTTCGAGGCGGTTGTTGACGCGCTTACGAAAGCGCGACGGATCGCCCTTTACGGAGTGGGTCGCGAAGGTCTTCAGATCAAGGGGCTGGCGATGCGCCTGTTCCATCTTGGGCTGCAATCGTCAGTCGTTGGGGACATGACGACACCTGCTGTCGAAAAGGGCGATCTTCTGATCGTTTCGGCCGGGCCGGGCGATTTTTCCACGGTGTCTGCCCTTATCGGCGTCGCGCGCGAAGCAGGTGCGCGGGTTCTTGTCATAACGGCACAGGCTGAGGGTGCAGCTGCACGAAAAGGCGATCTCGTTCTTCATGTTCCGGCGCAGACCATGGCGAATGATCAGGGTGCGACGGCTTCCGTCATGCCGATGGGATCGCTCTATGAGGGTGCGCTTTATATCGCCGTCGAGCTTCTGGTCCTTGCGGTCCGCGACAGGCTGAAAGTTTCGCCTGCCGTCATGCGCGCCAATCACACCAATCTGGAATAGCATGAAAAGATTTCGGACATGTCGATATTCTATCCCATTGGACGAGCGTGAGAGGAAAGCCTGATGCCCGGACCCACCATCAGACCCAATCGCGGCTACGGTCGCTGGACACCTTTCTGGTTTCTCGCCCCGGCCGTGCTGACACTTTTCGTCATCGGCATCTATCCGACGATTTTCGCCCTGGTGACGTCATTCCGGCAATACAACATTGCCCGCCCGCGGGACGGTTTCCCGTTTGTCGGACTGGAAAACTACGCCAACGTGCTTACGGACAGTACGTTCTGGGCTTCCCTGTTCCTGACGGCAAAGTTCTATGTGACGGTGCTGCCGATCCAGATAGCGCTTGGCCTTATGACCGCGCTTCTGCTGCACAAGACAGGGATGGGTTTGCTCAAGTCCCTTGCACGGGTGACGCTCGTTGTCCCGCTCGCAACGACCTATGCGGTCGTCGGCCTCATCGGTCGCCTCATCTTCAATCGCGATTTCGGTGTCGCAAACTGGTTTCTCGATGCCATCGGCATCGGTGGTATCGACTGGCTGGGATCGCAGACGGGCGCCTTTGCTGCCATCGTCATCATGGATATCTGGCAGTGGACACCCTTCTGCGCCCTGATTTTCCTCGCAGGACTCTCCATGGTACCAGGCGAAATCGAGGAAGCCGCCCGGTTGGAAACATCCTCCAAATGGGCGCTGCTGAAACATGTGCAGCTGCCTTACCTGATGCCGGGCCTCACCGCCCTGCTCATCCTGCGCTCCGCCGACGTTCTGAAACTCTTCGATATGGTGTTTGTCATGACGCGCGGCGGTCCCGGTTCGGCGACCGATCTCGTCTCGGTCTACATTCAGCGTGTCGGCTTTCGCATCTTCGATCTCGGCACGGCCTCCGCGCAGGCCATCCTGCTGCTCGTCATCACGATCCTGCTCAGCCGCCTTTACATCCGCGTTCTCTACAAGGAGGTGCAATGATGCGTTTCTCATCCGGAAAGATCCTGCACGCCCTCGGATTGACGGTCGTCGTGCTGTTCACGCTGTTTCCGTTCTACTGGATGGTCTCCGCCAGCTTCAAAACTCAGTCGGATATTCTGGCGTCACCGCCCGTCTGGCTGTTTACGCCGACGCTCGATCACTACCGGGAAATCTTCGCGGATCTGAAAGTTCTCGGTGCGGTTGGCAACTCGCTGATAATCGCCACGGCAACCACGGCACTCGCCGTGCTGCTCGGTGCGCCTGCCGCCTTCGCGCTGGCCCGCTATGATTTCCGGGGAAAGTCCGATCTGTGGTTCTGGTTCATCTCGAACCGTATGACCAGTCCGATCGTGCTCGCCCTGCCGGTCTATGTTCTGGCGCTGCAGCTGAAGATGCTGGATACGCATCTGGTGTTGGTCCTCATCTACCTCACGTTCAACCTGCCCATCGTGGTCTGGATTTGCACCGACCAGTTCAAGTCGATCCCACCGGATCTGGAACAGGCGGCGCGGCTGGATGGCGCCGACCAATTCACCATTTTCCGCAAGATCTATCTGCCCCTTGGTGCCCCGGGCATCGCAGTCTCCGCGATCTTCTCGTTTATCTTCTCATGGAATGAACTTCTCTATGCGCTCGTTCTTACGCGCCGCAATGTCCAGACCGCACCCGTTGTCGCCACGAGCTTCATGTCGGGCTACGAACTGCCCTGGGGCAAGATAATGGCCACCGGCACGGTCATCGTTCTGCCGGTCACCATTTTCGCCTTGATCGTTTCCCGCCACATGGTGCGCGGCCTGACCATGGGAGCGACCAAATGAGCACGGCCAATCCCCTCGGCATCAACCTGTCCTTCTGTGTCAAGCGCTGGATCACACCGGATCTCTGGGCTCCGGTCGTGCGCGACCAGCTCGGGCTGAACCTCATCCAGTTTTCCTTCGACCTCGTCGATCCCATGTGGCCCTCAGCGGTGCTTTCCCGCCATGCGCGCGACGTGCGCAAGGCGGCGGAAGATCACGGCATCACCATCCACAGTGCCTTCATTGGACTTGCACACTATACCTTCAACCAGTTGCTTCATCCGGACGAGGATGTCCGCGCCTATGCGGAACAATGGATGGAACGGGCTTATGGTTTTGCGGCCGAGGCCGGAATATCAGGTGTAGGCGGTCCGCTCGGCGCCATTGCATCCCGTACGGATGCCTCGGAAGCGGACGCAATCGACCAACGCGATTATGAAGGCCTGGTGGAGCGGATGCTTCGACTGGGTGAGAAGGCCAGGACCGCGGGTCTGAGCGAGCTCTACGTGGAGCCGACACCGATGCGCCGGGAATGGCCCTGGACGGTTCAGCAGGCTCGCCGGATGATGGCGGATGTCGCCGGCAGCGCAACCCCATGGAGCCTTTGCGTGGATTGGGGGCATGGCACCATCATACCTCTCTATGGACCCGAAGCGGACACGATGGAGCCGTGGTTTACCGAATTGAGTGACGTCATTTCCGTCGTCCACATCCAGCAGACGGATTATCAACTGGATCGCCATTGGGATTTCACCGAGCCTGGACGGGTAGACCTGAAGGACGCGAGAGCTTTGCTCGCCCGGACTGGACTTGCACAATCTCCGGTCTTCCTTGAAGTGTTCTACCCGTTCGAACAGAACAGCAAATCCATATTGGATGCACTGAAGACATCGGCCCTGACGCTCAAACAGGCCTTTGCCTGAGCAGGGAGACGAGTGAGCATGGCAATCAACGAAACATCGGCTATCGAGGACATGGATGCGCAGCAGATACGCGCCCGGGTGGCATGGCTGTATTTCATCGGAGGACTGACCCAGCAGGAGATTGCCGACCAGTTGGGCCTGACACGTCTGCGGATCAATAAAACGCTCGGGCAATTGCGAACAGACGGCTCCGTACTGGTCGACATTCGCCTGCCCATGGCCAATTGCATCGAGCTTGAGCACAAGGTGAAGGCGCGTTTCGGCCTGGAGGAAGTCTGCGTCATTCCCACCCTCCCCGACGAAGCGGAAAATCAGCGCACCATTGGCGATGCCGCAGGCGGCATGCTGGACAAGCTTCTGGTAAACGGCATGGGTCTTGGTGTCGGTTGGGGAAAAACCCTGACCGCCGGCCTCAAGCGACTGACGCCCAGACCCCTGTCCGACAGCTGGGTTACCTCCATCATGGGTGGCCTCACCCGGGGTTCCGGCTCCAGCACATTCGAAGTTGCCACCGGCTATGCGCGGGCGATCTCGGCCGAATGCTGGTATCTGACGGCGCCGCTCTATTTCCCCTCAGCAGAAAGCCGGGAAGCGCTTCTCTCCCATTACGGCATTCGTGAAACCATGCGACGCGCGCGGTCCGTGGATGTGGCGCTGGTTTCCTGCGGCGACATGACGGAACGCTCCCTGCTGGTTCAGACGCCAACGGTTTCCGAGAACCTGGCGGCATTGCTGGCGGCGGGTGCCGTCGGCGACCTGCTCGGCGTGTTCCTCGATAGTGATGGCAAGCCGGTCGATCATCCGCTGAACGAACGCGTCCTTTCAGTCTCGCCGGAGCAGCTGAAATCCGTCCGTCACTCCATCCTGGCATCGGGCGGCGGATACAAGGTCAATATCATTCGCGCCATCCTGCGCGGCGGTTACGTCAAGCGGCTTGTGACGGACGAGAACTGCGCCGCTGCCCTGCTTGATGATACGCACCAGACACAAAACGAGAGCCAATAGACAGAACGAGACCCGCGGTTCGCCCCGGGCTCCACGTGATCGGAGTAACGACAGCATGGCCTTCCTTCAGTTGGACAACATCACGAAAACCTTCGGGGAAGTGAGCGTTATCAAGGGTGTCAACATTTCCGCCTCCAAGGGGGAGTTCGTGGTTTTCGTCGGCCCGTCCGGCTGCGGCAAGTCCACGCTTCTGCGCATGATCGCCGGGCTGGAGGACGTCTCGTCCGGCACGCTTTCGATCGATGCGAAGGATGTCACCTATGAGGAACCCGCCAAGCGCGAGGTCTCCATGGTCTTCCAGTCCTATGCGCTCTATCCGCACATGAGCGTCTTCGAAAATATGGCCTTCGGCCTGCGCATGGCCAAGCTGCCGGAAGACGAGATCAAACAGCGTGTCGCCGAAGCCGCGCGCATTCTACAGATCGATGCATTACTGGAGCGCAAGCCGCGGGCGCTTTCCGGCGGCCAGCGTCAGCGCGTGGCGATTGGCCGCTGCATCGTCAGAAAACCCAAGATCTTCCTGTTCGATGAACCGCTGTCCAACCTCGATGCCGAACTGCGCAGTCAGATGCGCGTGGAAATTGCCAAACTGCACCGGAATCTCGGCGTCACCATGGTGTATGTAACCCACGATCAGGTAGAGGCGATGACGCTGGCAGATCGTATCGTCGTTCTGCGTGCAGGACTTGTGGAGCAGATTGGTTCTCCCACGGAGCTTTACGACCACCCCGCCAACACCTTCGTTGCGGGCTTCATCGGCTCGCCAAAGATGAACTTCCTCACGGCCAAGGTGACGGGTGCGGATGCCACTAGTCTGCAATTGACGCATCCCGCCTTCGAAAACAGCATATTTTCAATGAACCACGTATCCGCATCGAAAGCTCGCCCTGGCGATACGCTGATCGTCGGACTACGGCCAGAACATCTGGAGGCCGGCGCCGCCAATCCGTTCTTGCGGCTGACGCTGGATTTCGCCGAAAACCTTGGCGGCTCCACCCAGCTTTATGCACGGACCGAAAATGAGACCATTACCATCCTCGCCAATGGCCGGCCCGATCTTGAGACGGGCGCTTCAATGACGGCTGGCATCGACCCGCGCCACATCTATCTCTTCACGCCAGATGGCCTTGCACTCTGATCCCGGAGACAAAACATGAAAGCTCTGGTTCTGGAACGCAAAGGCGAACTCGCCATCCGGGATATCGATCTGCCCGATCAGGTCGGTTCCGGTGACGTGAAGATCGCGATCCATACGGTCGGCGTCTGTGGCAGCGATGTGCATTATTATACGCATGGTGCAATCGGTTCGTTCGTCGTCCGGGAGCCGATGGTTCTCGGCCACGAGGCGGCGGGAACCGTGATCGAGGTCGGTGCGGATGTGAAGACGCTCCGCGTCGGCGACCGCGTCTGCATGGAACCCGGCGTGCCCAACATGGCCTCACGCGCCTCCAAGCTTGGCATCTATAACGTCGACCCGGACGTTCGCTTCTGGGCGACCCCGCCTATCCATGGCGTGCTGACGCCGGAAGTCGTCCATCCCGCGGCCTTCACTTACAAGCTTCCGGACAATGTGTCTTTTGCGGAAGGCGCAATGATCGAACCTTTCGCGGTCGGCATGCAGGCCGCCACCCGCGCCCGCATAGTCCCTGGCGATGTGGCAGTGGTGATAGGTTGCGGCCCGATCGGCATCATGACGGCAATTGCAGCATTGGCCGGCGGCTGTTCGAGGGTCATCATCTCTGATCTGAGTGCGGCAAAACTGAACATCGCTGCCCAATATGCCGGCATCACTCCGGTCAACATAACAGAGACTTCGCTGCAACAGGCCGTCATGGCAGCGACGGATGGATGGGGAGCGGATATCGTCTTCGAGGCCAGCGGTAGCCCCAAGGCCTATCACGGTATCTTCGATCTCATCCGCCCCGGCGGCGCACTTGTGGTCGTCGGCTTGCCGGTCGAGCCGGTCGCGTTCGATATTCCGGCCTCGATCTTCAAGGAAGCGCGGATCGAAACCGTGTTCCGTTATGCGAACAATTTCGACCGTGCAGTGAACCTCATCGCCTCCGGCAAGGTGGATCTCAAGCCGCTGATCACGGAGACTTACACCTTCGCCAACAGCATAACGGCCTTCGAGCGCGCGGCAAAAGGCTTCCCGGAAGATGTTAAATTGCAGATCCGTCTCACCGAATAAATTCGCAAATCCCATCTCGTCCACTGTCACAAGGGAGCCTTTGCCATGACGACCAGCCTGGAAGGCAAAGTCGCGGCCATTACCGGCGCAGCCTCCGGGATAGGTCTTGCCTGCACGCGCAAGCTTATCGAGGAAGGCGCAACGGTGGTAATGATCGACCGGGCGCAGGACAAACTTCGCGCCCTGTGCGCCGAACTCGGCGAACGCAGCCGCATGATCACGGTTGACCTTTTGGATAGCCAGCAGGTTTCCGCCCTTATGTCGCGCATTCTGGAGGTTGCGGGCCGGCTCGACATTTTCCATGCCAATGCCGGTGCCTATGTCGGTGGAGCTGTGGCGGAAGGTGACCCGGACAGCTGGGACCGGATGCTGAACCTCAACATCAACGCTGCCTTCCGTAGTGTGCATGCCGTATTGCCGCACATGATCGCCCAGAAAAGCGGCGATATTCTTTTCACCAGCTCCGTCGCGGGTGTCGTACCCGTGGTCTGGGAACCGATCTACACCGCGTCCAAATTCGCGGTTCAGGCTTTCGTGCACTCAACGCGGCGTCAGGTTTCTCAATACGGCGTCCGCGTCGGCGCAGTCTTGCCGGGGCCGGTCGTTACAGCGCTTCTCGATGATTGGCCGAAGGAAAAAATGGATGAAGCGCTTGCCAACGGCAGCCTCATGCAGCCGCAGGAAGTGGCCGAAGCGGTCTATTTCATGATATCGCGTCCACGCAATGTCGTCATCCGGGACCTTGTGATTTTGCCGAATAACGTGGATCTATAACCCCGGCTGATGCTGCATTGCGCATGCGGGGGAAAGATGACCGGGTCCAGATATTTTATCGGCGTCGATGTCGGCACGGGCAGCGCACGCGCCGGTGTATTCGATGAAGAGGGCAATTGCCTTGGAACGGATAAGCGCGAGATCGAAATCTATCGCGATATCCCTCACATGGTCGAGCAATCGAGCACCAACATCTGGGATGCGGTGTCCACGGCCGTCCGCTCCGTTGTGACCAATACCGGTATTGCGGCGGAAAGTGTTGCCGGGCTAGGTTTCGATGCCACATGCTCGCTCGTCGTGCTCGGGGCCGGCGGGCGTTCCCTACCCGTAGGCCCATCGGAAATTCCCACGCGGGACATCATCGTCTGGATGGATCATCGCGCCGTGGATCAGGCGGAGCGCATCAATGCGCAAGGCCACGATGTCCTGCGTTATGTCGGCGGTCGCATCTCGCCGGAAATGGAAACGCCTAAGCTCCTGTGGCTCAAGGAGAACCGGCCTCACATCTTTGCTGAGGCCTGGCAGTTCTTCGATCTTGCCGATTTTCTGACGTGGCGCGCAACGGGAAGCCTTGCGCGCTCCACATGCACGGTTGCGTGCAAATGGACTTACCTGGCACACGAGCGCCGCTGGGATCCGAGCTACTTCCGCCAGATCGGTCTGGCCGAGCTTGCGGACGAGAACTTTGCCCGCATCGGACAGGAAATCGTAGAGCCTGGCACACCGGTTGGTCAGGGTCTGACGCCGGAAGCGGCGCACGATCTTGGACTTGTACCCGGCACGCCCGTTTCTGCCGGCATGATCGACGCCCATGCCGGTGGCATCGGCACGGTCGGTATCGGCGGAACGCCGGAACTCAATCTCGCCTATGTCTTCGGCACATCCTCCTGCACACTCACCTCCAGCAGCAGCCCCAAATTCGTACCCGGCGTATGGGGACCCTATTTTGCCGCCATGGTGCCTGGCCTCTGGCTGAATGAAGGCGGACAAAGTGCTGCGGGTGCCGCTATCGATCAACTCCTAAGCTTTCACCCGGCCTTCCCGGAGGCAAGCGAACGCGCGCGTTCCGCAGGCCTTTCACTTCCGGTCATGCTCGCCGATCTGGCGACAGAAAGACAAGACACCCTCTCCCTTGTCGTATCGCTGGCCCGTGGTCTTCACGTTGTGCCGGAATTTCTGGGCAACCGAGCGCCCTTTGCCGACCCTGCCGCGCGCGCCGCCATTGCCGGGCTTGGAATGGAGAGAGATCTCGATAGTCTTGTGGCGCTCTACGTCGCGGGTCTTTGCGGCATCGGCTACGGTCTGCGACAGATCATCGAGGCGATGGCGAAAGCAGGCGCTGACATACAGCAAATCATCATCAGCGGTGGAGCCGGTCAGCACGATCTGACCCGGCAGATTCTCGCCGATACGAGCGGCAAACCTGTCATCTCTCCCCGAACGGCCGAACCCGTGCTTTTGGGCGCAGCACTTCTGGGTGCGACAGCCGCTCATGCCTTCTCCGATCTGAAACAGGCCATGCAGGCCCTCAGCAAGGCGGGCCGCGTCTATCAACCGGCATCAGGCGATATCCGCACGACCCACAACAACCGTTACGAGGCATTCTGCACTATTCAGACGCACCTTCGCGGGATCAGGGATTTCTAGAGCAGCCGTTTCGACTGGTTCCTCAACTGGAAAAGTTTGCACGAACCGGCTCGAAAGCCCGCTCTCGTTTTTTATCCGGCTGCTAAATTGGAAGTGTGAAAGCGGCAAAAGACGGGATCGACATGACTGTGTCCCCCCGGTTAACGCCGTGCGGAGCAGGCTTGTCGCCACGATTTTCTCTCGACGACTGTTGCGTGATTTTCATCATTTCGGGCTAGCTTGCCCTGCTTGCTCAAGACACACAAATCTGAACACGTCCGTGCATGACGAGGGGTCGAAAGCCGAAGCCAAAAAAATAGCTGGGGCTGATACGAACCAATATCTGCAACGCGCGTTAATTGCGCGGCAACACGGAGTGGCGGGCATGAAAATACGGTTATTTCAATCGCTTGTCACACACGGCAGGCATGTGGGTGGCGCAATTTTGACCTTGCAGATTGCAATGGGTTCCGTGCCGCTGTGGGCCGATGACATGGCCGCTGTGCCCGTGACGGCCATTCAGGCAAGGACTGAAACGATCAGCCGCGTCATCAATGGTATAGGCACCGTATCGCCGCTTCAATCCGTTACCGTTCGTCCGCGCATCGATGGCCAAGTCATGGAAATCCTCTTTGCCGAAGGCCAGATGGTCGAGAGTGGAAGTGTTCTTCTGAAGCTGGACGATCGCGAACTGGTTTCTTCGCTCGCGTCCGCCCGCGCCAAGAAAGCGCAAGATGAAGCACAGTTCAACAATGCGCGTTCCGACGCCCAACGATACGCGACACTTGCAGAAAAAGGGGTCGCATCCGCCTCGACCCTGGATCAGAAGAACGCGTCCAGCCAGCAATATGCAGCCGCTCTCCAGTATGACGATGCGCTGATCAAGAATGCTGAAACCCAGCTCGGTTTTGCAACAGTTCTGGCACCGATATCCGGGCGCACGGGCTTCAAACAGGTTGATGTCGGCAGTGTCATCAGCGCCAGCTCGACGGACGGCATCGTCACGATCACCCAGATGGACCCCATCGCAGTTTCTTTTGTTGCTCCCGGCGACAGATTTGGCGAAATTCGGGATGCTCTAAAAAACGGGGTCGCCGACGTCGCGCTCGTCAGCACCGATGGCAGCCGCTCTCTTGCCAAGGGCAAGCTGACGATTATCGACAACTCGGTCGACGTTTCGAATGGCTCGATCCACCTCAAGGCGACCTTCGATAACGCGCAGGACGTTCTGTGGCCAGGTCTGCCCGTTGCGACCATTCTGACGGTCGAAAAGCGCGAAGGCGTTGTCGTCCCGGACAAGGCGCTTGCCCGTGGCCGGGACGGCCTTTACGCCTACGTTGTCGGAGCGGATGGCAAAGTCGCCAAGCGAAAGGTCAAAACGGCCTTCGTCACCAATGCCAGAGCGCTTGTTACCGACGGCATCGCCAATGGTGAACAAGTGGTCATGGACGGCCAATCAAGAATCGGCGACGGCGACAAGGTCGAGGTGAGCCCATGGACAGGGTCGCCGACCGGAGAACTTGCCGAGAAAGCCAATCCATGACGGACGCACGCGACGGCGATCAGCGTTCACAATCGGGCAGTTTCTTCGATTTCTTCATTCTTCATCCGGTCGCAACCGGGTTGATCATGGCCGGCATTTTTCTGATCGGCGCCATTTGTTATCCATTCATGCCGGTATCGGCGCTGCCCCAGATCGATTTCCCGACGGTTCAGATTGCCGCCAATCTGCCGGGAGCCTCGCCGGACACGATGGCAGCCAGCGTCGCCCAGCCGATCGAAGAAGCATTGTCGAAGGTCAGCGGCATAACGGAGATGACGTCGAACAGTTCGCTTGGCACGACATCGATTACGGTTCAATTTGGACTTGATCAGGATATCCAGACCGCAGCCAGCGATGTCCAGACCGCTATCAGCGAGGCCGCCGGCCAGTTGCCGAAAGACATGACCTCACTTCCAACGGTCCGCAAGGTCAATCCTGCCGATGCACCCGTCATGCAGTTATCTGCCAGTTCGGACACGCTGACACTTCCGCAACTGGACGAGTATATCGAACGTAACGTCGCATCGAAAATAGGACAGGTTTCCGGCGTCGCCTTCGTCAACATCGGCGGCAAGCAGAAGCCCGCAATACGCATCGCCGTGGATCCGGGCCGGCTCGCGCAGGCCGATGTAACGCTGGAAGACGTACGTAGCGCGATTGGCGGGCTCAGCGTCAGCGCACCAAAGGGAAATATCGACGACCCGACCCGCACGTTCCCTATCTACACGAATGACCAGATCGGCAGCAGCGCCGAATGGAACGACGCGGTGATTGCTTACCGCAATGGCGGTCCTGTGCGCATCCGCGATATCGGCCAGGCGGTCGATGGTGCGGAAGACAACAAGATGGCGCACTGGACCAACGGCGAGCGCGGGATCGCACTTGACGTGTTTCGACAGCCTGGTGCAAACGTCATCGCCGTGGTCGACGCCGTAAAGCAACAACTGCCGGCCCTGCAGGCCTCGCTCCCGAAGTCGGTGAAGCTGGAGCTTGTAACCGACCGTACGTCAACGATCCGCGTGTCTGTAGACGATGTCCAGTTTACGCTGATGCTGACGATCGGGTTGGTCGTCCTCGTGATCTTCCTGTTCCTGCGCAATCTTCGGGCAACGATCATTCCGGTTTTGACGCTGCCGATTGCATTGGTGGGATCGCTGGCGCCGATGTGGGTGCTTGGGTTCAGCCTCGACAATCTCTCGCTGATGGCGCTGGTCGTCGCCGTCGGCTTCGTTGTCGACGACGCTATCGTCATGCTGGAAAACATAACACGCCATATCGAAGACGGCGTCGATCCGCTGGAGGCCTCCCGCAAGGGGGCTCGCGAGATCGGCTTCACGATTGTATCCATCAGCCTCTCGCTCATCGCGGTGCTGATCCCCATCCTTTTGATGGGTGGCATCGTTGGCCGGCTGTTTCGCGAATTCGCGGTTACGCTGACCGTTGCGATCATTATCTCCGCAATCGTATCGCTAACGCTGACCCCGATGCTTGCGTCCCGGTTCATTCGGCCAATAAGTGAGGGTCAGCGCGGTAAGTTTTACAACGCCGGAGAGGCATTCTTCGAAAGTCTCTCATCAGTCTACATTCGGAGCCTGCGACCAGTCATCCGTCACAAGTTCCTGACACTGGGCGTTTTCCTTACAACAATCGTGGCGACAGGCTATCTGTTCGCCATCGCACCGAAGGGCTTTTTCCCCGAGCAGGATACCGGCTTCATTGCCGGTCTTTCCCAGGCGTCGCCGGATATATCGTTCACCGAGATGGCCAAGCTTCAGGAGCGGGTCAGCGCGATCATCATGAAAGACCCCGCCGTCTACAGCGTCTTCATGGACATTGGTGGCGGCAACGGCGGCAACGCGCTTAACCAGGGGCACGTCAATATCACGTTGAAACCACTGGAAGAACGGGACGCCAGCGCCAGGCAGGTTATCGACAGGTTGAGTTCGGCTCTGAATGCACAGCAGGGCATAAAGCTGTTCATGCAATCGGCCCAGGATATCAACATCGGTGCGCGTCCAGCCAAGACCCAGTATCAATTCACACTTCAGAACGCTGATATTGGTGAGCTCGGCGATTGGGCAGCGAAGATTACTGCACGCCTTCAGGGGCTTTCCCAGCTTCGCGATGTCGGGAGCGACCAGCAGGCGGAAGCACCGAACCTGTCGATCAAGATCGACCGTGCAGCCGCGACGCTTTACGGCGTATTGCCTTCGACAATAGATGAGACGCTTTACGACGCATTCGGCCAGAGACAGGTGGCGTCTTATTCCACGCAGACCGATACGTTCCGCGTCATTCTCGAAATTCTTCCGGATCTCCAACGCGATATTGCCACACTCGATCGCCTCTCGATGCGAGCGACCAACGGCACTCTGGTGCCCCTGTCGGTCGTTGCCAAATGGACGACAAACGGCGTTTCTCCGGTGTCGATCTCGCATCAGGGCCAGTCACCGGCCGTTACGATTTCCTTCAATCTCGCTCCGGACGTTGCTCTTGGCCAGGCGACCGCCGCCATCGAGAGCGCCGTTTCCGAGATGCATCCGCCGGCGTCGTTGCAGGCGAGTTTCTCCGGTAGTGCCAAGGCATTCAAGGACTCGTTGGGCACGATACCACTGTTGATCCTGGCGTCGCTCGTCGTCGTCTACATCATCCTCGGCGTCCTATATGAAAGCCTCGTCCACCCTCTGACGATCCTTTCAACCCTGCCATCCGCCGGACTGGGGGCGCTGCTTGCCCTGCAAGTAGCTGGTTTCGACTTTGGACTGGTGGCGATGATCGGGGTCATTCTGCTGATCGGCATCGTCAAGAAGAACGGGATCATGCTTGTCGATTTTGCGATACAGGCAGAGCGCGACGAAGGACTGAGCAGTGAAGAAGCCATAATCAAAGCCGCGCATATGCGTTTTCGTCCGATCCTCATGACGACGATGGCCGCTCTGCTTGGTGGTCTGCCGCTTGCGATCGGGCACGGGTCAGGCGCCGAACTTCGGCAGCCTCTCGGCTACGCGATCGTTGGTGGACTGCTTGTCAGCCAGTTATTGACCCTTTACACCACCCCTGTGATCTACCTTCTCCTGGATAAGCTTCGAAATCGGCGCCCCGCTCCTTTCAACGAACACACGGAGATACGTGGTGCCGCCTAGTCACCGCCTGGTACTTTCCGAGATATCATGAAGGGCGTGCCGGGCTACGGGAAACCAACCGTTGAACCTGCGAAAGCTTGGTTCTGCAGGAGTGATCCTTCCGCATCGAATTTGCGTGGCTGCCTTTCTGCATGCTGTCGACATCATTCACATGTTGAAGAAATCAGGATTTGAAGAGGCCTGAATGCGCGCCTTCCGTCACCGGTCGCATCAATTCGGGAAGGTCCGTACAAATGCCGAGCACCGGTAGTTGCATGATATCCTTCAGAACTGCGGATCTCTCTTCGTGCCAGAGCACGATCTCTCTGCCGTCATCGAAAGCTCGCCGCATCAATTCCGTTGTGATCAGATCTTGTGGTTGCGCGCCCGCCCTCTCCCAGCAAAGATGCAGGATATCCGCGCCTGCCTCGTCGCCGAGCGCATGTGGGTCGTGGCCGACGCGTACCAAGACCGAAAGCGGCCAAGCGCAACCTGCGTCGCGTAGCTCACGCACCTGCGCTGTATCGAACGAGCCGAGGCAGGCGAAGCGCTGATTGATCTGCCGAAGATGCTGCCAGCAGAGGGTGCCTGTGCCCGGCGCCTTGAGCTCAACGTAAAGGCCTGTCCCGAGGTCGCGGGCAAGCGCTGCCACCGCTTCGAATGTCGGGACGTCCACACCCTCCAGCGCCGCAAGCTCGGCCGCAGTCATCTGCGAGATATGGCGATCGACGCCGAAGACATGCCCGAGGTGGTCGTCATGCGAGACAACGACAACACCATCCTTCGTCAGTTGAGTATCCAGTTCCCACATCTCGGCGCCCAATTCGGATGCCAGCCTGAATGCCTTAAGCGTGTTTTCGCGCGCATGGCCGCTCGCGCCGCGATGACCGATACAGAATGGAAGCCTGCCCTTGCTGGAAGGCCAACCAAAACGCTCGAAGAATGAGGAAAAATCATGGATCATCAAAGCTTCCGTCCGTCATTGTCGCCCGCCGGGCAAATTGGTTTCAAAATTTGACTGACGACCTATAACCAAGAACCGATGCAGAAACATGTACGCCGGGGTGGCTCTTCCCCCTACTCGTGAGATCGTCATTATGCCCAATCCTCTAATAATCACGGGATATGCTACTCCCTTCCGAAGGCATATGATCATGTGGCGTTCTTTGCGGTGCCGTCGGCAACATGGTTTCTGGCCAACCGTAACGGGCAGGCTTGCTTTTTTTGGCGCAGCTTGAGGGGGCAGAACTAGAGCTGCTCCAATCTCGAAAATGCTCATAGGGATGCAGATCGGCAGGCTCCTCTCCGTGCTGCGGGCTGACCAGGCAAAACATTCGCACTTTCGCTGGCACGGCAGGTCGGGCCCCGATCCTTGGTGGTGGTCCTTCGCCGCTGGTGGCCGTGGCGCTGTATGGCGAATACGGTTCGTCTACCTCGATCGCACATTATATGGTCGGTATCGCCATTCTGTCCGCCATTTGCATGCTGGCTTTGACAATGCACCCCGACCAGGTGGAATGATATGGGCAAGCTTACACTCCAGGGAGACGTTGACCGTGAAAAAACTCATCAACAGACCATCCGCCGTGGTTCGGGAAATGCTGGAAGGCATTGCCGGCCTTAATCCTGGTCTGGCTCTTCTCGATACCGAAAACGTGGTGGTGCGCGCCGATCTGCCTGCGGCCGCCGACCGACCAGTAGCTGTCATTTCGGGTGGCGGTGCCGGCCACGAACCGGCACATGCGGGTTACGTGGGCGACGGCATGCTGACGGCCGCCGTTACCGGCGAAGTGTTCACCTCGCCGAGCGTTGATGCCGTTCTTGCCGCCATCCGCGCCACTGCCGGGCCGGCAGGCGCGCTGTTGGTGGTGAAGAACTACACCGGTGACCGCCTGAATTTCGGCATCGCCGCCGAACTGGCGACGATCGAGGGTATCCCGATCGAAATCGTGGTCGTGGCCGATGATGTTGCGTTATCCGGTCTAGTTCCGCGCGAGCGGCGGCGCGGCATCGCCGGCACCGTCTTCGTCCACAAGATCGCCGGGGCCGCTGCGGCAAGCGGCAAGCCTTTGGCAGAAATCGCATCGCTTGTCCGCTCAGCCGCGCAGCGCATAGGCACGATGGGTGTGGCACTGGGCGCATGCACCGTACCGGCAGTTGGGAAACCCGGCTTCATCCTTGCAGATGACGAGATCGAGCTTGGCCTTGGCATTCATGGTGAAAAAGGCATCGAGCGCACTGGCTTGATGTCCGCCGACACGCTGGTCGACCGGCTTGTCGACACCATCGTCGCAGACCTCGATATCAGAAGCGGCAACCGTGTCGCCCTGATGATCAATGGCCTTGGCGCGACGCCGCCAATGGAACTGGCGATCGTGGCGCGTCGTGCTCTTGCTGTATTGC
The DNA here is from genome assembly GCF_030757975.1 of Rhizobium sp. AN73. Taxonomy (NCBI): domain Bacteria; kingdom Pseudomonadati; phylum Pseudomonadota; class Alphaproteobacteria; order Hyphomicrobiales; family Rhizobiaceae; genus Rhizobium; species Rhizobium sp. AN73. The sequence goes on from NZ_JARWME010000001.1 coordinate 561,270, forward strand.
GCCAGAAGGGCATCACCGTCGAGCGGGCCTGGAGCGGCGACTTCCTGACCGCCATAGAAATGCCGGGGGCCTCCATCTCGCTGTTTTCCCTGGAGGCGGGCGAGACCGATCTTCTTGATGCTCCCACCGATGCCTCGGCATGGCCGATCGGTGGCGCTGTTCCGCAGGCAGCCAAAATCCTGCCTGTTGTCGCAGTCGCCGAGGACAACAGCGTATTGTGCGAGACCGCAGACTTCGATGCAGCCAAGATAAAAGCAATCGGGTTTGCCATTGCTGCTGCCCTGGAAAAATCTGAAGCCTATCTGACCGATCTCGACAGCAGGGCTGGCGACGGCGATCTTGGCGCCAGCATGCTGCGCGGAGCCGAGGCGATCAGGGCGCTGCCGGACAAGGCTTGGCTCAATCCGGCGCAGGCATTGGTCTCGATCGGCAACGCACTGCGGCGCGCCATTGCCGGCAGTTCCGGACCATTTTACGCCATTGCTCTGACCCGCGCCGGGCGCAAGCTTGCCGAAAACGGTACATTCACCGTCAAGGATTTCACGCAGGCATTGGCAATTGCAATCGCAGCAATCAGCGACACCGGCGGCGCCAAGCCTGGCGACCGCACGATGCTCGATGCCTTGCAGCCGGCACTCAACACTCTGCAGGCAGCGACCGGCACCGATGCAAGAGCCATATGGGTGAAAGCTGCCGAGGCTGCCGAAGCGGGCACCAAGGCAACGGAGAGCATGTCACCCAGGCTTGGCCGGGCCAGCTATCTGGGAGAACGCGCCGTCGGCGTGCCGGATGGCGGAGCGGCAGCGGTTGCAGTCTGGATGAGGGCGCTGGCGGAAGCTTTGTAACACACCTTTACCGCCCCTGGGCGACAACACCGACACCACAACCTCCATGACCTAGCCAGCTGCGCACGCGCCCGTGTGCAGCGGCTCACCAGTTCTCCCTTTCGCCCCAGCAAGGCCGATCAGAGAGCCGTCGCACCAAGGCCGCCATCCACGGCCAAGTTGACGCCTACTACCCACCGGGCGGCATCGGAGCAGAGGAAGAGAGTTGGTCCGGCCACCTCGTCGGCAAAGGCCGGGCGTTTCATCAGACCCGCGTCTCGCTGAACCCGTTCCGCGCCGAGCATGGTGACAAAATCACCAAGAATCGGTGTGAAGACCGGCCCCGGCGCCACCGAATTCATGCGGATATCGTGATGCATGAACAGATCGAAGCTGCGTGCGCGCGTCCAGACGATCAGCGCCTCCTTGAAATACTGGTAGCAGGTTTCCTGTGCAACCGGGTTGTCGTTTAGCCAGGCCAGTCCCTCGGCAAAACTCTTTGTCTCGGCGAGCGCACAGTGCGCCTCAACACGTTTAGGCCACTCGGCGCCAAGAATGGAAGCAAAGTTGACGATCGATGCCCCCTTGGGCATCCGCGCTACCAGCGCTTCGGTGAGATGGCGAAGCCCGAGATAGTTGACGTTCGCAACGAGAGCCCGATCGGCGGTTCCCGGCACGCCCGCCGCATTGATCAGCGCATCGACCTGCCCGGGGAGCGCCCGGACCGCGGCGTCGATTGCGGAGGGATCGCTCAGGTCGGCCTTGATGAAGCCGTCAAGCATCAGCATCGGATCATTCCGATCAAGGCCGATTACATGTGCGCCATGAAAGCGGGCGAGGCGGGTGACTTCGCCGCCAATGCCGGAGGACGCACCGGTGATGACAATTGTTTTTCCGTGAAGGTTCATGGGGATCATCCTTGTGCTGGAAAACGTCGGCCGACACGCTGTCAAGCGGTCCGGGCCGGATCGTTAAAGTGAGCAAAAATACGGGCCGATCAGAAGGGATACGGGGTTGCGGTTTTCTTGACCGAAACCCACTGCCACTGGGTGAATTCCTCGATATCCGCCGGGCCGCCTACCCGCGTGCCGTTGCCCGATTTGCCGCGTCCGCCGAAGGGTGCATATGGCCCGCCATTCACCGTCTGATCGTTGATGTGCAACTGGCCGACCTCAAGCTCCTGCCCGACTGCCATCGCCCGGCCGATATCGGCGGAGATGACCCCGGCGGCAAGGCCATAGTCGGATCGATTGGCAAGCGCTATCGCCTCTTCGTCGGTATGGAAGGAGACGATGCAGGCGACGGGACCGAATATCTCCTCCTCGAAGGCAAGCATGCCGGGCTTCACACCGGACAGGACGGTTGCGGGATAAAAACGTCCTTCGCTGCGACCACCGACAAGCAGCCGCGCGCCTTTTGCGACGGCATCATCGACTATCGCCTGGATCGCCGCCACCTGGGCATCGGAAATGATCGGCCCCAACGCTACCTGATTGCTCGAAGGATCGCCAACCGGCAGGTGCGCGGCCTTTGCGACCAGCCGGTCAGTCACCGCCTGTTCGATCTTCTCATCAACGAGAACCAGACCTGTTGCCATGCAAATCTGTCCCTGGTGAAGAAACGCGCCCCAGGCTGCATTGGAGGCCGCCACGTCAGGGTCGGCATCATCGAGAATGATCAGCGCGTTCTTGCCTCCAAGTTCGAGTTGCACACGCTTCAGGTTCCTGCCGGCAATCTCGCCAACCTTGGCGCCGCCCCGGGCGGAACCCGTGAAAGAGATCATCGCTACGTTTGGATCGCTGCAGAGGGCTTCGCCGGCATCGGCGCCGCCCGGCACGATCTGGAGAATGCCCGGAGGCAGGCCAGCCTCTTCAAAAATGCGGGCAATGATGATGCCGCCGGAGATCGGCGTGCGTGGATCGGGCTTGTGCACCACCGCATTGCCGACCGCCAGCGCCGCAGCAATGGAGCGGACGGAAAGGACCAGCGGAAAATTGAACGGCGAGATAACACCGACCACACCATGTGGTACCCGCCGGGCATAATTTTCGCGATCATCCATGCCGGAAAGGAACATGCCGGACGGAGCCGTGGCGAGTGTTGCCGCATGACGAATGAACAGCGCCCCGTGTTCGATCTCGATCATCGCCTTCTGATGGATCGAGCCCGACTCCTTCATAATCCACAGGGCGAGTTCCTTGCCATTTACCTCCAGCAGATCCGCAGCCCTGTTGAGGATGCGTGCACGCTCCGCACCAGGCGTCTTTGCCCAGTTTTTCTGGGCAGCCCGGGCGTCGGTAGCGGCGCGGGCGATATCTGCCGGTCCGCCAAACCCGACGGAGGCAAAAATGGTTCCATTGGCTGGATCGGTGACATCGATCGTTCCCGCCTCGGTTGGATGCCAGCCGCCGAAAAAGGCGCGACCGGACCAGCGCCCGGTATCGATGAAACTATGGGTTTGGATATTCATGGTGTGGGCCTCCTCAGATCAGCTTGTCATGAGAGAAACGCATCGCTCGCCATTGCGCGGTCCGAAAAGTTCGGCCGACGTCGGCTATGGTAATGCTGCAATCCTCCCGGCCGCTGCTCCTCAAGCGACCGCCTCTTCTCTCGCAAGGCCTGTGCCAGTTTTTACTCTTGTCCAGGCAGATGCAGGCGAAAGCAGATAAACCCTTCCATCAACTTGGTTTTCGGAGGGCGGCAGATCAGATCCAGTTCGGAGAAGGGCTTGCCGAATTTCATAAAATAAGAAAGAATTTCATTATTTTCAGAATTTCATGAAAGGCGATCATGCCAAAGCGCGTAGTCCCGCCGCACCTGATCTCGCTGGCCGATGCATCCAAACGCACGGGCAAGATGTTGTCGCGCGGCACATACAGCGAGCTCGATACCGGCGCATCGCCAACGTTGACCGAACTGACCGAGGCCCTGCACTTCGCGCTGGGAGATGGCCGCATCTGGCTGAACGATCAGCGCATGGTGCTGATGCAGTCGCAGGTTCTGGGCCGGCTCCGGCAGGAGATCATCGAAGCCTTCGGCGTCGAGGTCGCCACGGCCATATTCATGCGGGTCGGCTACATGCAGGGCGTGCGTGATGCGGAATTGATCCAGAAACGGTTTCCGAACGAGGACCTGACTCACGCCCTGGCGGCCGGGCCACGGGTCCATACCCTTGAGGGTTTCGTCAAGGTCACCACCCGGCACTTCGAATTCGACAGCGCCCGGGGCACCTACTTCGGCGAGTTCGACTGGCACGATTCCTCCGAAGCTGCCGAACACATCGCCCATCACGGCCTCGCCAGCGCACCGGTTTGCTGGATGCAGACCGGCTATCCCAGTGGCTATACCAGCACGCTCTTTGGACGCCCCGTGATCTTCCGCGAAGTCGAATGCGCCGGGATGGGTGCATCCCATTGCAAGGTGGTAGGCCAGAATGCGGAGGAGTGGGGTGAAGACGCACCGGAACGTGCTTACCTTGGGCTTGAATGGCCAAGGTCCCGCCGCAGCGCTCGTCGGGGCACCGAGCCGGGATCGCAGCCGACGGAGCCGCCGGCAAAGGCCGGGACGCCCGAAGCCGCTGGCTCCAGCCAGGTCATCGGCGTATCGGCAAGCTTCCTGCGCGCCCGGCTGATGGTGGAAAAGGTAGCCGATACCGAAGCTACCGTGCTGCTCATCGGCGAATCCGGCGTTGGCAAGGAGGTCTTCTCGCAGCAACTTCACCGGCTGAGCGGCAGGGCTAGTGGCCCGTTCGTGCCGATCAACTGCGCTGCGATCCCCGAAAACCTGGTGGAATCGGAACTGTTCGGTGTCGAAAAGGGAGCCTATACCGGCGCAATCGCATCCCGGTCGGGATATTTCGAGCGGGCGGCGGGCGGCACCATATTCCTCGACGAGATCGCCTCACTCGCCTACGCGGCTCAGGGAAAACTGCTGCGCGCCATCCAGGAGCGGCAGATCGAGCGGGTTGGCGGCATCCGCACCATTCCCGCCGACGTTCGGGTGGTGGCTGCATCCAATGTCAACCTTGAAGACGAAGTGCGCGCCGGGCGGTTTCGGCAGGATCTCTATTTCCGCCTCTGCGTTTTTCCGATCGTCATCCCCCGCTGCGCGACAGGCGAGATGACATTCCGATGCTGATCGACCATTTTCTGCGTATCTTCCGCGAACGCCACCGCCGCGATGTCATCGGCCTGTCGCGACGGGCGATCGACGCACTTTTGGCCTATGACTTTCCCGGCAATATCCGTGAACTACAGAACCTGATCGAACGCGGCGTGATTTTTGCTGAGCCCGGTGGTCTCATCGACATTCAGCATCTCTTCACCAGCGGCGAAGCTTCCCCGACATTTCCCCAGACACTGAACCGTGATGGGCGGATAAAGCCGAAGGATATACCCCTCGCCGTCCCGCACCCTGGCCCTATCACCTCGCCTGGCGACCTTGCCGCCGCCGAAGACACACTCTACCGGGAAGCGCTACGGGCCGCCGCGGGCAATGTTTCAGCCGCCGCCCGCAGTCTGGGCCTTACCCGCGCCAAACTGGAATACAGGCTGAAGAAACTAGGCTTGGTAAATTGAGATAGCTGTATACATAATTTCTTCCAACCCCACCAATCACGCCAATTTTTCAAGATTTCTCCGTTTATCTTGACATAATGTATACATCATGTCTTCCTTAAGCCATCTGAGGAGGACAGATGATATGAAGCGACCAACCTTTCCCCTAAATGCGTGGTATGCCGCGGCCTATGATGTGGAGCTGAAGCGCACTCTGCTGCCGCGCACCATCTGCAACAAGCCAGTCGTGCTGTATCGCAAGGAAAATGGCACACCCGTAGCCTTGGCGGATGCCTGTTGGCACCGGCTGGTACCGCTCTCGTTCGGCCGGCTTGATGGCGACAACGTGGTGTGCGGTTATCACGGCCTCGAATATGACGAAACCGGCCGCTGTGTATACATGCCGTCACAGGACACCATCAATCCATCGGCCTGCGTCAAATCCTATCCGGTGGCAGAAAAACACCGCTTTGTCTGGATCTGGCCGGGCGAGCCGGCACTCGCCGACCCTGCGCTGATCCCCGACATGCATTGGAACGACGACCCCGACTGGGCTGCCGATGGCAAGCTGATCGAGGTGAAATGCGACTACCGCCTGGTCGTCGACAATCTCATGGATCTCACCCACGAGACCTTCGTGCATGGCTCCTCGATCGGCGACCGGGCGGTGGCGGAATCACCCTTCGAAGCCAGCCATTCCGATCATTTCGCCTATGTGACCAGGTGGATGCACAACATCGACCCACCGCCTTTCTGGCGAAAGCAATATGGCAAGCCGGGCAAGGTGGACCGTTGGCAGATCATCCGCTTCGAGGCTCCTTGCACGGTCACCATCGATGTTGGTGTCGCAGCAGCTGGTACCGGTGCGCCGCAGGGTGACCGCTCGCAAGGCGTGAACGGCTTCGTCCTGAATACGATCACGCCATCGACGGACAATACCTGTCTATATTTCTGGGCCTTCGCCCGAAACTACGACCTGCACAACCAGGCCCGAACACATGAACTGCGCGAAGGCGTCGCCGGTGTTTTCCGCGAGGATGAGGCGGTGCTTGAAGCACAGCAGATCGCGATCAAGGCAAATCCCGATCATCAGTTCTACAACCTCAATATCGATGCCGGCACGATGTGGGCTCGCAAGTTTATCGACCGGATGATCGACCGGGAAATCAACCCGGAACGAGACGCCACGGCAGTGGCAGCGGAGTAGAGCATGATGGCAGAGCAGGACGGCGCCCCCAAACAGCAGACGGCAAGGGCCTTGACCGGCCTGCGCGATCTCGTGCTCAAAGGCGAGGTTCTGCCCGGAGAGCGGCTTTCAGAAGTGGCGCTAGCCGCCCGGCTCAACGTATCACGCACCCCGCTGCGTGCCGCCCTGCAGAAGCTGGAACAGGAGGGGCTGGTTGTCATGATCCCCTCGGGCGGCTATGCGGTCCGCAGCTTCAGCCGTCAGGACGTGATCGACGCCATAGAACTTCGCGGCGTTCTCGAGGGCACCGCCGCGCGACTGGCAGCGGAGCGCGGCGTGCCATCGGTAAAGCTGAAGGCGATTTCGGACGTGGTCGCAAGTCTTGACCGTGTGGTCGAGCCGGGACCGGGTGCCATGGATTTCGGGCTCTATGAAATGCTGAACGAGCGTTTCCACAGACAACTCGCATCCTTAAGTGGCAGCGAACTCCTGAGCCGGGAGATCGAGCGGATCACCAGCCTGCCATTTGCCAGCCCCAATGCCTTCGTCAACACGGAAGCGGACGTGCCCGCCTTTCAACGCACGCTGCTGACCGCTCAGGCACAGCACAGGGCAATCCTTTCTGCGATCGAACTGCGCGAAGGCGCGCGCGCCGAAGCGCTGGCGCGTGAGCACGCGCGGCTGGCGCGGCAAAACCTGGATTTCGTTACGGAAGAACAACCTGACCTGCGCAGCAAGGTGCTGGCGTTGGCGCTCATGTCTGGCTGAAGCGAAAAAGGCCCGTTGGGAGCGGGCCTTTTGCAACAGAGAACCGGCAGATCATCGAGATTCATCAAGGGGAGGAAAATATGCGGTCCAGACTGGAGTGGCGCAAGGCACGGGTTATTGAGGCACGGACGATCGCTGAGGATGTGCGGGCGGTGACTTTCGCCGTCGAAGGCCTGCCCGCCGGCTTCGATCCCGGCTCGCACACCAATATCAGGGTGAGGATCAACGGCGAACCGGCGATCCGTACCTATACCGTCATACCCGGACCGCCGGGCACGCTCTCCATTGCCGTGAAGCTCCACCCGAACAGCCGCGGCGGCTCGGCGTTCATCTGGCAGCTGCAGCCGGGTGACGACACAGAACTGACCGAACCCGAGAACCGTTTCGAACTTTCCTGGCGCGCCTCCCGCTATCTCCTGATCGCCGGCGGCATCGGTATTACGCCGATCTATGGCATGGCGAAAACACTCGCCTCGCGGGGTCAGAAGGTCCGGCTGGCCTATGCCGCGAAGAGCCGCAACCAGATGGCCTTTCTCGATGAGCTTGCCGCACAGCTTGGCGAGCGGTTGCAGGTTTTTGCTCAGGATGACGGTGAAACATTGAATCTCGATGCCGAATTCGCAGCCCTGCCGCCGGATGGAGAGGCCTATATCTGTGGCCCGCTCGGCCTCCTTGAAGCGGCACGGCAGGCTTGGCAGAGAGGCGGCCGCTCCATGAGCCGACTGCGCTACGAGGTCTTCGGCGACAACGGGCGCTTCGCCGAACAGGCCTTTGACGTCGAAGTTCCCAAATTCGGCACTCGTGTTCGGGTCCGGGCCGATCAGTCCATGCTCGACGTACTGGTGGAGGCCGGCGTCGGTATGGTTTTCGATTGTCGTCGTGGAGAGTGTGGGCTCTGCGCCGTCAACATCGTGGAAACGGACGGCGTGATCGACCACCGCGACGTTTTCTTTTCCGAAGCCGAGCGGCAGGAAAATTCACGCATGTGCGCCTGCGTTTCGCGGGCGTGCGGTGGACGGATCGTCATCGATACGGGCTATCGCCCCGACCTCACTGCGGCAGAATAAGCCACGCGTTTTAGAAAGATGAACGGTTCACATAGCGCCACGGGACCAGTCGCTACGGTCCAGCCGATCAGGCACCCGCAGGCAGTTCCGGATCATCCTGGCGTGGGGTCCCCTCGCCCTCCTGCCGGATACTTCGCAAGACTTCCAACGCTGCCTCCCGCAGATCTGACGCGAAAAGGCGCAGAAACCGCGCCTCGTGCGCCTCGATGATGGCGTGCACCGCCACCAGTCTCTCCATGCCGGTCCTGGTCAGACGAAGAGCCTGTGCTCGCCCGCCGACCGGAGCCCGGTCGACAAGCCCGGCCTTGGTCAGGCCGACCATCAGGGGAACCATGTTGGCGCGCTGGATGCCGAGGCTGCGTCCAAGGTCGCTCTGGGTACAGCCGGGATTGGCATCGATCAGCGTCAGAATGGAAGCTTCGACCGGCCTGAGTTCGATTGCCTGAAGCCTTGAGCCCAGGTCGGCCATCATCACATTGGATGCCCTCCTCAGCTGATAGCCAAGCAGGGTCTCAAGCGGGTCACTTAATTTCGATGTGCGGGTGTCGATATCCATAGACCGGCTATAGTGCTATTGCGCATAACAATCAAATGATGCTATGAGGCATAACATTACCGGCGAGGAGGTCATATGCCGGTATTGGAGGAGTTTCTTTTAGAATATCGGCAGATGCGCTGCGATCCGCGGATCAGCGGCACAACCGCTCTCTGCGCATTCGCGCCGGCTGGCGTGAAGCGTCTCATTTGGATTTCACCACGGCCCACCAGCCCTGGCGAGGCTTACTGTATTCAACGCAGGTCGCAGCTTTGCGGCCGGTTCCCTTTTGATGTGCAGGCCCGAACGGCAAGAAGGACAGCATCATGACAACAGAACATTCCGAAAAAGACACCGTCGCCTTTGTCGTTGAAGCAGGCATAGCCTGGGTCAGCTTCAATCGCCCGGAGAAACGCAACGCCATGAGCCCCACGCTCAATCGGCGGATGATGGAGGTTCTGGATGAACTCGAGTTTCGGGCCGATGTCGGTGTTCTGGTTCTGTCCGGCGAAGGCACGGCCTGGTCCGCGGGCATGGATCTCAAGGAATATTTCCGCGAGACCGAAGCCCACGGCCTGCAGGGCACACGAAAGGCGCAACGCGAAAGCTATGGCTGGTGGCGCCGGCTGCGCTGGTATCAAAAGCCGACCATCGCCATGGTGAACGGCTGGTGCTTCGGCGGCGGCTATGGGCCTCTTTTCGCCTGCGACCTCGCCTTTGCCGCCGATGAAGCGAAATTCGGGCTGAGCGAAATCAACTGGGGCATCCTGCCCGGCGGTGGTGCCGCCAAGGTGGCGACCGAACTCACATCCTTCCGCAACGCCATGTACCATGCACTGACAGGCGAGAACATTGACGGCAGGAAAGCTGCCGAATGGGGCTTCGTCAACGAGTCCGTGCCGCTTGCGCAGTTGAAAGCGCGCGTGACCGATGTCGCCAACATTTTGCTGCAGAAGAACCCGGTCGCCCTCAAGGCCACCAAGGACGCCATTCGCCGCGTGCGCGAAATGACTTACGACAATGCCGAGGATTACCTGGTGCGCGCGCAAGAAGCAGCCAACAGTTATGACAACGAGGGACGCAAGGAAGGTATCAAGCAGTTCATCGACGACAAGACCTACAAGCCTGGTCTTGGTGCCTATGACAAGTCCAAGCATCAGGCCTGAGGAGCGCCCCACATGACGGTTGAGACAACTAGCGCGCTCCCATCGGCTCTCCCCAGCAGTTCGATGGAACGGCTGCTGCGCCCGAAATCGGTGGCGATTATCGGCGCCTCTGACAAGCCCGGCGCACTCGGCGCATCGGTACTCTCCAATCTCGACCGCAGCGGCTATGCCGGCGCCATTCATCTGATAAACCCCAAACGGATCGAAATCGGCGGCCAGCCCTGCCTCGCCTCGATCGATGACCTGCCCGATGGGGTGGATGCGGCTGTTCTTGCCGTTCCACGCGCAGCCGTACTTCCCTCCATCGAAGCACTTGCCCGCCGCCGCGTTGGCGCGGCAGTGATCTTTTCGGCGGGCTTTGCCGAGGGTGGCGAGGAAGGTTTGGCTGATCAGCGTGCCATCGCCCGCATCGCGGCTGAGGTCGCAATGGTGATCGAGGGGCCGAATTGCCTTGGGATGGTCAATCATGTTGACCGCATCCCCCTGACCTTCATCGAAACCACTGCAGAGAAACTGGGTGACCGGCCGGGCATTGCGATCGTGTCCCAGAGCGGCGCCATGGCTGCCGTCCTCGGCGTGACCTTAGCCAGCCGCGATCTGGGTCTCTCTTATTCGATTTCAACCGGCAACGAAGCCGGCAGCGGCGTGGAAGACTATGTTGAGTTTCTGGTGGAGGACGCCTCCACAAGGGTCATCGCGATGATCGTCGAACAGTTCCGCAAGCCTGCCCGTTTCCTCGCCGCGGCGCGCAAGGCATATGCGAAGGGGAAGCGGATCGTCCTTCTTCATCCCGGCCGGAGCAGCGCGGCGCGTGAATCCGCCGCGACCCACACCGGTGCCATGGCCGGCGACTATCAGGTCATGCGCGCCAAGGTGGCGCGCGCCGGCGTCATTCTGGCAGAGACGCTCGAAGAACTCGGCGACATCGCCGAAATCGCGCTGCGCTGCCCGACGCTTCCGGCCGGAGGCCCTGCCGTCCTCGGCGAATCCGGTGCATTCAAGGCTCTGACGCTCGATCTTTGCGAGGAACTCGGGCTGGACCTTCCGGTGATCAGCGACGATACCGCGCCAGCGTTGCGCGCCGTCCTGCCGCCCTTCGTCGGCGTCAGCAATCCGCTGGATCTGACGGCACAGGGTCTTGTCGAGCCGGACCTTTACAACAGGACGCTCACCGCACTCTTCGACGATACCCGTTTTGCTAGCATCGTCGCCTGCATCATCCAGACCGATCCTGTCACCTCCGCCATCAAACTGCCGCCGATCCTGAAAGCGGTGCGCGAGCATAAGCCGGCAAAACCGCTGATCTTTGCCGGGCTCGATGAGGGCGCCCCTATCCCGGCGGACTATATCGCGCAGCTGCGCGCGCTCGGCATCGTTTATTTCCCGTCGACCGAACGCGCTTTTCGGGCACTGCAACGCATCGACGAATTCGCGGCTCGCGACGTAACAGCGTCCACCGCGCTGCCTGTCGCGATTGCCGGTCTCTCCTCGCAAGGAGGTGTCGTCCCCGAATATCGCGCCAAGCAGATCCTGGCGCCGCTCGGGATTCCCTTTCCTGAAGGACGCCTGGCAACGACCCTCGAGCAGGCCCTTACGGCGGCGGCGGAGATCGGCTATCCCGTCGTGCTGAAGGCGCAGTCGCCCGATCTCAGCCACAAGAGCGACGCGGGCGGCGTCATCATCGGATTGGCGGACGAGGCCAGCCTCAAGGAGGGTTGGGCCAAGTTGCACGCCGATGTCGCGCGCCATCGCCCAGACTTGACCCTCGACGCCGTACTGGTCGAAGCCATGGGCAAACGCGGTATCGAGCTGATCATCGGCGCGCGCAACGATCCGGACTGGGGACCTGTGATCCTGGCGGGCTTTGGCGGCGTTACGGCCGAGATCCTGAGGGATGTTCGCATTCTGACCCCCGATCTGCCTGATGACGCCATCGTCCGCGAGCTATATCGGTTGAAAAACGCGCCTTTGTTGCGCGGTTTCCGCGGTTCCCCGCCGCTCGATGTGGCCGCCGCCGCCCGGATCATCGCCACACTTGGCCGCCTGCTGCTGGCCGAACCAACGATCCGGGAAATAGACCTCAATCCCGTCGTGATCTATCCCGAGGGTGAGGGCGCGGTGGCGCTGGATGCTCTGATGCTGACCGACTCCCTACCTGGCGGCACCTGAGCCACGAAACTCACGCGATCGAGCGATAGGCACGGCCAATCCGAACAGCCCGATGAAAACATGTCGCCCGCCCACCTGGAGGGCGACCGCTCTGCTCGATCGTTTGACCCATCGTTGCAATATCCTGAAAACCGGAAACGACGGCGCTTTTAGCTGACAGGGCTTTTGCTCGTAGCGACATGATGGCCGCACATTTAACCCGCGGTTTAACCCGACATCACCGTGCTGACACATTGCCAATATGGTGAGGGGTCTATAGACTTTATATCGTATTATTAAACATAAAATTGGCGAGTTTGATGACGTTGTCCCCCTCGAGACCCCGGCCTTCCCCCGGTGTCAGTCTCTACGCCTCGCTTCTCAGCCAGATCGGCCAGCGTATCGTCCGTGGCGAGCTGGCGCCCGGTACTCTCCTGCCAAATGTGGAAGCACTGAGTGCCGCCCACGGTGTCAGCCGCACGGTTATGCGGGAGGTGATGAAGGTCCTTGCCGGCAAGGGGATGGTCGAATCGCGGCCGAGGACGGGCACGCGTATCCGTCCGCGCGCGGACTGGAACTTCCTCGATTCGGACGTTCTCACCTGGCGCTATAGTGCCGCCGTATACCCCGACGATGTCAGAGCGCTTTTCGAACTGCGCCGCGGGATTGAACCGCTTGCGGGTGCGCTGGCCGCCAAAAGGGCGACGGCGGCGGAAGTTGCAGAACTTAAGCGGTACTATGCGCAGATGGAAGAACATGCCGATGACGGAGAACGTTTCTCGGAGCCAGACCTTGCCTTTCATCAGCTTATCTTGCGCATGACCGGCAACGAACTCATCGGTTCACTCGCAAGCCTGATCGAGGCGGCGCTGATTATGAGTTTCCGTCTGTCCAATGCCAATCCGCTGGGCCAGCGTCCCTCGCTGCCGCTGCACCGTCAGGTGGTGGATTGCATCGAAACGGGTGACTCTGAGGGTGCTCAGTCAGCACTTCTCATCCTTCTCGATGGCGCAGAGGCTGACGTCCTGCGGGCGATTTCCCGCTGAAACGGCAATCGCTAAAGCCTCGGTCAAACCCATCCCCCATCAACGATGAACTGCTGACTGGTGCACATGCGGCTGTCGTCCGCCGCCAGGAAAAGCGCCATCCGCGCGATATCCGATGGGGCGAGGCGGTCCGGCAGGCACTGCCGTTCGGCGATCTGCTTTTCGCCTGCATCATTCAGCCAGAGTTTTATTTGCCGCTCGGTCATAACCCAGCCAGGCACCAGGCAATTGACGCGGATTCCGAAAGGGCCGAATTCGCGGGCAAGGGCTCTGGTCATGCCGGATATCGCGGCCTTGGCCGTGACATAGGCGGGGCAATCGGGATCTCCAACCATCCAGGTGATCGAACCGAGATTGATGATGGAGCCGCTCCCGGCCTGCCTCATGCCCGGCAGCACTGACTGGGCGGCGAAGAACTGGTGCCTCAGATTGACCGCCATGCGGTCATCCCAAAAGGGAACGTCGACTGCCTCTGTCGCATGACGGTCGTCGTTTCCCGCATTGTTGAGCAGCACCTGGATTGCGCCGTGGCGGCTTTCAGCTTCGACAATAGACCTGCGGAGCGCCTCTACATCCCGAAGGTCGCAGGGAAGAAAATGGGGAACGGGACCACCATCTGCGGCGATGGCTTCAACAAGCGATCGCGATGCACTCTCATCGATATCAACAAAAGCGACACGGGCTCCTTGCGCACAGAAGTGCCTGACGAGGCTCTCGCCGATCCCACTGCCACCGCCGGTGATGAACACGCTCCTATCCTGAAGGCTGGGATAGGTGGCAAAATTCTGTGTCGTCATGAGAGTGCGGTCCTGTGAAATGCGGAGATGCGTTTATGTCGAGAGTTACACCCGTCGTATGACAGAATGCAAAAGCCCACAATAATACGAATAATAATATTATTGTCATCCATTTGTCACTGCCTGCGGGCTATTGGTCTCGTGCTTTGGGAAAGATGCTCGGGTCGACGGAAGATGGACGATAGAAAACAACGGATCTGGTTCTCTGGTGGTACGGCTGATCATGCCCTCAAGTCGGCTGTTGTCGGCACCGCTCAGGCGCAGCAGCTATTCGATCATCCAATCATAATTGCTGCAGACGGGGTGGAAGCCCGATGCTGAACAGTCGAACCCGCAGGGGTTTCCGTCTGGATGCCGGGTGGCTTTGTCTTGTGCCACTCGCCGCTTTCCTGCTCCTCTATGAACTTATGCCACTGGCCGGACTGGTGAAATCGGCCTTCACCGTCGATGGCCGCCTGTCGCTGCAAAACATCGTGCGGGCCTTCCAGCCGTCGATCATCAACGCCTTTGTCAACAGTTTGACGCTTTCCGCCGTCGTTGCGGTGATCGGTACAATCGCTGGCGCGTTCCTCGCCTATATTATCGTGACGGCTGGCAGCCAGGTTGTCCGCAACGCACTGACAGCTCTGGCGGATGTCTCGGCGAATTTCGGCGGTGCGCCGCTCGCCTTCGCCTTCGTCATCACGCTCGGTTCGACGGGCATGATCACGCTGATGTTGAAGCAGATGGGTGTCGAACTTTATCCGGGCTTTCGTATCTATTCGATGCAAGGGCTGGTTCTCGCCTATCTCTATTTCGAGATCCCCCTCGCCATCCTGCTGCTCGTTCCGTCCATGGAAGGGCTGCGGACGGAATGGCGCGAGGCCGCCTACAGCCTTGGTGCGAGCAAGCGGCAATATTGGTGGAACATCGCGCTGCCGATCCTGCGGCCCAGCCTCATCAGTTGTCTCAGCCTGCTGTTCGCCAACGCTTTTGGCGCCTATGCAACGGCGTGGACGCTAACCGGCTCGTCGGTCAATCTCGTGACCGTGCAGATTGCCGCTCTGGTGCGTGGCGAGGTCCAACTCGATCCCGGTCTGGCGGACGCCATCGCCATGCTCTCCCTCGTCATCATGATGATATCCGTATCCGTTCATCGGCTCCTGAGCATGTGCAAGAGGAGGCAGACATGAACGGGCATTCTCTTGTCGCGGAGCGCTCACCTGTTTCCGGCACGGTACGGACGGTCACGGTTATTGTCTTCGTGGCATTCATGGCGCTTCCGCTCCTGGCCACGGCCCTCTTTTCCGTCTCCGTCCGGTGGGACCGGACGCTCTGGCCGGAGGGCTACACGCTTGACTGGTGGATCAAGGTCACGTCCAGACGGGCCTTCAGCACCGTGCTTTACAATTCGCTGGTGCTATCGGTGGCAACTGTCGTGTTGTCGCTGCTCCTGGTGGCGCCTGCGGCCTACTGGGTGCACCTGCGACAGGCGCGGCTGAAACCGCTGCTCGAGATGCTTGCCGTCCTGCCCTTCGGATTTCCCGCCGTTGTGCTGGCGCTTGGCCTGCTGCGGCTCTATGCGGGCGTTTCCTTCCCGCTTTTCGATCCCGCGGCCCTGCTGCTGGGATCCTATGTCGTCGTCACGCTGCCCTTCATGTACCGCTCGGTGATGAACGCGCTGGAGGCCGTCGACATCCACATGCTGTCGGAGGCGGCGCAGAGCCTTGGTGCCAGCGCCCGCCAGACGTTCTTCATGGTCATTGCGCCGAACATCCGCCACGGCCTTGTGAACGGAAGCCTTCTCGTCTTTTCCGCAGCCTTTGCCGAATTCGCCCTGGCGAACCTGCTCGTCGGAACCCGGTTCAAGACCTTCCCGATCTACCTCGTGGAGTTCACCCGGTTCGACGCCCGTCAGGCAAGCGCGCTCGCCCTCATCAGCTTCGTCTGTGCCTGGGCCATCTCGCTTGTCCTGCTTTCCAACGCTGGCCGGAAGCGTAAGCGCTCCCGTGCCGGTTCATGATCCCACGCCGCAATCAGGATTGACACCATGTTGATGAAAACCATGAAACACATGCTCGCCGCCACCGCCCTCGTTGCGCTGGCCGGCGCCGCACACGCCGACGATGCGGCAATCGCCGCTGGCGCTGCCAAGGAAGGCAAGCTCGTATCCTACGGCATGTCCGATGACTGGGTTAATCTCGGCGCGATCTTCGGTAAGATCGAAGAGAAGTACAAGGTCGAGCACGTCGATACGGACATGACCTCCGCCGAGCAGATCACGCATCTGCTGGCCGAAAAGGACGCTCCCGTCATGGACATTGCCGACATCGGCTATGATTTCCTGGGTCGCCTGCTCGATGAGCAGCTTGCCGCCGGCTACAAGAATGCCAGCTGGGACCAAATCAAGCCGGAATTCAAGGATGCGGACGGCCGCTGGGCCTCGGCCTACTGGGGCGCGATCTCGTTCCTCGTCAACACGGATGTGGTCAAGACCATGCCGGCTACATGGAACGACCTGTTGAAGCCGGAATACAAGGACATGGTCTGCAGCCGTGATCCGCGCGTTTCCACCTACGCCACGGCGTCGGTACTTGCAGCCGCTCTCGCCAATGGCGGCAACGAAGAAAACGTAGCCGGGCCTCGACTGGTTCAAGGCGCTGCACGACGGCGGGAACCTGCGCAAAGGCGTCGTCCTGAACGTTGCGTCGATCCAGAAGGGCGAGTGCCCGATCTCGATCGTCTACGATTTCGACGGCATGGCCAAGCGCGACGCCACCGGCCTGCCGCTACAGGTGGTCATTCCGACCGATGGCACGGTCGGCATGCTGTTTGCCCAGTATGTCAGCGCCAACGCCCCGCATCCGAACGCCGCCAAGGGCGCGCTCGACTTCCTGTTCTCCGACGAAGGCCAGCAGATGCTTGCCGCAGGCTATGCCCACCCGACACGCGACATACCCCTTCCCGCGGAAGTTAGCGCGAAGATGCTGCCGAAGGAACAGTACGAAAAGGTTCACTTCCCGAGCAACCTGAAGACGTTCTCGACGGCCATCAAATCTATCGTCGATGGCTGGACCAAGATCGCCGGCTGATTTTGTGATCCCTGGACGGGGCTGCGTTACCGCGTGGCCCCATTCGCGTCGCATGACATGCATGACAAATCTCCATGATCCGTATTCCGAGATCCGACCGGAACCAACATGCGAGCTGAGCGCTAGGAAAGGTTCTCCTGGTAGAAAAAGAGAACTGCAGTGAAGATGAGAACACCAACGGCTGCGAGGCCAAAACCACGTAACGAGGAAGCACGATCCTTCTGAAGCAGAGCTGCCACAAAAGCGCAGAGAGACCAGAGGGCTGTGAAAATTATCAACAACCAAGAGCACAGAAACGGACCAAGGTCGTAGCCTCCCCCGCCAATTGATGGTGCAGAGCTTGTATCGACCTGAGCCGCGATCAGAACCGATACCGGGATTGCTAGTGTCAGTAGCCACAAATAAAGCGACTTGTTTTTCATCGGCAGTGAACTCGTCTTCTTCTTTTCGGAGCTTGGCCCTTGGCTCGGGAATCTATGTCTGAACAGACGTGGCTCAGCAATATGCCCGATAGTTCGGGCGAGTGGCAGCTCCAAGTGTCTGGTTGGTCGTGTCGGCTGTCGCGTGTCCTGCACATCGCACGCAATACGGCACTCTTCTGGCGCAAATTCTTCCCTGCAAATCCCGCTATGGGCGGTCTCCGGTAAAAGCGGTGTCGCCTATGGTGGCGGCGGGAGCGACAATCGCGAGGATGGTCTCGATGTTAAATGCGAGCCGCGCCTCGAGCGCTTTCTTGGCCATCAGCCGCTGCCCATAAACGATCGAACTCGTGGCCTGGTTCGTCAGGTAATAGTAGCACACCGACGTAATGGTCAGGCTGAGTTGTGTCGGGTCGACACCTGCACGAAATGTCCCGTCAGCCTCGCCTCGCCGCAATATTTCCTCGACCAGCGGACGTGAATTGGCTGCGCCGCTTCGCAATATCCGGGACTGGCGGAAGAATCGCGCCTTCAGCTGGTTCTCCGTGTTCAGCAGGGTGATGAATTCAGGATGGTCGAGATAGTAGGACCAGACAAACCTCACGAGTGCAACGAGTGCTTCACGCGGCGGAAACTGCTCCAGACTGAGACCGGCCTCGGCTTCCCAGATGTCGCAATAAACCTTCTCGAGCACAGCCTGATAGAGCGAATCCTTGTTGCCGAAATACTGGTACAGCATCCGCTTGTTGATTTCAGCCCGCTCCGCAATCGCCTCGATACGTGCCCCAGCAAAACCGTTCTCCGCAAATTCCAGAACTGCGGCATCGAGAATACGGTTCTGGGATAGGTCCGGTCGCCGTGGATGTTTCCGCCGGGGTAGATCCGGGGCCGTGGCATCAGAATGTTCGTCTTCCAATTCACTATCTCTCTTTTGTATCTCGGCGAACCTGATTGAGGCCGCTCTCCACCGCTTGCAAATCCCCGAAATCTTCAACGCAAACAGCCGGATATGGTGGAACCCCTATACCAAAGCAAGACATTGCAAACCATCCAATAAGTAACCTATGCGTTATTTATATCAATTATACCAATGAAAAACATAACGAATTTTTCTAGATTATTTTAGATGTCGTCATCTCTCTGTTAGAAATACGCCCTAGAGAGGCACCATCGCCTTACCGGGACGAAATGCGGTTATTTCCTTTGTCCCGGCAAGCAGAAGCCTTGAGCAGCAGGCTCCGCTTCCAGCGGAATGCGGCCAAGACGCCATGAACGACAACCATTCCCGCCGTGCAGGTGTGTGTGGTGGGAAGCAGGAGCAGGAAGGCAATGGCTGGCCAGTCCATCAGGATCGAGGATCTAGAGAAGCGGTTTGATCGCACACGGGTGCTTCACCGCATCAATCTGAATATCCGCGAGGGCGAATTCCTGACTTTGCTCGGACCTTCCGGCTGCGGGAAATCGACATTGCTGCGCCTGATTGCGGGTTTTGAGGCTTCAAGCGCCGGGCGCATTCTGATCGGCGACCGTGATGTCACCCCCTTGCCGCCGAAGGCACGGGATATCGCGATGGTATTTCAGTCCTATGCGCTCTATCCGCACATGACCGTTCGCGCAAATATTGGCGTACCCCTGGAAATGGCGCGCCTTTCGTTCCTGCAGCGCCTGCCCGGTGCCACTCTTCTTTCCGCGACGGCACGACAGATCCGAAGCGGGATCGAAAAGGAAATCGACTCGGTTGCAGAGCAGCTGGGGCTGAAAGACCTGCTCGGCCGCAAGCCTTCGCAGCTTTCCGGAGGGCAGCGACAGAGGGTGGCCGTGGGACGGGCAATGGTCCGCCATCCCGCCGTCTTCCTTATGGATGAACCCCTGTCGAACCTCGATGCCAAGCTGCGGATACAATTGCGTGAGGAGATCGTCGATCTTCACCGTCGGACAGGCATCACCTTCATCTACGTCACTCACGATCAGACCGAAGCGATGGCGATGTCGGACCGCATCGCCGTGATGGAAGGCGGGGAGATCCGCCAGTGCGGCACGCCCGACGAGATTTATAACCGACCGGACTATCTCTCGGTGGCCCGTTTCGTCGGCATGACGGCGATCAACGAAATCCCGGTCCATATTCACGGTGGCAACGTGCTGATCAATGGTCAGCCGTTGCGACTGAGGCTGCGCAATGTTGCAGACGGAACCTATACGCTTTCCATCAGGCCGGAAGCACTGGAGCCGATATCGGAGGAAAGCAGCGATTTTTCCTTGCCTGTCGTGCAGGTGGAATTTGCCGGCAACGAGGTCGGCATCCGCTGCGATGGAAGCGGGATCGGCACCGGTTGGATCCGCGCGCAATTGCGTCCCGAAACCTTCGCCCGCCTCGAAAAGGGAAGCCGTATCGGGGAGCGGTTGGCACTGCGGATCGTGCCGGATGCCGCCCTGCTTTTCGACGCGGCAGGCCGACGGGTAGCGGATATTGGCGTCAACGCGCAGCACCAGCTTGAGGAGGCGTGTCATGAACCTGTCCTCTGATACGCGGGATGGCGTCCAGACCCGCAGGCCCAAGGGTTTGAGCTACGCCACGATCGCTCGCGCTTTCGCGGCGCCGGCCTTTCTGCTTTTGATTGCCACCGTAATCGCGCCAATCTTCGTCGTATTCATAATCAGCCTGACCGATTATCGTCTGGGACGCGTAACACTCAATTTCATCGGCGCCGACAATTACATCCGGATGCTGGCGGATCCTTGGTTCTGGGGTGCGTTGCGCAACAGTGCGGTCTACACTGCAATCGTCGTGCCCGTATCCGTCTTTGGCGCATTATTCCTTGCCATGCTGCTCGATAGTCGCGTCCGGTCACGCCGCTTCTATGAGCTTGTCTACTTCCTGCCGGTGACGTCGACGCTGACGGCGATGTCGATCGTCTGGAGTTATCTGCTCAACGGTCATATCGGGCCACTGGCCGGGCTACTCAGCACGCTGGGACTGCCGCCACTCGATTTCTTCGCATCAGGAACGCTCGCCCTGATCGGACTTGCAATCATCGGAATCTGGCATCTGCTTGGTTTCAACCTCATTCTGTTTCTTGCCGGTTTCACGCTGATTTCCAAGGATTTGCGCGAGGCAGCCGCTCTCGACGGGATAGACGGGTTTCTCGACAGATTGCGCTACATCGTCTGGCCGCTGCTGGCGCCGACCACCATTGTCGTTGTTGTCTTAAGCTGCATCCAGTCCTTCCAGGTTTTCGACACCGTGGCCGTTCTCACCAATGGCGGACCTTACGGCGCAACGGAGATGCTGCTGCACAAGATCAACGTCGATACTTTCGTCGGGTTGAAGGCGGGATATGGCAGCGCGCTCACGGTGGTCTACCTCATCCTGATTGGTGCTTTCTCAATCCTCCAGGTCGTATTCACCAACAGGAAGGCGCACTTCTGATGGCCCGGGTTTCTCTCCGCTCAATCGGTGCGCATGCCGTGCTGATGGCTGGCGCCTTTCTGATGATCTATCCGTTCTACTGGATGTGGAAAGCCTCCACCCAGGCACCGGGTGAAATCTTCGGCGCCATGCGCGAGCAAACGCCGATCCTGACCTCCATCTCCGAAAACTACGGCCGCGCCCTGTTTGAATCGCCCCTGCCGCGCTTCATGCTGAATGGTGTCATCATGACCGGCGGCATCCTGCTGTTTCAGATACTCACCACGGTTACCTGCGCCTACGCGCTGGCAAAATTCGAATTCCGTGGCCGTCGCATGATCTTCGCCATCGTGCTTCTGACCCTCTCGGTACCCGCGCAGGCAACCGCACTGCCCATCTTCATCGTCCTTGCCAGGCTTGGGCTGATAGATACCTATCTGGGCGTCATCATTCCCTACCTGACCTCCGGCTTTGCGATCTTCCTGTTTCACCAGTTCATCCGCTCATTCCCGGATGAAATCCTCATGGCCGCACGGCTGGACGGCATGAGCGAAATTGAAATCATGGTGCGCATCATCCTGCCCGCGATGATGCCCGCCATTGCCGCCTTTGCGATCTTTTCGATCACCTTCCACTGGAATGATCTCTATTGGCCGATGATCGTCATCAGATCCATCGATCTGTCTCCGCCCACCCTTGGCCTCCTGTTCTTCAGGAGTCAGGAAGGCGGCGACAGCTTCGGGCCTCTCATGGCCTGCGCTACCCTCGTTACTGCCCCGCTGATCCTGATGTTCCTCGTTGCACAACGCAGGTTCGTTCAGGGCGTGACAATGACGGGCGTGAAATGAAACGGGCCTGTCCGGCGGCAACCGGACAGGCCCTCAAGTCAAGACAACTTCGCTCAAAAGGAACGACCATGAAAGTGACGAACCTCCTCGCGGCTGCCGCCCTGACTATTGCCGGCACCACATCGGCGTACGCCGCCGACCCCGTGACCCTGAATTTCTTCCATTCCCGTTTGGCATTTATGGAGCCCATTCTCAAGGGCTTCAAGGAAGCTCATCCGGGCATCGTGATCAACGAGCAGGCTCCCGCGGAAAATTATAGCGCCGCAGACCAGAGCGTCATTCGCGGAATGATGACGAACTCCGCGCCGGACGTCTATCTTTCCTCCTACTCCTCGCTTCCGACGATCGTCGGCGTGATGCAGGATCGCGGCGAAGCAACCCCGCTCGATTCCCTGTTCGCAAAACAGGGCGCTGATTGGCAGACAGCAAATTATGCCCCGGCCGTTCTCGACCTTGCAAAGGTCGATGGCAAGCAATTCGCCGTGCCCTTCACCGCCTCCTTGCCGCTTCTCTACGTCAACAAGGAACTCGTCGAAAAGGCCGGTGGCAATGTCGACAACTTCCCCACCAGCTGGGATGGCGTGATCGAGCTTGCCGCAAAGATCAGCGCGCTCGGCAACGGCGTCTCCG
Organism: Rhizobium sp. AN73; assembly: GCF_030757975.1. NCBI lineage: Bacteria > Pseudomonadati > Pseudomonadota > Alphaproteobacteria > Hyphomicrobiales > Rhizobiaceae > Rhizobium > Rhizobium sp. AN73. The sequence goes on from NZ_JARWME010000001.1 coordinate 583,740, forward strand.
GTATCGGCTTCTCCGTCGGCGGTCTCAGCGATGACTGGTACTGGCAGATGATGGTCATGGGCGCGGGCGACCATATGCTGAACGACAAGGCGACCGGTATCGGCTACGATAACGACGCCGGCATGAAGGCCCTGCGTATCACCCAGGACATGGCGACGAAGACCGGCATGTCGATCTACGCCGACCCGAAGCCTGCGCAGCAGCAATTCTTCGCGGGCAAGATCGGCATGGTCGTTGAATCGCCTTCCGATCTCGTGGCCTATGAAACCGCCATCGGTGACCGCTTCACCATGCGCACCGTTCGTTTCCCGCTGATCGACGCCAAGAAGGGCGGCCTTCCTGCGGGTGGCAACGCGCTGATGATCCTCACCCGTGACGAGGCCAAGCGTGCGGCCGCCTGGGAATTCATCAAATACATGACGAGCGCGCAGGTTCAGGCCGAGGTTTCCAAGGCCAGCGGTTATATGCCGACCAACGTGCAGACCGCCAAGGTGCTGGAATCCTTCTACGCCGCTCACCCGAACTTCCAGACGGTCTTCAAGTCGATGGATGCCGCCATGCCGTGGTTTGCCTATCCCAACAACACCGCACCGGATGTCTGGCGTGGCGTTGCCCCGATCCTCGACCAGCTGCAGCGCGGCAAGATCACGCCTGAAGCTGCCATGCCGAAGCTGCGCGAACACGTCGCCGGTGTAATGGCTGCCAAGTAACCAAGGCTCGATATCGGCCAGGAGGCTGCCGGCCTCCTGGCTTTCGCTGTTTCGATCATGGGCAAATCTTTTGGCGCGTACCGCCAAGCCAGATGCGCAAAGCGCCGTCCCGTGTTGTCCATTACTTCAAAAGGCCTGCAGACCTTGAAAATTGCCGTTCTCTCCGATCCACATATCGGATCGACCAATCCCGTCTTCGTTCCGAACTGGGAACAGGTCGTCGCTCATGTAAATGCACGCGAAGATATCGATCTTGCCGTGATCCTTGGAGACCTCACCCTGCTTGGCTCCGAGCAGGAAGAAGACCTGCATTTCGGGCTGAACGCACTTGGCGCCGTGAACAAGCCGTGGCTGGCCTTGCCTGGAAACCACGATGTCGGCGATATCTCGCGTATCAGCCACCAGCCGGCAAATGCCGAACGTCTTTTGAATTGGCAGGCGTTTTACGGCCCGGGGCATTGGCACAGCGACGTGTTCCCCGGCTGGCGCCTGATCGGCCTCAACAGCCAGATCATCGGCACCGGCCTGCCGGAAGAAGCCATGCAGTGGGAGGCACTGAAGCAGGCTCTGACGACTTGTGGAGCGCTCAAACCCGTGCTGTTCACCCATATGCCGCTTTTCCTGAACGACTGGGAAGAGGTTGACCGACCGGCCTGGGCACTGATGCGGGAAGGCCGCACCCGGTTGCGCCGCCTGATCGCGGACCACAAAATACAAGCCGTCGTCACCGGGCACATGCATCGCATCGTCCAGTTCGACCTGGCGGAAAGCCGGTTCATCTGGTGTGCGGCTTCAAGCTTTTTGACCTATGATGGGTCCATGCCCGCGCAGCCGGGCGCGGCACTATTGGGCCTGACGATCCTGAACCTCAACGAGACGGATATCAGCGCCGAATTTATCGAGATAAAAGAGCTGATGGTCAGCCGTATCGAAGATTACAACGGCACGATCTACCGCTCGCCCGCGAAGGACGCTTAAAGCTATGGTCTGGTTCAGTTATCACGGTGGCCACAGCGGCGAATTCTGCAATCACGCGACCTCCACGCTTGAAGAGATTGTTCGCACCGCCATAACACGCGGCTTTACCCATTACGGCCTTAGCGAACATTGCCCGCGTTACCGAGAAGCGGATCTCTATCCCGGAGAAGAGGCATTGGGTGTTGTCGGGCTCGCTGCCGCTTTCGAGGGCTACGTCAAACGCGCCTTCGAGCTGCGCGATGCGTATGCCGGGCAGATAGAGTTGCTGATCGGCTTTGAAACGGAGACCTTGCCGCCGGACGGCTGGCTGGAAGCGATGAGCCGGCTGCGTGAAGCCCATGCCTTCGATTACATTGTCGGCAGCGTTCACGACATCTGTGGCCGGTGGCTCGACTACTCCGCAAGCGACACCGCGGCATTGGCTGCCGATCTCGGTGGCGCAGAGGAACTTCGTCTCACCTATTTCGATCAGGTCACTGAGATGGTGGAGAAGCTGAGACCCGATGTCGTCGCACATCTGGATCTCGTTCGAAAATACGAACCTCCCGGCTTTGTGTTTTCCGATCGGGTCATGCGCTCCATCGACAGGACACTTGAGGCCGTCAAGGCGAGCGGATCCGTGCTCGACGTCAACTGCGCGGCCTTTCGCAATGGCTATGGGCCGGTTTATCCGCTTCCACATATTCTTGAACGTGCCCGAAAGATGGGAATCCCCGCCACGCTCGGTGACGACAGCCATGGCGCGCAGACTGTCGGCGCGGAACTGGACCGGTCGCTCGCGGCGATTGCCGCTGCGGGACATCGCAGCGTTGCCTATCTGACCCGAACCGAAGGCTGGCGTGAGGCACCGCTCGAAACCGTCTGCCCGCGTGAGCGCTGAGCGGAAGAAATAACGACATGAATACTCCCCCTTCAACGCGGTCTCTTTCGATCATTCCTGCCACCGAAGCCGACATTCCTTTCATCATGTCGGTGGAGCGGATTCCGGGTTATGCGGCTTTGGTCGGCAGCTACGATGCGGATGAACATCGCCGACGCATCGAAACCGCGAACACCAACTATCTTCTCTGCCACCTCGGAACGGAACCCGTGGGCTTTGCCGTGGTTCGTCTCGACGATGACGGCATGGGAAACGCCCAGCTTCATCGTATAGCCATGGCCCCGACGGGCTTGGGCCACGGATCCGCATTCCTGCGCCAGATTTGCCGCATGATCTTCACTTTCCACGATGTCGGACGGTTCTGGCTCGACCTGCTACCCTCGAATGTCCATGCGAAAGACGTCTACAGAAGGATCGGCTTCATCCAGGAAGGCACAATGCGCCGGGCGCTTCGGTTGAAGAATGGAAACCGCGAGGATCTGGTCCTGATGTCGCTACTCCGTGAAGAGTGGAGTGCGCTCGACGGTTGAACAGCGGTGCCTGCCGCGGGGTACACTCGACCAAATCAGCGAGCGTAGCCCCTGCGCCACATTGAAGCTGCGCAGGGTCAACCACGCCTGCCAAAGCTGCGGCAGGTCGAATGCAAGAGGTAATCTCTTCAATCTCGCATCCGATGTTTACTAGCATCGAAGTTCTATCCGAACGCAGTGACGCTGAGCGGCCAACAACCCTTGGCCTACCGGCAGAGAAACGGATAACCGGCCATGAGTGGGCGTCATCGCGACATCATCGCGAGTGGCCATAGTACGATCTGCGGGAAGATCACGAGCAGGACGAGAACCGCAATCTGGGCGACCATAAAAGGTACGACCCCCTTGATGACGCCGGTCATCGGAACCCGTGCCACACCACAGACGACGTTGAGCACCGTGCCGACCGGAGGCGTTACCAGACCGATCGCATTGTTCATGATGAACAACACGCCGAAATAGACGGGATCTATTCCTGCCTGCTTGACGATTGGCATCAACACGGGGGTCAGGATAAGCACCGTTGGCGTGAAGTCCATCGCCGTACCGACGATCAGCACGATCACCATGAGGATCGCCATCAGGAGGATCTTGTTCTCCATGAACGGCTGTACCATGTCGGCCAGCTGCTGCGGGATGTTCGCGGTGGTGATGAGCCAGGCGGAAACACCGGCAGCGGCAACGAGGAACATGACGACAGCAGTGGTTTCAGCCGCGCGATACATAAGTCCGAACAGATCGGACAGCTTGATCTCGCGATAGACAAACACGCCGACGAACAACGAATAGACAGCTGCTATCACCGCCGCTTCGGTCGGCGTAAAGGCGCCGATCTTCAGGCCGCCGATGACGACCACGGGCATGACAAGCGCCCACAACGCCTTGCGCGTTTCGCTCAGTCGCTCGGCAAGGGTTCGCCTCGGTTCAACCCTCGGCTTGTCCCGCCCGATACTCCAGCGCCAGGCCAGCATGATGGCAAGACCCATTAGCAATCCAGGCACGATGCCGGCCAGGAAGAGTTTGGTAATCGACACACCGCCGGCGACACCAAAGATGATCATGCCGACCGATGGCGGGAGCACCGGCGCGATGATGCCGCCGCAGGAGATGAGCCCGCACGAACGATTGATATCGTAGCCCGCATTCCGCATCAGGGGTATCAGCACCGAGGCAAGCGCCGCCGCGTCGGCAACCGCAGAACCGGAAAGCGACGCCATGACGATTGCAGCCAGGACCGCGACATAACCGAGACCGCCGCGAATGTGGCCGATCCACGCCATTGCCATGGTAATGATGCGCCGGGTCATTCCGCCGGCATTCATCAATTCGCCAGCCAGCATGAAGAAGGGAACGGCGAGCAAAGGAAAGCTGTTGGCGCCGTCCCACATGTTCTGGATGATAATTTGCGGATCGGTGATGCCCATGTAAAGCATCATCACAAGCCCACATCCGATCAGCGCGAACGCAATGGGCATGCCCAGCGCCATCAGGCCAAGAAGCGACGCTATGAAGACAAAAACGATCATGATCAGCGTCCCTTCTGCTCGTCGGTCGCGCGTGCCGCCTGAAGCCCTTCGTCGAGGCCTTCCTCGTGAACGTCGATCAGTTCGTTATCGGCAATGTCCCCCATGGCCAGCCGCATGAGGTTTGACAGGCAGATCAAGGCAATCGCTGCACCGGTGACATAGCTGACCCCATAGACCCAGAGCATGCTGATCTGCGCGACCGGAGATTCCGTGATTTTCAGGATGTCGTGCTGAAGCCAGGTGCCATAGAAAATGAAGGTGGCACAGACGAGTATCACCACCTGGCTGATTGCCCAGCACACCTTTCGTCCAAGGACCGGCAACGCCTGCACGACAATGTCGACACCCAGATGGCTACGCCTGTGCAGGCCAATGATACCTCCCAGGAAGGTCATCCACACGAACGCAAATCGGGGAAGCTCCTCCGAGATGTCGATCCCGGTATTGAAAAACAAACGAAGGACGACATTGCCAAACACCATCACAAGCATCGTGGCCATGCAGAATACGAGGATGATCTCAATGGCGCGGTAAAAACCGCCGACCCCTGCATCCAGAAATGCGCGCATTTTCCTCTCCCCAGCGAGAAGGGTGGCCGCAATCGATGTGCGGCGCCCCTCGCAGATTTCACAGATTTCGGTCTGAACAATGCGGCGACGAGCCGGTATTCCGCGCCGACTCGCCGCCGATAACAGCGATTATTTTCTGTACTTCGCGATCTCGGCATAGAACTGATCGACGAATTCATTGCCGATCACATCCCTGTTCTTGGCGACGACCGGTTCGATGGCCTTGCGGACCGCATCGAGTTCAGCCGGCTGCATCACTGTCGCCTTCATGCCCTCGGCTTCAAGCTTCTTGAGAGCTTCGCTGGCATCACGCAACTCAGCCTCCCGCTGGAAGGTGCGCGTTTTCTCCGCGGCAGCCTGAACGGCGTTCTGCTGTTCTGCCGTCAGCGAGTCATAGAACCTCTTGGAGGACAGCAGCGCCACGGGCGTATAGACGTGGTTGGTGACGGTCAGGTATTTCTGCACCTCGAACATCTTGTTCGCGTACATGTCCACGAACGGGTGCTCGTAGCCATCAAGTGCCCGTGTCTCGAGCGCCGTATAGACCTCGGTGAACGCCATGGGCACGGCGTTCATGCCAAGCGCCTTGAAGCTTGCGAGCGCCATGGGGCTTTGCATCACCCGGACTTTCAGCCCCTTCATGTCGGTGAGCGATGCCACCGGGTGTTTGCTGTTCGACAGATTGCGGAACGCTCCACCAGCCCAGACAAGGCCATGAATATTCATATCGGCAAGGTTGTCGAGCAGCCGCTTTCCCTGTGGACTATCGAGCACGTCCGCCGCCTCGGCGTCGGTCGAGAACAGGAAAGGAACGTCAAATATCTGAAGTTCCTTCTCGTGGGTCGCGATGGGAGCAAGCGCGCCCATGTAGAGATCGATGGTTCCCGACTGAAGCGCCATCAGCATCTTCTCCTCGGATCCGATCGCGGAGTTGCCGAAGACGTCGATTTTCACGCTGCCACCGGTTGCCTTCGCCACTTCCTCGGCGAAGTATTTCATCGCTGCCGAGCGCGGATGGGTATCGGCAAACCCATGGCCGAGTTTTGCCACCTTGACGTCCTGAGCCAAAATCGGCGTGGCCGGCACGAAGGCAAATGCAATCGCCGCACATATGCCGACACCGATTGCGCGACGCGCCATGTCCGGCGTGGTACCCGTGCCGAAGCACGATGCCAGATATTGCCTTCCCGCGCCAAATGCGCGCTTCATCGATACGAGTTTCATGTCATTCCTCCCCTTGGTTTGTTGGAACTCGTCACGCTCTCCCGAAGCGCAACGACGTGATTTGCGGCGCCTACAGCACGGAAATCATCCCGCCATCGGCATAGACAATCTGGCCATTGACGTAGTCGGATGCGGCGGACGCGAAATAGATGACCGTGCCGGCCAGTTCCTCCGGTCGGCCCCAGCGCCGGGCCGGCGTGCGTGCCTTGACCCATGCGTCGAATTCCGGGTTGGCGAGCAGGGCCTCGTTCATGTCCGTGATCATGTAACCGGGGCCGATCGCGTTGGCCTGGATGCCCTTTTCGGCCCACTCGGCCGCCATGGCCTTGGTCAGCATCTTGATACCGCCTTTGGCCACGGTGTAAGGCGCGACCGTTGCCCGGGCGAGTTCGGAGGTCAGCGACCCGATATTGATGATCTTGCCGGAACCACGTTCCGCCATCCGCTTTGCCGCTTCCCGGCCGACGAGGAAAGCCGAAGTGAGATTGGTGTCGATCACACGACGCCAGTCCTCTGTCGCCAGTTCAAGCATCGGCTTGCGAAACTGGATACCGGCATTGTTGACGAGGATGTCCACCCGGATACCGTCCCGATCGAACGTCTCGAAAGCGGCAAGCACGGCGGCCTCGTCGGTCACGTCGAAGGCCGAAGTCAGCACATCGCGGCCAGCCGATCGCATCGCAGCGGCGGCCTCTTCGAGGCGGGTGGTATCGACACCATTGAGGATAACCCGGGCGCCGGCAGCCGCCAGACCCTCGGCAAAAGCCCGCCCGAGCCCGCGTGACGAACCCGTCACCAGAGCGGTCTTGCCGCTGAGATCAAATAGTGAAACGCTCATGATGATTTCCTCCTCAGAGTTCGGTTACACGGACCGTGAGGTCCGAGCGATCGAAGAAGGATGGCTGCAGTTCGGTGCCGAGGCCGGGGCCTTCCATCGGATAGACGAAGCCGCCTTCGATGCGCGGCACCTCCGTCACAAGTTCGCGATACCAGCCCTTGTAGAAGGCGCGCACGCTTTCCTGAATGAGTGTGTTGGGTTGCGAGAAGCTCATGTGGATGGCGGCGGCAAAGCCGACCGGGCCGATGCAGTCATGCGGCGCAAATGGCCGGTGATAGGTCTCCGCCATGGCCGCGATCTTGCGGCCTTCGGTGAGGCCGCCCGTCCAGCACAGATCGGCCATGACGACATGGGCGGCATCCCGGTCGAGATATTCCTTGTAGGCAAAACGGGTGCCGAGCGTTTCGGAGGCACAGGTCCACACGTCGGTGGAATGTGCGAATTCGGCGAGCGCCTGCGGTGAATTCATCCGGATCGGATCTTCGTACCAGGTCGGCTTGAAGGGCTCGAGTGCCCGCGCGATCTGCTTGGCGACCGGCAGGTTCCAGAGCGAATGGAACTCGACCATGATATCCATCTTGTCGCCGACGGCCTTGCGGATCAACTCGAACGGCTGGATCGCCGTCTTCATCTGTTCCGCCGTGATGAACAGGCCGCGGTTTTCCATCGCGGCAGGATCGAACGGCCATATCTTCATGGCCGTGATGCCGTTAGACAGAAGATCTTCCGCAAGCTCACCCGCCCGGTTCATGAAGCCGTCGAGATCCTCGTAAGGTCCCGTTTCCTCACCGAGGTTCCAGGTATCGACCGGCTTGATCTTCTTCGTGCGCACGTAGCGGCTTCCGGCACATGTGTTGTAGACGCGCATCTTCTCCACGCAGAGGCCGCCCAGCATCTGGTGGACCGGTTGTCCGCACACCTTTCCGAACACGTCCCACAGCGCGATATCGATTGCGGAAGCCGCCCGATGTTCGGCCCCCGTCGAGGCATGGCCCATCGGCAGGTTCAGCATTTCCCTGTGAAGGGCCTCGATGTGAAGCGGGTTGCGACCCATGAGCCGGCTTGCCAGTGTATCGTGGATATGAGCCTCGACGGCCGCCGCCCCATAAAAGGTTTCCCCGAGGCCGGTAATGCCCTGATCGGTTTCCACATGCACCCAGAGGACATTGGAGAACTCATCCGCACGAAAAGTCTTGATCGCAGTTATTTTCATTGTCACTTCCGTTCAATCGGCAGGGCTTTCGCCAGGCCAGCCACTTCGGTCGGAAAGACGCATGGACAAAGGAAAACCATCGACCGCACGCGAAAGCATGCGACCCATTTTTCTCCATCAATGTCCTGCTGACGGCTCCTCCCGCCGGATTTTTCTGGCAGAATTTCTGACAGTCTTCTATAATGGTGTCAACCAAAATTACGAAAGTAGTGCTCCGAAATGGAAAAAGCTGTAGTACAGGTTTCCGACCAAGATACAGGGCTCGTTGAACGCACCATCGCCGGCATCCGCGCCTATATGCGCGAAAACCAGCTTCGTCCGGGCAGCCCCATGCCCAGCGAAACTGCCATGGCCTCCAGGCTCGACGTTTCCCGGACTGTGGCCCGAGAGGCGTTCCGTGCCCTTGCAGCGCTTGGTATCCTGGAGGTCGGCACGGGACACCGCGCGCGCGTCGCGGCACCGGATGCGGCACCGCTCAGCATGATTCTCGACCATACAGTGATGATGAAGCAGCTCAGCGTTCAGCAGGTGCTGGACGTTCGCCGCACACTCGAGCTTCGCACGGTAAATCTCGCATCTCTGCGCAGGACCGATGCACAGGCGCGGGAACTTCTCCAGATAGTGGAAGACATGTTCCATGCGCTCGAAACGCCGGAAACGGTCATGGAACTCGACATCCGTTTCCACGAACTCATCGCCCAGGCCTCTGGCAACTCCCTTTACGGGATCATCGTCGGTTCGTTCCGCGTCATAACTCAGCAAACCTGGCATATCGGTTGGCGCAGCCGCGCCACTTTGGAGAACCGCACCGAAAACATCCGCTGCCACCAGAGGATCGCCGAGGCGATCAGCCTCCAGAATCTGGAGATGGCGGAGGCGGCCATGGCCGAACATTTCGACTCGGCCATCGGCGTCCTGCTTCGGGCGGGCGTTAATTGACGCGGGCAAGATGCGAACGCCTGCCAGACGCCGGCCGGCTGCCGTGGCAGGGAGCCCCCCTCGAAAATCAGGCTTACAGGATCATGCGCTTTGTCGTGTTTTTTGAAAGAAACTCATAGACGTCCTCTTCCCGCAGCGGCCGCGCATAAACATAGCCCTGCACCAGCGTGGCGCCGAGACCTTCAAGGGCCGCAAGCTCCTCGAAAGTTTCAACCCCTTCGACCACACATTCCAGCCCCATATCCCGACTGAGGGTGAGAAGGGATTTCACGATTTTGTAGCTGGCCGGCTTTTCGTGCAGATCCGTGACGAAGCTGCGATCGATCTTGATCTTGGTGAGAGGGAGCGCGTGCAACCGCGTCAGGCTGGAATAGCCCGTGCCGAAATCGTCCAGCGAAATACCGCAACCGAGGCGCCGCAGCATTTCGACGGACTGCCTGACCTGTTCGAAATCATGTGCAAATGCCGTTTCGGTAATTTCAAGGTCAAGACGTCGTGGGTCGAAGCCGCTGTTGTCGATGATGCTGATCAATGACAGCACGCTTTCGCAGGAATTGAGATCATGGGCCGAAAGGTTGAAGGATAGTCTGAGGGACGGCTCCCACGCTGATGCAGAGGTGAGAGCGGTTCTAAGCAGAGGTCGCGTCAGTGAGCTGACGATACCGGCCCGTTCGGCAATGGAGAAGAACTGGGCAGGAGGGACATGCCCGAGGACCGGGCTGTGCCAGCGCGCCAGGGCTTCAAAACCGGCGGCTTTTCCATCGCGTATATCGACAATCGGCTGGAATACGACTGAAAGCTCGTTTTCCATATCTTTCTGCTTGAGCAGATGCTCGATGCGGGCTTCGATATTGATCTGCTTTTCGTGCTCCGCATCAAACAGAACAGCATCGCCGCGCCGGGTCTTCTTGGCATGGTAAAGGGCATAATCCGCCCTGTCGAAAAGCTGTTCAAGCGTGGAGGCGAGATTTGGAAAGACGGCTATCCCCATGGAAGCGGAAACATGTACCGTTCCCTCCGGCATATGGTAGGGCGCTCCCAACTCCTCCGAAATAGCATTAGCCTTTGCAACGAGCTGCGTATCGTCCTCTATGATCGGGGCGACGATGGCAAACTCGTCACCGCCCAGCCGAAACGCCTTGCTGGCTTTCAGACTGGCGGCAAGGCGTTTGCTGACATTGACCAGCAGCCTGTCTCCCACGGAATGCCCATAAAGGTCGTTGACCGGCTTAAAGCCGTCAAGATCGATGACGCCGAGAGCCAGCCGTGTTCCGCCGGCCCTGGCCTTTTCCAGTTCGATTTCCAGATGTTTGAAAAAGGCGCGGCGGTTGGGCAGTTCCGTCAGGCTGTCGATATTGGCAAGCAGCAGGTTCTCATTGCTGAGCGCTTCCGTGCGCTGTTGCGAAACGACCATGCGCTCGAAATTGCGGTAGTTGGTCAACAGGATGGACATCATGCCGGCGCAGACCAGCAGAACATTGATGGCAATGGCGATGAATGTCGGTTGTCGTGAGGCCAAAAAGAAGACAATGAACGCGCCGTTGACGATGACCGTGACCATGAAGGCGGCCGAACGCACATACATCAGACAGAAGATGCAGGAAATGACAGTAATCGCAATGTAGAAAGCAACGTGAGATTGCGTATAGGCGTCCCCATAGGGCACCAGCAAAAAAGACCAGAACGTGAATGCCATGGCGATGCCGGCCGCCAGGCGATTTGCGCGCTGGAGTGCTGCATGGGCCACCTTTGGCGGGGGATCGATACCGCGGGTCCTCCACCAGAATACGACCCTGAGTGTGCAGCCGAGTGTAAAAACGGCGGGAATTCCAATGGTGAGCCAAAACGGCGCCAGTTGCACATGCGTAATGGTAAGCGCCCATGTGCTTGAAAGAAGTATGAAATACATCATCGGCATCTGCCGTGTGAAGGCACGATACTGTGCTTTCAGCAGGTCCGGGTTGTCGGACCGGACAGACATGAAATGCTGCAATTTCTGTTTGGCGCTTATTATGTTCATTTGCACTGCTCATAAAATACAGAGTCGCTTATGTAGCAAATCCATCTTACGTCATCGGAAATACACAAGGTAAATCAAGAGAAAATGAAGGCAACCTCAAGGTGCACACTCATATCTCTACATAATCTACGGATAATACTTTCTAATCTTACTCTACTTCAACCATTCAACTCCTCACCCAGGCGGATTTAATGTGAGGAGCCTGAGACGATCGAGCACGGGCTGTGGCGTTATATTTTGTGTAATCACAGTCCCCGCCCGATGACGATATTGAAGGTTTCGACCGCCCCGCAAAGCCTCATGCTCCCTTCGGCTGGCGCTTTGGCTTTAGCGATTAAATCGAAAATCGTCTCAAGTGCGCCCAGCTGTTTCTGACGGCCAGCATGCGATCCGCGTCAATCGCCCTGCCATTCATTGGCTGGGGCTTTTTATGGATTTGTTACTCCATAAGCGCATCGTCTGCGTTTCAGCCACCAAAAGGATAGTACGTCGCCAACTTCGGAGTATTGGCCACTCCGTATCGTGATCCCCCTAGTCCTTACGACCAGCTTGCCGCCTGTTTTCACCTCCCCAAGAATGCACCTTCAGACCGGACGTGTGGCGGGAGAAAAAGCGTGAGGATGATTTTCCTAAACAGATATGGTTTCCCAGACCAGTCGGCAACAAGCCGGATGATATCGTCGATCGCAATCTCGCTGGCGCAGCGCGGAATGAACGTGACTGTCGTTGCCAGTCGCGAAATACACAATCATCCCGGCAGCACATTGCCGGCAACCGAGATGGTTCGGGGTGTAGAGATCCGACGGCTCGCAAGCGGTCGCTTCGGTCGGCACAGCCTGTTGCGTCGGAGCATTGATTATCTCCTTTTTCAGGTGCTGGCATTTGTCTGGCTTCTGCGCAATGTCGGGGCGACGGATACGGTCGTCGTCTGCACGGATCCTCCGCTCCTCTCCGTCACGAGCAGCATCGCGATCCGCATCAAGGGCGCGCGTATGGTGAACTGGATCATGGATCTGTTTCCGGAGACTGCGATCGAACTTGGATTTTTCAGGAAACGGGCACGGTGGCTCGTGCGATGGGTCACGCAGGCGCGCAACTGGTCTCTGAAGTCACCGGGGATGGTCGTCTGCCCTACCGGGAGAATGGCAGAATTCCTCATCAAGCAAGGCCTTGCAAAAGATCGCGTCAGCGTCCTGCATCACTGGTCGGATGGCGAGGAAATTTATCCTGTCGCGCCCCACGACAACAGCTTGCGAAAGGCGTGGGAACTGCAGGATGTCTTTGTCGTCGGCTATTCGGGAAATTTCGGGCGAGCACATGAGTTCGGCACGATCCTTGCCGCGGCCAAACGTCTCGAGCACAGACCGGATATCCGGTTCCTTCTGATTGGCGGCGGACACCAGCATGCGGCTGTCAAGACTGCCGTTCAGAATCTCGATCTTCAGAACGTCATCTTCAAGCCGCTGCAACCAGCTGAGAATCTCGCTGAAAGCCTGAGCGTTGCGGATGTGCATCTGGTCTCGCTCCTGCCGGAACTTGAACACTGCATCATTCCAAGCAAGTTCTATGGCATCCTGGCGGCCGGTCGGCCGACGATCTTTGTCGGCGACCCGGATGGAGAAGTGCCGCGTGTTCTAAGCGCCAAGGGATGCGGCAGAAACGTCGAAATCGGCGCGACCGATAAACTCTCCGGCATCATCGAAGAGCTGTGCGACAACCTGGATACCCGCAAGGCAATGGGTGATGCGGCAAGACGACTGCTTTGTGCCGAATATTCCCGAGAAAAGGCGTCGGACGCCTGGGCGGTGTTGATCGCCGGATTGCAGAATGTCGAGCCTTCCAGATCCCCTATCGCTCAAGGTATCTCGCCATGACAGACAAAGTCGTCGTCAGCCAGCTCGGAGCCCGCATGCATTATGCCGTGCCGAGGATATTCGCGTCCGCAGGCCGCCTTGCCCATTTTTACACGGATATCTGCGCGACTAAGGGCTGGCCCCGGATCGTCACTTCGTTTCCGTCGACCCTTTATCCAGCGCCGGTCAAACGGCTGGCTGGTCGGCTGCCCAAGGGAGTGCCGACAGCGCTGACGACGGTATTTTCCAGCTTCGGCCTCCGCTCCGTCCTGCGCCACATGCGCACGAAAGACGTTGTCGAGGAAACCTCTCACGCGATATGGGCCGGATCGCTTTTTTCCGAGATGGTCGCCCGGCGCGGCTTTCATGGCGCAGCAGGGCTGTACGCCTTCAGCGGCGACGCACTTGAACAGATGCGGGCGGCAAAGCAGCAGGGACTGTGGACCGCGGTCGAGCAGATGATCGCGCCACGCGATGTCGTCGAAACGCTTTTGGCGCAGGAAATGACGCGATTTCCCGCATGGGCAAATCAGGTGCGGGATAATCCGCATGCGCGTATATTCGCCGATCGGGAAAAAGCAGAGTGGCGTCTTGCAGACGTCATCGTCTGCCCGTCAGAATTTGTCCGCAAGCATGTCGTCGCATGCGGGGGGCCGGAAGACCGGTGTGTCGTTGTTCCCTATGGCGTCAATCCCGTTCCTGCCATCGACAGGCGGACACGCATGCCGGGGCCAATCAGGGTTCTTACCGTCGGCGAGGTCGGACTGCGCAAGGGATCGCCCTATGTCGTGGAAGCCGCCAGATTGATGAACGGCGCCGCCCGCTTCCGGATGGCGGGCCGCGTTCGATTACCCGACGAGGTCAAGAAGCAGATTTCGCAATGGGTCGAGCTGAGAGGGATCGTCCCGCGCTCGCAGATCGCCGAAGAGTTTCGATGGGCGGATGTCTTCCTCCTGCCGTCGCTCTGCGAAGGTTCCGCTACCGCCGTCTACGAAGCGCTGGCAGCAGGCCTGCCTGTCATAACGACAGAAAACACCGGCAGCGTCGTTCGCGATGGCATCGACGGTTTCATCGTTCCCGTCTGCGACCCGCAAGCTATCGCCGCTGCGGTGCTTGAACTCGCCGACAATCCCGAGCTGAGGCAGATCATGTCCGCCAATGCCTTTTTGCGCGCCGCCGAACATACCGTGGAGTCTTACGGCGAGCGGCTTCTTGCCGCCCTGCCGGGACCTCATCTGCCGCGCTCCGCAGATCTTTGCCTGACGGACGAAGCACGATACTCCGGGAGCATCCAGACATGAAGATCGTCCACGTCATTGCTTCGATCGACCCGAAACATGGCGGACTGCAAGCCGTCGCCATGCGTATCGCCGCTGCACAGACGGCACTGGGCCTGGATGTCCATATCGTCAGCTATGCTGACGCCGCCATCGAGGCCCAGGTCAAGGAAATCGGTCGCAGCATTCCGCATTTCGCGAATATCCACTGGCATCTCCTGCCGCCGGCCGGGAGGCTGGAAACACTTTTCTGCTTCCAGGGCCGGCGCGCACTGAGAGCCGTGCTGAAAGATGCCTCCTTCGTGCATATTCATGGCGTATGGGAGCCTTTTCTGCTCAATGCTTCCAAGCTGGCCCGCACCGCTGGCGTACCCTACTGCATTTGCCCTGCCGGCATGCTGGATCATTGGAGCCTTGGGCAGCGATCGTGGAAAAAGAAAATCGCTCTGATGCTCTGCTATCGGAAGATGCTGAACGAGGCCGCTTTCCTGCATCTGCTGAACGTCGATGAAATGGCAGCCGTTGAGCCGCTGAAGTTTCAGGCACGAAATCTGATCATACCGAATGGTGTTTTCGCCGAGGAATTCGATCCCCTGCCCGACAGAGGTCATTTCAAGCGGAAAATCGCTTTGACGCCCGGCAGGCGTTACATTCTGTTCCTTTCGCGCTTGCACATCAAAAAGGGTGTGGACATTCTTGCCACGGCCTTTGCGGCAATCTGTGACACCTATCTCGACGTTGATCTCGTCATCGCTGGTCCACCGGGTGGAGCGGAGGGCAACCTTTTGTCCCTGATCGAAAAATTCAACATCCAATCCCGCGTCTTTCTGGTCGGGGCCATTTACGGCGAGACGAAGCTCGAAGCAATGGTTGATGCCGACTGCTTCTGCCTGCCAAGCCGACAGGAGGGTTTCAGCATGGCGATCACCGAAGCGCTCGCCTGCGGGACACCTGTTGTGATCACTGATCAGTGTCATTTTCCTGAAGTTGGTTCTGCTGATGCCGGGCTTATCGTCTCAGTTGATGCGGCCGAAGTTGCCAGAGCTTTGGCAAGTGTTCTCAGCAATCCCGCCAAAGCAAGGACGATGGGCGAAAACGGTCGCCGACTTGTGCTGGAGAAATTCACCTGGCCAGCCATCGCCCATGCCACTCTGGAAGGTTATCGACTTAGCGCGTAAGAAGCAGCCGCTTCCTGACAACGGGAGCCGACAGGTCTGGCTGGGTTGCCGACATAGATCGTCCAGGGCTCCAGAGATTTCGCCGTGACGGCGCGCGCACCGAGAACAGCCCCCTTGCCGATGACAACACCAGGCCCGACGAAGGCTTCCGCAGCCACCCAGGCGTCGTCCTCGATCACCACCGGCCGCGTCAACAGGGGAAACGCGCTGTCCTGAACATCATGCGACCCGGTGCACAGATGGGCACGCTGCGAGACGGAGGCAAACTGGCCGATGGTGATCGTATCGACGTTGTAGCAGATCACGCCAGGCCCGAGGGATGAATGACGTTCCATGACGAGGTGCCCCGGCCACCACACGATCGCCTTGGAATGCACCATTGCGGTGGAATGCAGGCGCGCGCCGAAACGGCGCAGGAGAAAATTGCGCCAGCGGCGCATCGGCGGCGGCGTCCAGGAGGCGAGAAGCCGCCACACGATCATCCAGACCAACCGTTTCAGCCGGAAACGCAGCGCAAAAGTCGGACCTCCGAAGCGCGGCAGGGGCGTCGTTGCGTGCTGGAAACCGGGATCGTCGTATCGTGAGCGCATCGCCTACCCTCCCGCTTGAGACGTCAAAGATGGTATCTCGTATCGACGCTGCTGCTCGCGAGCGGGTATAACGGCAAATGCCAGCGCCGGCACGGCGAACATCAGCATATGCACCCAGACCATAAGAACCCAGTCGGTCTGATGCGATATGGCATGCATGGAAGGTACGATCGACAAAAGATAGGTGAATTGCGCTGCGAACTCGCCCAGGTTCGCGGTCACCCAGATCCGGCGCATCAGATAAGCGAGCAGGAAAAATTTGAATGCTCCCAAATACCAGAAGGACTCGAACGCATCCGCCATTCCGGTCTCCGTCGTTCCAAGGACGGGATTGTAGTCGCGCGATTGAACCGGCACCGGCAACATGAAGGATCGCTTGACCTCCATGCCAACGAGTTGCGCGGGTACGAAGTTGAACACCAGCCTGTTCCAGTGGAACTTGCCATAGTCGAATTGTAGGGTGGTTGCGGTGTTGTCGATCCGCATAATCGCATTGCGCATCTCGTCGCCGCCGTCGCGGAACACTTTTTCAAGATTGCCGACGAAATCTATCTTCTTGATGTCATCCCAGACGGGCGCGGCGTTGGCCTTGGTAATGGCGCGGTAGTCGCCCATGCTGTTCATCGACAATGTGCCGAGGAAAAGTGCCACGATCACGAGGATGCGCGGGATCGCCCGCCCCTTGTAAAACCACCAGGCCAGCGCGAACATCATGATGAGTTCCACCGCTTCGGCGCGCTTTCCTGTTATCACGATGCGATCCAGGTAGAAGACGAGATCGAACGCGAGGACAACCAGCGCCAGCCAGGAAAACCGGCGTGCAAGGCAAAGCACCGCAATGGCCAGACCATAACTCAACAGCCGCGAAAAGAAGATGTACATGACCGGAACGCCGGTCATCTGCACCGCAATGGTCAACTCTCCCGGCAGACGGCTGAGCTGGAAATAGAAGTATGCACCGGCGACCGAGAGAACGGCCGCAACGATCAGCAGACGTGTTTCATCAAAATCGATACGGAAGAATGAAAAGGGTTTTGCCGTCCTGCTCCATCCCCACCAGCACATGAAAAGGCACAGCATCATGAAGAGCGCGGCTCTGGCGAACGCGCCTTCCGGCAGGAACCTTTCTGATGCCAGGCCGGGAATCTGCGGCATGATGAAACTGAACGTGATGACGCCGGTCAGAAACGGGAACTCGTAAATTCGCTCCCGACGGGTCATTCCCCAACAAATGAGCAGGAGAACACCACCGAACAGGCAAAAAACCAGGAGCGTATTCATGAAGCGAGCCCCACCTGAACCGGGGGTAAATCCCGCACGAAGCTGCTTCTGAGGTCGTAGAAGAACGTCTTGGCGTACTCCTTGAACACCTGTACCCCGTCTGCATCGACGGCAAGCCGCCACAGCGACACGGTTCGTTGCGCAGGAAGGGAAACCCACTGGATTTGAGGCATCACAAACCGGAAGCGCTTTACCGCACGCCGTGAATGAAACCAGCTCGTGACCAGAATGGCACGTTTTGCTCCCATTCCAGTCAGCTGCGGCTGTGCGAACGTCGCGTTTTCCCAAGTACTGACCGAAAGACATTCCGTTGTAATGGCTGCGAAATCGACACCCATCCGCACCAGCATGTCGCGGATGACGTCGCAATCCCCGTAGCCAGTCACCAGAACGAGGGGCGCCCTTCCCTCGTGCCACAGTTTTGCGGCCTGGGCAGCACGCGGAGGACCGTCACCGCCCAGAACCACGATGACGTCGGCTTGCGCAGGCGGATCCTCAACGACAAGCAGCGATCCCGCTGAAACGAGTGCCAGACCATAAAGCCCGATTGCAGTCAGCATCGTCAGGCCCAGGAAAATTGCGTTCCGTTTCAACGGCAAAGCGTCTTTCATGTATTGCGAAATGCGCGAAGGCGAAGGCCTTCCTTTCGCAACGGGCTTTGAGGAAGTTCGTGGTCCGGGCCACGACGCTTTCATGATCGATTACTCTTCATTCGTCGATTGCATGGCTCTTGGTTCCGGCACGGCGCTGGCGGCAACAGGCCGACGCGCTACCTCGCGGTAGAGATCGAAATTTCCCTTGTGAAGCCAGGTTTTCGAGAGATAACCCGTCGCGGCAAGGACGAATGCGGTGTGAAGGGCGATCGGTACGAGAAGGCCGGCGGCCATCACTTCCGCCGGGATATTGGCTTTGATTCCGGCAAAACCGATGCTTCCGCAAATGAAGGAAATTACGACCAGCGTGTTCGTTGCCGCCGCCGGTGAAAAACCGTAGTCCAGCAGCAGGTGATGAAAGTGCCAGCGATCGGCCGACATTGGACTGCGACCCTGCATGATGCGACGGACAATCAGGCTTAACGTATCGGTGATCGGCAAGATGACGATCCAGAGCAGTGCCGGAAAGGACACTGTAGGACTTGTGGTTGCAAGTAGGACAATCACGTAGGCGATCGTTGCGCCCAGCGCGGTGCTGCCCGCATCGCCGAGGAATATGCTTGCCCTTGCGCGCCATGGACTGCGCATGTTGAAAACCAGAAAAGCGCAGAGGCATACCGCGAGTGCCTGAAGCGGCGGGATGATGTCGCGGATGTCTGCGATAGCAGCCACGATCATCAACCAGATCAACGCGACGCCCGCAGTGCCACCTGCAAGCCCGTCAACACCATCAAGCATATTCCACGAATTCACCAGTCCCGTCACAAAGAGAACTCCGATGACGAAAAACAGCGGCAGGAACAAATCCGAATGCTGCGTGAAAAGCACACCGACGGAGAGAGAGCCGATATCGGCACCGCCCACGAGGGCAATCGCCATTGCCAGTTGCATGACAAGGCGTCCTGTTGCGGGCAGCGGCCGGCGATCATCGACGACACCCATCAGCAGGATGACCGCCAGCCCGAGCCAAAAGTTCATGCCGAGAGCCGCATTCCAACCTCCAACGAAGGCAGAAACGGCGAAAGCAGCGAAGATTGCAATGCCGCCGCAAAGCGGAACGATCCCGGTATGGCGCTTGCGGACTGCATCGGGGCGATCCACGAGCTGAAACGCAATGGTCAGGCGCCGGAGAATGACAATGAACGATACGCACAGGATGAAAGTAGCGATGGTGTTGAAGAGTATCCCCGACATGTCTGATCCCCTCGCTAGAACCTGGCGGTGCATTTGCAACGATATTCGACTCCCGACGATCCTAAAAAACACTGACCCTGAGGGGTATGCGGGCAAAAGGAGTGTGGAATCCACCAAAGGGAGAGGGTGTCGAAATTAACGTCTACCCTCCCTACGTCCGAACCGGATCGACCATCGAAAGAGCTAGAGCATTTCCAGTAAAAGTACGTAGCGGTTTTACGTCCGGAAAATGCGCGAAAACAAAGATCTAGAGCGCGTCCAACGATTCCGTTTAAACAGGACGCACTCTAGGGCCGAGACCTTGACCGTGGGCAACCACGAATGAAAAACCGGAGTTAAGCAGTATCGTCGGAGCGATCATTCCCGTGCGGAGAGAATGGCGATCCAGTCCTGAAAGCCGAAAGTATTCGACGATGCCGGCACCGGCACGTTGCGAAGGCCATTGCGGCCGAGATGCTCGATCGGTCCGACGTAAAGTCCATTCGACGGATCATACCAGCGAAGGGTTTTCTCGCCGGCTGCCAGACGGTCGAGATCGACGGTGACGGAGGGAGCGTCGACATAGATCAAGGCGAACGACCCGTCTTTGTCGCGCGCAGCGAATGCTCCCGCATCGCTTTTCAGCACGCTGCCCTGATCGGGTACAAGCTTCCACCACGTCAGTTGATTGAAAAGCGTGGCCAGATGCGTGATGCTTTGAGCGCCACGGCTGTTCAGTGAATCTTGCCAACTGTCATGCGCTTTATAAAGTCCGGCAGCGGAAAAATGCCAGACCGGATTGTTGCCGAAGAGCTGACCACTCGCTCCCGAAAGCAGTGCACCGTAGGCAATAAGACGAACCTGACGCTCCTTGACATCGTTCTCGCCTTCATATGCGCCTTCGATGAGGAAAAAGGACGTCGCGGTCCAGATCGGTAACGATCCAGCGCCGCCGCCGCGACATTGTGGTACGTATAAACCGAGTCGATATCGAGCCAGGATGCATCCCGCCAAAAATCGCTCGTCACGGTATCCGGATTGCCATGCACGGTCTGCAATGCCGAAGGATTGGCTTCTGCGATCCCCATTGCAACAGCCATGACCAGATTACGATCGGGCGGATTGTAATCCCCGCCCTGCACCCAGATTATGTTCGGGTACTTCGCAAAACGTTGCCCGACATAGCGTCCATAGGCCCGCAGCTTTTCTGGCCCGGCCGCGACCATTTTTTCATACCATCCTTCGGGGCCACCGCGCGCGCCGTTATAGGCCGGACAGAGAAGTACCAGCAGGTTGCGACTGGCGGCGGCCTTTATGAAAGTTTCGGCCCGGTCGAAATAGGCCTCGTTCGGTCGATCGAACGGCTCGTCGACAAAAGGTTTCTCGCCGTAGAAGTTTGCCGGTGCCTTGCGGGAGAACTGATGCTCGATCAAAGATACAAGCACGGTGTTGAAGCCCTGCCGCTTTCGGGTTTCCAGATAAAGTTCCGCATCGGGGATAGAGGCATCCCCGATGAGTGACCACGCACTATCCCCGACAATCAGGAATGGCTGCCCCTTGCTGTCCTCGAGATAACGACCGTCCTGCTCCGTCCGGAGCGGAAAAGCGGTATCCTGTGCGATACAGGTCGAAAACATGCATAGCCAAAGAAGGAAGACGCCGAACACATAACCAAGTCGCCCGTCATCGCCGATCATCACTTCAGAGCCGTTCACGAACGACGCGAAGCCAGTTTTTCAATGGCAACGGCACATAGGTTCTAATGCCCGGTTTCAAGCCGGCGGGAATCGACCAGTCCTCCATCCTGAGCACCGGTGACAGTTGCGGACGGTCGGTCAGCGTCGTCGCGATCACGTCGTTGTAGCGCGCGGCCATCCTTTCGATGCTGAAGCGGTTCAGGACCATCTCCTTTGCCGCGATCGACATGCGCTCGAGAAGGTCGCGATCGGCATGCAAGCGGGCGATCGCGTTGGCCGCTGCCGTATAGTTGCCGATCGGGAACAGGAAACCGTTTCGCCCCGTCTCGACGATCGTGTCCGTTACGCCCCGGATATGGGACACGACCGGGACGCAGCCACCAGCCATAGCCTCGATCATCGTCATGCCAAGCCCCTCGAAGCGGGACGGCATGATGAGAACATCGTGACTGGCCATGATGGCCGGTATGTCAGAAAGCTGAACGGAACCCGTATAACTGACGCGACCGGCATGGCCGGCAAGTCTTCGCTTGAGTTTACCCATATCCGGCCCGTCTCCCACGACCGTCAGGCGCACCGCCTCGGGCAAGGCATCCAGTATTTCCCGCAACCACATGACGCCTTTGGATGCATCTTCTATCCGACCGACGAAGAGAGCTTTAAGTTCCGGCCCCCGGTTTACGCACCGACCCACCTGCTTGCGGAATGCATCGCTATCCACCGCATTCGGGATTGCATACGTGCGATCCCTCGAAAAGCCGTGGCGCGCGACCAGATCGGCGCGGCACCGCTCCGACACGCCGATCGTCACATGGGCGTAGTCCCGAACCGAGCGCGCGGCCGCATATGTTCCAGGCGAGATATTATGGACGACGAGAATACGCAGGACGTCTTCGGGCAGATAGCGCGCGATATTTGTCTGCAACTGATCGCCAAGAACGTTGACGATCACACCGTCGAACCCTCCGTCTTCAATCGCTGCCGCCATTCGTCGGGCGCAATCGCGTTCGCTGAGATTGACGGGCATCCGCAGTAGCTGACCGAATGCCTTTTCATCCTGCAGCTCGAAAGGCAGCCCGTATGTTTCCTTGCACACGCCGAGCCATCGCACGTCTATGCCATAGGCGACGAGGCCTTTTCGAAGATGTTTGAAGACGGAATAGGTGCCGCCGATATGGGGAAGGACAAAATAGGCAAACTTCATGGGACACTCTCGCTCTTGCAACCATAACCATCCCGCATTGGATCGACGGCGGGTGGTTCAAAGGGCTGCCTCGCGACATACTAAAAAGCCGTCGGATGACGGGCAGTTGCATCTTAGGCTTAGCTGCATCTTCCTTTGAAAGGTTTGCCTCAACCAGACTATTCGTTTGGCGTAAGGCGCAGCCCGAAGGTCGGTGTGGGGTCGCGCTGATCCAGAAGATATCAATGCCATATCGAGCGTGTCGGCGCCGTGCTGCGATTGGAAAATAAATGAGGATCACTCTCCTTGGACAATTTGGTTCTGGCAATTCCGGCAATGACGGATCGCTGGAAGCAATGCTCCTTTATCTGCGCAGGATGAGGCCCGATGCCGATCTGTTGTGCATCTGCGCAAGTCCGACCGTCGTAAGTGCAAAGTTCAATATTCGTTCGATGGGCGTTGGGGGCCCTCCCCTGACGAATGTGTGGATGAAGCGACTGGACAAGCTGCTCGGCAGGCTGCCCCGACGGCTGATGCTATTTGTCAGTTCCCTCTTCCATTTCGACAAAGTCGACCTGATGATCATACCGGGGACCGGCATCCTCGATGACTTTCAGGAAAAGTGGTTCGGCTGGCCCTTTGTCGTCTTTTGCTGGTGTCTCGTCGCACGCCTTCGCAAAACGCAGATCGCCTTCGTCAGCATCGGCGCCGGTCCGATGAAAAGCCTTCTCAGCCGCTGGTTCCTGCGCTCCGCCGCAAAGATGGCCTCTTACCGATCCTACCGAGACGATTTCTCGCTCAACTACATGAAAGCGATCGGTGTTGACGTATCGCGAGACTACCGTTACCCCGACATCGCCTTTGATCTTCCCGTTCCTGCGCCTCGCCGGGAGAGATCCGCCGATGGCGTGATGAGAATAGGCGTCGGCGTCATGGACTATCGCGGCTGGCGTCACAACGACCCCGAGGCCGCCAAGATTTACAAGGCCTACATCCACAAGCTCTCACGGCTCGTGAGCTGGATGATCGGCGAAGGCCATCGCATCACCCTCGTGATGGGGGATGTTACGGATCGTGTCGCCTGTGCGGATCTGATGTTTCTGCTTACGGATATGCTTTCCGAGAACGAGCTGTCGCAGATAGAGATCAGCTCGGCCGCAACGCTCCACGATATAATGCAACAGATGGCGGCGATCGATCTTGCCGTCGTATCCAGATATCACGGTGTGGTCTGTTCCCTGAAACTCGGCAATCCGACGATATCGATAGGTTACGCCCGCAAGTTCGATGATCTGATGCATGATTTCGACCAACAGAAATTTGCCCGGCACATCGACACGTTCGAGGTAGAGGAAATCATCGAACTGGTGAAGGAGATACTCGCTGATGCAGAGGCAGTAAGGCAGCGGATTGCCATCGCCAACGAGCACTTTCAGCACCAGCTCTCTGAGCAACAGGCGTTATTGGGCCGGGAATTTCTCTTCAGCGATGTCGTCGCAATGCCGCAGAGCGCTACTCCTTAGACACACGCTGGCCCACAACCCGATTCTTTCGACGTAGTGCCGAGGCTCATTAACGTCCGATGGGAGTAGACCACACACTGTCGCATGCCCCTTGCACGAACATTCTCCAAACGGCTTACACCTACGGATCTCATTGCCATCCCAACGGTCAGATTTCCAAGGTGCAAGCCCCTCCTCTAATTTGACGCTACGCCGACAATCGGCGACGCTGTCGGAGCCCTTCGATGCACAAAGTCCGCCGCGCCTTTTTCATGGCCATGCTGGAACAACACCTCGGAATTGCGGTCAATTTCACTCTGATCGCGATCGTATCGAGGCTGCTTTCGCCTGCTGAAGTGGGCTTTGCCGTTATCGGCTACGGGGTGACATCGGTGATTTTCGCCTTTCGCGAATTCGTTTCTTCCGATTTCCTGATTCAGCTCGATTTCGTTGAACGCGATGACATCAACACGTCGCTTACACTGTTGCTCCTGGTCAGCGGCCTTCTCGGGATCATTCTCTATCTGTGCGGACCGTATGTGGCGGCTTTCTACGACCAGCCCGGCCTCCAGCACTATCTTGTCCTGGCAATTGTTGCCGTCATGGCCGAAAGCCTGGGCATGCCGGCGTTTTCCATGCTGCGTCGCCAGCTCGCCTTCGGCACGATCGCACGCGTCCGAACCATCGGTCTCGTTGTTATGGCTGTTGTGACGATAGTCGCTGCCAGGAATGGATGGGGCTTCGTCAGTTTCGCTCTCGGCATGCTCGCTGGCAACAGCGTTGCCAGCGCTCTTGCCGCCTATGCCGATCCGGCGCAGCGCGCAGCACGTCTCTCGCTCAAGTCGTGGCGCCGTATGGCCGAATTCGGCCGTTACAGGGGTGCGACCACCATCGTCGACAAATTGTATGAGTCCCTGCCTCAACTGGTGCTCGGCCTTGCCATGACACCGACAGCGGTCGCAATCTACAATCGTGCCAATACCGTCTGCTCCATTCCCGATCGCATTTTCCTCTCGGCAATCTTTTCCTTCGCCTTCCCGGCGCTCGCCGCCGAAGTTCGCGAAGGTGGGGACGTCCGCAAGTCTTACCTGCGCGCCCTGTCTTACATCACCGTGCTTTATTGGCCGTCGCTGATCATGGTCGCGATACTCGCCGATCCCATCGTGCGCCTTGCACTCGGAGACCAGTGGCTCGCTGCGATACCGATCACCCGGATTCTCGCGCTCGCGTCGACCTTCTGGTTTCCCATGGTGCTGACAACGCCTCTGCTTATCGCTCTCAACGCCAACCGGGAAGCTTTCCTGGGCAGTGTCGTCTGCCGCACTGTATCGGCAACGGTGCTCTGTTCCGCCAGCTTCTTCGGCCTGACCGCCGCAGCGCTGAGCCAGTTCGTAATATTGCCCTTCCAGATGCTCGTCGCCTTCTACATGGTACGACGCCATGCGCACTTCAAACTACCCGAACTGTTCGTAGCCATCGGGCCGAGCGCAGCCGTGACCCTTGCTGCGATCGCGGGGCCGCTGGCCATATCCGCCTGGATGGGCTTCCGCTTCGATTACTCCCTCGCCCAGGCTGGCGGCGCCATCATTCTTTCGGTGGCAGGCTGGGCTGCCTGCCTAATTCTCCTGCGCCACCCTCTCCTCGGCGAGCTGCGGTCAACGTTCAATGCTTTCACCGGGCGTCTCCGCAGGATCGGTAAACCTCCTGCGCCAGCTTCTATTCCCGACACCGCCGTTTCCGCAGCGATCGAGCCATGAGCAGTATCGATATCGTCATTCCCAACTACAATTACGGTCGCTTTCTCGAAGGATGCGTCCAAAGCATCCTCGGCCAGAACGTCACGGAAATGCGTATCCTCATCATCGACAATGCTTCGACAGACGATAGTGTTGCGATCACCCGGTCTCTCGCGGCAGCCGATCCTCGTATCGAAACGAGCTTGCGCCCAAGGAACCTCGGCGGTCACGCGTCTTTCAACGAAGGCATTGATTGGGCTCGGGCGGACTATTTCGCCATCATCTGCGCCGACGATGTCCTGTCGCCCGGCGCCTTGACGCGCGCCATAAAGGCGCTCGACAGTCACCCCGGCGCGCACATGGCCTTCGGCCGCACCGCCTTCTTCCGTGATGACGGCGAAATCGCGTCTGGCCTTCGCAACGATGCCGAAGGCATGCGCCTTCGTGGCGGGATGGACTTCATCGCCGACATTTGCGCTACGGGACGCAGCCCCGTGCCAGGCCCCCTCGCCGTTACCAGAACGCGCATTCAGCAACGAGCCGGTCATTACCGGCCCGCACTGCGCCATACTGACGATGTCGAGATGTGGATGCGCCTCGCGGTCCTGGGCGACATCGTCGAACTTGACGCCGTTCAGAATTTCACCCGCATCCACGGCGCCAACCAGTCGGCCATCCTTGATAACGTGCTTGCCTGGAATACTGAAATCGAAGCCGCGCTCGAAAGCTTCTTCGGGAACGAGGGCGCTTCGCTTGCCAATGCCCAAACCCTGCTCCGGCGCGGTCGCGCGAGCCTGAGCGATCGCGCTTATTGGTGTGCACTTTCCAATCTGGCACGGCGCCGGCCCGGCGTGGGTGCGCTCCTGGCGCAGGCTTTCCGCCTGAGACCGGCTTCAGCGTTTCTGCCACCTATCAGCTATCTTCTGCGCCGGCCTGATGCATTGCACCGCATCCGTGAGGCTATCGCCCGCCGATAGAGCACATCCGGTTTTTGATACCGGGGTGAATTCACCAAAGGTCTATTCTTCGGCATTCAGGACAAGCCGCAACAACGCTGGCAATGAAGCCGATTTCGTTCGGCGCATGATTGAGGCGCGATGGTTTTCGACGGTGCGCTGACTAAGCTGCATATCGGCTGCAATAATCTTGTTCGCCTGTCCCTGAACAATCCGGTCAAGGATCTGCCGTTGCTTGCGGGTCAACATTGCCAGGGTGGCTCGAGCCGTTTCACGCCGTTCCTCGCGCTCATTTGCATTACGTGATCGATCAAATGCCGACCGCACGCTCCGATATATTTCCCTGGAAGAAATCGGCTTCTCGATGAAATCGGCCGCTCCGTATCGCATTGCATCGATTGCCATCCGCACATCGCTGTGACCTGTGATCACGATGACCGGAAACCGATGCTGTCTTTGTTTCAGCAAACGCAGCAAGTCCATGCCGACCATGCCAGGCAGATACGCATCGACAAGCAGGCAGCTTGATCTGTCCGGCTTGTAATCCGCAAGATACGCCTCCGCAGAAGCATAGGTTCTGACCGCCCAGCCATCGCCCTCGAAAAGAGCACGCAGGTTATCCCTGATGTCTAGCTCGTCGTCGATGATTTCGATGCGCCGACCCGTCATCGTTTCCATGTTTTCGGCTTCGTTTCTGCGCTCTGCCCGCTCGCCGGTTTGTTGAACGACCAGGGTCTCGACCATCTGCATGACGTCCTTGAGCTTTGCCGGCTTGTGCAGATGCGGTATTTCGTGCTGCGCAAAAGCCTTCAGAGCCTTGCTCGAAATGTCGCCTGTAAGGATAAGCGCCGGAACGTTGCGACGGAGAGCTTGTCGGATATCTCCAATCGCAGCTATGCCATCCCCACCAGTATGGAGATTGTAGTCTGCGAGAATGACGTCGGGTATGAACTGCAGGCCTCGAACGATCGCCAGCGCTTCGGCAGCCGTTGAGGTCGCAGCGACCGTATATCCCATCTGCTCAAGGCCCATCTTGAGCAGATCGCGCATTCCGTTTTCGTCTTCAATGACGAGGATCGACGCCGACGACAGGGTTGCCGCTTGGCGCGAATGGTCGTCCACTGGCGCAGGCATTGGAACAAGCGGCTCACCTGCCGATGCCTGGTCGATCTCGATCATGAAGGCAGACCCTTTATACAATCGTGACTGCACCGATACGCCCAGTCCGAGAAGCTCGCTGAGCCGCCTGACGATCGACAATCCCAGCCCCAACCCGCGGTCTTCCGTTCCGGCAGGCGCGTCGAGTTGGTGGTATTCCTTGAAAACATCGTCGATATGGTTTTCGGGAATGCCGATGCCAGTATCCCACACTTCGAACCGAACCTTGGTCCCGCGCCGGCGACAGCCGACCAGAATTTTGCCGCTCGTGGTATATTTCAGCGCATTGGAAAGAAGGTTGCGAACGATCTGCGCGAACAGACGCGGATCGGTGTGAACGGCAAGGCTGGACGGCACGACACGGAGTTGGAGACCGGCGGCACGGGCTGGATAGTGAAATTCCTTGAAGAGCTGCCCCAGAAGACCGCCGATCGCGAAGCTCACGATCTTGGGCTCCACCATTCCCGCTTCGATCTGATTGATGTCGAGAACGGAGTTGAGAATGCCCAGCATCGAGGACAGCGTCTCCTCCATTCTCTGAACGAAGGTGCGTGCCTGCCCTTCACCCACACTCCTTTCCAGGAGCCCTTGCAACAGTTTCAACGTTTGCAGCGGCTGGCGAAGATCGTGGCTTGCCGCAGACAGGAACCGCGACTTGGCCTCGGTTGCCAGTTCGGCGGATTTCTTCGCAGCTTCCCTGCTCTCGGCAACCTGTTTCTGGGCACTCACGTCAATGAACGTGATGACCACCCCGTCGACGGTCTCGCTCTCATCGCGATACGGCTTGACGCGGCGGACATACCAGCGATCGTCCGGTCCGGCGATCTCCCTGTCGATCGTATCGCCTTTCAGGAGAACCATCTTGGCATCGGTTCGAAGCGTGCTGTCGCCGCTGAGGTCGGAGAGAGGTCGTCCGACATCGGACGGTATCAAGTTAAAGAGAGACCGCGTGGCCGGTGTGAAGAACCGTATGCGAAGAGTGGAATCAAAAAAAGCGTCGGAACATCGGTGCTGTACAAGACATTCTGCAAATCGTTGGATACTGCGCGCTGACGTTCCAGAGCTTCGTGCAGTTGATTGTTGAGGGCCGTAAGCTCCTCGTTGAGGGACTGTAGCTCCTCTTTCGAAGTAACGAGTTCCTCATTCGCCGACTGATACTCCTCACTGAGAGACAGCGCTTCGGCGGTGATCTGCTTCTGTTCTTCACTGGCTAGTTCCAGGTTGCGTATCGCACCCTGTAGTTCAGCCCGCGTCTCCTCCAGTTCGAACTCAAGCTCGGCGATGGGGGACATATCTATCGTCGATGACTTCTGTGACCGGACGGCCCTGTTGGCTTGCGCAGGGTCTTCCACGAAACAGATGAGGAAGAGTTCTTCGCCGTGACTGAACAGCGGCTCGACATGAATGCTGAACTCGATATGCGCCCCGTTGCCGTCAAGTTTTGCCTTCCTGGCCACGGATGACTTCTGATCCCGGGTCGCACGATGGACAGCAGACCTGATTTTATTATGGAGCCCCTTCGGTATCATCGCGAACAGGTCATGCGATGCCGGGCCTGAAGCGATCTGTAGGAACTTTGCTGTCGGGCCGACGGAATACAGATATTCATAATGTCGATTGACCAGGATCGCGGCCGGCACGTAGCTGCCGAGCAGTATCTGGGAAACCGCCTCGGCAAGCGCGTTGTGCCTCGACGCTAAAGTCACCTTTCCTTGCGAAGGAGGAATTCTGACATTTCCACCCGGGGCCGTTCCGAAATGAAGATCACCGAACACCGGAGGTCCTATGCGCCGATATACCTTGTCTGATTCCGAAATCAGCTTGAAATGGTCATCCATTCTGCCGACGGTTTCGGATTTCCCGATCAGCAGAATGCCATTTTCACGCAGGGAGAACCTGAACAGGGACAAAACCTTGGCTTGGGCGTCTGCATCAAGATAAATCAGCAGGTTCCGGCATGAAATCAGGTCTACCCTTGAAAACGGTGGGTCGCTCAGGACATTCTGCACAGTGAAGACCACCACACTGCGCAATTGCGCCGTCACGGTGTACCCGCTTCCATCCCTTACGAAATATTTTGCCAGCAAGTCCGGCGCCAGCGATTTGACCGCCTCGGGTGAATAATGTCCATCTCTCGCAATTGCGACCGCCTCGACATCGGCGTCCGAAGCGAACATCTGCAATTTGAGATGAAGTCCCATCGACTGAATGAGTTCGAGGAAGATAATGCCGAGCGAATATGCCTCTTCCCCCGTGCTGCATCCAGCAATCCAAACCCGCACTGTTCCATGCGCCGCTTTCGCACGGAGAATATCCGGAATAATGGTGTCGCGCAGAAAGTCGAATACCTTGCTGTCCCGGAAAAAGCTGGTGACGTTGATCAACAGATCTCTGACGAGATTTTGCCGCTCTTCTTCGCTGTTTTCGAGCATCTCAAGATACCGATCTACGTTTTCGATCGTAATACCGAGAACCGCCATGCGCTTTTCGACCCGGCGCTGCAGCGTTCCATGTTTATAGGCCGAAAAATCGTTCGCCGTGGAAACTCTCAATATCTCGATGATCTGCCCAAGTTCGGGCATTCGGTGCTGCATCGAGTGAGCAGCTGGAAGCCGCGACAATAGGGCAATATGTTTGAAGATGGCTGCAGGCATCTCGGCGACAGGTAAAACGGTCGCACCGATCTCCAGCGAAATAACACTTGCCGGCATGCCGTCGAACTGCGCCTCACCCGGCTCTTGAACCAGAACGAGCCCCTTGAAGTCCCTGATCTGCTGGACACCGGATGAGCCATCGGATCCCGTGCCGGACAGGACGACAGCTATCGCCCGTGGTCCATACTCCTTCGCCATCGAATCCAGGAGAAAATCAAACGGCAGGGGCGCCTCATGCAGCTCTCGCCGGGGCGAGAGGTGTATCCTTCCTCCGTCAACCGACATCAGAAATCTCGGCGGAATGACATAGACGTGTTCCGGCTCTATCAACGTTAGATTGACGGCCTCCGTAACGACCATATTTGTTTCGCTCGACAGAAGTTCTGCGAGCATGCTTTCATGCGAACGATCGAGATGTTGTACAACGAGAAACGCACAGCCCGTTTTTTCGGGCAACGCTTTGAGTAGCGCTCTGAACGCATTCAGTCCGCCCGATGAAGCTCCGACACCGACAATCGTGAACTTATCCTGACCCGCTTCTTTTGACCCGGACATAGGACCGGCATTTTTCCCGAAAGCAAAACGAGCCGGGTTATTATCAGCGCCGCGTTCCGTCATATTTACTCTCACTAAAATTGACGCGCATTCCAAACGGAAATCGACCCTCACGAAGCATCAGGGTTGAAGCGTTCACCAAGTCTTGAAAGCAGCCGTCACGGCCTTGAGATATTGCGTCAGCGATAATCATTCCACCAAACCCCACCCGCTGATGGTCGCGGCCGTCACGAATAAAAAGCACCAACGGTGGACGATAGATCAATCCGGCCGCGATTATAATTCATCCAATGTGGTTAGAGCTGGCACGCTCATATCGAACCAGACTGAAGACTAACTCGAAATCGCTATCGAAATGAGTAATTTCCGATTCTATTCCAGCTCCGATACTCCACTGTAGGATGCAGGAACAGAAATTCGGGTAGCATCACTCCTATTGCTTTCTGGTCAGCATTGAATTTCAAAAAAACCAGAGCGCATCAATATAGATCATCCTTCCCGAGATTTCCGATTGATGACGACGTTCCGGGTTGGATCACCCCAAACGTCCGTGTGCCGACTGCAAAGAAACTCTTCGGTGCGGCGCTACCAAGCTATGAAAATCGGCAAAGTAACTCTTCAGGGCGGATAGGACATATTATGCTGACATCAGTTCCCAACAACGGGCATGGCCAATTCTCATCGAATTTTCATGTGGTTGAGCATTCGAAAACTATAGATGCTTCAGTCAGGAAGCTGGCGATCATCGATGACCGCGCGCTGGACCGTGAATGTCTGGCCCAGAGCCTGATCGCATACGGCCTGGATATGGAAGTCGAATTATTCTCGTCACTGGACGAGTGGAGAAATACCCCGGACTGCCATCATACCGGCATCCTGGTCAATGTCGGCCGCAACGGTTTTTCCGATGACGGATCGCTTCATGAGTTGCGGGAATTTATTGCCGATTTCCCCTATCTGCCGGTCGTCATTCTTGCGGAAAATCGCGATCTGCGCCAGGTCATGAGAGCTTTTGATGTGGGCGTGCGGGGATACATCTCCTCGGCAATAGGATTGGCAGTGTGCGTGGGCGCCATCTCCCTCGCATTGGCAGGCGGCGCCTTCGTATCGGCTGAAAACCTCAGCGATCTGAGGCAATTGCTCGTGGTTGCGGAAGACAAGGAACGCCAGCGAACGGCAATGTTCACCCAGCGGGAAGTCGATGTCATCAATGCCCTCACTCAAGGCAAGCCGAACAAGATCATCGCCTATGAACTCAACCTTCGTGAAAGCACCGTAAAGGTGCATGTTCGCAACATCATGAAGAAAGTGGATGCAAAAAACAGAACGGAAGTGATTTTCAAAATATCGGATCTGTTCAAAAATTGACCCCCGGCGTCGTATGCAGTGAAATCAGGGGGAATTTATATTTTTTTACGGGTGCCGCCTGATGCAAGAGCATTGGAGCGATGACGATAGAAGGTCGTGCATCTTCTCTAAGTCTTTCGGCTAGCATTCCAGGCATAAAGGCGGAATGACGGCCACCGAGCCGGATACGGTAATCTCCGATCCTTGGACATATGTACCCGGGATTGCGCCATGCAAAATTTCGTCGAAAATTTCGAAAACTCGGACCGACTACGACTGCGCTCCCGCAACATCATACCGGGCGGTGCACATACCTATGCAAAGGGTGACGACCAGTATCCCGTTCTGTCTCCCGGCTTTATTGCAAGAGGATATGGCTGTCATGTCTGGGATGTCGATGGAAACGAATATATCGAGTACGGCATGGGCAATCGAGCTGTCGGCCTTGGCCATGCATACCCCGACGTCGTAGAAGCAGCGCGTGCAGAGCTATATTGCGGCTGCAACTTCACACGCCCTGCAAAGATCGAGGTGGATTGCGCATCGACGTTTCTCGACACGATCCAGACGGCCGAGATGGTCAAATTCTGCAAGAACGGTTCTGATGCGACATCCGCCGCGGTGCGACTTGCACGGGCCGTGACGGGCCGCGACCTGATCGCGCGCTGCAGCGACCACCCGTTTTTCTCGACCGACGACTGGTTCATCGGGACAACCGAGATGAATGCGGGCATTCCCGAGGCGATCCAGAATCTGGTCCTTGGCTTCAGCTACAACGATCTGGCAAGCGCACGCAGTCTGTTCGACCGCTTTCCAGGTCAAATAGCGGCTTTCATCCTGGAGCCGTCGCGAGGCGATCCGCCGCGCGACCATTTTCTTCACAAACTCAAAATGCTCTGCCACGAAAGAGGCGCGCTTTTCATTCTCGACGAAATGATCACCGGCTTCCGTTGGGATGCGGGTGGAGCGCAGAAGACATACGATATCGTCCCTGATCTATCCTGTTTCGGCAAGGCGTTAGGGAATGGCTTTTCTATCTCCGCACTTGCCGGCAAGCGTGAATTCATGGAACGGGGCGGTCTCGATCAAACCAATGCCCCCCGCGTCTTCCTGCTTTCGACGACGCATGGGGCGGAAACGCATGCGATGGCGGCGGCTATCGCAACCATGCAGATCTACCAGCGCGAACCCGTGGTCCCACATCTGGTCCGCCAGGGAAATGCGCTGCGTACCGCCATTGGCCAGATTGCTATTGGTCACGGCCTCGATTCCTACTTCGGCGTCCAGGGCCATTCCGCTTGCCTCAGCTACTTCACGAAAGATCAGAATGGAAAGCCGTCTCAGGCATTTCGCTCGCTCTTCCTGCAGGAAACCATCCGCCGTGGCGTTCTCGCGCCGTCTCTCGTTGTAAGCTACACGCATGGGGACGAGGACATAGCCAAAACGCTCGATGCCATCGATGGGGCACTCGTCGTCTATCGCAAAGCGCTGGAATATGGCGTCGAAAAATTCCTGATAGGGCGCCCGTCCGATGTCGTCTTTCGGCGTTTCAATGGCGGCGCGCAGCATCAAGCCGCCCATCATCTGGCCGGGGCCGAGATGTCGGGATTATCGGAAACCATCCAAAAGTCTTAACCGACGGAGGCGGCTAAACCGTTTGCATACCGGCTGCGGCCGCTTTGCCCGGTGCATCGGTCTTCACTGAAAAGATACGCTGGTTGCGATCGACAACGGATTTTGAGGGGAAATTTCATGCACGTTCTGGTCACCGGGCATCGCGGATACATCGGCTCCGTCATGGTACCCATCCTGCGCAAAGCCGGTCACGAAGTTCACGGCTATGACACCGAATTCTACCATCGCTGCGCTTATCTTCCGGGGGGACCTTTGCCGCAGGTCCCAGGTGTCTGCAAGGACATCCGCGACATCACCCCTTCGGACATGGAAGGCTTCGACGCTGTCATTCATCTCGCAGCGCTGTCAAACGATCCGCTGAGCAATCTCAATCCGGAGATCACGTACGAAATTAACTACCGCGGCAGCGTTCGGGCAGCGGCGGCCGCAAAGCAGGCCGGGGTCAAGCGCTTCATCTTCGCCTCGTCTTGCAGCAACTATGGCGCCGCTGGCGAGGGACTGGTCAACGAGACGGCAGAACTGAAACCGGTATCGGCCTATGGCACGTCCAAGGTATTGGCGGAGCGCGAGATCGCGGGACTAGCGAGCCCTGGCTTCTCACCCGTCTATATGCGTCCTGCGACGGCATATGGCCTTTCGCCCATGCTGCGCTTCGATATCGTCCTCAAC
This sequence comes from Rhizobium sp. AN73, assembly GCF_030757975.1. NCBI lineage: Bacteria > Pseudomonadati > Pseudomonadota > Alphaproteobacteria > Hyphomicrobiales > Rhizobiaceae > Rhizobium > Rhizobium sp. AN73. Next base: position 618,264 of record NZ_JARWME010000001.1, read on the forward strand.
AACCTGACCGCGTGGGCGGTGACGGAAGGACTGATCCTCCTGAAATCCGACGGGTCTCCATGGCGTCCGATCGTTCACATCGAGGATATTTCGCGGGCCTTTCTGGCCGCCCTCGAAGCGCCGACCGATGCCATACACAATCAGGCGTTCAATGTCGGACAGGATGCGCATAATTACCAGATCAGGGAGATTGCCGAAATCGTCGCTCTCACGGTGCCCGGATGCCAGCTCCGATATGCCAGTGATGCAAGCCCCGATACCCGCTCCTACCGGGTCGATTTCGGCAAGATCGCCCGTGCGCTTCCGGCGTTCAAACCGACATGGACAGCGGCCGCGGGCGCCGAGCAACTCTACCACGCGTTCAAGAGCGCCGGCCTGACAATGGCCGAATTCGAGGGGCCGCGCTATCAGCGGATCGGCCAGCTCCAGAAGCTGATCGGTGACAACGATATCGATAGCAACCTGCGCCGCCCCATGCCCGCGCCGCGCCGCGACGCCGATATTGCGGCACCGGTTTGAACAGGAGGCTGCGATGGGCAAGATGGAGCCTTTCGCCAAGCTGACAGGCGCTGCATGGCGGGAGGCAGGTATCGGCCAGACTATTCATGATCTGGCTTCCCGCCTCTTTCCGATCTGTCGCAGCATCACCGGCCAAGGCGTGCGCGACACGATCGAGATCCTCAAAGACTACATCGATATCGAACAACGCGCGGTCCCGAGCGGAACACGGGTTTTCGACTGGACGGTGCCGCAGGAATGGATCGTCCGGGACGCCTATGTGAAAAACCATTCGGGACGCAAGGTGATCGATTTCCAAACCTCGAACCTGCATCTCATGAACTACAGCATCCCCCAATGCCGCGTGATGCCGCTCGCCGAACTGAAAGCGCATATCTATACCCTGCCGGCCCAACCGGATCTCATTCCTTACAAAACAGCCTATTACACGGATGCCTGGGGCTTTTGCATGTCGCATCATGAGTTCCTCAAGCTCGAGGAAGGCGACTATGAAGTCGTCATCGACACCGAAAAGACCTCAGGCAATTTGTTTTACGGCGAATACCTGCATGTCGGAACAAGCAGCAAAGAGGTGCTTCTCTTCGCGCATATTTGTCATCCGTCGCTGGCAAACGACAATTGTTCCGGCCTTGCATTGCTGACGTGTCTTGCCGCCAGCCTGAAAAGTAGATCCACATATTACAATTATCGGTTCGTTTTTGCGCCCGGAACGATTGGCTCCCTGTCATGGCTTGCGCAGAACGAAGACGGGCTATCGAACATCGCGCATGGTCTTGTGGTTTCGTGCATTGGTGACGGGGGCGGGCCGAACTACAAGCGTAGCCGCAGGGCAGATGCACTGATCGATCGGATTGCAGCCTGCACGCGGTGCGGGGAGGATCGCAAACACCTCGAAATCGTCGATTTCAGTCCCTATGGCTATGACGAGCGTCAATTCTGTTCGCCGGGCTTCAACCTGCCGGTCGGCCTTCTGCAGAGAAGCGCTTTTGGAACCTTTCCTGAATATCACACCTCCGCCGACAATCTCGACTTCATCAGGCCCGAGCACCTCGCCACATCCTTTTGGATGATCATGGACATGATCGATGCTCTCGAAGGCAACTGGACGCCGTTGAACCTTAAGCCGAAGGGTGAACCCCAGCTCGGAAAATACGGGCTTTTTCCTGCCATCGGCGGTCATAAGACGAATGATGACCGCACCATGGCCTATCTCTGGATACTCAACCTTGCCGATGGAAAAAACTCGCTGCTCGATATCGCCGAAACTTCGAAAATGCCGTTTATCGATATAGCGAGCGCTGCCGGCAGGCTTCTGGAAGCGGGCCTTGTCTCGAACCTCGGTTTCCTGACGCGGTAGCGCCTTCATTGCCAGGCCGGCCAACCGAGGTCCTTTTCCGATATAACGGAGGGTGGCGCGGGCCATTCTACACCGATCGCGGGCTCGTCATAACGTATCCCCGCTGCACTTGCTTCCGCATATGGCACCGAAATCAAATAGGACACGGCAACGTCGTCGCTGAGCGACTGGAAGCCGTGCGCAAAACCCTCGGGAATGTAGAACTGCGCGCCATTGTCGGCTGATAACGTTGTCCCAACCCATTGCAGATAAGTCGGCGAGTTGCGGCGCAGATCGACGGCGATATCCCATATGGATCCTTTGACGCAGGAAACGAGCTTTGTCTCCTGATGCGGCGGCAGCTGAAAATGCAGACCCCGTACAGTGTGTTTCAGCTTTGATAAGGAAAGGCTGTGCTGACTGAAGTCCGATACCAGCGCGTTGCTCTCAAATTCATGTTTGCAGAACGTCCTGGCAAAAGAGCCGCGGCTATCCCGGATAGGCACCGGATTGACAACCCAAAGCCCCTCGATCCTCGTCTTCTCAAACAGCATTCGGTGCTCCTGATGCGACCCCTTATTCAGGAGGAATTCTCCGCCATTTTTCACGGCTCCGGAATACATCAATTGGCAGCATGCCTTGAAGGCTGGCTGGCGAATAAGTCACCCTTTCGGTTACCGAGCTCACCCGCTTTAAGCGCATTTTTTGCGGGTTCTCATCGAGTAGACATCTCATCCTACGACTTATGGATGACGTTTTCGCGCCGGATGCAGTATCGTCAGTCACCCCTGATCCATAGTATTTTTCCAGTTAATAAAAGAATTTTCTAGAATTCACTCAAAGACACAGCGATGAAATCAGGGGGCGCCAGATGAATAATGAGGCAGTCTTTTCTGCAAGACTCAGCGCGACGCATCATGTTGGGCTTTGCCGTCTCTGCAGTGCGCCATTGGTGCATACGTTTGTCGATCTGGGAATGTCCCCGCCCTGCGAAAGCTTCGTTGCAGCTGACGCAGCCAACGACGTTGAGCCATTCTACCCGCTCCATGCGTTCGTTTGCGACGACTGCTTCCTCGTCCAGCTACAGGAATACGTCGCGCCTGAGAACATTTTCACGGAATACGCGTATTTCTCATCATTTTCAGACAGTTGGGTTGCTCACGCAAAGCGATATTGCGACATGGTCATCGAGCGCTTCGCGCTTGGCGAAGCGAGTTTCGTTGTCGAGCTTGCCAGCAACGACGGCTACCTGTTGCAGCATTTCCTGAACAGTAACATTCCGATGCTCGGCATTGAACCGGCGGTCAACGTCGCAAAGGTGGCGATCGGGAAAGGTATCCCGACACTGACCGAATTTTTCAACGAAGCTTTGGCGACCGATATGGCGGCCGAGGGACAAAAGGCTGATCTCATCATCGGCAACAATGTTCTCGCCCAAGTGCCCGATATCAACGATTTCGTTGCCGGCATGAAAGTCCTGCTCAAGCCTGAAGGCGTGATCACGCTCGAATTCCCGCATATCGCAAGGCTTATCGAGGAAAACCAATTTGACACCATCTATCACGAGCACTTTTCCTACTTCTCCCTGCTGACCATAGAAAAAATGGCCCGCCGTCATGGGCTCAAGGTTTTCGATGTCGAGGAAATCCCCACGCATGGCGGTTCACTGCGCGTCTATTTCTCGCACGAGGACAGCGGTTTTTCGCGGCAAGCCAGCGTGGATACCCTCCTCGCGCGGGAGCTCAGCGCTCAGCTCGACAAGATCGAGACCTACACCGCATTTGCCGAATCCGTGCGCCGAACCAAGCGAAACCTGTTGTCGTTCCTCATCCGTCTCAAGGAAATGCGCAAATCGATCTGCGCCTATGGCGCGCCGGGAAAAGGCAATACGCTGCTGAATTATTGCGGCATCGGCACCGACTTCATCGATTTTGCCGTCGATCGCAATCCTTACAAACATGGTCGCCTCACGCCGGGAATGCATATCCCGATCCGGCCCGTCAGCGAAATCCAGCACATGAAGCCGGACTACGTTCTCATTCTACCCTGGAACCTGAAGAGTGAAATCGTTGCGCAAATGAAAGACATCCAAAATTGGGGTGGAAAATTCATCGTTCCAATTCCCAACATATCCATCATTGATCCGAAGGAGCTGGCGCAATGAAGGTCGTCTTGTTCTGCGGCGGCAGGGGTACACGCATCAGGGAATATTCCGAAAGCGTCCCAAAACCGCTGATCCCGCTCGGTTCTCAACCGATCATGCGGCATGTCATGCAATATTACGCCCGCTTCGGACATGAGGACTTCATCCTCTGCCTCGGCTACAAGGCGCACGTCATAAAAGAATTCTTCCTGAACAGTCGGCCGGAAAGCTATGCCGATTGCGTCATATCAAGCCCCGGACGCGTGGAGTTGCTCGAGGAACTGCCGAGGGATTGGCGTGTATCCCTGATCGACACGGGGATATGGCGCAATATAGGCGAGCGTCTCTGGGCGGTACGCCATCATCTCAAAGGCGAGAAGATGTTCCTCGCCAATTACAGCGACGGCCTGACCGACGTCGATCTAGACGACATGATTGCCAAATTCGAAAAGAGCGACAAGCTCGCCTGCTTTCTGGCTGTCAGGCCACCCCTCACCTACCATCTGGCAGAGATCGACGAGAGCGGAAGGGTCCGGGAATTTCGATCGTCGGAAACATCCGATATGTGGATCAACGGCGGCTACTTCCTGATGCGACCGGAAATTTTCGACTACATGCGCGAGGGTGAAGAACTCGTGCTGGAACCGTTTGCCAGGTTGATTTCAGAAGACAAATTGATGGCCTACAAACATGAGGGCTTCTGGCGCTCGATGGATACCTTGCGCGACTGGCAGACGTTGGAGGCGATGGTCGAGCGTGGTGACATGCCATGGATAGGAGACGACGAATCCATGGCATGCAAATCGTCAAAGCCGAAGCTACGGCCATGAAGAACATGTCCCTCGCCTCGCCCGGTGATCGTCTGTCGATCCTTTGTCTTGGAGCTCATTCCGACGATATTGAGATCGGCGTCGGAGGCACGATCCTCAGCCTGCTTTCAAAAGGCGTATTGCTTGATGTCTATTGGTGCGTCCTCAGCGCCGGCAACGAGCGCGCTCTGGAAGCGCGCAGTTCTGCCGAAGCTTTTCTGGCAAAGGCAGCATCCTACTCGATCGAGCTTGGATCGTTTCAGGACAGCTACTTTCCCACTCAGAGCCGCGAGATCAAGTCATGGCTTCTGATATTGCGCGACAAAATCAATCCCGACATCATATTCACGCATAGCCGCGAGGACGCACACCAGGATCATCGCGAAATCAACAAGCTCACATCCAACGTCTTTCGAAATCACCTGATCATGGAATACGAAATCCCCAAGTGGGACGGCGATTTCGGCAGGCGAAATGCCTATGTGCCGTTGAGCGAAGACGCGATCAACATGAAGGTCGAACTTCTCCTGCAGCACTTTGGAACACAAAGATCCAAGGACTGGTTCGACGCGGAAACCTTTCGTGGCCTGGCGCGGCTGCGGGGAATGGAATGCCGGGCGCCCACACGTTTTGCAGAAGCCTTTACCGTCAGAAAGCTGATGTTCGCCTGAAAGGCGCAAGCCCATGGACGGTACGAAATCGGCACGTTTTTCGGAAGTTCAGAAAAGAAGCCAAGTAGAGTACAGGGGGCATCTTCGTCATGATACACAACTATATCTCCGAGAACCCATCCGCGGGCGCACCTCCGCATCCGCAGGCCGCAACAAGCGCAGCCAGCTACATCGGCATCATAGACCGTCGCATGCTGGAGCGGGAATGCCTCGCGCATAGTCTCAACTATCAATATGCGGACAGGCGCATTCTGACCTTCTCCGATCTCGGCGAATGGCAACAGGCACGCGCAGAAATCGGCATGCCTGCCGCGGTTCTGGTCAGTGTCGGACATGGTCCACTGCCAGAGACAAACCACGAGCTCGCAGAGATTGTCGCTGCGGTGTCGCCGGCCGCCGTCGTCGTGCTCTCAGACGATCAGGATATCAATACTATCCTCGATACGATCGCTCTTGGCGTGCGCGGTTATATATCGAGTTCTGTCAGTGTCGATGTCTGCGTTCAGGCGATAAGTCTCGCAATCGCTGGTGGTCGTTTCATACCGGCAAGCAGCGTCATGAACATGAAAAGTCTTTTCGGCCTGACTGCGCACGCGTCCAGACCGCCGATGAAATTTACAAGCCGTCAATCGGCTATCGCTGAGGCCCTGCGTTGCGGCAAGGCTAACAAGGATATCGCTCTGGAGCTGAACCTCTGCGAAAGCACTATCAAGGTGCATATCCGTAACATCATGAAGAAGCTTGGAGCGACCAACCGCACAGAAGTTGCCTGCAAGATCGGCGACATGGCTTACGAGCGCTAAGCACCCGTTCACCGGTCGCCACCGAACGCCCCGCTTACAGCAGGAACCGCCATGATCCAGTCGTCATCATCTCCGAGTGAACAGGAAGGTATCTCCCGCTTCATAGCCATCCTGCGGGAGCGCCGCAAAGCAGTCTTCCTTTGCTTTCTCGCCAGTTTCGCAATCGCGGCAATCGGCTATGCGCGAAGCCCGATCCGATACAAGGCCGAGGCAATCCTTGCTCTGGATGTCCGCAAACTTCAGGCCCTGCCCACCGAATCCGTGGTCTCACCGCTGCCTCAGGAAAGCCCGGTGCTTCGAACGGAACTCGATATCATCGGCTCGAGGTCCATGGCCGAACGGGTTCTTGTCATCCTGCAGAAAGAGCGCGTGCTCGATGCGCGGCAGCCCAAATCCGAGCTGCCCAACACCAACCCGGCCGTCCTTCGAATTGACGCCGAGACAGCGAAACTGATCGACAACCTCATGACCAACGTTCGTGTGATGAATGATGGTCGCTCGTATACGATTTACATTTCTTATTATGCCGGCGATCCGGCGCTTGCCGCGAAAGTCGCCAACGCTTTCGGGGAAGCCTACATCGACTATCAGATCGACCTGCAGACGACGGCGACCCGGCGTGTGAGCACCTGGCTGGGTGAGCGCCTCGTCAGTCTGCGGACCGAGCTTGAGGAGTCCGAACGACAGGCATCGCAATTTCGCGAAAAATCCGGATTGATTGACACTGGGGGCATCCCCTTGCAGTCGCAGCGTCTTTCAAGTCTGAATGTCGAGTTAACAACGCTACAGGCCAAGCTGGCGGGGTCAAAGGCGCGGTTGGCGACAGCGCTCGAACTGCAGAAAAGCGGCGATGGGCTGGCAATAACCGAAGTTCTGTCCTCACCAACGATCCAGCTTCTAAGGGCCGAGCAGGCACGAGTCATTCGTGCCATTGCCCAGATCGATGAAAGCGGCGCTACAATGAGTCCGGAGCGTCCGCAATTATCCTCCCAGCTTAGTTCACTCAACAAGCAGGTCGATTCAGAGATATCGCAGATCATCGCTGCCTTGCGCAACGAGATCGAGGTCAACGAAACACAACGGCAGGAAGTCCAGGCGAGCCTCGATGATGCGCAACGCGCCATTTCCACGACGAACATGGCGATGGTTCAGTCCGCGCAACTTGACCGGGAAGCGGCGGCGAACCGCTCGATCTACGAGACGTACCTGGCACGCTACAAGCAGACTATTGAACAGGACGGCATCGCAACCGCCGAAGCGCGGATCATATCGAGCGCAATGCCGTCCCGTAAACCGACCAGCCCTGACGAGAGCCTGTGGGGCTTGCTTGCGCTCCTTCTCGGTTGCGGCACCGGTTTGGCAACGGCTTTTATCCTGAATTTTACCGACCGGTCCGTTGGCTCCATCTCGTCTCTTCAGCAGAAAACCGGGCTTAACGTCATCGGACGCATCCCGCGCATTTCCTTCGGGGAGTTCCAGAACAAGCCCGGCAAATTCAGCAGCGGCGCGGCAGATTTCTACAGCGCGTTTGCCGACCTGCAGACCCACATACAGTTGGCCGAGAGCAAGGCCAAAGTGATCGCCTTCACCTCTTCGACCGATCGAGAGGGCAAGACGTTCGTGATTGCCAACCTTGCCAGATCTCTTGCTATGAGCGGGGTAAAGCTGCTGCTGATCGACGCCAATCTGCGAAACCCGGCTCTCGGGCCGGAATTCGATGTGGGTACGACATCGCATGTCGCCTACGCGGTCAGCCGTGAGGTAGCTCTTGATGACGTCGTCCAACGCGATGAAGCCTCCGGCGTCGACATCATCGTCGCCGAGAAAGGCGACTTGCCGCCAAATCTTGTTCTTGGAAACAAGCGCTTCGCGGGCCTGATTGCTGAGGCGAGACAGCGATACGAACTGGTGTTGATCGATGCCCCATCAGTTGCCTATGACCTCGATCTGTTGCGGATCGCCACCCTGTCGGACGCCGTGGCCTTCGTCGTCCGGCAGGACGTCGCCGATGGTGCCAGCATGAAGAACGCCGTCATCAAGCTGCGGGTCGCCGGGCGGCCGATCACAGGCATCGTTCTCAACGGAATACGGCGTCAGAGAAAGCATCAAACCCCGATCTGGCCAAGGATTTTCCGGGATTGGAATCATAATTTCAAGCTGCGGAAACGGGCAACCAATCTGCTTCCCCCGGTTGCAGCCCAAAGCAAGAGGTGACACATGCGCTTCGTGACAAAGTCCAAAGGCTTTTCCCCACTGATCGCGGGTAGTGTCCTTCTGTCTTTGGCCATTTGCCCGACTTATGCTGCTGCAGAAGGCAGCAACTACAAGGTCGTTACCGGTGATGTGTTGACGATCTCCGTATATGGCGATCCAGGACTGACCGGCCTGTTTCCTGTCAGTGCAGATGGAACGATCGGTTATCCGCTTCTCGGCAACGTCAACGTGGTCGATCAGACGGTGGACGAGATCGGTGCGCGGATCAGCCGTGATCTGGCAACCCACGTCGCAAACCGCTCCGTTGCGGTTGCGGTCAAGGAATACGCTCCGATCTTCGTTGTCGGCGACGTCCAGAAGCCGGGGAAATATGAATACCGTCCGGGGATGATCGTGCTTGAACTCTTCGCGCTCGGCGGGGGATTGCGGGAATCCAATGCACAGAGGGATACCTCCGGCATACAGCTGATCGCTGCACAGCAGGAGTACGAAGACATGTCGATGCAACTCCTGTCGCAGGATATCCGGCGTGTACGGCTGGAAGCGGAACTGAATGATACCGGGTTCGAATACAAGGGAGACGAAATCGGGCTGGTCCGGGATCGCGCCGCGTTGGAGAAGATCGTCTCATCTGAAACAAGTCTGTTTCGCCTTCGCCTGTCGGCGCAGCAGGACGAAAAGACCAATCTCGAAGTCCAGCGACAGAACTTCATCCAGGAAATCGACACGCTTGAGAAAAGCAACGTCATGCGCAGCCAGCAACTTGAGTTGCTCGACATGGACGTCAACGCGTCGAAAGAACTTGTCACGCGCGGTGCAGCCTCTGAATCTGCCCTGAGAGAGCGCAAGCGCGAATTGCTATCCATGAACCAGCAAGTGCTCGAATCGACATCGTTCCTGGCGCGAGCACAACAGAACAAGAGCGAGGTGGAGCGACGTATTCTGGAGCTGAAGAGCAAAAGGCACAATGACGCAGCGACCGAATTGCGGGAGACCTCCCTGGACATCATGCGCCTCAAGAAAAAGATGACCTTCAGCCTTCAATCCATGGCGGAGATCGGCTCGACGGCGCGGCGGGTTTCCAGCCTCGAGGACATGATCGAAACCAAGTTCTTCATCGTGCGTCAGGTTGCAGGCACATATCGCGAAACGGCTGCGGACGAGCATACGCAAGTCCAGGCGGGGGACGTCGTCCGCGTCCGCCTGTCGGTATCCGGCAGAGACCCGCTTTCCGCAGCAGTCGTCACAGGCAGCGTCAACTAGAGCATTTCCAGTAAAAGTGCGTAGCGGTTTTACGTCCGGAAAATGCTTAAAAACAAAGGCATGGAATACGTCCGTCGATTCCGTTTAAACCGGACGCGCTCTAGCGACGAGCGCCGACGACGACCTTCGCGACTCGTTGCATGCGCGAGGATAACAGCCTTCAGGAGGCGAAGATGGGATCGGCTTTCGTTCCGGTCGGCTATCATATGGTCCGGCAGCGCGCCGTCATCATCGTGAACGGCGAGAGAGGGTTGCAACCCATCCATGTGACGCAAGATGCCCTGAACGACATTCAGTCTCCGCCGCAATGCGATGCGCAACGTCTGGCGCAATTCGCTGACGTGTTTGCAACGATAGCGGCATCTAAAATCGAGAAGGGGATGTTTGCATTCGATGGCCGTATCTGGATCACGGCGACCGATGTCCGGGCCTGGCTCGGCGTGACGACGAAAACCGGACCGGCCAAGTGAATTTCTCAAGCTCCAGCGCTTATGCAGTTTATTGCGGTTACGCACAGCGCGTAAATTTCGCAGGTAGCAAATGGATGGAGCCCCTACCGCTTATAGCCAGATTGAACCGAGGCGATGAAAAGGGTTTTCTAAAATTGCCCGCCGCCCCCTGATACTTGGCGGGCCCCCGGTTACCGGGGTTACCCGGTCGCGGGTGGGCTCGTTCGTTCAACCGGGCGAGCCTATTTGCGTTCTGCCCGCAACCATTACCCCCAATTACGCCCTTGGAGGTAGATTGCCCGAATTTTCCGGAGATTTGGCCCCAGCTCAATAGGTGCTGGCCTTCATTCGACGAATTGAAGGACGAGTTAACGATCAGGCCCCCTGTTGCCCTTTGCAAATCCGCTCCATGTCGAACCGACATTTGCCCAGCTGTTCTGCGGATGCATCGTCACGAAGCCCGAACTTTCGACGGGGCCCGGCGTTCCTCGGGTGAAATGATTGTCGTAGAGCACCGTATTGATCCGCCTTGAGCGTTCGGGCGGTCCAGCCTTGAAGCTGCCGTCGTGCGTCCACATGAGTTTGTAGGCATCAACGAAGCCATAGCGGACGTTGGTGAAGGTATTTCCGTCGAAGACAGTGCCGTTATAGTCGGCGCCAAGATGGTCCCAGGTTTCATATTCGACGCCGATATAGGCGATATTGGTGAAACTATTCCCGCGATAAACATTTCCCAGACCTCCCCAGATGCCGGCAACGCCGGAATCCGCGAATGTCGTGCCGACATAGAGGCCGCTGTTGCTGCGGCTCACGCTGTTGTTGGAGTATTGTAGGAAATACGGGCTAAGTCCCCGTGTCGAGTCCAGCGCGATCGTCATCATGCCATGTCGCATCTGAGAGATACGGTTGCTGTCGACCACCACGTCGTAGACGTTACCATAAAGCAGAACGCCGGTGGAATCGGAATCATGGTCGGCATAGTTCGCCCTGCCCTCAAAAGTGTTATCGTATATCACTGCCCTCGACGCGGTCGCTGCCAGGGCAAAACGGCTCGTTCGATCGGGAACGACATTCCAGACTTGCTCAAGCAGAACGGCAGAACCGTCAGTCGACACGATATGACGGTGCTGCCCGGCACCTCGCCCGCCAACGATGACAAGATCGCGCCCGCCCGGCACGGCATCCTCCCAATCCGACAGGGACTTGAAGGTAACCGAGTTCAACGAAGCGTCGACGAAATCGTTTTTAAGCTTGCTCCCGACGATCTCGAAGCAGATTTGTTCGCCCTTGTTACAATCGACCTTGGTGCAGTCGTGGGGAGCGGCGTTTCGCGAGATGTTTTTCGCAAAATAGAGGTTTCGCATGCTCCCGAAATGCGCTTGAGCGACAAAGAAACGCCCGATGCCATGACCGTCGTCGCGGTTTTCATCCGCGTTTGTAAGCTCATTGCCGGTCATGGCGAAATCACGCCCACCCCATAGGGCGACAACGGATTCGCCGTAACCCGTCATCCGGAACCGGTTATTGGACAAAAACACCTGCCGGCTCGCGCCGTAGAAGGATCCGTTCTCGATCAGCTCGGAAGCATTAACGAAAAACCCTTCCGTGTCCTGCGCATCAAACGCCGGCGCGCCCCAGGCGTCGATGCGTACGGAATCCAGACGTATGTTTTTGGCATCTCGCAATCCAAGAAGAGGTTTACCGGCAGTGTTGCGATTGGCATTGAGGGTCAGATTCCGGAACCGGGTGTTGTCGCCGTTAACGACAACCATGCTCTGATCAATCCTCCGGTTCAGCCTGATTTCTGTTTTGTTCATACCGTCGCCGAACCAGGATACATTGGCGGGCGCAATCAGAGGCCTTGTCACAAGATAAATGCCGGCAGGAAAATGCAATGTCGATGGGGCAGTTGTAGCCGCAGCGTCGATCGCGCGCAAAATCGCTGCGGTGTCGTCGGTCATGCCATCGCCCTTTGCGCCAAACTGCCCGGCGTTGAGGAGCCTTTTATCCTGCGCCGCCCATGGCGATTGCGACAGGACGTCAAGTCTGAGCGGACCGCTCCAGCCGAAACGACCACCATGGGTATTGTGCACCCACACTTCATAGTCACCCGGCGGCAGAGCTGGCACCTCGAAATCGACCTTGAAGGGATTGACGGAGATTGACGGAACGTACCAGCCGGCGGCGGCGACCGGCTTGATGTAGAGATAGGATTGGCTGGTCCCATTGGATCGCGACAGGTTGCGTCCATATACGGAGACGATCGCCCCCGGGGCTGCAGAATCGGGTCCGATCCACCAGCTTTCCGTGCGATTGATCGTAAAGCTTCGCCCTTGAACATCGCCCCGCACAGGCCTGATCAGGTACGTGGACCATGACGGAAGCGTATCTGGCAGCAGCAGCGTCGCCGCTGTCGCATCAGCCGTCAGCGGTACCATCAGCGTCACCACGCCGCCCGCAGCACCAGCGACTTGCGAAAAGACTTCGAAACCCGTGCGTCCGTCGAGATCGACACCGGTCATCGAGACAACCTCGCCCGCGCCCGCCGTTCTCGAAATCTCCGCGATCGCCGGCCCATTGCGGCCGACCTCCGTCCACGGTGGATTGAAGACGTCCGCATCATCCGGCAATCGTGGTTCTGGAACAGGTATCGGGAAACCGAACTGCCGTGGATCAGGTTGGCTGCCTTGCTCTTGCCCGCCGTTCACCGCTCGCTGCCCTGTAAAGCAGAAACCTGGTATTGCAAGCACGAGGACGGCGAGCACAATCCATGAAGCACGGGAATTTGACGATCTCATCTTGCGCAATCTCCGCAGACGAACACAGGTTTGTTTCAATTCCATCGGGTGGAACCTGCGTCAGCCCGCGAGCGAACTCGTCTTTGATCCAGGATTACGCCTATCGGCCCTTCTGAGCGTGTTCTTGAGGGCTTATTGTGCGGCTTGCCGTAGCTGATCCGATCGCAGCGGCTTCGGTTGTCGCCACCACTCATACAAATCCTGAATTCCGTGTCTGAGCTCGACCGTCGATGTCCAGCCAAGCTTTTTTAGCCGCGAGCAGTCAAGCAGCTTTCTGGGGGCCCCATCCGGCTTGCTTGTGTCAAAAATGATCTGCCCATCGTAGCCGACGACACCTGCAATCAGATGGGCGAGATTGCGGATGGATATCTCACGTCCCGAGCCGATATTGATCAGCGGGAAATACACCGGTGATTTCATCAGGAAACAACAGGCGTCCGCCAGATCGTCCACGTGGAGAAATTCACGCAGAGGACTGCCCGAGCCCCATAGAACAACCCTGTTCTGACCGCTGATTTTCGCCTCATGCATTCTTCTGATCATCGCGGGAATGACGTGCGAGCTTTGTGGATCGAAATTGTCGTTCAGCCCGTAAATATTGGTCGGCATTACGGAGACGCAATTTAAACCGTGCTGACTGGCATAGAACTGGGAAAGCTTGAGCGTCGCGATCTTCGCAATCGCGTAGGCTTCGTTGGTAGGCTCCAGCGGACCGGTCAAAAGGGCATTTTCCGTGATCGGCTGTGCTGCGAATTTCGGATAGATGCAGCTCGACCCCATCCAGAGAAGTTTTTCGACACCGATGTCGGCAGCCGATTTCATGATATTCATCGAAATGAGGGTGTTGGTGTAAAGAAAGTCCGCCGGATATGCTGCATTTGCTGCGATGCCTCCAACCTTGGCGGCAGCAACAAAAATGACCTCCGGTCTTGCAGCCTTCATCCATTGCTCCGTCTCGTACTGTCGGGTCAGATCAAGCTCGCTGCGAGAGACTTTGAGGATTTCGCAATTCTCGCCCTCCAAACGTCGCACAAGTGCCGAGCCGACCATTCCGGTATGGCCTGCAACCCACACGCGCTTACCACGCAAGCTGAACGGGACTTCTTTCGATTTATGCGACGAATTCATTTCTTCCCTCTTCCAACATCACGAGGCGAAGATCCGCTTCGACCATTTCCTGGACAAGCTCGCAGAAGGAAGTCGAGTGGCTCCAGTTGAGTTTCCTGCGCGCCTTGCTGGGGTCGCCGAGAAGAAAATCCACCTCCGCCGGACGAAAATACCTGGGATCGATTTCGATGATCGTATTTCCGGTTTTGGCATCGTATCCCACTTCGTCATGGCCATCGCCGTGCCACTCGATGGTCTTGCCAACCACGCCGAAAGCAAGCTGGACGAATTCCCTCACCGTATGTGCCTCGCCGGTAGCAAGCACATAGTCCTCCGGTATCTCCTGCTGCACGATCCGCCACATGCCGTCGACATAGTCGCGCGCATGCCCCCAGTCTCTCTTTGCGTCGAGATTGCCAAGACGCAGCTTGCTCATGAGACCGCGTTCGATGGCCGCGACGCCGCGCGTGATTTTCCGCGTGACGAATGTCTCCCCGCGAATGGGGCTCTCATGGTTGAAGAGAATGCCGTTGGATGCGTGAAAGCCGTAACTTTCCCGGTAATTGACAGTCATCCAGTATGCGTAGAGTTTTGCCGCAGCATAGGGGCTTCTCGGATAGAACGGTGTGCCCTCGTGCTGAGCGACAGTCCCCATCCCCCCGAATAGCTCTGATGTCGATGCCTGATAAAACCGGCAGCGATCGCCAAGGTTCAGGATACGCATGGCTTCCAGCAGCCGCAGCGTGCCAAGCGCATCAGCATTTGCCGTATATTCCGGTGTCTCGAAGCTCACCTGGACATGGCTCTGGGCGCCGAGATTGTAGATCTCGTCGGGCTGGACCTCCTGAATGACCCGGCACAGGTTCGTGGCGTCCGTCAGGTCACCGAAATGCAAACGAAAGCGAACGTTTTCCGCGAACGGATCTTGATAAAGATGGTCGATCCGGCCGGTATTGAATGAGGAAGACCGCCTTTTCAGGCCGTGCACCATATATCCCTTGGCAAGCAGCAGTTCGCTGAGATAAGCGCCATCCTGCCCGGTGACGCCGATAATCAAGGCTTTCTTGTCTACCATCCACCACATCTCCAGCGGTTACGGCCCCGGATGACGCCTCTTAAAAAGGTATAACGAGACCCTGCGCGTCGGCAGCATACCAAAAGGGAGAGGACGGCCAGTCAGAACTGCCCGTTTCACTGTCCAGCCCTTCGATATCTGCCTTTATGAGGAGGCGGGGTGAGCATCCCAACTTCCGACTTAAGCCTTTTGGTCGAGTTGCAGGTCGCGCAAGCCGTGCCAGACTCCGGAAATACAACGCCGGGTCGCGCACGATCTTTGCGACAACGGGGAGAGTGAGACGACGTCATTTGCTCTTTATGGAGACGAATTGGATGGGCACGTTCGCGACGACTTACGAGAAAATGCAGAACTACAACTGGCTGACCCGTTTTCTGCATGCGGGCCGCTATCGAAAGCTGCTTGAGGTCTTGGAAACATTGCAGAAGGACGTCGGCAATCGGAAGGTCCGGATATTGGATATCGGCTGCGGCCCTGGAAGTGCGGTCGGACATATTCTGGAGAGATTCGACGTTGATTACATCGGTATCGACTACGACCCGATCTTCATTGAGGCCGCGCGCAACCGTTACAGCAAATACGAAAACTGCCGTTTCATCGTCGGCGACGCCAGCGATGAAAAGCTCTACGAAACGATCGAGGCCGACATCGTCATCGCACTTGAAACGCTCGAACATATCCATCTCAACCGCACCGTTCGCGTCATCGAGCATGTCTGCTCAATTGTTCGCCCGAGGATTTTCTTGATCACCGTGCCGGTCGAAGTCGGGCCAGCCGTATGGATCAAGAACTGGGGTTCGGCCCTCATGGGCTACAATCGGCAGTCCGGCAACCTGAAAGAGACCTTTTGGGCAGGGTTATATCGGCTGGACCGGGTGCCCGCGCACCATACGTCACACCAGGGTTTCGACTGGCGGTGTCTGGCGCAGCTTGTCCGCGTCAACGCACCCTTGCGCGAAATCCGCAGCCTGCCGTTTTCTTTCGTTCCACGCATGCTCAGTCCCAACGTCGCGCTGATCGCCGAGCCTGTAAAATCCACGATTGATCTGGCAAACGATGACCCCGATGCATGGAAGATCAACCATGGCCAAGCAGCGTGGAACCGCGCGCATCGTATCGACAATGCCGAAGCAACCGATGCTGCGCGCCACGCCAAGTCCCCGGCAACATGGTCAATGCGCCTCAAAGGACTGCTGGGAATGGCCGTTGCCACGATGCCATTTGCCTGGCATCGCTGGTCTTACATTTCCATTTCGCCAGGCGAACGGCATTCCTCACATTTCCTGCTGACGATCGACGAACACTTGCTGCAGCCTCATCAACCCATTGAAGGGGACATGATCGTAATTGCAGGGCAAGCCATTGTTCAACACATTTCCGAAGCCTGTTGTCTTCTGATCTAGGGTCAGGACTTGTCAGCCAGACGATGACAGTTGCTGCCAGAGCGAGGGCATTCGCCTCCTTGCCTAGGGGCCTGATGGAGACGTTCGATTAATTGAGACGATGAGCTATTGAGTTCTCTACGCTCGGGCGGGTCGATGAGCTCAGCCACCGCCGTCTGTTGGAGCCCAACAGGAATATACCGCTAGCAAACATCTGCGGTCTCCTGGCCCCCAAAACGGCAAAAGCCCTCCACTGATGGAGGGCTTTTGTTTTATCTGATCGTGATTTTGGTTGCGGGGGCAGGATTTGAACCTGCGGCCTTCAGGTTATGAGCCTGACGAGCTACCGGGCTGCTCCACCCCGCGTTACCAGCGTAAATCCCTATGGGATTTATCGCGACTGCATCACAGGGAAGCTGTGATGCATACTGCCGGAGCAAATTGCCGAAGGCGATTTGTCTCCTGTAAGGGACGCACGGGGCGTTTTCCTTATGTTTTCATGTTCCGCAATGCAAAAAGGCCGCTTATGGCGGCCCTTTGTATCGGCTGGGCCGAGGTATGTGAATGAGAAGATTTATTGTTGCGTTTTGCAGACCTGGCAGCGACCTACTCTCCCGCGTCTTGAGACGAAGTACCATTGGCGCTGGGGCGTTTCACGGCCGTGTTCGGAAAGGGAACGGGTGCAGCCGCCCCGCGATAACCACCAGGTCGGCAAAACGCAACGATTTCCATTTATGAGATGGAAACAGTTTTCGAGAAGCTGGGAAGCTTGCGCTTCATTTAATTTAACACGTCTTTCTGCGACCGATCCGTATTCCACCTTTGCTCAAGGATGAGCGTGGCAGCCATACAGACCAGAGGTCGTCGCGCCCTGTGGCGCGGCCCGTCCGGAGCGCTATGCGCGTCAGGACAGAACAGATGATGTTCATCATCGATGAACATATTCAATGGGAACGAAGAAGTCGATCGAGCTATTAGTAACGGTAAGCTTCACATGTTGCCATGCTTCCACACCCGTCCTATCAACGTGGTCGTCTTCCACGGCTCTGATAGGGAACACTCGTTTTCAGGTTGGTTTCCCGCTTAGATGCCTTCAGCGGTTATCCATTCCGTATATAGCTACTCTGCTATGCCCTTGGCAGGACAACAGATCCACCAGAGATACGTCCATCCCGGTCCTCTCGTACTAGGGACAGATCCTGTCAATATTCCTACACCCACGGCAGATAGGGACCGAACTGTCTCACGACGTTCTGAACCCAACTCACGTACCGCTTTAAATGGCGAACAGCCATACCCTTGGGACCTGCTCCAGCCCCAGGATGCGATGAGTCGACATCGAGGTGCCAAACAACCCCGTCGATATGGACTCTTGGGGGTCATCAGCCTGTTATCCCCGGCGTACCTTTTATCCGTTGAGCGATGGCCCTTCCACACGGGACCACCGGATCACTATGACCGACTTTCGTCTCTGCTCGACTTGTCAGTCTCGCAGTCAGGCGGGCTTATGCCATTGCACTCGACGACCGATTTCCGACCGGTCTGAGCCCACCATCGCGCGCCTCCGTTACTCTTTCGGAGGCGACCGCCCCAGTCAAACTACCCACCATACACTGTCCCGGATCCGGATAACGGACCGCGGTTAGACATCCACGAAGATAAGGGTGGTATTTCAAGGATGGCTCCACACGAACTGGCGTCCATGCTTCAAAGCCTACCACCTATCCTACACATGCCTTGGCGAATGCCAGTGTAAAGCTATAGTAAAGGTGCACGGGGTCTTTCCGTCTGACCGCAGGAACCCCGCATCTTCACGGGGAATTCAATTTCACTGAGTCTATGTTGGAGACAGCGGGGAAGTCGTTACGCCATTCGTGCAGGTCGGAACTTACCCGACAAGGAATTTCGCTACCTTAGGACCGTTATAGTTACGGCCGCCGTTTACTGGGGCTTCAGTTCAGAGCTTGCACCCCTCCCTTTAACCTTCCAGCACCGGGCAGGCGTCAGACCCTATACGTCGTATTGCTACTTCGCAGAGCCCTGTGTTTTTGATAAACAGTCGCTACCCCCTGGTCTGTGCCACCCCATCATACTTGCGTAAAATGGGGTCACGCTTCTTCCGAAGTTACGCGTGCAATTTGCCGAGTTCCTTCAACATAGTTCTCTCAAGCGCCTTGGTATACTCTACCTGACCACCTGTGTCGGTTTCGGGTACGGTCTATACGGTGGAGCTATTTCCTGGAACCTCTTCGCCGCACATTCAATCCAGTAAGAATGTACAACACACGAGATCCGTCACTACCACCAGGCCCACGAATATTAACGTGGTTCCCATCGACTACGCGTGTCCGCCTCGTCTTAGGGGCCGGCTAACCCTGCTCAGATTAACTTTAAGCAGGAACCCTTGGTCTTTCGGCGAGGGAGTCTCTCACTCCCTTTATCGTTACTCATGTCAACATTCGCACTTCCGATATCTCCAGGGCCCCTCACAGGTACCCCTTCACAGACTTACGGAACGCTCCGCTACCACATGCCTTACGGCATATCCTCAGCTTCGGTGCATGGCTTTAGCCCCGTTACATTTTCGGCGCAAAGACCCTTATTTAGACCAGTGAGCTGTTACGCTTTCTTTAAATGATGGCTGCTTCTAAGCCAACATCCTGGTTGT
>NZ_JARWME010000001.1:642500-1000000 GCF_030757975.1 Rhizobium sp. AN73
TCCCACCCAGCATTCCAAATATCCCTTCGCCGGCTCCCTGAGCTTCGACGAGGTGGAGGAAGCGGTGCGCTCGAACGGCTCGATCCTGACGGATGGTAACGAACAGCTTGCCGCGCTTTATTACATCGACCCCCGCCGTTTCGATAATGACGAGGGCGATGTCGACATCACTGCTGGCCTTGCCGCCCGTGTCGTTGAACAGAACATGTCGGTTTCGACCCCGCAATCGCCATCGGTTCCCGTCAAGGAATATGCCGACGACGTGATCCCTGCCCGCCAAACCGAGACCATCGAGGCCGCTTTGTTCGGCGCGGGTTATTCGAAGGCGCAATCGTCAGAAATCGCCGGCCTGTTGTCGCCGCAGCTTCAGTCGAACAATGTCGAAAGCGGCGATGTGCTCCGTGTCGGCATTATCCAGGAAGACGACAAAAGCGACATCGTGCGCGTGAGCCTTTACCGCAAGGGCCGCCACATGGTCACCATGGCCGTCGACGACCGCAAGAATTTCATCAAGGCCAGCGAACCGCCGAAACTCGACGCGGTGGCGACTGCCTTCGACAGCACGCCTGCACCTGCCGCCGGTCGCGATCTGCCCAGCGTCTATGACGGCGTTTACCGGGCGGCTCTTGCCTATGGCATGAACCAGAGCATGGTCTCCCAACTCATCAAGCTTCTTGCCAGCAGCGTCGATTTTCAGGCGCAGCTCAAGCCTGCGGATACGCTGGAAGCCTTCTTCTCCGTGGAGGACGCGGATGGCAAGGCAACGGACAAATCCGAGCTGCTCTACGTCAACGCCAAGTTCGGCGACAACGAGACGCGTTTTTACCGGTTCCAGAACCCGGAAGACAACAGCGTCGATTATTTCGACGAGAACGGCAAAAGCATCCGGCAATTCCTGTTGCGCAACCCGGTTCCGAACGGCCGCATGACATCCGGTTTCGGCATGCGCCGCCATCCGGTCCTGAAATTCAGCCGCATGCATACCGGCACCGACTGGGCAGCTGCCCGTGGCACGCCAATCATCGCGACCGGCAACGGCGTTGTGGAGAAGGCCGGCTGGGCCTCCGGCTACGGCAACCAGACCCTGATCCGCCACGCCAATGGCTACGTTTCCTCCTATAACCACCAGAGCGCCATCGCCAAGGGCGTCACCGAGGGTTCCAAGGTCCGGCAGGGTCAGGTGATCGGTTATGTCGGTTCGACCGGCCTTTCGACCGGCGCGCATCTGCACTACGAGCTGATCGTCAACGGCACGAAAGTGGATGCGATGAAAGTGCGCCTGCCGGGCGGCAAGTCACTTTCCGGCGTTGCGCTTGCACGGTTCTCCGATGAGAGAAAGCGGATCGACAATCTGCTCAACATCGAAGAGAAATCCAATCAGGTGGCAAGCCGATAATCCCTTCGGCCTTCTGGCCCGAAAATTCGACCATACGAAAAAGGGCTCCGTCACCGGAGCCCTTTCGTTTTATGCCGCATCGGCCGTTTCGGCCTCGGCCTCACCCTTCGGGGGCTTGACCTTGAAGAGCAGCCGGTCGGTGCCCGAGGTCACCTTGACCCGCGATCCATCCGGGATTTCACCGCCAAGGATCATTTCGGCAAGCCTGTCCTGAACCGACTTCTGGATCACCCGCTTCAGCGGACGTGCGCCGTAAGCCGGATCATACCCCTTGTTGGCAAGCCAGTTGCGGGCGTCCTCATCCAGTTCGAGTGTGATCTTGCGATCACCGAGAAGCGAGACGAGGCGCTTGAGCTGGATATCCACGATCGCACCCATCTCTTCGCGCCGCAGGCGGTGGAAGAGGATGATATCGTCGATACGGTTGAGGAATTCCGGCCGGAAATGCGACCGGACACGCTCCATCACCAGGTCACGAACCGAATCCACATCGTCGTTATCGCCCATCTGCGTCATGAATTCCGAACCGAGGTTCGAGGTCATGATGATGATGGTGTTCTTGAAATCGACGGTGCGGCCCTGGCCATCCGTCAGGCGGCCATCATCCAGCACCTGCAACAGGACGTTGAACACATCCGGATGCGCTTTCTCGATCTCGTCAAACAGCACGACCTGATAGGGCCGACGGCGAACCGCTTCCGTCAACGCACCGCCCTCTTCGTAACCGACATAGCCGGGAGGCGCACCGATAAGCCGGGCAACGGAGTGTTTCTCCATGTATTCCGACATGTCGAGGCGAACCATCGCGGTTTCGTCGTCGAACAGGAAACGGGCGAGCGACTTGGTCAGCTCGGTCTTGCCCACACCCGTCGGGCCGAGGAAAATGAACGAGCCGATCGGTCGGTTCGGATCCTGAAGACCGGCGCGCGAACGGCGAACCGCCTTGGAAACCGCCTGCACGGCCTCGCCCTGCCCAACCACGGACTTGGCAAGATCGTCTTCCATGCGCAACAGCTTCTCGCGCTGGCCTTCCAGCATCTTGTCGACCGGGATGCCGGTCCAGCGGGAAACGATGTGGGCGATATTGTCCGCGTTCACCACTTCCTGCACCATCGAGCTGGCACCGCTGCTGTCACGCGCTTCCGCCGCAGCCAGTTCCTTTTCGAGGCCCGGAATGATGCCATAGGTCAACTCGCCGGCGCGCTGGAACTGACCATTGCGCTGGGCAATCGCCAGTTCGTTGCGGGCTTCATCCAGTCGCTTCTTGAGGTCTGCGGCATGGCCGAGTTTCTGCTTTTCCGCCTGCCAGCGGGCCGTCAGCGCATCGGCCTTTTCTTCGGTGTCCGCCAGTTCGTCCTCGAGCTTCTTCAGGCGATCGACGGATGACTGGTCCGTCTCCTGCTTCAAGGCTTCGCGCTCGATCTTGAGCTGAATGATCCGGCGATCCAGTTCGTCCAGTTCTTCCGGCTTGGAATCCACCTGCATGCGAAGACGCGACGCGGCCTCGTCCATCAGGTCGATTGCCTTGTCGGGCAGGAACCGGTCGGTGATGTAGCGGTTGGAAAGCGTCGCAGCTGCAACGAGAGCCGAATCCGAGATACGGACCTTGTGGTGCTGTTCGTATTTTTCCTTCAGGCCGCGCAGGATCGAGATCGTGTCCTCCACGGTCGGTTCATCCACCAGCACCGGTTGGAAACGGCGGGCAAGGGCCGGGTCTTTCTCGACATGCTTGCGATATTCATCAAGCGTGGTGGCGCCTACGCAGTGCAGTTCGCCGCGGGCAAGGGCGGGCTTCAGGAGGTTGGACGCATCCATCGCGCCATCCGCCTTGCCGGCCCCAACCAGCGTGTGCATCTCATCGATGAACAGGATGATGCCGCCATTTTCCGCCTGCACCTCGTTCAGGACAGCCTTCAGGCGTTCCTCGAACTCGCCGCGATATTTCGCACCGGCGATCAGCGCGCCCATATCCAGCGCCATCAGCTTCTTGTCTTTCAGGCTTTCGGGCACATCACCATTGACGATACGCAGCGCAAGCCCTTCGGCAATCGCCGTTTTACCGACGCCCGGTTCACCGATCAGCACGGGATTGTTCTTGGTACGGCGCGAAAGCACCTGAATGGTACGGCGGATTTCGTCGTCGCGGCCAATCACCGGGTCGAGCCTGCCTTCGCGAGCCTCTTCCGTCAGATCGCGCGCGAACTTCTTCAGCGCGTCAAAGCCCTGTTCGGCATTGGCGCTGTCGGCCGTACGGCCCTTGCGGATTTCATTGATGACCTGATTAAGCGCCTGCGCCGTCACGCCGCCCTTTTTCAGGGACGCCGAGGTGGAAGCAGAAGTTTCGATCGCCAGCGCCTGCAAAAGACGCTCGACGGTGACGAAACTGTCGCCAGCCTTTTTGGCAATATCTTCCGCAGTCGAAAACACTTTCGCAAGCGGAGCCGTCAGGGAAAGGCCGCCATTGCCGCCGGAAACCTTGGGCAATTTCGAAAGGGCCGCATCATTGGCAAGACGCACTTCCTTGGCGTCACCACCGGCCCGCTCGATCAGCGAAGCCGCCATGCCCTGCTCGTCATCAAGCAGAACTTTCAGAACATGTTCGGCAGCAAACTGCTGGTGATTTTCCGCAAGCGCAAAAGTCTGCGCCGATTGCAGAAAACCGCGAACACGCTCGGAGTATTTTTCAATATTCATAGTCGAACCTCCATATACCGGCCCGCCCGCTTTCGGCACGGCTCCGGGTGCTTGGGTTGAGGCTCCCTCAAAGGCAAGCCCCGCTACGACAGTCGCGATTTATAGATTTCACGATCGCCGCCTCTTGATGGACGGTTACCGCTGAATGCGGCATCCGGCCTTCCTGCACGAATATGGGAGGCATTTTCATCGGTTTAAAGGGGGAGGAAAACGACTCTCCGGGAAATTTTCGCCGGATTTGACAAGCATCACGTCTTCTCGTCGCGATTGCCCTGTTCAACCGCCGCCAAGGCTTCACGCCGACCCCAAAAACAAAAAACTCCGGCAAGCCGGAGTTTTTCAATCGCGTGTTTTTAAACCCTGCTTATTCGGCAGCGTTTTCCAGCGTGGCTGGTGTCGCTTCGTCGCCGGCTGGCGCATCTTCGCCTTCGGCACCTTCCGCGGTTGCGGTGCGGCGCGGACGACGCGGGCGTGGGCCGGTGGCGCGGCGGGTCTTCGGCGCAGTCGCAGGCGCTTCAGTCTGCTGCTGTTCTTCCTCGACGGCCACTTCCATGGGCGTGCCTTCGATTACGGGCTGAGGCGCCTGGCTGGCGTCGTAAACCGGCTGCTGCTGTTCTTCCGAAACCTGCGGTTGGCGCGGCTGACGCTCCTGCCGTTCACGGCGGTCCGGACGCTCGCGGCGTTCCTGACGCGGTTCGGACCGCTCGGCGCGCTCCTGTCGTTCCTGGCGCTCCGGCTGCTGAATCCGTTCCGACTGTTCGAACTGCTGCTGCGACGCACCATCGTCGCCGTCGTTCATATCCATATCGTCGCCGTCAGCAGCATTGTATTCGCCACGGTCGTCGCGCTGGAAACGCTCCTGCATCTGAGCCCTGAGCCGTTGCAATGATACGATTATAGTGTTCAGCGTGCTGCAGATAGTTTTCAGCGATCACGCGGTCGCCAGCACTCTGCGCATCCCGCGCAAGGGTGGCGTATTTTTCCGCTATGTGCTGGGCTGTGCCACGAATCTTAACATCGGGACCGGAGCTGTCATAAGTCCTGGTGAGCGGGTTACCGCCCTTGCGGTTGAAGTTGTTGTTGTTACCGCCACCATTGTTATTGTTATTGTTGTTGTTGCTTCCACGCCCCCGGCCGCGCTTGTTTTGCTGTCCTGGCCTCATCAATTGCTCACCTGAATTCTGTTTTGCTGACAATCTGGTTATTTTCATGCAATTCCGGGCGGAAAACCGCTGGAAATTTTTCCTGAAATTGCTCCATTACGCGCCCTGCTGAAGATAACCCCAGACAAGACCTCGCGTATGACGACCGGTCGCGCAAAATGCTGCAACGAGCCACCTGCGAACAAAGTTTACTGATTCACATGCCGGAAACGCCCAGCCTTCAGGGTTCTAAAAAGAACCCGCTTCGGGACTGAGACCCATACCCTGACGAGATCTAAATTCGTCCTCAGCCACCCGGCATGTGGCGGCAAACTATCCCGCTTCATGCGGAAATCCAAGCCTTTTCTTTTGCTGTGCAAAATATCCTTGCAAATAATCCGCAGACATATCGCGAACAACTATCTCCGGAAGGTCAAAACTCTATCGTTGTCGCCATAATCCTTCACGGCATCGAGAAGAGAGAAGCCGTGGGACGCAAATATAGCGGAAACATCAAGCCTTTGATCGAAACCGATCTCCACACCGACTATCCCGTTTTCCACAAGAAAGCGGCCTGCGTCGGCAGCGATGAGGCGGTACGGTGCAAGGCCGTCCTGACCTCCGTCCAGCGCCGCCATCGGATCGTGATGACGAACCTCTCGGTCTAGCGTTGTGACGATGTCACTTCTTATATAAGGCGGATTCGACACAATTATGTCAAAGCTGCCAGAGATTTTTTCAAACCAGTCGCTACGCGTGGTTTCGAAACGCGATGCCAGACCGTTGCGGGCAGCATTTTTGGCCGCCGTTTCGAGCGCATCGGCGGAAATATCGCTGCCGACGCCGGTCGCTTCCGGGCATTCTTTCAGAAGCGCCAGACAGATAGCGCCCGTGCCCGTGCCCAGATCCAGAATACGGGCACTGCCCTTATCCGCAACAGCTTTTTTTAAAGCGGGCAACAGCGTGTCGACGAGAACTTCTGTATCCGGGCGGGGTTCGAGCGTCTCTTTCGACAAAAGAAGATCAAGGCCATGAAACTCCCGGTGGCCGAGAATGCGGTGAACCGGTTCTCCCCCGGCCCGCCTTTCGATCATAGCTGCGATGCGGTCGCGCTCTTCCGGGGTCACGGGATAGTCCGGCTTCATCACGAAATCGGTCAGCGAGAAACCGGTGACCTCCGCAATCAGCAGGCGCGCATCGAGAAGCGGGTCGGCGATGCCAGCCGCCTGCAACCGTTTGCGGGCTGCGGCAAGCTCGGTCGAGACCGTTTGGTCAACGACGCCGCTCAAAGCTGTTGTTCGCCGAGCTGGGCAAGCTGACCGGCCTGATAATCGGCGATCAGCGCGTCGACAAGCTCGTCGATCTCGCCCTCGATCATCCGGTCGAGCTTGTAGAGGGTCAGGTTGATGCGATGATCGGTGACGCGCCCCTGCGGGAAATTGTAGGTACGGATGCGCTCGGAACGATCGCCGGAGCCGACCTGGCTCTTGCGGTCGGCGGAACGCTCGCTCTCCACCTTCTGGCGTTCGATATCGTAAAGGCGCGAACGCAGAACCTGCATGGCCTTAGCGCGGTTCTGGTGCTGGGATTTTTCCGAACTGGTGACGATCAAACCCGTCGGAAGATGGGTGATGCGAACGGCGGAGTCGGTGGTGTTGACGTGCTGGCCGCCGGCACCCGAAGCGCGCATCGTATCGATGCGAATATCTTCCGGGCGGATTTCGACATCGATATCCTCCGCCTCCGGCAAGACAGCAACGGTGGCGGCGGAGGTGTGGATACGGCCGCTCGCTTCCGTCTCCGGCACGCGCTGCACCCGGTGAACACCGGATCTCGAATTTCAGCTTGGAAAACACCCCTCGCCCGCTGATCGTGGCGATGATTTCCTTGTAACCGCCCGCTTCGCCTTCGCTGGCGGAAAGAACTTCGACTTTCCAGCCCTTGGTCGATGCAAAGCGCTCATACATGCGGAACAGATCGCCGGCGAAAAGTGCCGCCTCGGACCCGCCAGTACCGGCGCGGATTTCGAGGATCGCACTTTTTTCGTCCGCCGCATCCTTGGGAAGCAGCAGGACCTGCATGTCCTTCTCAAGCTCGCCGATGCGGGCCTCGACCTCCGGCAGCTCCATTTCCGCCAGATCGCGCATATCCTTGTCGGTCGTCTTGTCGGCAAGCAGCGCTTCGAGATCGGCAGCTTCGGAGACCGCCTTCTCGTATTCGCGAACTTTCTTCACCACCGGCTCAAGTTCGGAATATTCCGAAGCCAGCTTCACATAGACGTCCGCTGCCGGACCAGCCGACATTCGCGCTTCGATCTCTCCGAAACGCCTTTCCAGTTCGCGCATTTTTTCGACGGGAAGCTTCGCCACCAGTCACTCCGATTATGAAACAGGTCGTTTAAATGGGAATGGAATGCGTCGCGGCAAAGCGTAACAACACCTCGCGCGCGCTTTCCAGCGAATTGTGATCGTCAAGCGCGGCATTCAACTCATCGGCAAGGCGCGCGGCATCAAGCCCGAGCAGCATGGCCTTGACCGGGCCGATCGCCGTCGGTGACATGGAAACCGAACGGAACCCGAGGCCGATCAAAGCCATGGCCGAAAGCGGCTTGCTTGCCATTTCACCGCAAAGCGTGACCGAGGTGTGATGCTTTTCGCCGGCGCGCACGATATCACGCAGAATGCGCAGGAACGGCTTGCCGAGATTGTCGAAACGATCCGAAACCCGGGCATTGCCGCGGTCGACCGCCATGGAAAACTGGAACAGATCGTTCGAACCGACGGAGACGAAATCCACCTCCTGCATCAGCTCGTCGAGCTGCCACATCAGCGAGGGCACTTCCAGCATCGCGCCGAATTGCAGTTTCTTCGGAAGCGCATGGCTGAATTTCGAAAGGTGCTGCACTTCCTTCTGAAGCAGATCGCGCGCGGCGCGGATTTCGGAAACCTCCGTCACCATCGGCAACATCATGTGCAGTTCAGCACCCGAGGCGGCGCGCAGAAGCGCGCGCATCTGCGTGCGCATCAGGCCCGGACGGTCGAGCGACAGGCGGATTGCCCGCCAGCCCAACGCCGGATTTTCCTCTTCCTGGCCGCGCATATAGGAAACGACCTTGTCGCCGCCGATATCCAGCGTGCGGAAAGTGACGCTCTTCCCCTTGGCCTGCCGCAAAACGGACCGGTAGAAAGCTTCCTGCTCCTCACCCTTCGGCATGTTGGAGGCGATCATGAACTGCAGCTCGGTGCGGAACAGGCCGATGCCATCGGCGCCGGATTCCTCGAGCTGCGGCAGGTCCACCAGAAGACCCGCATTCATCTTGAGGTTGACCCTCTGGCCATCCTTGGTGATCGGCTCGACATTGCGAAGCGCGCGGAACTGCTCCTGCCGCTTGGCACGCAGGCGCACCTTTTCCTCATAGGCCCGCTGCAAATCCGACATGGGGCGCAGATGCACCTGGCCGTCATCGCCATCGATGATGATGGGATCGTTATTTTCGGCAAGCGCCACAATGCCCGTCGCCTGCCCGATGATCGGAATGCCCATGGCGCGAGCCACGATGACGACGTGGCTCGTCACCGCGCCGTCTTCCAGCACCAGACCGCGCAATTTCTCACGCGGATAGTCCAGCAATTCGGCGGCACCCATGGCACGCGCCAGAACGATGGCGTCCAGCGGAAAATCCTGCTCGGGGCTGCGCCCGCCAAAACCGATCAGCTGGCGCAGCAGCCGGTTGGCGAGATCGTCGAAATCATGCATGCGCTCGCGAAGATAGGGATCGGTCAGGCGCATCATGCGCGCCTTGGTGTCGCTCTGCACTTTCTCAACCGCGGCTTCGGCCGTCAGGCCGTTGCGGATAGCTTCTTCCATACGCCGCACCCAGCCCTGATCGTGGGCGAACATGCGGTAAGTCTCGAGAACCTCGCGGTGCTCTCCTTCGGTCGGCACGTCGCGGCGCTGCAACATGTCGTCGATCGACAGGCGCAGCGAACCGATGGCGTCGGCGAGACGCAGGATTTCCGTATCGGCATCCTCGTTCAGCAGATTGGTGACAACGATTCGGGGATCGTGCAGCACGACGTGACCAAGACCGATGCCTTCGCCGTAAGCATCGCCATCGATGGAAACGGCACGCGTCAGGTCCAGCTCCACGCCGGGGCGGGTGATCTTTTTCAATTCTCCGCTCGCCACTATTTCAGCGATGAGCATCGCGGTTGTTTCGAGCGCTTCAACTTCATCCTCCCGGTACGTTCGGCTGACCTTGTTCTGGACCACAAGAACGCCAAGAGTGCGACCGGAGCGCAAAATCGGCACGCCGAGGAAGGAATGATAAATTTCTTCACCGGTTTCAGGCAGATAGCGGAAAGCCGGATGCGCCTGTGCATCGGAAAGATTGAGAGGTTGGGCGGAAGCGGCAATGGTGCCGACAAGACCCTGCCCCATTTTCAGCTGGGCAAGATGCACGGCATCCTTGTTGAGACCTTCGGTGGCGTAAAGCTCCAGCACGCTGTCGGAACGCAGCACGTAGACCGAGCAAACCTCTGCCACCATGTTGCTGGCTATCTGACGGACGATCTGGTCCAGACGGTCCTGCGGCTCAAGGTGCTCCGCCATCATTTCGCGCAGCCGCTTTAGCAGGACGCGCGGACCTGCAGAAAGGTCTCTCATCGCGTTTGCTCCCCGACGCTTCCGATCCGAATGTCATAATATTCGAGAATCAAAACGTCATTTAAAAATTTATAGCGCGAGAAGCGCGTCCCGCAAGGGACACGCTTTCATGAAACGCCACATCGGAAGAACGCAACTCCGAAGAATCGGAGCATCGGGAACCGATGTCTCGAACTTAGTTCTTATCGAGACCGTAAGCAGAATGCAAAGTACGAACGGCCAGTTCGGCATAGGCGCCGTCGATCAGGATCGAAATCTTGATCTCGGAGGTGGTGATGGCCTTGATGTTGATGTTCTTCTCGGCAAGCGCCTTGAAGGCGCTGGCAGCGACGCCTGCGTGGCTGCGCATGCCGATACCGATGACCGAAACCTTGGCAAGGCCGGTTTCGTTCTGTGCAACGTCGAAGCCGATCTGGGCCTTGTTTTCGTCCAGAACGCGAAGAGCCTTGGCAACGTCGCCCGAAGGAACGGTAAAGGTCATGTCGGTGCGCGAACCATCTTCAGAGATGTTCTGCACGATCATGTCGACGTTGATATGCGCTTCCGCCAGCGGCCCGAAGATCGCAGCAGAGACGCCCGGACGGTCGGCCACGCGGCGCAGCGAGATCTGTGCTTCATCCTTGGCATAGGCGATGCCGGTTACGACTTCCTGTTCCACGATTTCATCCTCGTCACAAATCAAAGTACCGGGCGGGTTGATGAGGTCGCCCATGCCCGGTGCATCGGGATCCTCGAAACTGGAGCGAACGAAGGTGCGCACCTTGTGTACCATGGCAAGCTCGACGGAGCGAACCTGCAGAACCTTCGCGCCGAGAGACGCCATTTCGAGCATTTCCTCGAAAGCGATCTTCTTCATGCGGCGAGCCTTGGGCTCGATGCGCGGATCGGTGGTGTAGACACCGTCAACGTCGGTATAGATATCGCAACGATCCGCCTTGACGGCGGCGGCGATGGCAACGGCTGATGTGTCCGAACCGCCGCGACCGAGCGTCGCAATGCGTTTATCCGGGCCGATGCCCTGGAAACCCGCAACAACGGCAACCTGACCCTCGCCCATGCGGTGGACGATATCCGAACCGTCAATCTCGAGAATGCGGGCAGCGCCATGCGCATTGTCGGTACGGATCGGGATCTGCCAGCCCTGCCAGGAGCGTGCGTTGATGCCCATGGATTGCAGCGTGATCGCCAGAAGACCTGACGTCACCTGCTCGCCTGATGCGACGACCGCGTCATATTCGCGCGCATCGTAAAAGGAGGCAGCGTTGGCGCCGGCCACCTTCGCAGCATTCTGCACCCAGTCCACCAATTCGTTGGTTTTGCCGGACATGGCGGAAACGACCACGGCCACTTCATGGCCGGCATCCACTTCGCGTTTCACATGCCGTGCGACATTGTGAATGCGTTCGAGGTTCGCGACGGACGTGCCGCCGAATTTCATGACAATGCGAGCCATAGCCTTGACCAGTACCATCCCTTTTTTCCGCCAGCCCGTTTTTCGGGTGCGGACAAGAACAAACCCAGTCGGCTCTTTTTTGATAAAGAGCCTCAAGTTGCGGGTCTCTTAGCGAAAAGGCGGGGGGCACGCAATGCCGTTTATGAACCATGCGGTACGCCTTTTTTATACCCCCGGGAAAGAAGATGGCGGGACTGAGCAGGCAGGCACATGCGATACAGTGAAAGAGCGTACCGCAGTGCACTGTACAAACGGGCCTATTCGCAGTATGGAGCGCGGCAATGCAACCGGCCAGATGGCCGTAATGGCCTGCATCGGCTGCCCCGGACCTATTGGTTTCGGGCGGATGCGGGCAGCTTCATATCCGAAAGACGGTAGATGACAGACACCCAGGGTATCGCCCCGGCGATCGCGCAGGCGTTGGAAAAACGCGGCTACAAAGATTTGACCCCCGTGCAGAAGGCCATGCTTTCGCCGGAACTCGCCGACAAGGACGCATTGGTCTCCGCGCAGACCGGCTCCGGCAAGACAGTTGCCTTCGGCATTGCGCTCGCGACCACGCTGCTGTCGGAAAACACCCGTTTCGGTCAGGCCTCCGCGCCGCTGGCACTTGCCATTGCCCCGACCCGCGAACTGGCCATGCAGGTCAAGCGCGAGCTGGAATGGCTTTATGAATTCGCCGGTGTGTCGATCGCTTCCTGCGTTGGCGGCATGGATATCCGCAGCGAACGCCGGGCACTGGAACGCGGCGCCCATATTATCGTCGGCACCCCCGGCCGTCTCTGTGACCACATCAAGCGCGGCGCGCTCGATCTGTCGTCGCTGCGCGCCGTGGTGCTTGATGAGGCCGACGAGATGCTCGATCTCGGCTTCCGCGAAGATCTGGAATTCATTCTGGAAGAATCGCCTGAGACCCGCCGCACGCTGATGTTTTCGGCCACCGTTCCGCGCAGCATCGCCAAGCTTGCCGAAAGCTACCAGAAGAACGCCGTTCGCATCGCCACCGCTTCCGAACAGAAGCAGCATGTGGATATCGAATACCGCGCCCTCTTGG
The DNA here is from genome assembly GCF_030757975.1 of Rhizobium sp. AN73. NCBI lineage: Bacteria > Pseudomonadati > Pseudomonadota > Alphaproteobacteria > Hyphomicrobiales > Rhizobiaceae > Rhizobium > Rhizobium sp. AN73. Next base: position 654,905 of record NZ_JARWME010000001.1, read on the forward strand.
TGACGGGTTCCGACCGCGAAAACGCCATCATCAATGCGCTGCGTTTTTACGAAGCCCGCAACGCCATCGTTTTCTGCTCCACCCGTGCAGCCGTGAACCATCTGACGGCCCGCCTCAACAACCGCGGCTTTTCCGTCGTGGCCCTGTCAGGCGAACTGACCCAGAACGAGCGCACCCATGCGCTGCAGGCCATGCGTGACGGCCGCGCCCGGGTTTGCGTGGCGACCGACGTTGCCGCGCGCGGCATCGACCTGCCCGGCCTCGAACTGGTTATCCACGCCGACCTGCCGACCAATTCGGAAACGCTTCTCCACCGTTCCGGCCGTACCGGCCGCGCCGGGCAGAAGGGCGTCAGCGCCATCGTGGTGCCTGTCAACCAGCGCCGCAAGGCCGAACGCCTTCTGGAAGGCGCCAAGGTCAGCGCAGCATGGGTTCGCCCGCCTTCGGTCGAAGAGATCGTTGAACGCGACGGCGCCCGGCTGCTGGCCGATCCAGCGCTCACCGAGGCCGTGGCCGACGACGAACGCGATTTCGTGAAGCAGCTGCTCGAGCAGCATGGCGCGGAAAAAGTCGCCGCCGCTTTCGTGCGCCTTTACCACGCCGGACGCTCCGCCCCGGAGGACATCACCGAAGTTGCGCTGGACAATACCCGCAAACCGCGCCGCGACAGCTTCGAAACCCCTGAAAACGATGCACCGCGCCGCGAACGTTCCGACTTCTCCGACAGCGCATGGTTTTCGCTTTCGGTCGGTCGCAAGCAGAGCGCCGAGCCGCGTTGGCTCATCCCCATGCTCTGCCGTTTCGGCAAGATCACCCGTCAGGATATCGGCGCCATCCGCATGCAGCAGACGGAGACCTTTGTGGAACTGGCGGCTGATGCCGTCGACCGTTTCACCTCCGCCATCGGCAAGGACATGATGCTCGAAAAGGGCATTCGTCTGAAGGCGCTCGAAGGCAAGCCGGAAATGACCGGCAGTGTCCGTGAAGACACCCGCCCGGCCACGGCCCAGCGGAAGTTCAACAAACCGAATAATGCCGGCGGCCCAGGCGACGACCGCAAGGGCGACGACAAGCCCTGGAAAAAGAAAAAGGCCTTTGGCGACAAGCCCAAATTCGAAGGCAAGAAAGACCGGCCTTTCGAAAAGCGCGGACCGAAGCCGACAAAGGGCTGAGGTCAGTACCGTGCCGGTAGATCCTCGGCTCAAGGCCGAGGATGGCGCCGAATAATCGGTGACTTTGTTCCAATAAAAAACCCCGCTTTCGCGGGGTTTTTTATTGTCTCGATTTATCGGAACGCCATCAATCAGAACGTCAGGGCGCGGTCGCCGTTTTCGTCCTTGATGCGGCTTGGAAGGCCGATCTTGTTCAAAAGGTTCAGGAAAGGCTGCGGCGGCAGTTCTTCCACATTGGCCATCTGCTTCACATCCCACTCGCCGGTGGCGATCAGCATGGCGGCAGCGACCGGCGGGACGCCGGCGGTGTAGGAGATGCCCTGCGAACCGACCTCTTCGTAAGCTTCCTTGTGGTCAGCCACGTTGTAGATGAAGACTTCGCGTTCCTTGCCGTCCTTGATACCCTTGACGACATCGCCGATGCAGGTCTTGCCGACATAGTCGGGTGCGAGCGAGGACGGATCAGGCAATACGGCCTTGACCACCTTCAACGGTACGACTTCCAGACCTTCAGCCGTCTTGACCGGCTTCTCCGACAGCAGGCCGAGGTTTTTCAGCACGGTGAAGACGTTGATGTAGTGATCGCCGAAGCCCATCCAGAAGCGCACATCGGCGCCGTCCATGTTCCTGGACAGCGAATGCACTTCATCATGGCCGGTCATATAAGCCTTCTGCTTGCCGACAACAGGCAGATCGAATTCCTGACCGACTTCGAACATCTGGTTCGTCTGCCACTCGCCCTTCTGCCAGGAGTAGACGACCCCGGTGAATTCGCGGAAGTTGATTTCCGGATCGAAGTTGGTCGAGAACCAGCGGCCGTGGCTGCCGGCATTGATGTCGACGATATCGACCGAGGTGACCTTGTCGAAATATTCATCCTTGGCAAGGCGGGCATAGGCATTCACCACGCCCGGATCGAAGCCGACGCCCAGAATGGCGGTCACGCCTTTTTCCTTGCACTCGGCGGCACGCTTCCATTCGTAATTGCCGTACCACGGCGGGGCTTCGCAAATCTTGCCTGGATCCTCATGGATGGCAGTATCCATGTAGGCAACGCCCGCATCCATGCAGGCGCGAAGAACGGACATGTTGACGAAAGACGAACCGACATTGATGACGATTTCCACGCCGGTTTTCGCAATCAAGGCTTTCGTCGCCTCGATATCCATAGCGTCAAGCGCATGGGCCTCAAGTTTCACATCTGTCTTGAGGCTCTTCTTTTCGCGTACGGATTCGACAATCTTGCGGCACTTTTCCAAAGTCCGTGACGCAATATGAATGTCTCCCAATACATCGCTGTTCTGGGCGCATTTATGCGCCACGACCTGTGCTACGCCACCGGCGCCGATGATCAGAACGTTCTTCTTCATTTCAGGTGATGCCTCCTTTTCCCCGCAGGGATGAGCTTCGTTTCATGTTAAAACAGGGTTTAAGACAGGCTTTGCTCGAAATCAGCAAAGTCGAATTCGCGAACGGCGCGCACGGTGCCGTCGAGTTCCTTGATGGCGATCGCCGGCATCTTCACGCCGTTGAACCAGTTCTTCTTGACCATGGTGTAGCCGGCCGCGTCCTGGAAGGAGATGCGGTCGCCGACCTTCAGTTCCTTGTCGAACCGGAAATCACCGAAAATATCGCCCGCAAGGCAGGATTTGCCGCAGACCATATAGGGATGTTCGCCCTCGTTCGGGAAAACCTTGGCGGTTTCCCGGTAGATCAGGAGGTCGAGCATATGCGCTTCGATGGAGCTATCGACGATGGCGAGGTTCTTGCCGTTGAAAAGCGTGTCGAGAACCGTCACCTCAAGCGTCGTGCTCCGGGTGATCGAGGCTTCGCCCGGTTCCAGATAGACCTGCACGCCGTATTTTTCCGAAAAGGCGCGCAGCCGATCGCAGAATTGGTCGAGCGGGTAGTCGTCGCCGGTAAAATGAATGCCGCCGCCGAGGCTGACCCATTCCGCGCGCGACAGAAGCGATCCGAATTTCTCCTCGATCTGCGTCAACATGCGGTCGAACAGCGAGAAATCGCCGTTTTCGCAATTGTTGTGGATCATGAAGCCAGAAATCCGATCCATGACCTTGTCGACCTTGGCGACATCCCATTCGCCGAGGCGACTGAAGGGGCGCGCAGGATCGGCAAGGTCGAAGCTCGAGGAGCTGACCTGCGGATTGAGGCGAAGACCACGGGTGATACCGGATGCCTTCTCCGCAAAGCGCTCAAGCTGGCTGATGGAATTGAAGATGATCTTGTCCGCGTTCGAGATCACCTCATCGATTTCGTAATCGGCGTAGGCGACTGAATAGGCGTGGGTTTCACCGCCGAATTTCTCGCGGCCCAGACGCACTTCATAAAGCGAGGACGAGGTGGTGCCGTCCATATATTGCGACATGAAATCGAATACGGACCATGTGGCGAAGCACTTCAGCGCCAGCAGCGCCTTGGCGCCGGATTTTTCCCGCACATAGGCAATCTTCTCCATGTTGCGAAGAAGTTTTGTCTTGTCGATGAGGTAATAGGGCGTCTGAAGCATGGCGTTTCACATATTGATTGAAGTCAAGGTCCGTCTGGATGATGGGCCTTATATGATGCTTGTTACAGGAAAACAAATGTCCGGCACCGAATTCCTGGAAAATTGCCCCGCCCCGGCATCCGCATGAGAAAACGCGCATAGCGGCGGAACCAAGGAGGCCTCGGTGCGTTTGAATGGCGGACAAGCGGGTGTTTCGGTCGCCGCAACGAAGGTTCGAGAGTGACGGCATTCACCCGTGGCAGCAGTCTGTTTGACCCGCCGCCATTTCCATCAACGATGTTCAGGAAGGACTTCACTTATGGCAAGCGTGCGTAGCAGCGTTAATGACAAGATCCAGCAATCCCTCGAAAACGGCGATGCGGCCGATGTGGCAGCGCAGCTTGCCCAGCTTCGCGAAGATCTGGCAAATCTTGCCAAGAGCGTTAAGGCGCTGGGCGTCGGCGCATCGCACGAGTTGAAGGCGCAGGCCGCCCGCGTGGCCGACGACGCGCTCACTGCCTCCGGCGAGATGGCCGACAGCGTTCGCAGCGAAATTTCGTCGCTGAACGATAATCTGACGGATCAGGTCCAGAAGAACCCGCTCCAGTCCCTCGGCATCGCTGTGGGTGTCGGCTTCGTGCTCGCCCTCCTCACACGTCGATAAGGCCACATCATGCTTGAGGCATTGCTGGTCTATCTGGGAGACACCCAGCGTGAAGGACGTGTCGTGACGCGCCGCCTGCGCGCCACCATCATCCTCTGGGTATTGACCGGGGTATTTTTTCTGATCGCCTTCGTCGCAGCCGTCGTGGCAGGGTCAATCTATCTCGCCCGGCATGTCGGCGCAGGTCCAGCGGCACTTGTCGTCGCCGGTACGGCATTTCTGCTCGGCGTCATCATGCTGGTGGCTCTGGCGATCGTCAAACGTCCGAGAGCCTATGCCGCAAGGCGGCCCGTCGCACCGTTGACGGCGGCAGCGGCCCCCTTGGCCGCAGCGCCTCTGGCCTTGCAATCGCTGTTGACGCTGGCAATTCAGGCCCGCCCCTATGCGACGCTTGCCGTCGCAGTCGCCGCCGGCTTTCTGGCAACGAGGGTGAATACCAGGAAAAAGAAATAGACACGCCTGCGGGCGTGTTTCGGCTCTTCGTCAAGCTCTCATTAGTTGCTGTGCATCCTGACCATGGATGCGCAGTTTTTTTTATGTTACCCGCGATGGATAGACTGGTTGATGGCGTCCCACGCCATGCCGCCCTTATTTGACCAAAGTGACATACAGTCTCGACGCGTCCCATGTTTTTTCTGAAAGGCGATTGATGAAGAAGAAAGTCCTTGTCGTCGGCGGTGCCGGCTATATCGGTTCGCATACCTGCCTTCTCCTGTCCGAGCGAGGATACGAACCGGTCGTTTTCGACAATCTGTCCAATGGACATGAGGAATTCGTCCGCTGGGGACCCTTCGAGCAGGGTGATATCCGCGACCGGGCGCGGCTGGATGAAGTTTTCGCCAAGCACCAGCCGGAAGCGGTTCTGCACTTTGCAGCGCTGATCGAGGTCGGCGAATCGGTCAAGCAGCCCGTCGCCTTCTACGACAACAACGTCATCGGCTCGCTTAACCTCCTGTCCGCCGCCATTGACGCCGGGGTTACGGCATTTGTTTTTTCCTCCACCTGCGCCACCTATGGCTTGCCGGAACAGGTGCCGATCGACGAGACGCACCGTCAGGCGCCGATCAACCCCTATGGCCGCACCAAATGGGTGGTCGAGCAGGCGCTGAAGGATTACAGCACCTATAAGGGGCTGCGCTCGGTGATGTTGCGTTACTTCAATGCCGCAGGCGCGGATTTCGAAGGCCGCATCGGCGAATGGCACAAGCCGGAAACCCACGCCATCCCGCTCGCCATCGAGGCGGCACTTGGGCGGCGTCAGGGCTTCAAGGTGTTCGGTACTGACTACGACACCCGCGACGGCACCTGCGTGCGCGACTATATCCACATTCTTGATCTCGCCGACGCCCATGTGCGGGCGGTGGACTATCTGCTGGCGGGCGGTGAAACGGTCGAACTCAACCTCGGCACCGGCACCGGCACGACGGTGAAGGAATTGCTGGCGGCGATTTCGGAAGTGTCCGGCCGTCCCTTCCCCGTGGAATATACGGACCGCCGCGATGGCGATTCCACCACGCTTGTCGCCAATAACGACAAGGCGAAGGAGGTTCTCGGCTGGGAACCGCGCTATTCCCTGTCGGACATCATCAAATCCGCGTGGGCCTGGCATTCTTCCCGCAATGCCGGGGATTGACCACCCGGCGACTGTGACCACAGGCACAAAAAGACACCGGCCAAAGGCCGGTGTCTCCAGCAGGGCGACTGCCTAAGCCAGCCCCGCTCCTCTCTCCCAGGTAAAGGGATCAGGGTTTGGTGGCGGATGTGGTGGTGTTATCAGGAGCGGGCGGCATTGCCGCATTCCTGTCGCTGGCCTGCTGTTCCAACGTCTTGAACTCCGGTGCCGCCTTCAGCGTTTCCGCCGTTTCCGTCGTCGTCAGGCGGATTGTGCCGTCCTGCGCGTTGCGGGTCATCGTCACCTTGTCCATCGGAACGGCAACATCCTTGGCACCGATGCCGAGGAAACCGCCGACGCCGATCACGGCTGCGACCAGACCGCCATCCTCTTCCATGATGAGGTTGGTGACACTGCCGATGCTCTCATCGGCTGCGGTATAGACCGACTTGCCGATATAGTCGTTGGCGCTGATCTGCGCTTCACCCTGCTGGGTCAGGTAAGCGCCGCCAGTGGTTGCGGCTGCGCTGTCATTGGCCGAAGGAGCCACAGGCGCCATCGGGGTAGCGGGAGGCGTTGCCGGTTCCGTCTGCGCACCCGGACTTGCCGGTGCAGGCTGGGTTGTGCCCTGGGCAATGGCAAGCGGCGCGAAAGCCGTCGCGCCCATCAGGGCGGCAGTGACGAGTGTCGTGAGTTTCTTTGCCATTTCGTACCTTCCTTTCATCGTTTTCAACTGGCCGGGCGGTGGTGAATTTCGTTTCCGCTGCTCAGCCGGCTCGTCTGGCAAACGGGCTGATCGTTGAAATAGTTCCGATTTTTTCAGGCAAACTGACGCAATTGCGACATATCGCGACAACCAAAGGTGAAAATCAGGCATTGCTAAAGGGGGGCGGCACGGTATTATCCGTGCTGTGTCAATGCCATAACTGCCGGAGTTTTTGTATGCCTCAACCCGGCGACAGACTGAAAGACATGTTTTCGGCTTTGCGTCGACGCAGCGCGAATTTTTTCCCGACTGCCTCCATCGGCACCTATCTGATCGTGATGGCAACCGTCATCACCCTGCCGCTGATCCTTTTCGGCGGCTATCTGATGCTGCGCCTTGAGGCCGAAAAGCGCGACGATCTTCAGCGGGAGACCATTGAGGATGTGCGGGTCGTCAGCCGCAACATCGATCGCCGCCTGCAGGAAATCGCCACCTCCCTCAATCTGCTGTCGCAATTCCCGGAACTCGAGAACGGCAATCTCGCCGCGTTCCAGGGACGCGTTGCAGACAGCCTGAAACGGGAGGGCCTGTACGCCATTCTCGCCACCAGGGACGGCGAGCAGCATCTCAATACGCGGGTGCCCTATGGTCAACCTCTCAGCAAGGTGCCGGCCGCGGCCGATCTGGCCAAGGCAATACAATCCCGCCGCATCACCGTCTCGGACATGTTTTTCGGCGCTACCAGCAAGGAATGGGTGTTCAACGTCACCCTGCCGCTCGACCCCGAACTGGGTTCGGCCGGAGACGCGCTGATCCTGACGCAGAATGCCAGCGGCCTGAGCCGGCTTATCCCCACGGAAAACCTGCCGCGCCACTGGGCCGTCGCCATCATCGACGGTACAAATCGTGTTGTCGTTTCCAGCTCGCAGGCGGAAGCGGAAGCAGGCAAGCCATTTGCCACCCCGGCCATCCTTTCGGAAATGCAGGCCTTCAGCGGTAATTTCTTCGACAATAAGGGTAATCTCTACGCCTATGCCCAATTGCCGGGCTGGCAATGGCGGACCGTCATGTGGGGCCCGCTGGCCGCAAGCCAGGCGGCCCTCGTCGATACCTGGCGGCAAATGATGATCGGAAGTCTGTTGCTGGTGCTGATCGCCATCGGCGGCGCCTATCTGGTCGGCCGGCAATTGCGCAGCTCCATTCGCGATCTCACCCATATGGCCGAGCGCATCGGTGAAGGTGAGATCGTGGCACCCATCGATACCAAGATCAAAGAGGCCAATCAGGTCGCCATCGCGCTCTCCAACGCTTCCTTCGACAGAAGCCAGTCGGAAGAACGGCTGCAATTGCTGCTGCACGAACTGGTTCACCGCTCAAAGAACATTCTGACGCTGGTTCAGGCGATGATCCGGCAATTGGGGCGGGAAAACAAAAGCATCCCGGAGTTCCAGAAGGAAGTGGACCACCGCCTGCGCGGTCTTGGAATGTCGATCCGGGCATTGGCCGAGGTTCAATGGCAAGGGCTGCCGATCCGCAAGCTGATAGAGACCCACCTCGAGGTTTTCGGCACCGTGTCAGAACGTTTCGTGCTGACTGGAGACGATTTCATGCTATCTCCGGAAGCTGCTCAGAATTTCGGGCTCGTGGTGCATGAGCTGACGACGAATTCCATCAAATATGGCGCGCTATCGGTTCCTCTCGGGAAAATCGCCTTGAGCTGGAAGCCGCTCGAAAAGGACGGACGGCAGATGCTGTATCTGGTCTGGACCGAAACGGGTGGGCCGCCGGCAAGCGAGCCGAGCCGCAAGGGCTTCGGCACCACGGTCATCAAAAGGCATGCGGAAGGCGCATTCGGCGGGCAGGTCGTGACGGAGTATCGCGAAACCGGGTTCGAATGGTCGCTGGAAGCACCGATGCGCTATTTTACACCTAAACGATCAGAACAGACCGGCTCGCACTAAAGGGGATGCGCTGGACAAAATCCGGTGTGTCGAGAGAGCGTGAAAACGGCCGGTCATTTGGCGCCCAATAAAAAAAATACGCTTTTATGGAACCGAATACGGCCGGATGCATTTTTACTGCAGGCCAAGCAATTCCCCCGTCCCCGCCTGAAGCTTGGCTGAAAACAAACAGGTTTCACCCCTGAAAACCTGTCATAAAAATAGCACGGCTCTTTCATGGGCCGTGCTTTTTTATTGCGCGTTTCGCGAAACGGAAGGCGACCTTGTCTTTCAGGCCCGCTCAAACCACGGGCCATTATGTCAAGAGTCGGCTCCGTTGCCTGAGGGAAACTTCAGCCGGTAGACGATCTGCTCCGGCGTCAGCAGGTATTCAGCGCTCCCCCCCAATGCGGATGGAACCACTTTTTCCAGCACAACGCTGCCGAAACTACCACGCCGGGCCTCCGACGGCTCCTTCGAAGGCGTCATCGGCTCTATCCACTCGACTATATAAACATCACCTTCCTGGCGGCATTGCAGCGATATGGGCGGGTGATAGGCGAGATTGCCGCTATGGCTGACCGTATTAACGACCAGCTCGTGGAAAGCGAGCCCGATATAAAGCGCCCCATTGGGGTTGAGCAGCAGGTTTTCACCTTCCATGTGGATGAGGTTCGGATATTCCGGCAGATAAAGATCGAATTGCTGGCGAAGAAGCTCGAATATGCGCGCGCCCCTCCAGTCAGAATCGGTGATGAGATCCTGACTCTGTGCAAGAGCGTGCAACCGGCCCCGGAATTTCCGCAGAAAATCATCCTTGGTGAGGCTGAAACGGGCCGTCTGGCCGGCAAGGCTCTGGATGATCGCCAGGAGATTCTTGGACCGGTGGCTGACTTCGCGCAGCAGCGAGCGTAGAAGTTGCTCGCGCCGCCTTTCCGCTGTCACTTCCCGGATGGTGGTTTTCATCACCGTCTGGTTCGACTGGTTGAAGGTGGAGTGGATCTGAAACTGGAAGACCCGGTCATTGCCGGCGTTGACTTCCAGCATGCCCCGGCTGCCCGCCGTATTCATGTCTTTCTTGAGTTCGGCGAGCCGGCCGGAGAGATCGTTACCGAACAGATTTTCATCGGTCGGGTGAGTATCCAACGGCAGACGCCAGACATCCGGCAGGTTGGCCACGAAAATGTAGTCGCGGTTCCAGTCCTGCAACATGACTGTCTCACCCGAATCGAGCAAGGCGAGAACGAGCGGATCGTGCAGCTCGCTCTCGTTCCTCTCCGCGTTATGCCATGCCAGCCGATGCAAATTCGTCTCCTTGCAGAAAGCCGCGGGATAACCCCACGACCGTAACCGCGAACGCCCGGGTACCGGACTAGTTCCCGGACCGTCTACGGTTTCGGCAAATTTCACGCCGCGACGCGAGAGCTTTCGTTGAAAAACAGGGCCTGGCTGATAAGTGCTTTCACCATGTCCGGATTGAACGGTTTCGTAACGAGGAATGTCGGCTCCGGCCGCTCACCCGTCAGAAGACGTTCAGGGAAGGCTGTGATGAAGATCACCGGCAGAGACGTCATCTGAAGGATATCCTTCATGGCATCAAGCCCGGAGCTGCCGTCGGCCAGCTGGATGTCGGCCAGGATCATTTTCGGCTGCGTGCGGTGGAAGAGGTCGATCGCCTCGGTATGCGTGCGGGCGATGCCCGTGACGCGGTGGCCGAGATCGGTGACCATCTGCTCGATATCCATGGCGATCAGAGGCTCGTCCTCTATAATCATGATATCGGTCGCCACCTGCCGCGCGATTTCCGAGGCTGCCTCGTCAATCAGTTTTCCGACCTGATCTTCCGATACTCTCAGAACCTCTGCTGCTTCCGAAGGCGTGAATTCTTCAACCGTCGTCAGCAGGAAAGCCTGACGGGCGAGCGCCGGCACTGCAGAGAGATTGGCGGAAGCGCGCTTCTCCCAACCCGACAGGTTTTCATCGGTCTTTATATTGATCGTGACGGAACTAAAAATCGATACGAACAATTGATAAAGCGAGACCCGATCGCTGCTTGTCTGCGGGAAGATGCTGATATCTGCGATCAGAGCTTCGAGTGTTGCCGCAACATAGGCATCGCCCGTGGATTGTGAGCCGCAAACGGCACGCGCGAACCTGCGCAGATATGGCAGGTGCGGTGCGATGCGTGTAGAAACTGACATGGAATTCTCCCCTTTCATGCGGTCTGCAACGCAAACCCACGATAGCAACGTGCGCATCGCAAAAATAGTTCCGGATTGCCGGAACTATTTTTTTCGCCGCGCATTCTTTGCCACGACACAAAAGGAATACCGGACGTTATGAACATATTTCAATCGGACCAAGAATCCCCGGACAATCCGGCCACCCCTCAGGTCCCGCACTCCGGGCGGGCGGTGATTTCCCGCAAGCTCAGGGAACTCTACGATGCCGTTCAGGAAGAGGGCATCCCTGATAAATTCCTCGACCTTCTCGAAAAACTCGATGAAGCCGAAAACAAAGCCAAAGCCAAGGCTTCGGAGGAATAATGGCGAAAGAGCCAGAGCAGACAGAATACAATTTCAAACGGGAAATGCTGGCGGCGCTGCCAAACCTGCGGGCATTCGCGATTTCGCTCATCCGTTCGAGGGACCGCGCTGACGACCTCGTGCAGGACACGATCATGAAAGCCTGGGCGAAACAGGACAGTTTCCAGCCCGGCACCAACATGCGCGCATGGCTGGTGACGATCCTGCGCAACGAGTTCTATAGCCAAATCCGCAAGTCCGGCCGCGAGGTACAGGATACGGACGGGGTTTACACCTCGCGCCTGTCCGTGCCGCCCGAACAGCATGGATCGGTCGACCTTCAGGATTTTCGTACGGCACTTGCAAAATTGCCCGACGACCAGCGCGAAGCGATCCTGCTGATCGGCGCCTCCGGCTTTGCCTATGAGGAAGCAGCCGAGATATGCGGTTGCCCCGTCGGTACGATCAAGAGCCGCGTCAGCCGCGCAAGATTGCGCCTGCAGGAGCTTCTCGGCATCGAGAACGAAAACGAGTTCGGTCCTGACGCGCAGATGAGCGCCGTGACCGCCGCCGCCACGGCGCGCTGAAACAGTGGAACTCACAAAGCAATGAACGGGTAGGCTCACGCCTGCCCGTTTTTCTTATGCCCGCTTCCTCAGATCCCCGTTTCCTTGACCGATTGCATCACCACAAATGTCGAGGTGTTGGAAACCGATGGCAGGCTGGAGATTTTTTCGCCGAGCACCCTTCGGTATTTACGGATATCGCTGGTGCGCACCTTCAGGAGATAATCGAAGGCGCCGGCGATCATGTGGCATTCCTCCACTTCCTTGATCTTGCGCACCGCCGTGTTGAACTCCTCCAGCGCCTTTTCGCGCGTATCGGAAAGCTTGACCTCGGCGAAGGCGATATGATCGACGCCAAGTTTCTGCGGATTTAGCACGGCGCGGAAGCCCAGAATATAACCCTCATCCACCAGCCGCTTGAGCCGCGTCTGGCACGGCGTCTTGGAGAGGCCAACCCTTTTTGACAGTTGCAGTACCGACATGCGCCCGTCTTCGCTGAGGGCTTCGAGGATCTTGAGATCGAAGTGGTCCAGATCGTCTGTTTTATGACTATTCGCCATGTGATTTCACGCCAAATCCAAATAATAAAAGTTCATATGGCCTGTTATATCCTCAAAATAGGACCATAGCAATTTTTATGGCAATGATATTGTACCCGGCAGGATGACAAGCGGCGAGCGGAGGACACGCTGCCGCTGACAGTCTGTCTTCAACAGCTTTTTCAGGATTTTCAGAATGGCCGATGGTGCAAGCAAAGCCGATGTAAACCCGCAGCAGACGGTGAACGGCATTTTCCAGAATTTTGCACCGCCCGTGCGAGAGCAGAGCCCTCTACGCAAGGCAATCACCGCCGCTTACCGCCGCCCCGAGGAAGAGTGCCTGGCGCCCCTGATCGAGGCGGCGACCGTCACGCCCGAGCAGGCGACGGCCATTCGCACCACGGCAACCAAACTGATCGAGGCGTTGCGCGCCAAGACCAAGGGCACCGGCGTCGAAGGGCTGGTGCAGGAATATTCGCTGTCCAGCCATGAGGGCGTGGCCCTGATGTGCCTTGCCGAAGCGCTGTTGCGCATTCCCGATACCGCTACCCGCGACGCGCTGATCCGCGACAAGATCGCCCGCGGCGACTGGAAATCCCATATCGGCGGTGGACGCTCGCTGTTCGTCAACGCCGCCACCTGGGGTCTCGTCATCACCGGCAAACTGACCTCGACGGTCAATGACAGCGGCCTTTCGGCGGCGCTGACCAAGCTGATCGCCCGGGCGGGCGAACCCGTCATCCGCCGTGGCGTCGACATGGCGATGCGCATGATGGGCGAGCAATTCGTGACCGGCGAGACCATCGGTGAAGCGATCAAGCGCTCCAAACCGCTGGAAGAACAGGGTTTCCAATATTCCTACGACATGCTGGGTGAAGCAGCGACCACCGCGAAGGATGCGGAGCGCTATTACAAGGACTACGAAAACGCCATTCACGCCATCGGCAAGGCCTCGGCGGGGCGTGGCATCTATGGCGGCCCCGGCATTTCCATCAAGCTTTCGGCGCTGCATCCGCGTTATGCGCGCGCCCAGGCCGAGCGGGTGATGGCGGAGCTTCTGCCGCGCGTCAAATCCTTGATGCTGCTCAGCAAGAAATACGATATCGGCCTCAATATCGACGCCGAGGAAGCCGACCGGCTGGAACTGTCGCTCGATCTTCTGGAAGAACTGGCGCTCGACAAGGATCTTGCCGGCTGGAACGGCCTTGGTTTCGTCGTGCAGGCCTATGGTCGCCGCTGCCCCTTCGTTCTCGATTACATCATCGATCTCGCCCGCCGCGCCGGTCGCCGCATCATGGTGCGTCTGGTCAAGGGCGCTTACTGGGATGCGGAAATCAAGCGCGCGCAGGTGGACGGGCTGGAGGACTTCCCGGTCTTCACCCGCAAGGTGCACACCGACGTCTCCTACATTGCCTGCGCCCGTAAGCTGCTCGCCGCGCGTGATGTCGTGTTCCCGCAATTTGCGACCCACAATGCCCAGTCCATGGCAACGATCTACCAACTCGCCGGCCCTGATTTCAAACTCGGCGACTACGAGTTCCAGTGCCTGCACGGCATGGGCGAACCGCTTTACAGCGAAGTCGTCGGCAAGAAGAAACTCGACCGCCCCTGCCGTTTCTATGCGCCGGTCGGCACCCACGAGACGCTGCTTGCCTATCTCGTCCGCCGCCTGCTGGAAAACGGCGCGAACTCCTCCTTCGTCAACCGCATCGCCGATCCCGCCGTGCCGGTGGCTTCCCTGCTGGAAGATCCGGTCACCGTGGTCAAGGCTTACAGCGTTCCCGGTGCCCGCCACGACCGCATCGCCGCACCCGCTGGTCTCTTCGGCCCCGAACGGGCAAATTCTGCCGGTCTCGACCTCTCGAACGAAACGACGCTAGCCGCGCTGAACAACGTCCTGAAAGCAGGTGCTGCGACGGAATGGAAAGCCGCAGCACCACAGGCGGGCGGCAAGACGCGGCCGGTTCTCAACCCCGGCGACCATAATGATATCGTCGGTTACGTAACCGAACCGACAGAGGCCGATGTTGAAGCTGCGATGCAGCGGGCCGCTGCCTCCAACTGGTCTTCCACGCCGGTTAACGAGCGCGCCGCCTGCCTGGAGCGCGCTGCCGACCAGATGCAGGCTAAAATGCCGGCTCTGCTTGGCCTCATCATGCGCGAGGCGGGGAAATCCATGCCGAACGCGATTGCCGAGGTGCGCGAAGCTATCGACTTCCTGCGTTATTACGCAACGGAAGCCCGCAAGACCTTCAAAACCGATGAGACACCGCTCGGCCCTGTCGTCTGCATCAGCCCGTGGAACTTCCCGCTCGCCATCTTCATCGGCCAGGTCACGGCGGCGCTGGTTGCCGGTAACCCGGTTCTGGCAAAGCCTGCCGAAGAAACACCGCTGATCGCCGCTGAAGGCGTGCGTCTGCTGCATGAAGCGGGTGTTCCGCAAGATGCCGTGCAGCTTCTGCCTGGAGACGGCAAGACCGGCGCAGCACTTGTTGGCTCTGCCCTCACGGCAGGCGTGATGTTCACCGGCTCCACGGAAGTGGCGCGGCTCATTCAGGGCCAGCTTGCCGGCCGGGTTCTGGCCAATGGCCAGCCGGTTCCGCTGATTGCCGAGACCGGCGGCCAGAACGCCATGATCGTTGATTCCTCCGCACTCGCCGAGCAGGTCGTCGCAGACGTGATCGCATCCGCCTTTGACAGCGCCGGCCAGCGCTGCTCGGCGCTTCGTATTCTCTGCCTGCAGGAAGATGTGGCGGATCGCACGCTGACGATGCTGAAAGGCGCGCTGCATGAATTGCGGATCGGCCGCACTGACCAGCTTTCTGTCGATGTCGGCCCGGTCATCACCGCTGAGGCCAAGGGCATTATCGAAAAACACGTCGAGAGCATGCGCTCGCTCGGCCATCGCATTGAGCAGATTTCACTTGCGGGTGAAACCGGCAAGGGCACTTTCGTGCCGCCGACGATCATCGAGATGAAATCGCTTGCCGATCTGAAGCGGGAAGTCTTCGGGCCGGTGCTGCATGTCATCCGCTTCAAGCGCGACAATCTCGACCGGCTGATCGACGAGATCAACGCCACCGGTTACGGCCTGACTTTTGGCCTGCATACGCGTCTCGACGACACCATCCAGCACGTCCTGTCGCGTGTTGCGGCCGGCAATCTCTATGTGAACCGCAACATCATCGGCGCCGTGGTCGGCGTCCAGCCCTTCGGCGGACGCGGCCTTTCCGGCACCGGCCCCAAGGCAGGCGGCCCGCTTTATCTCGGTCGCGTGACGCAGACGGCGCCGAAA
Source organism: Rhizobium sp. AN73 (assembly GCF_030757975.1). Classification (NCBI taxonomy): domain Bacteria; kingdom Pseudomonadati; phylum Pseudomonadota; class Alphaproteobacteria; order Hyphomicrobiales; family Rhizobiaceae; genus Rhizobium; species Rhizobium sp. AN73. The sequence goes on from NZ_JARWME010000001.1 coordinate 670,430, forward strand.
ATCGACCGTATCGCCAGCCAGCAGGATCAGGCGGCCGTCGATCTTGCCCGCTTGCTCGATGAAAACGGCCAAACCGTTGCGGCCGAAGCCGCACGGCAGGCCGCAGCCCTTTCCGGACTCGGTTTCGAAACCGAACTGGCCGGCCCCGTCGGCGAACGCAACGTCTATGCGCTGCATCCGCGCGGCAAGGTCCTGCTGATCCCCGCAACGGAACAGGGGCTTTACCGCCAGCTGGCCGCAGCACTTGCCACCGGCAATTCTGCCGTCATCGACAATGCGTCAGGGTTGGAAAAGTCGATCTACGGATTGCCGGCAACCGTTACCTCGCGCATCACCTGGGCGGATAGCTGGGAAAAGTCGGCACCCTTCGCCGGAGCACTGATCGAAGGCGATGCGGTACGTGTCGTTGCGATCAACAAAAAGATCGCCGCCCTGCCCGGTCCGCTGGTCCTCGTTCAGGCCGCAACCACGGAAGCGCTGACTGGCGAGAGCCAGCCCTACAATCTCGACTGGCTGGTGGAAGAGGTCTCCGTCAGCGTCAACACGACAGCCGCCGGCGGCAATGCCAGCCTGATGAGCATCGGCTGATTATCAGGTTCCGGCAGGGTCTCGACCCTGCCGGTCATCACATCACCCACCGATTTCACCACGACCGAAAAGCTGGTTCAGAACCTGCTCTTCAAGCCGCGCAAATTCCGGGGTGCCGTGGCGGCGCGGACGCGGCAGCTTCACATCGAGATCGAGCGCGATGCGTCCTTCGTCGATGACGACGATGCGGTCGGCAAGTGCGACGGCTTCCGAAACATCATGCGTGACGAGAACGGCGGTGAATTTCTGCTTGCGCCAAATGCGCTCGAGCAAAAGCTGCATTTCGATGCGGGTAAGTGCATCGAGCGCGCCGAGCGGTTCGTCCAGCGCCAGAATTTGCGGATGGGCCACCAGCGCGCGCGCCAGAGCGACACGCTGCTTCTGGCCACCGGAGAGGACATAGGGCCATTCGCCTGCCCGGTCCTTCAGCCCAACTTCCTCAAGGATGGCAAGCGCCTGCTCCGTTGCTGCTTCGCCTTTGGCGATGCCGGTCAGCCCTACGGACACATTGTTTGCGATCCGCTCCCATGGCAGAAGGCGCGGCTCCTGAAACATCATGCGAGTGCGGCTCGATGCGTCTTTCGAAACGGTGCCGCTTGTGGGCGCATCAAGACCAGCGAGAATACGCAGAAGCGTGCTCTTGCCGCATCCACTCTTGCCGATAATAGCCAGAAACTCCCCTTCCCGCACATCGAGATCGATGCCGCGCAGAACCGGTTTATCGCCAAAGGTCTTGGTCACATTGCGGAAGCTGAAAGCGACCTTGCTGTCGTTTTGCTTGCCGCGCTGTTCAACCTTGGTCTCTGCCCCGGAAGGGGAGGATGGCGGGGCATCGGGGCGTCTCAACGTCGTAACATTGCTGGTCGACATGGGTTACCTCAGACTTTCTTGAAGGCTGGATGCCATTGCAGGAATATGCTTTCGAGGAAGCGGGCGAAACTGTCGGCCAGCTTGCCAAGCAGCGCGTAGATGAGGATCGACAGCACAACGACATCGATCAGCAGGAACTCACGCGCCTGCATGGCCATGTAGCCGAGGCCGGAAGACGAGGAGATCGTTTCCGCCACGATAAGCGTCAGCCACATGATGCCGAGCGCATAACGCAGACCGGTGAAAATGGAAGGCAGCGCACCGGGGAGGATCACCCGCCGGAACAGGGTGAAGGGCGACATACCATAGGTGCGCCCCATCTCCACCAGCTGCGGATCGACACCCTGAATGCCGAGCAGCGTGTTGATGTAGATCGGGAAAAACACCCCGAGCGCCACGAGAAAAAGCTTCGCTTCTTCATCGATGCCGAACCAGAGGATGACGAGTGGAATGAGCGCCAGATGCGGGATGTTGCGGATCATCTGCAGCGTGGTGTCAGTAAAGCTGCGGGAGAACCGCGACAGGCCGTTGGCCAGCCCGAAGATGAAGCCGATCGCGCCACCGACGGCGAAGCCGGCAAGGGCGCGGGCGGAACTGACGCCGATATTGGCGATGAGTTCACCCGAAAGCAAAAGCCGCCAGAAGGCTTCCGCGACGGCAGACGGAGCCGGCAGGACGTTTGCCGAAATGAGGCCGACGCGGGCAGCAAGCTCCCAGCCGGCAAGAATGATGGCGGGAAGCAACCAGCCCGTGATGCTTCCGGCCTCGATACGCCTTCTGATGCTCATGGCGAAGCCCTCCGTATCCGGGATCAGTTGGTGGCGCCCGACCAGACGGCATCCTTGATGCTGATCTGCTTCGGGATCAGGCCAAGGCGATAAAAGCGATCGGCAGTTTCCTGCTGGCTGGCGATGATCTTGTCGTCGATCTTCGAAATGCCGAAATCGGAGCGGTTGGCGGCCAGTGTCTGCGCTTCCAGCGGAACACCCGTCACCTCATGCAGTGCTGCGGCAACCTTGTCACGGTTGGCGGCAGACCATTTGGCCGCTTCACCCAAGGCATCGATGGTGGTGTTGATGGTGTCCGCATGCGACTTTGCATAGTCGCGATTGGCGAGGAAATAGGTGCTCACATTGAGAACCTCACTGGTGCGGGCCAGAGTGACCGGCTTGTAGCGGGTCTCGGCAATCGCATAGAACGGATCCCATACGGCCCAGGCGTCGATCTTGTCACTGGCGAAGGCTGCGGCGGCATCGGCGGGGCTGAGATACACCACGTCGATATCGCTGAATTTCAGGCCGTTTTTCTCGATTGCCGCCACCAGCAGATTGTGGGCGCTGGTGCCCTTGCCGACGCCGACCTTCTTGCCCTTCAGATCGGCAACCGATTTGATGCCGCTTTCAGGCTTGGTGAAGATCGCCTCGCCCTTGCCGTTCGAGGGAAGCGCCGCGACATAAACGATGGCCGAACCGGCTGCCTGACCGAAGATCGGCGGCGCATCACCCGTCCAGCCGACATTGATGGAGCCGACATTCAAAGCTTCCACCAGCGGCGGGCCTGCGGTAAACTCGACCCATGATACCTTCACGCCCTTGGCCTCAAGCGCCTTTTCGATGACGCCCTGTTGCCTTGCGATCACCGGCAGACCGGTTTTCTGATAACCGATTTTCAGCTCTTCCGCCGCATGCGCCTGTAATGGCAGGACTGATAATGCAGCGGCAACAAGAACACTGGCGGAAAGGGCGCGGCGGGTGATGGCGGACATTTGATCTCCTTATCACCGACCCCCGGGGCCGGTTTGCGATATGGAGCAATGCTAGGGTTTTCCATGAAAACGATAGAGAGAGGATAATTCAATGTGAGCGATATTGTGGGAATAAAATTCCGCGCAGACGCCTCTTTCCCGCAAATCATCGCAGGCGCTGTCGTCAGGGCCGCTTGATAAACAAATGCCGGTGCGGACTGGCCGCACCGGCATGATGGATCAATATCGCTATCGAACGCGCAAACTTGCGGAGCGACTTATTCGATATCGAAGGATACGCCCTGCGCCAAAGGCAGCGCCTTGGAGTAGTTGATCGTGTTGGTGGCGCGGCGCATATAGGCCTTCCACGCGTCCGAACCGGATTCGCGGCCGCCGCCGGTTTCCTTTTCACCGCCGAAGGCACCGCCGATTTCTGCGCCCGAGGTGCCGATATTGACGTTGGCGATGCCGCAATCCGAGCCTTCCGACGACAGGAAACGTTCCGATTCCTGTATGTCGCGGGTGAAGATCGACGACGACAGACCAGCGGCAACGGCATTATGCGCGTCGATCGCCTGATCGAGATCGCTGTACTTCATCACATAAAGGATCGGCGCGAATGTCTCTTCCAACACCGGTCCCGCCTGTTCAGGCATTTCGACAAGCGCGGGTTTGACATAATAGGCATCTGGCGCACCGGTATCCACGCGCCCGCCGCCATTCACCACACCATCATGGGCCTTGGCCGCTTCGAGCGCTTTCTGCATGCCATCGAAAGCCGCCTTGTCGACCAGCGGCCCGACAAGCGCCGATGTTTCCAGCGGATTACCGACGGAAACGGAAGCGTAGGCCTTTTTCAGGCGCGGCACGAGCTGGCCATACACGCTGTCATGCACGAAAAGACGGCGAAGCGTGGTGCAGCGCTGGCCGGCCGTGCCCATGGCGCCGAAGGCGATGGCGCGCAGCGCCATGTCGAGATCGGCAGACGGGCAGACGATGCCGGCATTGTTGCCGCCAAGCTCCAGAATGGCGCGGGCAAAACGTTTCGCCAGACGCGGGCCGACATCGCGGCCCATGCGGGTGGAACCGGTGGCCGAAACCAGCGGAACCTTGGGATTGTCCACCAATGCTTCGCCGACGGCGCGGTCGCCGATCAGGAGCTGCGACAGTCCTTCCGGCGCATCGCCGAAACGGGCGACGGCACGCTCAAAAATGCCTTGAACGGCAAGTGCGGTCAGCGGGGTCTTTTCAGATGGCTTCCAGACCACCGAATTGCCGCAGACAAGCGCGAGCGCCGCGTTCCACGACCAGACAGCAACGGGGAAGTTGAAGGCAGAGATAACGCCGACGACGCCGAGCGGATGCCAGGTTTCCATCATGCGGTGGCCGGGGCGTTCGGTGGCGATGGTGAGGCCGTAAAGCTGGCGGGACAGACCGACAGCGAAATCGCAGATATCGATCATCTCCTGCACTTCGCCGAGACCCTCGGAGGGAACCTTGCCCGCTTCCAGCGAGACGAGACGGCCGAGATCGGTCTTGAAGGCGCGCAGCTCCTCACCCAAAAGCCGGATCAGTTCGCCACGGCGCGGAGCAGGCACATTACGCCAGACCTTGAAGGCGGCATCGGCCTTGTCGACCACGGCTGCAACGCCATCGACCGAAATGGTCTTGAGGCTGGCGATCTGCTCGCCCGTCACCGGGCTGAAGGAGGCCATGTCGCCGCCGGTATAGAGATCGCGGGCAACGCCCATCCTGTCGAGCAGGGCCGCGGCTTCCTGTTTCACGTCAAGCTTCGTGGTCGCATCCATGTTCAATCATCCTTTTGGCTTGAAGGGGAGGAAGGCCGTTTTTGATACGGCACCTTCAACTCCCGGCTCCTCTTTCCCCGAATTCGCAAACGGTTCCGCCAAGACTGGCAAAACACCGTTCCATTCTTTCCCGTAATCATATATGGGCATAACGACCCTTTTCCAATGAGGAAAGCGGGTAAGTTGATGCGAGAGTGGAATGGATCCGCGCAGAAGACTGGTTCCTGACATCGTCACCCTGCAAGCGTTCGAATGCGCGGCACGGCACGGCAACTTTACCCGTGCAGCGGAAGAACTCAACCTCACGCAAAGCGCGGTCAGCCGGCAGATCAGCGATCTGGAAGCCCAGACCGGAATGCAGCTTTTTGAACGCATCCGCCGGCGCGTCGTCCTGTCGGAAGCGGGACGCAAATTCCTGCCCGATGTGCGCCGCCTGTTGCAACAATCCGAACAGCTGATGGTGCGTGCGGTTTCTGCCGGAACTTCGCATGCGTCGCTGTCCGTCGCCACCCTGCCAACCTTCGGCAGCCGCTGGCTGATGCCGCGCCTGCACCGGTTCATCGATGCCAATCCGGAAATAACCATCACGATCGGCTCAAGGTCACACCCCTTCGACTTTGACGAGGAAGGTTTCGACCTCGCCATTCATTACGGCCAGCCGGTCTGGGCGCATGGCACCTGCGCCTTCTTATGCAACGAGGTGATCGTGCCGGTCGCCAGCCCTGCCTTGCTGCACCGCGCCCATGTAGAACGCCCCACCGATCTTGCCGGGCAACCGTTGCTGCATGTGACGACACGGCCGAAACTGTGGACGGAATGGCTGGAGATGAACGGGGTGACGGCGGACAATGCCTATAGGGGCAGCCGTTTCGACCAGTTCTCGATGATCATCGAAGCCGCTGCAAGCGGCATCGGTTTTGCCCTCTTGCCGAAATATCTGATCGAGGCGGAACTCGTCTCCGGCCGCCTCGAAATCGTGTTCGACATCCCCCTGCAGACCGACAAGAGCTATTACGTCGCCCTGCCGGAAGGGCGACAGGACAATGTGCTTGCCCGCGCCTTTCAGAGCTGGCTTCTCGATCAGGTCGGCAAACCGGCTTGATATTTACGCAACGGTGGCGAGGGAAACCTCATCAAGCCCTGGAAGATCAGGCCCGACTGGTACGATCCGGGTCGGATTGAGCGCCTTGATCGAATAATAACCGCGCTTGATGTGATCAATATTGACCGTGTCGCGCACGCCCGGAACAGTCAGCACCCGCATCATATAGGCCTGCAGGGCCGGATAATCGGCAATGCGGCGCAGGTTACATTTGAACAGGCCGTAATAGGCGGCGTCAAAACGCACTAGCGTCACGAAAAGCCTGACGTCCGTTTCAGTCAGGCGATCACCGAAGAGGAAGGGACCGCCTGATGCGAGGCGAGTTTCAAGTTCCTGAAGTGTCGCGAAGACGTCGGTGAAGGCTTCCTCATAGGCAAGCTGCGTGGTGGCAAAACCAGTTCTGTAGACCCCATTGTTGAGTCGCGGATAGATATGGTCGTTGAGCGCATCGATCGCGTCCCGCAGATCTTGCGGATAAAGATCGATGCCATTATCGGCCAGATCGCCAAAACCAGAATTCAGCATGCGCAGAATATCGGCGGATTCGTTGTTGACGATGGTTTTCGTCTTTTTGTCCCACAGCACCGGAACGGTGGCGCGGCCAGTATAATGTGGATCGGCGCTGGTATAGGCCTCATGGATATGGGTGAAGCCATTCAGCGCATCGCGGTTTGAACCCGGATAATCGCCGAATTTCCAGCCCTCGTCGGAAAGCGTCGGCTCCACGACCGAAACAGAGATGACGTCTTCAAGCTTCTTCAGCTTGCGACCGATCAGCGTGCGCGACGCCCATGGACAGATCAGCGCGACATAGAGGTGATAACGGTCGGCCTCGACCTTGAAACCACCCTCGCCCGTTGGGCCTGCCGAACCATCCGGCGTCACCCAGTTGCGGAAGCCGGATGTCTGGCGAACGAAGCCACCCTTCTTGTCAGTCGCCTGCACCGGATGCCATTCGGCGGTCCACTTTCCATCCACGAGCATTTGCGGCTCTCCGTTCATCTATCGATGAAAAGCCTTATGGGCCGCCTCACCACCCGCCCGCAAGCCGCGCTTCGGTTGACGCACTGTTTCCTATTGCAGACGAGAGGTCAGAGGCGATTACGGAAAAACGGGTTCCAGCGCACGGTGCCGAGCCTGATTTTTTCGCGGATCATCGTCAGAAGTCCCGACGCGGCGATGACACCCAGCCCAAGCACCGCGATAGCATCCGGATATTCGTGAAAGAAGGTCATACCGATCGCCACGGCCCAGAGGATTTGCGAATAATGCGACGGCGCGATCTGGCTGGCCGGCGCGATCCGGGTTGCGACCAGCAGGGTTATCTGTCCTGTCGCCGTGCAGAGCCCGATGAAGGCGAAGGCGACGAACTGGTGCAGATTGGGCATGACGAATTCGGGAATCGAGGCAATGCCGTTGAAGGTAAGGCCGTAGACCAGCAGCACGCCCATGATCGAGGTGCGCTTTTCCTTGCCCGCGAGCGACCGGAGCAGAACGATGGTCATCGCCGCCAGAAATGCGACGCCGATCGCGGCGACGTGTCCGAGTTCCAGCGCCTTGAAGCCCGGCCGCACGACGAGCAGAACACCGACGATGCCGGCCAGAACCGCCGCCCAACGCCATGGCCCGATGTCTTCCTTGAGGACAACAGCGGACAGCACGGTCACGAACAGCGGCGACAGAAAGATCAGCGCATAGGCTTCGGCGAGCGGAATGGTCGTGAAGGCATAAATGCCGAGAATACCGGCGAAAAGGCCGGAAATCGCTCGCCCGTGCACCGCAAACGGGCGGCTCATGCGCCAGAATTCACGCCACCTTTCCTCACGCGGTTTGCTGAAGAAGATGAAGATGCCGGAAAACAGGATGCTGAAGAAGCCGATCTCGAAAACGCTGATCTGTGATCCGAGCGACTTGATCGTGGCATCGCCCAGGGAAAAGGTCGCATAAGCGAACAGACCGAGCAGAAAACCCTTTTGCATTTGAACTTCCCCGAACATCGACCGCAACGCAAAGCCAACCCCGGCCGCGTAAAGCAACCCGGACGCCCCTTTAGGGACAGACAGTCTGGCAGATTTGATCCTCACCCTATGGCTAGACCCGGCTACCTATGAGTGCAAGCCGCAAAAACGGCAAAAACGGGCGATACGACGCCATCGATGCAAATGGCCGCAAGGTGCGGCAAATTTGTCCCGCCACGCCATCATATCTTCGTCATGGAAAGAGGTTAGCCCGTGTTGATCGTGGCGCTTGGCGGCAAGCGTGAAGGCGGCTAAACATTGTGGTGTGATTGCACCCGTTGATTTCGCCTGAGCATTGCCGCGCGAATATCGCCTCACGGACCGAAAGGAAGAAGAATGCGGATAGTGATGATCGGCGCCGGTTATGTCGGCCTTGTTTCCGGTGCGTGTTTTGCCGATTTCGGCCATGACGTGATCTGCGTCGACAAGATGCCGGAGAAGATCGAAGCGCTGAAAAGCGGCCATATTCCGATCTTCGAACCGGGTCTGGAAGTCATCGTCGCCAATAACGCCAAGGCCGGCCGGTTGAGCTTCACCACCGATCTTCCCGCCGCGGTCGCCAATGCCGATGTCGTCTTCATTGCGGTCGGCACGCCCTCGCGGCGTGGCGACGGCCACGCCGATCTCGGTTATGTCTATGCGGCGGCGAAAGAAATCGCCCATGCGCTTGATGGTTTTACCGTCATCGTCACCAAGTCCACCGTTCCCGTCGGCACCGGCGACGAGGTGGAACGCATCATCCGCGAGGAAAACCCGTCGGCGGATTTCGCCGTGGTCTCCAACCCGGAATTCCTGCGCGAAGGTGCTGCCATCGAGGATTTCAAGCGACCGGACCGCATCGTCGTCGGCCTCTCCGACGAGCGCGCGCGGCCTGTCATGACCGAGGTTTACCGTCCGCTTTATCTCAACCAGTCGCCGCTGCTCTTCACCACGAGACGCTCTTCGGAACTGATCAAATATGCCGCCAACGCCTTTCTGGCGATGAAGATCACCTTCATCAACGAAATGGCGGATCTGTGCGAAAAGGTCGGCGCCAATGTTCAGGACATTTCGCGCGGCATCGGTCTCGATGGCCGCATCGGCGCGAAATTCCTGCATGCCGGCCCCGGTTATGGCGGTTCCTGTTTTCCCAAGGATACGCTGGCGCTCGCCAAGACCGCGCAGGACTATGACGCGCCGGTGCGGCTGATCGAGACCACCATCGCCATCAACGACAACCGCAAGCGCGCCATGGGCCGCAAGGTCATCAATGCGGTTGGCGGCGATGTGCGCGGCAAGAAGATCGCCGTGCTTGGCCTCACCTTCAAACCCAATACCGACGACATGCGTGACAGCCCGGCGATTGCCATCATCCAGACCCTGCAGGATGGCGGCGCGAGAGTAGTCGGCTACGATCCGGAAGGCATGCCGAATGCCCGCCACGTCATGGAGGATATCGAGTATGCCAGCGGCCCCTACGAGGCGGCGGAGGATGCCGACGCTGTGGTGATCGTGACGGAATGGAACCAGTTCCGCGCGCTCGACCTGCCGCGTCTGAAGGCGATCATGAAAAACCCGGTGCTGGTGGATCTGCGCAATATCTATCGCACGGATGAAGTCACCGGACACGGCTTCATCTATGCCGGGATCGGCCGTCCGCATGACAGCAGTCCCGACAAGGGCCAATAACGGTTTCGCCTTCGAAATTTGATTAAAACGGTTTTCGCGCTTCGGTTCGGCCGCAAACGCACCAACGGATTTGGGATATAGTCATCATGCGTTATCTGGTTACCGGCACCGCGGGCTTCATCGGTTTTTACGTTGCCAAGCGGCTGCTCGATGCCGGCCACTTCGTGACCGGTTTCGACGGCATGACGAAATATTACGATGTCAGCCTGAAAGAAAAACGCCACGCCATCCTCTCCCGCTCCAACGGTTTCCGGGCCGAGATCGGCATGCTGGAAGATACGGATGCTCTGAAGCGGGCGGCTGAGGCTGCCGAATCGGAGATCATCATCCATCTCGCGGCACAGGCGGGTGTTCGTTACAGCCTTGAAAATCCACGCGCCTATATCGATTCCAATCTCATCGGCTCGTTCAACATGCTGGAGCTCGCCAGGAATTTACAAGTCAAACACCTGATGCTGGCATCGACCTCTTCCATCTACGGCGCCAACGAAAAAATACCCTTTGCGGAAAGCGACAAGGCCGACGAGCCGATGACGCTTTATGCGGCCACGAAAAAATCGATGGAACTGATGGCGCACAGCTATGCCCATCTCCACAAGTTGCCGACCACAGCCTTCCGCTTCTTCACGGTTTACGGACCATGGGGACGGCCGGACATGGCGCCGATCAAATTTGTCGACGCCATCTCGAACGGCCAGCCGATCGATATTTACGGTCAAGGCAACATGAGCCGCGACTTCACCTATATCGACGATCTGGTCGAAGGCATCGTCCGGCTGAGCCAGATCATTCCGTCAGAGGAAAACCGGGTGACGCAGGAAGGCGTGACCGACACACTGTCGCACCACGCACCCTTCCGCATCGTCAATATTGGCGGCGGCCAGCCGGTGGAGCTGATGCACTTCGTCGAGACGGTCGAGAAGGCTGTCGGCAGGCCGGCGATCCGCAACATGCTGCCGATGCAGCAGGGAGACGTTCCCCGCACCTTCGCCTCGCCCGATCTTCTCAAGGCCTTGACCGGCTACGTGCCGCAAACCCCGGTCGAAGAGGGCATCAGGGCCCTCGTCGCCTGGTATCGTGACATGCAGTCAGCCGAGCTGCGGTAATAGTTCACAAGGTCGCCAGCAATCTGTTGGAGAGAACGCCGCCCGAGGCGCTCTGCATGGCGATCTTGGTTTCCACGGCCTCGATGATCGTATCGCTGAAATCGATATCGGTGAGGTCGCGGATGTTGGAAAGTCCGCCCGGCGAAAACACGTTCACCTCCAGTATCTTGTCGCCGACAATATCGAGCCCGACCAGAAACATGCCGTCTTCCACCAGCTTCGGCCGCATCATTTCGGCAAGCGCCACGATTTCGTCCGTCACTTTCACGGCCTCGGCGGTGCCATTGGCGTGAATGTTGGAACGCAGATCGCCTTTCGCCGGCACACGGCGAAGTGCTGCATATTGGCCGTCACGCATCAGCGGCCTGCCATTCATCATGAAAAAGCGGATATCGCCGTCCTTTGCGGCCGGCAGATAGGCCTGCGCGATCAGATAACCTTCAAGGCTGACCGCCTCGAAAATCTGGTTGAGATTGGCCTCTTTGCTCGAACCGATCTTGAACACGTTCTTGCCGCCGGAGCCCTGCAGCGGCTTGACGATGACACCCTTGGGATGCGCATCGGCAAAAGCGCGGATTTCATCGACATTGCGTGAGATGATCGTGGTCGGGCGAACGATTTCGGGAAAGCTCTGGAAATAGAGCTTGTTCTGCGCCAGCGCCAGGCCTTCGGGATCGTTCAGAACCACGACGCCGCGCTGTTCGGCAAGCCTTCCGAACAGAATGCCGGCATGCACCGCCCATGGCCTCGTCGTTTGGTCAAGCGAAGGGTCGTTGCGCAACATCAGCGCATCGATTTCTTCCACATCCATGGTCTGCCGCTCCAGCGTCTTGTCCTGAAGGGCGGCATGGAAAGCGTCGGCCTTCTTGTACTTCCCTTTTGGCAGCACGGAGGCATGAATGGTCAGGCTGTCATCCGACCGAAGAGTGAAGTCGCCCGGTGTGAGATAGACCACCTCGTGACCACGATTGAGCGCGGCCATGGCCAGCAGACCGGTGGCATAGTTCGGTCCCTCGGTCTCGATTGAATTGACGAAAAATGCGATACGCATGAAGCCCCTCCTGTAATGTTATAGTGTCGCCAGTTCGGCGATGGATAATCCCGCCCGTATCTTTTCCAGCCGCTCATTGGCCTTGGCCGGCAGCAAAAAAGCGGGCCGTACGCCCGGCGGGCGAAGCAGGCCGCGCAAGGCAAGCTCCTGCATGACAGGGAAATGGGCGGCGGCGATCTTGCCCATCCAGAACGGATCGAGCGCTCCGCCCTTGCGCAGATGCTCCAGCACCTCCGCCAGCCCACGCAGATAAATCGCGTCCTTGGAAAGACCACCTCCGCGATAGATGCGCAGCACCATGTTGAAGGCGCCGGCTTCGTCAAAACCATGCTCATGCGTCATGGTCCGGAACGTCTCCACGAAAGTCGCACCATCCAGCATGGCGGCGCAGCCGACGACGCGGCCGGCGATCAACCGCAGGCGCTCGCGTGTCATGCCGCCGGCCAAGTGTTCCGCCAGCACGGCCAGCCCCTCCTGCACGCCCTCGTAACCGGAAAGGCCAGTGCGGAAGAGCCGCAAGCCCTGAGACGAACCGTTGAAATAGGTGAGAAGGTGTACGCCGATCTCATGTGACAGCAGCGCCTCGACCCGGCGTTGTTCCATGACGGTGTGGCGGGAGATGAGAAGCTTCTCGCCCGTCACCATCAGGCCGGGCGGCAGGTCGTCCCTGATCTCGACGCGCGCCTTGAATTCCGGCTCCTCCACCAGATAGGCATCGACCATCTCGCGCGACTTCTTGGCAACCGCGTAACAATCGACCATGGCGATTTCGCCGTCATTATCCTTGCGCGGACAATCCGCAAGCACGCGAAGCGCCAGCGTCAAAAGCGCCGGTTCAACGGCGCCGTAAAGTGCGCGGGAGAAATCGGTGAAGGTGCGATGGTGCAGACTGGCCAGCATCGTTAGTTGCAGATCGATCTCCTGCTGTTTCTCCCGATAGAGATGGTAAAGCACCGGGTCTTCCAGATGATCGAAAACGACGGAGTAGAGCTTGCGTTTCTGCTCCTCGACATCGACGCCTAGCGGCCGGTAAAGCAGGTGCGGCGCATATTGAAAGCTGCTGTCGCGAAACTCTTCGAAGGCCCGGCGAGCATTGATCGGCGTGACCGACAGAAGAAAATCGAAGGAAGAAACAATCTCGTCAACCGAGCGGTCCGCACGCCGGACGGCATCGACAAAGGCCTTGCGGCCGAGCGCCCGGTGGCTGGTGACTTTGAGGGCATCCTTGCCTGAAGCGAATGACGAAAAGGCCTGCAGGCCGGCATCGAAAAGATCCGCGATCATCGTCTCGCGCAGGCCCGGATAATCGGCACCGGATTCCGGCTGGCGGTAGATCGGCGCGAAACGCACGCTGATGCAGGGAAAATCAAGCCCGGCATTCTGAAATCTGAGGATCGGATCGGCATCCGGTTCCGGCCGGGTGATGCGCGGCGTGCGAAACCGCACTTCGGCATCGCACACCGCCTTGATGAAAACACGGCGGGCGTTCTGCATTTCGGGCTCATCCGTCGCCGAAACGGAAACCTCATAATGCGGCAGGAAGGGGGAATCGTCGGCGAGCAGAATGTCATGTTCCAGCTCGCCGATGTCGAGAACCATGAAGGCGCCAAAGCGTTGGCGCATGACAGCACCCACGGCCTCAATCAACTGCGCTGCCTCCTGAATCGTCGATGCGATGAGATAAGACGCATGCGCCGAAGCAATGTCGCGAGCAGCGAGATTTTTCGTGCCGCCGGTCAGATGCAGGCAGAGGAAAGGCAGCGGCCGGTCGATATGCAGCCTGCCATCTTTTCCGACATCACGACGGATCGCCTTGCCGGCCTCAAGGCAGGACACGACGTCATCAACCAGTTGGACAATCGGCGAAGGCGCGGCACGGACCGGGGACAGGTTCATCGTCGCGTCCTCAGGCATTCTTCGAGAACCGGCTGAAGGGCGGTTATCGTATCGCGAATATCCGACACCACGCGCGCATCCGGTTGCCCGGTCCACTCGTCCATGAAGAACTTCTTGAACTCCACCGCAATGGCGCAGCCGTTCTGCGCAAAACGCTCGTGAATGAACCGTGTCTGCTCCCCCTTGCCCTGAAAGGCCACATTCTCGCGAACATCGAGGCGGCGCCCGCCGATGGTTGCCGACGCGAAATGATGACCAACCGCGCTGACGATGTCGCCCCAGCGGCTGCGATCCATGGAAAAGGTGCCGATATTGATATCGGGCGCTTCCGCCTGTGCCGTCGGCGGGGCGGCGGCGCCCTGTCGGCGATGATTGTAGCTATGCACATCCAGTACGACAAACGCCCCATGCCGCCGCTCGACCGTTGAGAGAACTGTTTCAAGCATCGCGTAATAATCGGCGTGAAAATTGAGCGATTGCCGGCTAGCCTCTTCCGGTAGCGCCTGTTTCCAGACCTCCAGCCCCCAGGATTGTTCCGGCTTCAGATAGATCGCCTGATCAGCGGCGCGGTTGAGATCAATTTCGAAACGTGAATGGTGAACGACGATGCGGTTCGTCAATCCGGCGATCATCTCGCCGGTAAAGGGATCCTCTTCTCTCAGCCGTTTTTCCGGCGAGAGAGCCATCAGGTCGACTATGTCAGGGCGGATGAAATGACCGTCATGGATGGCCGTGCCGATAACAGGCGAATTGCCGAAGTCGATCGACCAGAAACCCTCGTTTTCGTTGTTACCGTGGTATTCGCCGTCGCTCTGTCTGGCTGCCATGCTGCCTCCCTGCATCAGGGATAAAACAGCACGACTTGCCCGTTTGTTCCGGCAAAAAATTGCGCACGATGCATTTGGCCCCGGCTATGAGGCCGCCTGAAAAAATGCGGAACCATACCGGAAAACTAACGTTGTTCCCGCAGGAGTACCGCCGTGTCAAACGGACGCGATGGCGCCGAAGAACACTGGGATTTTTCCGTTTTCTCCCGGTGGCCAACGAAATGGCAGCCGAGCTTCTTACCCATCCGGCATCCTCCGTCCCCGGCTTTCCACGCACAAGGAGCAGCGACATGGAAAAGACCGAAAGCCGAAAACTTGCAGAAGAATATCTGCGGCTCGGTGGCACGCGCGAGGTCATGATCGACGACAACAAGACCTTCGTGCGCCAATACGAGCAGGAACCGGCGGAAGCCGCGACCTTCTGGCAAACGAACATCGAAAGCCTCGACGAAGAACACCGCAACAACGTGGAGTTTTTTCTACCTTCGGTGAATTCCGATTGAACCCGGAGAGTCCGGCCAGATCAACAGGAAGAAAACAGATATGGCAGCCGTCAACGCCGCGCGGCTGGCAGCTGGCGGCATTTTTTCAAGGAGCCCCCCATGAAAAGCAGATTGCTGGCAAGCGGCGCGGAACGCACCTTCATTCTCGTCCTCGACCCGGAAGAAGAGGCATTCGAGGCCATCCGGCATTTTGCCAAGGCCGAAAACATCAATGCCGCCTCGGTGACCGCAATCGGTGCCTTTGCGACGGCGACACTCGCCTTCTTCGATCTCCCGACGCGGGAATATAGGGAAATACCCGTGACGGAGCAAAGCGAGGTTCTGAGTCTGCTTGGCGATATTACCTTCGATGAGAACGACACGCCAAATCCGCATCTGCACGTCGTCCTTGGCTTCGCCGACGGGTCGACGCGAGGCGGCCATTTTCTGAAGGGCGTGGTGCGGCCAACGCTCGAAGTCGTCATCCGCGAAACGCCTGCGCAATTGCGGCGCAGTTACCGCCGGGAATTCGGCATCGCCCTCATCGATCCCGCTAAATAGACGGAACGGAACCGGGAAAACCCCACGGCGTTGTATCTTCATTAAGGGGCACGCGTGGTGGCGGCTCGGCCGCAGCCCGCTTGGCGAACACCGTTCAGGACAATTTCATGCCGACATCAGAATTGACAAGGGAACGTGACCTCAGGGAATCGAAACCCCTTTGGGCCGACACGACGCGCATTGGCATCCGCACCCGAAATACCCCAAGTTCCGACCATTACGATACGATTGTCGTCGGTGCCGGCATCAGCGGCGCGCTGGTGGCCCACGCGTTGCAGAGACCGGGGCAATCCATGCTGATCATCGACCGGCGTGACCCGGTGATGGGCAGCAGCGTCGCCAGCACCGCGATGATACAGCATGAGATTGACACGCCGCTTACGAAACTCAGAAAGATGATCGGCAAGGATGCTGCCGACAGGGCATGGCAACGTTCCGCACGCGCCGTGCTACGACTGGAAGAAATCGTCTCCGCACTCGGCATTTCCTGCGGCATGGCGCGTAAACAGGCGCTTTATCTTGCCGGAGATGAAATGGGTTCGCGCGCATTGAAGGCCGAAGCGGCAGCGCGCGAAGAGGCTGGCATCAAAGCCCGTTTCCTCACCGCCGCGAAACTTGGAAACGACTATGCCATAGAACGGACAGGGGCCATCCTCAGCGATATTTCGGCCTCCGCCAATCCCGCGCAACTGACGGCAGGCCTGTTGCGCCACACGGCGGGCGCAGGCGCAGAGATCATCTCGCGACTTGAAATCACCGATCTCAGAAATCTCGGTGACAAGGTGGTCGTCGCCACCGCGCAGGGCAAAATCCTTTCCGCGCGCAATGTCATTTTCTGCACCGGATACGAATTCCTGAAATCGCTTGAAAGCCCGAAACACCAGATCATCTCCACCTGGGCGCTGGCAAGTGCGAAGGGCATGGATCTACCGGACTGGCTGCAAAGCCACATCGTCTGGGAGGCTTCCGATCCCTATCTCTACCTGCGCACCGACCGCGACGGACGCCTGATTGCCGGCGGCGAGGATGAGGAGAATCCCACCTCCTACCTGTCGGAAGGAAAGCTTGTCTCAAAGGCGCAGACCATCCGCCGCAAGATCGAAAAGCTTCTTGGCGTCGACATCGGTGAACCGGAATATCGCTGGGCGGCGGCCTTTGGCACGACCACCACCGGCCTGCCGCTGATCGGTGCCGTTCCCGGCATGAAAAACGTCTATGCCGTCATGGGCTTTGGTGGCAACGGCATCACCTTCAGCCAGATCGCTGCCGAGATCGTCGCCGCCGCCGTCAATGGCGGCAAGGACCCCGATGCCGATCTCTTCCGTTTCGGCTGACGCCGGTCCACCCGTATGTGGGCGGAGCTGCCGCGGCAATATAAACGTTGCGCGCAACGGAGCCGGAACCATAGGGACGGCGAAGGGTTTGTCTCCCGTGCGCATGGGCGCACATCACGCATTTCCACACATGGGAGAAGGAACAATGGCCGAGAAGAAACTCGACGACCTGTTTTACGACACGCTGAAGGATATCTATTACGCCGAAAGGCAAATCCTGAAAGCCCTGCCGAAAATGGCGCGGGCGGCGACCGATCCGAAGCTGAAACAGGCCTTTGAAAAGCATAAGGAAGAAACACAGGGTCACATCGAACGACTTCAGGAAGTGTTCGAGATCATCGGCAAGCGGGCGCATGGCAAGACCTGCGAAGCGATCCAGGGCATCATCGCCGAAGGCGAGGAGATCATGGACGATTTCAAGGGTACGGCGGCTCTCGATGCCGGTCTCATCTCGTCGGCCCAGGCGGTCGAACATTACGAGATCGCCCGTTACGGCACCCTGAAGGCCTGGGCGGAAAAGCTCGGACACGGCAATGTCGTTTCGCTGCTGGACGCCACGCTTAAGGAAGAAGCCAAGACCGACGACGCATTGACGTCACTCGCCAAGACCTCGATCAATGCGGCTGCCCAGAAAAAGGCGGCATGATCCCGTCTTTAGCCGCACAAGCAAAAACCCGGAATGGTCGCCCATTCCGGGTTTTCATTTGCCTGAAGCCGCCGCAATCTACGGCAGGGTATAGGCAATCACATAATCGCCCGGCTTGGTTCCGACGGAACCGTGGCCACCCGCAACCATCACCACATATTGCTTGCCGCCATCCAGTGCATAGGTCATGGGCGTTGCCTGACCGCCAGCCGGCAGGCGCGCTTCCCAGAGCTGCTTGCCGGTGGTGAGGTCATAGGCGCGCAGATAGTTGTCGACAGCAGCACCGAGGAAGGCCACACCGCCCTTGGTGATCATTGGCCCGCCAATACCCGGCACGCCCACCTTGAAGGGCAATGGCAGCGGCGTCATGTCATAAACCGTGCCGTTCTTGTGCTTGTAGGCGATATCGCCGGTGCGCAGGTCGGCACCCGCGACATAACCCCATGGCGGCGCCTGGCAGGGGATTTTCAGCGGACCGAGGAACGGCCCCATGAAGACACCATAAGGCGCACCGTCATTGCGGTTCAATCCCTGCTCGCTACCCTTTTCGTCCTGACCTTTCGGCGGAATATCGGCGCGCGGCACGAGCTGCGAGGTGAAGGCAAGGTATGTCGGCATGCCGAACATGACCTGACGTTCGGGATCGACCGCGACGCTGCCCCAGTTGAACGTGCCGAAATTGCCCGGATAGATGATCGAGCCGGTCAGCGAAGGCGGCGTGTAGCGGCCCTTGTAGTTCAACTGATGGAAGCGGATGCGGCAGGCAAGCTGATCGAACATGGAGACGCCCCACATGTCCTTTTCCTTCAGCGGTTCTGGCTTGAACGACAACGCCGTCGTTGGCTGCGTGGGCGAGCTGAAGTCCTCAGGGATCGCGCCACCCGGCGCCGGTTCTTCCGTGATCGGCAGAAGCGGCTCGCCGGTGCGCCGGTCGAGAACGTAGATATCGCCCTGCTTGGTGGGACCGACGAGCGCCGGAACGGTCTGGCCGTCCTTGGTGATGTCGAGCAGCACCGGCTGGGCCGGTACATCCATATCCCACAGGTCGTGGTGAACCGTCTGCCGCACCCAGCGATCCTTGCCGGTATTGATATCGAGCGCCACGATTGAGGAGGAATATTTCTCCACGCTCTCGCTGCGACCCATTCCGAGCTGATCCGGCACCTGATTGCCGAGCGGCACGTAAACGAGGCCGAGGCCCTCGTCATAGCTCAACACGGACCAGCTGTTCGGCGAGTTGGTGGTGTAGGTTTCGCCTGCCGCAATCGGTTCGGTTTTTTCCGGATTGCCGGAGTCCCAGTTCCAGACAAGAGCGCCGGTGTTGACATCGAAAGCGCGGATAACGCCGGACTGTTCCTGTGTGGAATAGTTGTCGTTCACCGCGCCGCCAATGATGATCTTGCCCGCCGCGATGACAGGGGGCGAGGTCGAATAATAATAACCGGCGGGATTGTATTTCATGCCCTGTTCGAGATGCAGCACACCCTGATCGGCAAAGGAGGTGCAGACCTGACCGGTCGCCGCATCAAGAGCGATCAGCCGCGCATCCGAGGTCGGCAGGTAAACGCGCTCGGCGCATGCCGTTCCCTGCGCAGCGTTAGGTTCGGCATAATAGGAAACGCCGCGGCACGTCTGATGCTGACGGTCGGGGTTGAGGCCGACATTCGGGTCGTATTTCCACTTTTCCTTGCCGGTGGCGGCATCGATGGCAATCGCCCAATTGTGCGGCGTGCAGATATAAAGCGTATTGCCAACCTTGAGCGGCGTCACCTGATAGGTGGTTTCACCAATGTCATCCGGCAGCTTCACATCACCGGTCTGGTAACGCCAGACTTCCTTCAGCTGCGAAACATTGCCGACATTGACCTGCGTCAGCGGCGAATAACGCTGGCCATAGGGTGTGCGGCCATATTGATGCCAGTCACCGTCAGGCACATTGCCACCATAGACTGGCGCGGACGCCACCTTCTCCTCGGATAAGGAACCTGCTTTGTCATGCGGATCCTGCGCCATGGAATACCCCGCCACCACGATGGAGGCGAGAACCGACAGCGCCAGCGGCCAGGCATTCGGGCCGTAGTTCAGCCCGGTCGGGCTTGAAAAACCGAGTGGCCTTCTGACCCACGGCATCAGCAGCCACAGGCCGATGAGAATGACGATGCCACCACGCGGACCAAGTTGCCACCAGTCGAAGCCCACCTCCCAGACAGCCCAGGCGAGCGTTGCGACGATGAAGACGGCATAGACGTGGAGAGCCGCGCGGTTGCGCTTGAACAGCAGAATGGCCGTCAACAGGAAGGCCAGACCGGAAAGGACGTAGTAGAAGCTCCCGCCCAGCATGACGAGCTGAGAGCCGAAACCGAACAGCGCAAGGCCGATCAGCGAGAGAACGATCGCAGTAACGGTGACTGCCATGAATGAAACCCCCGATTCCTGTCACTTTGCGTGAAATGAAATTGGGGGCAATCTGGTTCCATACAAACTCATCATTTGCCGTGAAAAATTTCACGGCATGGTGGTCATGGGTTTTGCGGCGTTGGCGTTGTCTCCGTCTGCGCGCTTTGCAGGTTCCCATCGGGTTCGAAAACCGAATATTCGACGACCGTCCAAACCACCAGCGCCAGCAGCAGACTGACAATCAAAATGACAAGAACGGGCCGTCCTTTTACCCCTTGTCGCGCCCGCATTGCCGTCTCGTTTTTCGGATCGTGCCGACCGCCAAGATAGCTGGCATTTTCTCTGGCCATGTCTTTCACTCCCTGTAACCCTGTCGATTCAATCCACAGGGCCGCAGTTTGTTCCAGACGCCGGAATCCGCTTCAGCCGTACTCGATGACCGGAAGACGGGATGTATCCGAACCGGCACCGTCCCCCTCATCGACTGCGCTGAAACTCTGCCCTAGCCCCAGCCAGGAAACCGGCCGCCGGGCATCGGCATCTTCCGTTTCGCATGGGGTGTCCGGCGGGATTTCAGAAATTGCCAGCAACAACGGTGGTCCCGCAGTTTCAAATTCGCAATGGCCACCAGCCCCTGAGAGATATTTTTTCGTGTCGCGGCGACGCACCCGCCATACGGGCAGCATCTCCAGAAAATTGAGGATTCGTAACATCATGATTGTCAGGCAAAATATCGATTAAAAACAACGTTCATACTGTGGCACGCCCGCCGTGCGAGCGCATCCCTGCAACGGCGCAGGCGGAACGAATGGTCGGATTGTGCCAACAATCCGTCACACAGTGTCAGATCGGCTCCGCAACAATCGCGTCAGCGGCCGAGCTGCACGATCCACCGCGTCCATTCCGCACTATCGGGTTTGAGAATATCCGGCGTGATCTCGCGGTTTTCCGATGCGAAATGCCGCATCTGGCGCGGCGACAGGCCAAAGGTCTTCTTGAAAACGCGGCTGAAATTTTCCGGATTGGTGAAGCCATAGGACGCAGCCACCTCGGCAACCGTCATATGGGCCGACTGCGGCGCTCGCAGGAAATCCATCGCCCGCTCAAGGCGCCGATGGGTAATGCAGGCCGAAAACCCACCCAGCGGTTCGAAAAGCCGGTAGACGGTGCGTCGCGATACGCCGAATTCGCCCATGACCTTGTCCACCGACAGGGCAGGATCGAGAAGGTGATTGTCGATGTAACGCCGGATGGATGCCCGAAGCGCACGCTGAACGCCCTGCGCATTGTCTTCCCGGACATGATTATTGATGGCTGCGGCGGCCAGTTCCAAAAGCGGCGAGACCGTGGCCGCACCGTCATTGGCATTCATGACGTCGAAATGGCGGTAAACGCTCGTCATCGTTTCCCGCAGCAGCGATACCAGGGGCAGACCGGCCGGCAGCACGCGCTCATGATTGTTGCCGGAACCGACAAGCCTGCCCTCCAGCAGCCGGCGCGGCACGACAAGGCTCAGATGATCGTGATCCGTGGTTGCGGTGGCCAGCGGCTGCGCCATGTCGATGATGTAGAGGTCTCCGGGACCGGCGGTCTCGCCCGAGCCGCGCCGCGACATGCTTTGTCCGCTGGCGTAAAATTGCAGGAGAAACCCGTCCATACCGTCCCGGGCAAGCTTATGGCGCGAGCGGTCGAAATCCTGCGCCGAGGACTGGGTGCGACCCAGCGCGACGTTGCCGATGAAGGCGGCATCAACACTGGCAAAGAAACCGTCATCCTGCGATCTGCGCAGGCGGGCATCAAAAAGCACGTTGATCGAATCCCGCCACAGCGCCATGGCGTCACGCTTCGGCACCTGACGCGTATCGAAACGCGAGCGCGCTAACGGAGCTTCAAAAAACCCTGTGTTCATTCTACCGCTTGTTCCGTGAACACGGCGCTGACCCCCGCCGTCCACGAAAACTATACAGTATTGAAATCGCCTAACAATACCGGAAGCAGGCGAGATGGTTCGCTAAAGACGAGTGCTCCGGAATTATTTCGCGGTCCAGCCGCCATCAATGGAAATGGTCGTGCCGGTGATGGAACGGGCCATATCGCCGGAGAGATAAAGCGCCATTTCCGCCACTTCCTCCGGTTGCACGAAACGCCGCGTCGGCTGCGGCGCAAGCATCACCTTCTTCACCACGTCCTCCTCGCTCATACCGTGCACCCGCGCCTGATCGGCGACCTGCGTGGCAACGAGCGGCGTCCAGACGTAACCGGGGCAGATGGCGTTGCAGGTAATGCCGAGTTCGGCCACCTCCAGCGCCACGCTTTTTGTCAGGCCCACCACCGCATGTTTGGTCGCCACGTAAGGCGCCTTGAAGGGTGAGGCACGCAACCCATGCGCGGAAGCGATATTGACGATGCGACCCCAACCCCTTTCCTTCATACCGGGCAGCGCCGCGTGGATCGTGTGAAAAGCGCTGTCGAGCGAGATGGCGACGATGCGGGAGAAATCGGCGAAATCAAACTCGTCGATCGGCGCGACCTTCTGGATGCCGGCATTGTTGACGAGCACGTCGATGTGACCGAACTCGGCGATAACGGTGTCCGGCAGATGCGCGCTTTCCTCATATTTCGCGAGATTGGCGGAAAAATAGACCGGCCTGTGCTGCGCCACCTGCGCAACCATCTCCAGGGCCTGCGTCGCTTCCTCCGGCGTCTCTATGCCATGGACGGCGACCAGAAATCCCGCCTCGGCAAAGCGCTTGGCGATGGCCAGCCCAATGCCGCTGGTGGAACCCGTGACCAGAACGGTTTTCGGTTGATCCTCCATCGGCCTAGTCCTTCAGCTGCGGCAGGTTGCGGAAAAGATCGAGCGCTTCGGGATTGGCGAGCGCATCGACGTTTTTTACCGGCCGGCCATGGATGGTGTCACGAACAGCAATTTCGGAAATCTTGCCCGAGCGGGTGCGGGGAATGGCAGTGACGGCGATGATCCTTGCCGGAACGTGCCGTGGCGTGGCGCCTGAGCGGATGCGAGTGCGAATGGTCTTTTCCAGCGCCTCCGTCAACTCAGCCCCGTCCTTCAGGCGCACGAAGAGGATAACTCGCTGGTCGCCGTCAAAATCCTGCCCGACGGCAATCGCCTCCTCGACCTCCGGCACGGTTTCCACCTGGCGATATATTTCCGCCGTACCGATGCGAACCCCGCCAGGATTGAGTGTAGTGTCCGACCTGCCATGGATGACATATCCACCGGATGGACGCATTTCGGCGAAATCGCCATGCGCCCAGATGCCGGGGAACCGATCGAAATAGGCGGCCTGATACCGCGAACCGTCCTCATCGCCCCAGAATTTGACCGGCATGGACAGATGGGCATTGCGGCAGACAAGCTCGCCGGCAACGCCGCGCACGGAACGCTCTTCGTCATCCAGCGTATCGATATCCATGCCCAGCATCGCGCCCTGCAACTCGCCGCGATGAACCGGCTGCAGCGGATTGCCCCCGAGGAAACAGGCGCAGATGTCAGTACCGCCGGAAATGGAGGCGAGATGCACGTCAGCCTTCCAGTCGCGATAGATATAATCGAAGGATTGCGGGATGAGCGGCGAGCCGGTGGAAAGGATTGTCCTAAGCGAAGAAAGATCGTGGCTTTCGCGCGGCTTTAGCCCGGCCTTAAGGCAGGCGTCGATGAATTTGGCCGAGGTTCCGAAGGTCGCGATCCGTTCGGCGTCGATGAGATCGATCAGCCGCGCGGGCGTTGGGTAACCGGGATTGCCGTCATAGGTCACAAGCGTTGCGCCAAGCGCCAGACCGGAGACCTGCCAGTTCCACATCATCCAACCGCAGGTGGTGAAGTAGAAGAAGCGCTCCCCCTGCTGAATATCACATTGCAGCTTCTGCTCCTTCATGTGCTGAAGAAGCAGGCCTCCACCGGAATGGGTGATGCATTTCGGCTTGCCGGTGGTGCCGGAGGAATAAAGGATCGCCAGCGGCGCCTTGACCGGCAGCCGCTTGAACGCGATTTCACCCGGCTCAAACGGTGTCACGAAATCATGCAACGTCACGCAGCCGAGATCGGAAAGGCTGGCGGGAACGGCATCGCCGATCAGCACGATCTTTTGAGGCGCAGCGCTTTCCGCCACCGCACGAATGGTCGGGCCGACATCGATGCGCTTGCCGGCATAACCATATTCCGGCACGGCGATGAGGATTTTTGGATCGATCTGCGAAAGGCGGTCGGAGGCCCCTGCCGGGCCGAAATCCGGCGAGCAGGACGACCAGATGGCCCCGATGGCGCTGACCGCCAGATAGCTGACGATCGCCTCGATATCATGGGTGACGATGGCCCCGACGCGGTCGCCTTCCTTGACGCCCGCATGGACGAGCGCCTGCACCAGACGGGAGACACGTTCATAAAGCTGCCTGCGGCTTATCTCGCGCCTTGCCCCATCGTCGCGATGTGCAATGATGGCCAGCCGCTCATCGGCATCGCGCAGCAGGTTTTCGGCATAGTTGAGCCTCGCGCCCGGATAAAATTCGGCCTCACGGATCGTCGCGCCTGACTTGAACGCCTTCTCTCCGCGCGTGCCTATGATCCCGAGTTCATCCCACAAGGCGTCGTAAAAGGCATTCGGCGCTTCGATGGACCAGCGCAGCAGACCGGAATAATCATCAGCAGCTAACCCGTGCAGCGGCGACGTCCTTGCAGCAAAGGCGAAAAGCGAGGAGCGCTCCAGCCTTTCCCTTGGCGGCACCCACAAAATATCCGACGGCGTGGCGTCCATCATGCCTCGCCCCCGCGCAGCATCTCGACGATGGCGGAGAAATCACGCCCGCCACCGCCCTCACCGACAAAATTTTCATAGAGGGCCGATGCCGCAGCACCGAGCGGAGTGGAGGCCCCGGTTCCGTTAGCGGCCTCCTGCGAAAGCTTCAGGTCCTTCAGCATCAGTGCCGCGGCGAAACCCGGTTGGTAATCTTTGTTCGCGGGCGATGTCGGCACCGGCCCCGGCACCGGGCAATAGGTGGTGAGCGACCAGCATTGGCCGGAGGAGGTGGAAGCGACATCGAACAACGCCTGATGCGAAAGGCCGAGCCTTTCACCCAGCACAAAGGCCTCGGAAACCGCGATCATGGAAATGCCGAGGATCATATTGTTGCAGATCTTAGCCGCCTGCCCGTTGCCGCCCTTGCCGCAATGCACGATCTTCTTGCCCATCGCCTCCAGCACCGGTTTTGCCGCCGAAAAGGCTTGCGCCTCACCGCCGCACATAAAGGTCAATGTGCCGGCGGCGGCCCCGCCCGTACCGCCGGAGACCGGGGCATCGACCGAGGGGCAACCGGCGGATGCGGCCAGTTCGTGCGCCTTCAGGGCGCTTTCCATATCCACCGTCGAGCAATCGACAAGCAGCGTGCCGGCTGAGACCTTTCGGGCGAGATCACCATAAACAGCAACGACATGTTCGCCCTTGGGCAACATGGTGATGATCACCTCCGCCGCGTCCGTGGCTTCGTCCGCATTCGCCGCGACGGGAATGCCTGCCTCCCTCGCCGCGACGCGGCAGGCTTCGGAAAGATCGAAACCCCTGACAGTAAAACCCGCTTTGACGAGATTGGCTGCCATCGGCAGGCCCATATGCCCAAGTCCGATAAAAGCGACGGTCTTCATGGGAGCGCTCCTCTCAACGATTATCCGCAAGGATCATGTCGGCAGCCTTTTCGGCAATCATGATCGTTGGTGAATTGGTATTTCCGGACGTGATCCTCGGCATGATGGATGCGTCCGCAACGCGCAGCCCCGCAAGCTTGCGGAATTTCAGGCGCGTATCGACAACGCTTTCCATATCCGATCCCATACGAAGCGTGCCGACGGGGTGGAATATGGTCGTGCCTATATCGCCCGCAGCGCGGGCCAGATCACTGTCGTTTTCAAAAGACGGGCCAGGCCGGTATTCCTGCGGCTTGAACCGGGCAAAGGCGGGCTGGGCGACGATGCGGCGTGTCAGCCGCATGGAATCAATGGCAACCTGGCGGTCGCCTTCCGTCGAAAGATAGTTCGGGCGGATTTCCGGCTGCATGGCGAAATCCGGTCCTTTCACATGCACTGAGCCTCGGCTTTCCGGCCGCAGATTGCAGACACTTGCCGTGATGGCCGGAAAAGTGTGAACCGGATCGCCAAACTTGTCGAGCGAAACCGGCTGGACATGATATTCCAGATCGGCGGTTTCCTTTTCGGGCGAGGAGCGGGTGAAAACCCCCAGCTGACTCGGCGCCATCGACATCGGCCCGGAGCGGGTCAGGGCATATTCGAGACCGATCCTTGCCTTGCCGAACAGGGTGGAGGCCCTTTCGTTCAGCGTCAGAACGCCGGAAACCTTGTAGACCATGCGCAATTGCAGATGGTCCTGCAGGTTCTCGCCCACGCCCTGAACTTCCGTCACGGTATCGATGCCAGCGGCCTGCAGCATATCGCCACGGCCGACGCCGGAAAGCTCTAGAACATGCGGCGAACCGACCGCGCCGGCGGAAAGCACCGTCTCGCGCCGCGCACGCGCCTTCTTCAAAACACCGTCATGGTGGAACTCGACGCCGGTGACCCGGCCTTCTTCGATGACGAGGCGCTTGACATGCGCCTTGGTCAAAACCGTCAGGTTCTTGCGGGCAAGCACCGGCTTCAGAAAGGCCTTGGCCGTATTCCAACGCCAGCCGGACCGCTGGTTCACATCGAAATAACCGGCCCCCTCATTGTCGCCGCGGTTGAAATCCTCGGTCGCGGGAATGCCCGCCTCCCCCGCCGCTTTTTGAAAGGCATCCAGCACATCCCAGCGCACGCGCGCCTTCTCCACCCGCCATTCGCCGCCAGCGGAATGTGCATCGCTCTTGCCACGATAAAAATCTTCCGATTTCAGGAAATAGGGCAGGATGTCGTTCCACCCCCAGCCTTCGCAGCCAAGCTGCCGCCAGACGTCATAGTCGCGCGCCTGGCCACGCATATAGATCATGCCATTGATGGAGGAGCAGCCGCCCAGAACCTTGCCGCGCGGATAGATCAGCGACCGGCCGTTAAGCCCCGGCTCTTCTGCCGTCTTGAAACACCAATCGGTGCGCGGATTGTTGATGCAATAGAGATAACCGACCGGAATATGGATCCAGTGATAGTTATCGTTGCCGCCCGCTTCCAGCAGCAGGACGCGGTTGTTCGGGTCTTTCGAAAGGCGGTTGGCGAGAACGCATCCGGCACTCCCCGCTCCGATGACGATATAGTCATATTCGCCCATGCTCTTCTCCATGCGGCGCCCTTGCCGCGCCGTCCGGGGCGCAGAGGATGCCTTTTGCTTGTTTTAAAAAGACTTTTAGCTGCGGTGCTGGAACCCTAGTTTTCGTCCCAGCCGCGAAGCGTAAAATTCACCGATCAAACCACGCCGGAACACCAGAACGCAGGCCATGAAAACGAGGCCGGTAATGATGGTGACGGGAAAATCCGATGTCGCGAGATAGTTCTGCAGCGCGACGACGAGACCCGCACCGAAGATCGGGCCGATCATGGTGCCGATGCCGCCAAGCAGGGTCATTAGGATAACTTCCCCCGACATCTGCCAGGCCACGTCGGTCAGGGTTGCGAACTGGAAGACCAGCGCCTTCAGGCCGCCCGCAAGACCGGCAAGCGCCGCCGACATGACGAAGGCCCCGAGCTTGTAGCGCTGTACGCTGTAGCCGAGTGAAATGGCGCGCTGCTCATTCTCGCGGATGGATTTCAGGATCATGCCGAAGGGCGAGTTGACGAAACGCCAGATGACGAGAAGTGCCAGCACGAAAAAGGCCAGCACCGTGTAGTAGATGTTCAGCGGCGCATTGAGATCGAGAAGGCCGAAGAGGTGGCCGCGCGGCACGCCCTGCAAGCCGTCCTCACCATGGGTAAACGGCGCCTGAAGGCAGAAGAAATAGAACATCTGCGATAGTGCCAGCGTGATCATGGCGAAATAGATGCCCTGACGGCGAATGGCGAAGAAACCGATGACGAGGCCGAGAAGGGCCGCACCCGCCATGCCGATCACAAGACCGATCTCGGGGGTGACGCCCCATTCCTTCACCGAATAGGCGGTGAAATAGGCCGCTCCGCCGAAAAACGCCGCATGGCCGAAGGAGAGCAGCCCGGTGTAGCCGATCAGCAGATTGAAGGCGCAGGCAAACAGCGCGAAGCAAAGCAACTTCATCAGAAAAATTGGATAAACGAACATCGGCGCGGCGATCAAAACGGCCAGTCCCGCCAGTATCAGCACGGTCTTGATGGTTCCGGCGGTCGTTGAAACCTGCGTCTGCGGCATCGCACCGGCAGTGGGGCTATGGGTGGCTTTGGACATATCAGGCGTCCTTTCCGAAAAGTCCGGCGGGGCGGATGAGCAGCACAAAGGCCATGATGACGAAAATGACGATGTTGGACGCTTCCGGATAAAACACCTTGGTCAGGCCCTCAGCGATACCCAGCATATAACCGGTGACGATGGCGCCCATGATCGAACCCATGCCGCCGACCACGACAACGGCGAAGACGACGATGATGAGGTTGGTGCCCATCAGCGGCGAGACCTGATAGATCGGCGCGGCCAGAACACCGGTGAAACCGGCAAGGCCTGCACCCAATGCGTAGGTCAGCGTCAGAAGCACCGGCACGTTGATGCCGAAAGCCTGCACCAGCGTCGGATTTTCCGTCGCGGCGCGCAGATAGGAGCCGAGCCTCGTCTTTTCGATCAGCGCCCAGGTGGCGATGCAGGCGACAAGCGAGATGACGACGACAAAAGCGCGATAGTTCGGCAGGAACATGAAACCGAGATTGGTGCCGCCGGCAAGCTCGCGCGGAACCGAATAGGGCTGACCGGCAGCGCCATAAAGCCAGCGGAACGTGCCTTCCACCACCAGCGCCAGACCGAAGGTGAAGAGCAGCCCGTAGAGCGGATCGAGATCATAAAGCCGCGACAGCATGAGACGTTCGACGATGGCGCCGAAAAGTGCAACGACAAGCGGCGTCACCACCAGCGCCCACCAGAAATTGATGCCGAAATATTGCAGGCCGAGAAAGGCGACGAAAGCGCCGAGCATATATTGCGCGCCATGGGCAAAATTGATGACGCGCAGCAGGCCGAAAATGACGGCAAGGCCGAGCGACAACAGCGCATAAAACGACCCGTTGATAAGGCCTATCAGCAATTGCCCGAGCAGGGCCTGAATTGGAACGCCGAAGAGCATCGTCATCGTTAAACCCCCAGCACTTTATTGAGTTCGCCCATGCGGCCGGAAAGCTCGCCCACCGGAAAATTGCTGACCATCTGGCCATGATCCATCAGGTAGAAACGGTCCGCGATGCGGCTGGCGAAACGGAAATTCTGCTCGACCAGAACAATCGTCATACCGCGGCTTTTCAGTGTTTTCAGTACTTCGCCGATGCGCTGCACGATAACAGGCGCAAGCCCTTCGGTCGGCTCGTCGAGCAGCAGAACCTTGACCCCGGTGCGTAAGATTCTGCGCCATGGCGAGCATCTGCTGTTCGCCACCGGAAAGCTTGGTGCCGGGGCTGGTGCGACGTTCGTAAAGATTGGGAAACAACTCGTAGATTTCATCGAGCGTCATGCCACCGGATGCGACGACGGGCGGCAGCTTCAGGTTCTCCTCGACGCTCAGCGTCGCGAAGATGCCGCGTTCTTCCGGCACGAAGCCGAGGCCGCATTTCGCCGTGCGATGCAGCGGCACCGGCATCAGATCCTTGCCCCCGAGCTTGATTACGCCCTTGCGGTTGCGGATGATGCCCATGATGGTGCGCAGCGTCGTGGTCTTGCCCACACCGTTGCGCCCGAGAATGGTGATGGTTTCACCTTCGCCGACGGTCAGATCGACACCGTGCAGCGCCTGGCTTTCACCGTACCAGGATTTCAGGTTGGAGACCTCAAGCATTGCCGCCATATCAAGCCTCCTCCGTGCCCATGTAAGCCGTGCGCACGCGCGGATCGGCGGAAACGGCGGCATAATCGCCCTCCGCCAGAATTTCGCCCCGCTGCAGAACCGTGACGTGATGGCAGATATCCGCCACGACTTTCAGATTGTGTTCCACCATCAGCACCGCGCGGGTTTTGGCCACTTCACGGATGAGATCGGCGACATGCGCAACATCCTCGCCACCCATGCCGGCCATCGGCTCGTCAAGCAACAGAACCTTCGGATCGAGCGCAAGCGTGGTGGCGATTTCCAGCACGCGTTTGCGTCCATAGGAAAGATCGGCCGCAAGTGCATGTTTTTCCCGTGTCAGGCCAACCATTGCGATCAGCTCCTCGGCGCGTGCATTGAGCCCGTCGAGCGACGACAGCGGCAACCAGAATTGCGTTGCAAGGTTGTTCGGCCGCTGCAACGCCACCCGCACGTTTTCCAGAACCGTCAGATGCGGAAACACCGCCGATATCTGGAACGACCGTACGAGGCCAAGCCGCGCCACCTTGTCGGGTGACGTTCTTGTTATATCCGTTCCCATGAAGGTGATCGCCCCGCCCGTCGGCTGGAGAAACTTGGTCAACAGATTGAAGACCGTGGTTTTGCCGGCGCCGTTCGGACCGATAAGCGCATGCACGCGGGCATGGTGGACGTCGAGATCGACGTTCTTCACGGCCGCGAATGCGCCGAAGGTCTTGGAGAGACCGCGCGCCGAAAGCACGACGCGGGGTTCCGCCTGCCCGGCAAGGGCGGGAGCGATCGTCATGAAGTTTTCCCCTTTTACTGCGTTACCAGCGGGCAACCGCTTTTTGCGGGGTCCATGAAGGCTTCCTTGCCGGGGATCGTGGCAAGCACCTTGTAATAGTCCCACGGCTGCTTGCTTTCGTCCGGCTTCTTCACTTCCATGAGATACATGTCGTGGATCATGCGGCCGTTGGCGGCCACATGGCCATCCTTCGAGAACACGTCGTTAACAGGCATTTCCTTCATGGCCTTGGCGACAGCATCGGCATCATCGGTGCCGGCCTTATCGATGGCCTTCAGATAATGCAGAACAGCGGAATAGGTGCCGGCATGCACCATGTTCGGCATGGCACCTGTGCGTTCCTTGAAACGTTCGCCGAATTTGCGCGATTCATCGTCGCGGTCCCAATAGAACCCTTCCGTCAGCGTCAGGCCCTGGGCCGCCTCAAGACCGAGGCCGTGCACTTCGGCAAGCGTAAAGAGAAGGGCCGCAAGCCGCTGCCCGCCCGCGACGATACCGAATTCGGCGGCCTGCTTGATGGCGTTTGACGTGTCGAGACCGGCATTGGCAAGGCCGATGACCTTCGCGCCTGATGACTGCGCCTGCAACAGGAAGGAGGAATAATCCGTCGTTGCCAGCGGATGGCGCACGGAACCCAGCACCTTGCCGCCATTAGCTTTGACGAAGTTGGCCGTGTTTTCTTCCAGCGAATAACCGAAGGCATAATCGGCAGTGAGGAAGAACCAGCTGTCGCCGCCCTGCTTCACCAGTGCGCCACCCGTGCCGACCGCCAGCGAATAGGTATCGTAGGCCCAGTGGAAACCATAGGGGCTGCATTGTTTGCCGGTCAGCTCGGTGGTTGCCGCGCCTGTGTTGATGGTGATCTTTTTCTTGTCCTTGGAGAGCGCCTGTACGGCCAGGCCCACCGACGACGAGGTCAGTTCCATGATCGAATCGACCTGTTCGGTGTCGTACCATTGCCGGGCGATGTTGGAGGCGACGTCCGCCTTGTTCTGGTGGTCGGCGGTCACTACTTCCACCGGCGCACCCAGCACCTTGCCGCCGAAATCCTCAACCGCCATCTTTGCGGCCTCATAAGAGTATTTGCCGCCGAAGTTGGCGTAGACGCCAGACTGGTCGTTCAGAATGCCGATCTTGACCTTGCCGTCAGAAATATCGGCAGCATAAGCGGCAGTGCCGGCGGCCAGTGCCATGGCCGTGGATAAAATGATACTCTTGCGCATGACTTCTCCTCCCAGAGATGATTGCGAGCCTCAGATAGGTCTGTGCAACGGTGAACGAAGCCGCGTGGCGACTGTCTCCCGGATGTTGCATCAAAACGGTCGCGCTACCCTCCTCAAAGCAACGCCTCCTTGTTTAGACTTCTCGAATTCGGCCGTTGACACAAGAGCAGGGCATCATCAAATTGCGAACAGGAACTGTTCATTTTTGAACAGAACTCGCGATGGGAGACAAAATTGGCCACCCCTTTTACCTGGGACGACCTGCAATATTTTCTGGCGGTGGCCCGCACCGGGCAACTCTCATCGGCGGCCCGAAGCCTGCGCACCAGCCACGCCACCGTCTCCCGCCACATCGACCGGCTGGAATTCTCGCTTAAAACCAAGCTGTTCGAGCGAAACCCGCGCGGTTACGAACTGACGACCGTCGGTCGGCGGCTCGTCGATACCGTCGAGCGTATCGAGGCGGAAGCGGAAAGGCTGCAGTCGGATATTTCCGAAAGTGGCAGCCTGCTGCGCGGCGTGGTGCGGCTCAGCGCACCGGAGGGTTTTTCCAATTTTTTCTTCGTGGAGAGGCTAAAGGACTTCGCCATCACACATCCTCACATCATGGTGGAGATGGTGACCATCCAGCAGATCATGGCTCTATCGAGGAAAGAAGCGGATGTGGCGGTCACGCTCGACCCGCCGAAAGCCGGTCCCTACATCAACGAACAGATCATCGATTACACGCTGCATATCTATGCCTCGCGCTCCTATCTCGCCAGCCACCCGAAAATCACCCGGCGCGAGGATTTGCCCGATCATTTCTTTATCGGTTACGTGCAGGACCTGATCTTCTCGCCCGGCCTCGATTATATGCGCGACGTGTGGCCCGGCCTCCGGCCCAACTTCCAGTCATCCAGCATTTTCGCGCAGCTTACCGCCACCCTCAGCGGCCGTGGGCTCTGCATATTGCCGAATTTCATCGCCGCACGCTTCCCGGACCTGCAGATGGTGCTTGCCGGTGAAGTGGAACTGCGGCGGGGTTACTGGCTGACAAGCCATCAGGACTTTGCCAACGTGCCGCGTGTGCGCTCGCTAATGGATTTCATCCTCACGACGGCGCGCGCCCACGAAAACCTCTTCATCCGCAAGACGATTGCCTGAAACGACCATCGTTCACATTTCGGCGACACCGTGTCTACGGGCGGCGGATTGGAGAATCCGCGCTGTTCCTTATATGACTGACAACAACGATGCCGGTTGAGATAGCCGGCATCCGCCAACATTTGGAAGGTCATCATGAAAAAGATCGGATTTCTATCCTTCGGACACTGGACGCCCTCGCCCCAGTCGCAGACCCGCTCGGCTGCGGACACCCTGTTGCAATCGATAGACCTTGCCGTCGCCGCGGAAGAACTGGGCGCCGACGGCGCCTATTTCCGCGTGCACCATTTCGCCCGCCAGCTGGGATCGCCCTTCCCGCTGCTCGCCGCCGTTGGCGCCAGAACGAAAAACATCGAGATCGGCACCGGCGTCATCGACATGCGTTATGAAAACCCCTTCTACATGACGGAGGACGCGAGTTCCGCCGATCTCATCGCCGGCGGCCGCCTGCAACTGGGCATCAGTCGCGGCTCGCCGGAGCAGGTGATCGACGGTTGGCGTTACTTCGGTTATCGCCCGGCCGAGGGCCAGACCGAAGAGGACATGGCACGCCAGCATACCGAGGTCTTCCTCCAGCTTCTGAAGGGTGAAGGTTTCGCCGAGCCGAACCCGCGACCGATGTTCCCGAACCCGCCCGGCCTTCTGCGGCTGGAGCCGCATTCCGAAGGGCTGCGCGAGCGCATCTGGTGGGGCTCAAGCTCCAATGCGACAGCTGTTTGGGCGGCAAAGCTTGGCATGAACCTGCAAAGTTCCACCCTGAAAACGGATGAGACGGGCCAGCCCTTCCATGTCCAGCAGGCCGAACAGATCCGTGCCTTCCGCGCCGCCTGGAAAGAGGCCGGACATGCCCGCGAACCGCGCGTGTCGGTCAGCCGTAGCATCTTCGCTCTCGTCAACGATCGTGACCGGTCCTATTTCGGTTACGGCAACGAAAGTGACGACAAGGTCGGCTATATCGACGACAAGACCCGCGCGATCTTCGGCCGCAGCTATGCCGCCGAGCCTGAAGCGCTGATCGAACAGCTGAAAGCCGACGAAGCCATCGCCGAGGCCGACACACTGCTTTTGACCGTACCGAACCAGCTGGGCGTCGACTACAACGCCCATGTGATCGAGACGATCCTCAAGCAGGTGGCGCCCGCACTCGGCTGGCGCTAAGCCGTTTAAATTGAAGGCGGCGCATTCTCATGCGCCGCCGCCATTCATTTTACCGATTTGCCATAACGGGCGATGCTTTCGGCCAGAGGCGTGGTGCTGGCGCCCGGATGTTCCGGCCGCTTGTAAACGCCATCGCGAACATGGATCGGTTCTTCGAAATGGTCCTTGATCCACGGAATATATTCGAGAATGGTCGAGGCCGGATGCCAGTAGCTCAGATGCACATGCACCTGGCTCATTTCCCCAGCATGCGGCACGACGGGCAGGCGATGGGCGAGTGCTAAATCGGCGACCTGAATATATTCGGTTATGCCGCCAAGCCGGGTGACATCCGGCTGGACATAGGCAACCGCGCCCGCATCGATGAATGACCGGAACGCATCCACCGTATAAAGCTGCTCACCGAGAGCAATGGGAATGGACGTGTTCCGCGCCAGCCGCGCATGGCTCGTCACATCGTCATACCAGAGCGGCTCCTCGAACCAATAGATATCCAGATCTTTCGCCGCTGCGCAGAAGCGCTGGCATGTGGGCAGGTCCCACTTGCCGTTGCCGTCAATGGCAATCCTGACGGAAGAGCCAACCCGTTTACGCACGGCGGCGAGGCGCGCGATGTCGATATTCGGATCGTCATGCCCTACCTTGAGTTTCAGGCGGGTGAACCCGTCCTCTTCCACCGCCCTGGCGCTGCCCGCCAGCAGATTTTCGAGGTTGAAGGAAAGCCAGCCTATATCGGTATTATAGGCTTCCACCCCTGCGGTGTGTGCGCCGCCGAGATATTGCCAGAGCGGCACACCGGCCTTTTTCGCCTTCAGATCCCAGAGCGCCACATCAACCGCGGCCAGCGCCAGATGCGTGATGCCCGCCCGGCCGACCCATTGCAGCGCAGGATAACGGGCAAGTTTCGTCCAGAGCCGCGAATGGTCAGAGGCATCCTCTCCCACCAGCAGAGGTGCATAACAATCGCTGATACAGGATGTGATCAGCCTGTCGGATGCCAGATGCGCATGGGTGCCGGTGAAACCATAGCCCTCGAGACCGTCACTCGTCGTGATTTTTGCGCCAACGACGCCCCAATGGGTGATGCTGTGGGTGGAATCGGAAATCGAATCCGATGTCAGCGGCAGATGCAGGATGAAAGGTTCGACAGCGGTAATTTTCATGATCGGTCAATTCCTCGACGCTTGAGCGGCCTTTGGGGAGGAATAAACGGAAGCCCCTTGTCGAAGCGCCGCCGAATAACAGGCGGAATCTCACCATCGTCCCGCGATCATTGACCGCAGGAGATGAAAACTAAGGGGTTGCCCGACCACCCTCCTCCAGCAGCCGGCTTCCGATGACAGATAGAGCTAAAGCAAAAACGGGCTTTGTAAAATAAAAAATTTTTTATTTTTAATATTCGAGCATTGCCTGTCTTGCGAAGCTGGGCGATGATGCCGCCATGAACACGCTGGTCAAAGTCACACTCGCCGAACAGGCGCATCAGGAACTACGTGCGCGCATCGTCAGTGGCAGATTACGGGGCGGCGAACGGCTGCTGCCCAATGAGCTTGCCACCGATCTCGGCATCAGCCCCACGCCGGTCAAGGAAGCCTGCCTGAAGCTCGAAGCAGACGGGCTGGTGATCAATTCCTCACGGCGCGGCATGGTGGTGCGCGACTTCACCGTGGAGGATGTCGAGGAACTCTACGCCGCCAGAATGCTGCTGGAAAAAGGCGCTGTGGAAGTGGCGTTCGACGCCGGGCAACTGGACGAGGCCCTGCATGCGCAGCTTTTGGAAAGCCTTGCGAAACACCGCGAATTCGCCAAAAGCGCGTCGCTGGACGATCTCTCCAAGGCGCTTTTCCACGATCGCAGCTTTCACACCGCCCTTGTTTCGGCCGCACGTATTCCGGTCATTTCCGGCACGCATGAGCGCATTCTCGACCAGACCCACACCGTTTTTGTGTCGATCCTCGGCGACTACGCCCGCTCCGTCGAAGAACACCAGAATATTGCCGATGCCATCGCTGCCCGCAGCAAGGCCCAGATCGTCGATGCCCTGTGGCGGCATCTGGAACGCAGCCGGCAGAATACGCTGCGGCAGGTCCGTCTGCTCAGAGAGGCGGGAGCCTGATCTGTTCGGATGTCAGGGAAGAACTGCTTCCCGGCATTCAGGCGCACATTCGACGGCGACCTGAAAAAGAACGGGCCGGAAATCCGGCCCGCCCCACTTATTTATCGTTCAATCGCCAATCTCAAGCCGTTGCGGCCTGCCGTGCGGCCTTGCGGCGCTCCACGCGGGCGCGGATGGCATCCACATCCGTTATCGGCGTGGCGGCAAAAAGCTGGCGGGTATACGCGTGCTTCGGATCGGCGAACAGTTCTTCGCGAGTACCCTGCTCCACAGCCACGCCCTTCGAGATGACCATAACGTCATCGGCGATATACCGGACCACGGAAAGATCGTGGCTGACGAAGACGTAGGTCAGCTCAAACTCTTCCTGGAGGTCTCTCAGCAGGTTCAGCACCTGCGCCTGTACCGAAAGATCGAGTGCGGAGACCGGCTCGTCCAGCACCAGCAGTGCGGGGTTGAGCATCAGTGCCCGCGCAATCGCGATACGCTGGCGTTGGCCACCGGAGAACATGTGCGGATAACGGTTGAAGTGTTCCGGACCCAGCCCGACCTTCACCAGCATGGCTTCGGCCCGCTCGCGACGCTCGGAAGCCGGCATCTTGGTGTTGATGACGAGCGGCTCCATCAGCACGTCGCCAACCTTCTGGCGCGGATTGAGGCTGCCATAGGGGTTCTGGAACACCATCTGCACCTTGGAGCGCATGTCCGTGCCGGGACGGCGCTTGGCGATATCGACGGGGTTGCCGTCAATCTTCAGCTCGCCGCCGGATGCCGGGTCGATCAACGCGATGATGCGCGCAAGCGTTGACTTGCCGGAACCGGATTCGCCAACGATCGCGAGCGTCTTGCCGCGCTCGACAGCAAAATCGATGCCTTTCAACGCCTGAACGGTCTTTGCACCGCCGAATAATCCGCCCGGAACGTGATAATGGCGGGTAATTCCCTTGCCTTCGACAACGATGCTCATTGAACGCCCTCCTTGCCGAAGAAGTCGGAAACCGTGGGCAGGCGGTCGCCGGTCGCATGTTCCGGAAGCGCGGAAAGCAATGCCTTGGTATAGGGATGCTGCGGGGCCTCGAACAGGCTCAGCACATCCGCCTCCTCCATCTTGCGACCCTTATATTGCACGACCACGCGGTCTGCTGTTTCGGCCACGACACCCATGTCATGGGTGATGAGGATCAGCGCCATGCCGTATTCTTCCTGCAGGTCCATCAACAGGTCGAGGATCTGTTTCTGGATCGTCACGTCGAGTGCGGTGGTAGGCTCATCGGCAATCAGCAGGCGCGGTTTGGAGGCGATCGCGATGGCGATCATCACGCGCTGGCACTGGCCGCCGGACATCTGGTGCGGATAGGCATTGAGCTTGGTTTCCGGCTCGGGAATGCCGACAGACCGGAACAGCTCCAGTGCCCGCGCCCGCGCAGCGGACCCGCTCATGCCGAGATTGAGGCGCAGTACCTCCTCGATCTGGAAACCGACCGTAAACGACGGGTTGAGCGAGGCGACCGGCTCCTGGAAGATCATGGTGATCTCGCGGCCGATCAGCTTGCGGCGCTCCTGCGGCGACATGGCCAGCAGGTTTATGCCGTCGAAGATCATTTCGTCGGCGGTGATCGTCGCCGTATCGGGCAAAAGCCCCATGACGGCGAGCATGGATACCGACTTGCCGGAACCGGACTCGCCGACGATCGCCAGCACTTCATGCTTGTCCACGGAGACATCGATGCCATCAACGGCCTTGAAAGCGCCGGCGGCGGTGGCAAAACTGACGGTGAGGTTCTTGATTTTCAGCAGGCTCATCGCTTAGCTCCGCTTCAGTTTGGGATCGAGCGCATCACGCAGCCCGTCACCCATCAGGTTGATGGCGAGCACCGAAACGAGGATCGTCAGGCCCGGAAGGGTGACAACCCACCAGGCGCGCAGGATGAACTCGCGGGCTTCGGCCAGCATCGTGCCCCATTCGGATGCGGGCGGCTGCGCGCCCATGCCGAGGAAGCCGAGAGCCGCCGCATCGAGAACGGCAGACGAGAAGGAAAGCGTCGCCTGAACGATCAGCGGCGCGAGGCAGTTCGGCAGGATGGTTTTGAACATCAGCCGGAAATTGCCAGCACCCGCCACTCGGGCAGCGGTAACATATTCACGCCGAAGCTCGCTCATTACGGCAGCACGCGTCAGACGCGCAAAATGCGGCTGATAGACGATGGCGATGGCGATCATGGCGTTGGTGAGCCCGGGCCCGAGGATCGCCACAAGCACCAGCGCCAGAAGCAGCGAGGGAAACGCCAGGATGACGTCCATCACGCGCATGATGACCGTGTCCACCCAGCCGCCGAAGAAGCCGGCAACAAGACCGATGACGATGCCGCCGACAAGGGCGATGGAGACGACGACGACGCCGATGAACAGCGAATATTGCGCACCGTAGATCAGCCGGGACAGCATGTCGCGGCCGACAGCATCGGTGCCGAGCAGGAATGCGGCACGGCCTCCATCCTGCCAGACCGGCGGGACGAGCAAAGCATCTCTATATTGCTGGGTCGGGTCATGTGGCGCGATTACGGCTGCAAAAACCGCGATCAGGACCAGAAGAAGGAAGACGGCAAGGCCGATGACGGCGCCACGGTTCTGGCGGAAGTAGAACCAGAAATCGGCGAGCATCCGGCGGCGGATGGCGGCGTCGGAAAGGCGGACGCCCGGAATTGTGGTCACATCGCTCATTTGTGACGGATCCTTGGATTGATGAGGCCATAGGTCAGATCGACAAGCAGGTTGACGACCATCACCAGACCCGCGATCAGAAGCAGGCCGCTCTGCACGACCGGATAGTCACGGCGCGAGATGGAATCGATCATCCACTTGCCGATGCCCGGCCAGGAAAAGATGGTTTCGGTCAGGATTGCACCCGCCATCAGCACGCCGATCTGCAGGCCGATGGTGGTGATGACCGGGATCATGGCGTTGCGCAATGCGTGAACGCCGACGACGCGCGACGGCGACATGCCTTTCGCACGCGCGGTGCGCACGTAATCCTCACCCAGCACTTCCAGCATCGCCGAGCGCGTCTGGCGCGCAATCACCGCCAGCGGAATGGTGGCAAGCACCACCGATGGCAGGATGAGGTGGGACAAAGCCGAGGCAAAAGCGCCCTTCTGCCCCGAAATCAGGCTGTCGATCAGCATGAAGCCGGTAACGGAGGGGAAGAAATACATCAGCGAGATGCGGCCCGAAACCGGCGTCCATTGCAGGATGCCGGAGAACATGATGATGAGCAGCAGGCCCCACCAGAAGATCGGCATGGAAAAACCGACAAGCGCTGTCGTCATGGAGATCTGGTCGAACCACGAGCCACGGCGAATGGCGGCGATGACGCCAACCGGCACACCGATCAGGGTCGCGAGGATGATGGCGACGAGGCCAAGCTCGACTGTCGCGGGAAAGAGCGCCAGGAACTCGGTCAGAACGGGTTTCTTGGTGACCAGCGAATTGCCGAGATCGCCTTGAAGCAGCCGTCCGAGAAAATGCAGATATTGCTGCCAGATAGGCTGGGCAAAGCCGAGCTGTTCGGCAAGCTGCGCATGCCGTTCGGGCGAAATGCCGCGCTCACCCGCCATCAACAGCACGGGGTCACCGGGCAGGACGCGCACGAAGGCGAAGGCGACGATGGTAATCCCGAGAAATGTCGGAACGAGATAGAGAAGTTTGCCGAAAATGAACCGGATCATGGTCTTGTCCTGAAAAGACGCGCGGAAGACCTGAGTTCTTCCGCGCGTCCTGTTGTTTGGGATTATTCCGCGATGTCGACGTTTTCGAAGGTGAAGTCGCCGAGCGGGCTCATGGTGAAGCCGGAAACCTTGGCGGACATCGGAACGAACTGCGTGGAGTGCGCAAGCGTCGCCCACGGAGCCTGTTCCTTGAAGATCACCTGCGCCTGCTCATAAAGCTTGGTGCGCTCAGCGACGTCCGTGGTCTGCTTCGCCTTGGAAAGCAGTTCGGAGAACTCCTTGTTGCACCACTGAGCACGGTTTGCACCGCCTTCGCCGGTTGCGGCGCAGGAGAGCAGAACGCCCATGAAGTTATCAGGGTCACCGTTGTCGCCGGTCCAGCCGAGGATGACGGCACCGTCGCGGTTCACTTCAGTCGACTTCTTGAGGTATTCACCCCACTCGAAGGAGACGATCTCGGCCTTGACGCCAACCTTCGCGAAATCCGACTGGATCAGCTCGGCGGTACGGCGGGCATTCGGCATGTAGGGACGCTGAACGGGCATCGCCCAGATCTTCATCGTCAGGTCCTTGACGCCAGCGGCTTCGAGAGCCTTCTTGGCAGCTTCCGGATCGTACGGATCGTCCTTGATGCTGTCGTTGTAGGACCACATCGTCGGCGGGATCGGGTTCTTGGCAACAGTGCCGGCACCCTGGAAGACGGCGTCGATGATCGCCTGCTTGTTCATCGCCATGTTCAGCGCCTTGCGGACTTCCGGCTTGTCGAAAGGCGCAACTGTCGTGTTGTAGGCGAAATAGGCGACGTTCAGACCGGGCTGCTCGTCGAGCTTGAGGTTCTTGTCGGCGCGGATGGTGGCCAGATCAGCAGGAGCCGGGTAAGGCATCAGGTGGCATTCGCCAGCCTTCAGCTTCTGCAGGCGAACGGCGGCATCGGGCGTGATCGCGAAGATCAGATCGTCGATCTTCGGAGCTTCACCCCAGTAGTCGGCGTTCTTCTGGTAGCGGATGACCGCGTCCTTCTGATAGGCGACGAACTTGAACGGACCGGTGCCGATCGGCAGGTTGTTGAAGTCTTCCTTGGTGCCGGCCTTATCAAGCGTATCGGCATATTCCTTCGAAACGATCGAAGCGAAAGGCATCGCGATGTTGGCGAGGAACGGCGCTTCCGGGCGCGTCAGCACGAACTTGACGGTGTAATCGTCAACCTTGACGATTTCCTTGATCAGCGACGGCATTTCCATGGAGTTGTAATATTCGTAGGTGATGCCTGCGATATACTGGTTCCACGGGTTCTTTGCGTCGCCCTGGCGGTTGTAGCTGAAGATCACATCATCGGCGTTGAAATCGCGGCTCGGCGTGAACTTCTCATTGGAGTGCCACTTTACGCCCTTGCGCAGGTGGAACGTGTATTCGAGGCCATTGCTCGAAACTTCCCACTTTTCGGCAAGGCCCGGCTCAACTTCGGTCGTGCCCTTCTTGAACTCGGTCAGACGGTTGTAGACCGGATGCGCGGAGGCATCGAAGGTGCCACCGGCCGTGTAAGGCGAAGGATCGAAGCCTTCCGGCGATGCCTCGGAGCAATAAACGAAGGTCTTCGCCATGGCGGGCACGACGGAAGCCATCGCAAGCGCAGAGGCTATAAGCAAACTGCGGGTCAGCGTTTTCATCTGGTGGTCCTTTCCCTCTTTTTCTGAGTTTATGCGGCCCTTTTTCAAGGGGCCTACCTGTCCTGGTCAGCGACGACACAGAGACTGTGCCGCCGTTCGGTCCTGTGCCTCCCGACCAATTACCCGGCGACCGGCTGGAACAGCCGGTCGAGGTTCTTTTCCGGCGGGCAGAACCAGCGTGGTCCCGCCTCCGTCATATAAGCTATATCCTCGAGGCGAACGCCGCATTCCCCATAAACGCACAGCATCGGCTCTATTGAAAAGCACATTCCCGGCTCAAGCGCCGTGGCATTTCCTGCAACGATATAGGGTTCTTCGTGAATATCCAGCCCAAGGCCGTGGCCGGTGCGATGCGGCAGGCCCGGAACCTGATAATCGGGCCCGAAGCCGGCCGCTTTCAGGCTGTCGCGCGCGGCGTTGTCCACATCCGAGCAGGCAGCACCGACCCGGGCCGCGTCAAAGGCCGCAGCCTGCGCGTCACGCTCGGCGTCCCACAGAAAGCGCTGCCGTTCCGTCGGCTGGCCGAAAACATAGGTGCGGGTGATGTCAGAACGATAGCCATGGAGAATGCCGCCGAGATCGACCAGCACCATATCACCTTCGTTCAGCGTCTGCGCATAGGGCACGCCATGCGGATAGGCCGTCGCCTCGCCGAACTGCACCGCCACGAAAAGCGGCTTCATGCCCAGCGCGATATGAGCGGCATTAACGAAATCGGCCACTTCGGTGGTGGAAACGCCGGGGCGAAGCCCCTCGAACACAGCCTTCTGCACGCCGTAGCTCGCATCCATCGCCGCCTGGATGATGGCGATCTCGGCTGCGGATTTGACCTGCCGCTGGGCGACGATCAATGGCTGGGCGGAAATGATGCGGCCTTCCAGACGCTGCATCAGGGCCGAAGCGAAAACAAAGGGAGTGGCGGGATCGATGGCGAGAAGATGGCCGGGACACGGCAGCGCTTCGATACGCTTTACCATCAGGTCGAAGGGACTTTCATCCTCTTCCCAAACGGCGACGTCACCCTCGATACGGATCATCGTCCGAAGTTTAGGTTCCTCAAATGCCGGGCTGACATAGACCGGTTCGCCTTCGGCCGGCACCAGCGCGCCATGAATGCGCTCGGAAAGGCCAAGCGACAGGCCGGTATAATAGGTCAGCGACGATGATGCATCGAGCCAGACCGCCTTGATATTTTGTTGGATCATTTGCGCTTGCAGGCCGCGCAACCGCAACCCCAACTCGTCTTCAGCGATCGGTGAAATCGCGATCGGCTGAAACCGCTTCAGCGCCTCTTGAAAGTCTGCCATTCTCTCCCCGCCGCTTTCAGGCGCACAGACACAAGCGTGTCGGCAACTCCCAAGCGTTCTTTTGCCCATGCTTAAACACAGGCTGGGGCCTAAGCAATGGGCCAACACGACGCACCGCCCTAAAACTGTGCATATTCATCTAGACATAACGAAAACGTGATCGACACGTGTCCGATTTCAACAA
Organism: Rhizobium sp. AN73; assembly: GCF_030757975.1. Classification (NCBI taxonomy): domain Bacteria; kingdom Pseudomonadati; phylum Pseudomonadota; class Alphaproteobacteria; order Hyphomicrobiales; family Rhizobiaceae; genus Rhizobium; species Rhizobium sp. AN73. The sequence goes on from NZ_JARWME010000001.1 coordinate 713,786, forward strand.
TCGTCGCCTTGACGGGAAAACATGAAATCCCCCCGGAAATTCAAGGGGAGAAACGGGATACCGTCCGAGCGTGGCACGCTCGCCGAAACTCGACCGAAAAACAAATCAGAAAAAGAAAGCCCAGAAAAGGAAAAAGCCTGCCGCGGGAGGAGGTGCGGCAGGCTTCAAACTTGATCGGTGATTGGGAGGAGGAGTACCACCGATCCACATCGAGCGACACTGGGAGGAGGAGTGCGTCGCTTCGATGATTTGAATATAGCGGTATCTTCGATTTTTAACAGAGCAAGTCTCGCAATGCAGCATTGCATTTTTGCATAGCTCGAAAATTCCTGCTTTGTTTTTTAGCACTCCCGCAGAAAACGTTGAGAAATCAGCTTTCCCGATGCACCTGAAAACCGGCGAAGGACTGGTTGACCGGCATGAGTTCAAGGCTGTTGATGTTGATATGTTTGGGCTGTGAGGCGACCCAATGGATCGTATTGGCGATATCCTCGGCCGTGATCGGATTGACGCCCTTATAGAGATTGTCCGATGCGTCCTGATTGCCGCCGGTGCGCACGAGCGTGAATTCCGTTTCGCACATGCCCGGCTCGATCGAGGTGACGCGCACGCCCTTGCCATGCAGGTCGGAGCGCAGACCGAGCGAGAATTGCCGCAGGAAGGCTTTCGTTCCGGCATAGACGTTGCCGCCCGCATAGGGCCAGTGCGCGGCCACCGACGAAAGGTTGACGACAATGCCCTTGCGGTCGATCAGCGTCGGCAAAAGATGGTGGGTGATGTTCAAAAGACCGGTGATGTTAGTGTTCACCATGGTCTGCCAGTCTTTCAGCGGCACCTGCGGCGCGGGTGCCGTGCCGAGCGCAAGCCCCGCATTGTTGACGAGAATATCGATGTCCCGGAAGCCTTCCGGCAAAGCCGTAAGCGCCTTTTGCGTGGCGTCCTCGTCGGTGATGTCAAAGGCGACGCCATGAAAGGTGGAGCCGAGTTCCTGGCCCAGCGCCTCCAGCCGTTCCGCCCGCCGACCGGTGCCGATGACCTTCCAGCCTTCCTTGATGAAGCGCCGCGCCGTGGCCTGTCCGAAACCCGACGTGGCGCCGGTGATGAGGATGGTACCGCTCATGATGGTGTCTCCAGTAAATTCGTTCTGTGAGGATCAGTCTTGTGTCAATAATTTTTCAGCGGCCGCCGCCAGACAACGCTTGTAGGCGTCGAGATCGGTGTACAGGGCCTCTTCGGGGGCGTTGCCCACGATGACGACGCCACCGCGCCGCAAAACCCCGCCATGCAGCATGAGATTGTCGACCATGTCGAAATTCTCGATCGACAGGCCATCCGGCCCGCGATACCGGCCTGTTTCATCGATGGCGACAACGTCGCCGTAGCTCGCCTTGATACGGGCGAAGTGATTGGCCGCGACATTGGTGTAGGCGAAAACCGGCTTGCCCAGCGCGCACATGAATCCCAGCTCGTAGCTCGTTCCCGTATCGGCGGCGATGCCGCGAAACGGCGTGAGGTTGGCGATGACCGCATCCGCTTCCAGCATCATCTGCTCGTCTATGGCATTGATGTTGCAACCGTGGCCGATTTTGGTGTCCGCCGGCGGAATTTCCAGATCGCCCGGCGAAAGCGGCGTAAAACCGGCTTCCCGCGCAAGCGCGGCCTTCAGGTCGAGCATTTCACGGGCATTCGGAAGGAAAACTTCCGGCCCGGCGAGATAGATTTTCTTTGTCATCGGGAATTTCATACGATTTGGAGGAACAGGATTTCCTCGAACCTAACCCGGAGACTTTCGCAAACGCAAGCGCCAAGGCGCACCGGAGCGGCCTATAAAACGGTATCGTCAAATCTCTCTTTCCGTTATAGCCGGAGCAACGAACTGGAAATTCCCGGAGCAAGACAATGGCAGCAACCATCCGTTATCACGAAGGCGATATTTCCGCCGAAGATGCCGCACGCTATCTTGGCGCCATCGCAATCGATACGGAAACGCTGGGGCTGGTGCCGCGCCGCGACCGTCTCTGCGTCGTCCAGCTTTCTCCGGGCGACGGCACGGCGGACGTCATCCGCATCGCCGCCGGTCAGAAAGAGGCCCCAAACCTCACCCGCATGCTTGCCGACCCCGCCCGGCAGAAGATTTTTCACTATGGCCGGTTCGATATCGCCGTTCTGTTCCACACCTTCGGTGTAACCACGACGCCGGTTTTCTGCACCAAGATCGCCTCACGCCTCACCCGCACCTATACCGACCGGCACGGGCTGAAGGACAATCTGAAGGAAATGCTGGAAGTCGATATCTCCAAGGCACAGCAATCCTCCGACTGGGCAGCGGAAAAACTGTCGCCGGCACAGCTCGAATATGCCGCCTCCGATGTGCTCCATTTGCATGCGCTGCGCGACAAGCTGACCCACCGCCTCGTGCGGGATGGTCGCCTCGATCATGCCGATGCCTGTTTCGCGTTTCTACCGACCCGTGCGAAGCTCGATCTTCTCGGCTGGGAAGAAACGGATATTTTCGCCCATAGCTGAGCGTTTTTACGCTTCGTTTAAGGACTGATTTACCGAAACTGCCTATTCTCGGCCGCAACTTTGGTGGCCGGGGACTTCCAGATGATTACTCCGTTGCAACAGACGGCAGGCATTGCAGTCAGCGACCTCATGCGGTCGATGGTCGAGACCATCGAGGAACGCCAGCGCGAAGAGCAGGAAAAGGCGAACGGCACCAAAAAGGACGAAGCGGTAAAAACCCAACCGCAGCCGGACCAAAGCCATCGCGTCGCCAATGAAAAGATAAGCGCCTATCTGTTCGGCGCCATGAAGCCCGATGGCGATGCCTTTGCCTCGCTTGTTTCCCGTTTCTCGTCTGCACTTGGCATCACCCAGGAACTCGACGAATCGAGCTTCTCTTTCGCCCAGAGGCTTCAGGATGCATTGACCCTGACAGAGGGTTTTGAAAAAACCGATGCGGCAGGAAAAGCGACGACGATTTCCCTGAAATCCTTCGGCGTTTCGGAAGCGCAGGTCGTGGAAGTCCTGAATGACGGCGCAACCACAAAGACCGCGCCCATGGCGGCACTTGCAGCACGCATCGCCAAAAATGCCGGCCTGACGGGCAAGGAAGAAGATTTCGGCGTGCAGATGTCGAAAGCGATCATGGCAGTGCGCGCCACCGCGCCCAAAAGCGTCAACGATCTCGAAGAATCGACCGGCCTCAAGGAACTTGGTATTTCCGCGCAGCAGATGATCGCCGCAATCGCCAACCCATTTAGCGATGCGGCACGCGCCGTGAAGAATGCGCTGAACGAGCAGGCGCAGGGCACCCAATTCATGACGCGGGAAACGATGAAGGTCATCCAGCGCCTGGAAGATGTCGCCGACCCGAAAACCAAGGAAGAATTGCAGGCCGAACGCGGTGAAAACCGCATGGGCGAAATCAACGACGCTGAGGTTGCGGCCGAGCGGGAAGAGGATATCCAGACCCGCGACGCGCAGGGCAAGCTGGAGGATGTGCAAAAACTTCAGGATGTCGTGAAGGAGCACATAGACGCTTCCGCCGATGAAAAAGCGCAAGGCACCGAAGGACAGGGTTCGGTCGACATTTCATCGGAAATAGCCCTGATCTCCGTGCTAGCGGCAGCACCGGCGCCCGAGGCAGCCCCGGCTGAAAACGACAATGAACCCGTCAAGGCAGACGCGACCACCACGACGGAAGCCGATGCGAAAGACGACGCCAAAAAACTGCTCGATGCACAGGCGGTTGTCGACAACGCCCGTAACCCCATTCTACCGATCTCGATCGACGACAATGGAATTTATGCACTGCTGAAGAAGAAGGCGGCATGATCTCGCCGCTGCCGATAGTCACTTGAGCGAAACATGATGTGAGTTCAGACATGTCCGATATATCAGGCATATCCGGCAGCGCCGGTCACGATGCCGAACCGAATGCGGCGCAAGCGCTGCTCTCCATGGCCGCCCCGCCGCTGGTGCCTGACGACGCCACCTTCGTTGCGGCGGGCGAGGAAGACCACCTCATTGACCCCGTGGAAAACCGTCCCGAGAGAGGTTTTCCCAAGGCAAGCTGGCTCGACGCCATGCCGCCGGAAGCCTTTGAAGAAGCGGGCAGCGAGCCGGACCACATTTCATCGGTCAATTCCGACGATAACGGGCTCTATCGCATGTTCATCAGCGTTTCTCCCTGACCGCCGGGTCGACGCGATTTTTATGGTTAGCGAATTCTTAATATCTACAGCCCAAACTTAGGGTTGATGATTCTGTGTGCATCGCGAAAAGCTAGCATTCCTGCCAGCGACGCACACGGCGCTCCCGCATGAGCGGGCGAGATGACACCTGTACATCACCGGCGCGGCAATCTTTCAACATAACGGCCAAATGCGGATCAGAGAGCCAGGGATTGGCCCTTTCGCAGCCAGCGGCGGTAATCGATAGGAACGGAGCGCAGCATGTTACCGCCTGTACCGAAAATTCCGGCAGCCGATGCCGCCTATGGATCCACGGTCCCGCAGACGCAGCGCGGGCAGCAGAAAGAGGCCGTGCAGCCCCAGACAAGCAATGCCGGTCCCGACAATGGCAACAATCTTTTTGCCCGGGCAGCAATCGCTTCCCTGACCAGCGAATTTCAGCTTTCCCGCAGCACCGCCGTTCTGGCCGAGGCGCTCGGCAAGCTGATGAATCTCCCACGGCGCGATGGCGAAGCCATTCAAACTTACGTAGTGCGCCTGACGGATGCGCTTCGCGCCCTGCCCGCCCCACAGCGCCTGGCGCTGGAACAGCAGGTCGCCAAGGTCCTGCAGGGATTGAGCCTTTCGATGCTCGCCGAAATTCTGAAACAGCCGACTGGACCGGATGCCGCCCGTCTGGCGCTGCTGATTGAGCTTTCCCGCTACAAGGGAACGGATCTTGCGGCAAAGGCAGTGGTGTCTTCCTACCAGCAGAACAATTCGGCTAACCCGGTACCCGCGCAGCCGTCGCAACCGCAGTCGAAACAGCAGAACGCCCCAATCCAGAGTGCAGAGGGCCGTCAGAATCCGGCAACGACCGCAGCAACGGCGCAACCGGCAAACGCCGCTGCGCCCGGCAGGCTCCTGCCTCTGCTCATCGGCCCGCTTGCCCAGAGCGCCGCCGCGATAAAAGCCGTGATGGCGGCGCAGGCAGCGCCGCAAGGCCCACAGACCAATCTTCCCACCCCACCTGCCGGCATGCCCGATTCTCCGCAAGATGCGGCAAAACCGAAAGGGAAAGCCGAAAGCACCGTACGTTCGCCTCAGCCGCAAACGGAAAGCACAACAAAAGAAACTCCGGCAGAGGCCCGACCGGCAAATCCGCCACGGGCTGAGAACGGCGAAATGCGCCCTGCCCTCCAGCAGCGGGACACCATGAAGTCGGAGCAAAAGGAGACCCGTGCGGCCTCGAACCCGCCATCAGGCCAGTCCGCAGGCGACGTCAAAGCGATGGAGAACCTGTTGCTTGCCGCCGTGGCCGGCAAACTTCCCGCCAAAGCCGCTAACGTTGCGCAGCCTTCCGCCACCCCATCAGGCTCGGCGCCGCAGCAGCTCGAAGAACAGCCTGCCGAACGAACTGCCCTCGCAACGCCCATCACCCGCCAGACCGGCGAGGAAACGGAGACGATTGCCAACCGACCAGAAGCCCAGCCCATCCCGCGCGCGGCCCTCGATCCGGAAGCCAGAATGGCGATGCTGGAACAAACGGCCTCGCAATCGCTGATCGCCGCGGCTCTGGCAAAAGATGGCACGCCGCTACCGCTCGTCGCCTATCCCCCGGCGGAAGAAGAACACGATCGGAAACGCCGCATCGCGGGCGTGGCCCGTTTTCCGACGAGGAGGCGAATGGTGAGCCGGAGGGTGAAAATCCCGGCGGTCAGGATGACGTGGAAGAGCGGATGGCCGCCAATGATGAGATCGGCGATGAGGAAAGTCCGCAGCAAGCGGCTTTCGACGACAGTGCGGAAAATTACTACCTTAAAATGAGCGGCATGCACTGAATTCCGCGCCACTCATTCGCCCACGACCCGCACGCTACACCCAATAAAAAACCCGCCGGAAAATTCCGGCGGGTTCTTCATTTCAAAAGATCGTCAGCGATTATTCAGTGCGGTTCTTCAGAGCAGCACCGAGGATGTCGCCGAGCGAAGCGCCCGAGTCGGACGAACCGAACTGTGCGACGGCTTCCTTCTCTTCAGCGATTTCCAGAGCCTTGATCGAAAGCATGACCTTGCGGTCCTTCTTCGAGAAGTTGACGACGCGGGCGTCGAAAACCTGGCCAACTGCGAAACGCTCCGGACGCTGATCGTCACGATCGCGTGCGAGGTCGTTGCGGCGGATGAAGGAGGTGATGTCCTCGTGGTTGACGAGCTTCACTTCCACGCCACCGTCGTTAACGGCGATGACTTCGCACGAAACGACTGCGTTCTTGCGCAGGTCGCCGGACGTTGCGGCTTCACCGACAGCATCCTTGCCGAGCTGCTTGATGCCGAGCGAGATGCGTTCCTTCTCGACGTCAACATCGAGAACGACGGCCTTGACCACGTCACCCTTGTTGAACTCTTCGATGACCTGTTCGCCCGGACGGTTCCAGTCGAGATCCGACAGGTGAACCATGCCGTCAACATCGCCTTCGAGGCCAATGAACAGGCCGAATTCGGTCTTGTTCTTGACTTCGCCTTCGACTTCAGTGCCGGCCGGATGGCTGAAGGCAAATGCCTGCCACGGGTTTTCCAGCGTCTGCTTGAGGCCGAGCGAGATACGGCGCTTGGACGGATCGACTTCGAGAACGACAACGTCAACTTCCTGGCTCGTGGACAGGATCTTGCCGGGATGTACGTTCTTCTTGGTCCAGGACATTTCGGAAATGTGGATCAGGCCTTCGATGCCCGGCTCCAGTTCAACGAATGCACCGTAGTCGGTGATGTTCGTGACCGTACCGGAGATCTTCTTGCCAACCGGGTACTTGGCGGAGATGCCATCCCACGGATCGGACTCGAGCTGCTTCATGCCGAGCGAGATACGGTGGGTTTCCTGGTTGATGCGGATGATCTGAACCTTGACCTGCTGGCCAATGTTGAGGATTTCCGAAGGATGGTTGACGCGGCGCCATGCCATGTCGGTAACGTGCAGCAGGCCGTCGATGCCGCCGAGGTCAACGAACGCACCGTAATCGGTGATGTTCTTGACGACGCCGTCAACAACCTGGCCTTCTTCGAGGTTCTGAACGATTTCAGAACGCTGCTCGGCGCGGGACTCTTCGAGAACCGTACGGCGCGAAACAACGATGTTGCCGCGACGCTTGTCCATCTTGAGGATTTCGAAGGGCTGCGGGTTGTGCATCAGCGGGGTAACGTCGCGGATCGGACGGATGTCGACCTGCGAACGCGGAAGGAAGGCAACAGCGCCGTCCAGATCGACGGTGAAACCACCCTTGACCTGGTTGAAGATAACGCCTTCGACGCGTTCGCCGGCTTCGAACTTGGCTTCGAGCTTGACCCAGCTTTCTTCGCGGCGAGCCTTCTCGCGCGACAGAACGGCTTCGCCGAGAGCGTTTTCGATGCGCTCGACGTAAACTTCGACTTCGTCGCCGACCTTCAGCGTGCCGTCCTTGGACTTCGCGCCGAATTCCTTCAACGGTACGCGGCCTTCAACCTTGAGGCCGACGTCGACGATGGCAACGTCCTTCTCGATTGCCGTTACGATACCCTTGGCAACATAGCCTTCGGCAAGATCGTTAGAGGCAAAGGATTCTTCGAGAAGCGCTGCGAAATCTTCGCGCGTGGGTGTAGATACTGACATGAAATCTCCTAATTGCATCCGCTTTAAGAGCGAATACAAAAGCGCCGGTGGGCTAGCGTTGTTGATACCCGAACCCATGCCCGCCTTTTCAAAAGGCTTTCCGGCGCAAGGACATGTCTTCAGGCAATTCCTGACTAAACGCGGACCGAATTCAAGCGTTCCGCGAAAAACCTATTTCTTCAGAGCGGCGTCGATGATCGCCCGCGCGGCCTGAAACGCCGCCTCTATACTCATTTCCGACGTATCTAGCAAGTGCGCGTCTTCAGCCGGTTTCAACGGGCTGTCGGCGCGGCCCATGTCGCGCTCGTCGCGTTTCTTCACCTCGGCGAAAATGGCGTCGTAATCGGCAACGCCGCCATTGGCGAGGATTTCGGCATAACGGCGTCGCGCCCGCACATCCGGCGAAGCGGTGACGTAAAGCTTCACCGGCGCCTCCGGGCACACCACTGTTCCGATGTCGCGGCCATCCAGAACCGTGCCCGGCTCCTTTGCCGCAAAACGCTGCTGCGCCGTCACGAGCGCGCGCCTTACCGGCGTCATCACCGCTATCCTCGACGCCGCCTCGCCGATATCGTGCCTTGAAAGCACCGAGCGGTCGAGACCTGCAAGGTCAAGTTCCAGCGCCACCTTTTCAGCGACGGCCTCGTCATCAAGCGGCAGGCCCGCATCAAGAAGGGCTTTGGCTGTGGCTCTGTAGGTCAGCCCGGTATCGAGATGATGGAAACCATAGGCCTCCGCGATCTCGCGTGACAAGGTCCCTTTGCCCGCCGCAGCTGGCCCATCTATGGCAATCGTGAAGGTCATGAAGCTTTCTGCCTGTGCGTGCGTCATTAATACAGTAGAGTGCTACGGCCTCCAATCTTGATGAGCAACCCGGCATGCAAGTCGTATCATGGGAGGGCGGCCTCCAAAGTTTGTCTTTGACACGAAAGACCGCAACGATTAAGGGGACCGGCTAGAAATTTTACCGTCTATGCCGGTTTTACGGCGTACACACCGAAACTCATTCGACAATTCGAGGCTTAGACAGTGGCAAAAGCGGACCTTGGTACCAAGCGCACAGACCCCGATACCGGCAAGAAGTTCTACGACCTGAACCGCGACCCGGTCGTTTCTCCCTATAGCGGCAAATCCTGGCCGCTCTCCTTCTTTGAAGAAAGCACGGCTCAGGCAAAGCTCGAGCAGGCTGAAGAAGAAGAAGTCGCAGAAGTTGACGCCGAAAACACGGAAGTCGAACTCGTATCGCTGGAAGACGCCGATGGCGACAACAGCGGCGACGAGATCCCCGACCTGGGCGACGACGACGAAGACGTGGAAATCGGCGACGATGACGACACCTTCCTCGAAGCTGACGAAGACGACGATGACGACGACATGTCCGGCATCATCGGCGTATCGGGCGACGACGAAGAAGCTTGATCTTATTGGATAAACCAGCCCGGCGACAAAAAAATGAAGCCGGGCTGTTTTTTGTGCTTGCACTCTTCGTTTAGCCGAAGTAGTAAGCCGCCACCGAACGGAACAACAGCCGCTTCGGTTCCCGGAACCGGACGAAATGCCGGAACCCTTATGGGGCTATAGCTCAGCTGGGAGAGCGCTTGCATGGCATGCAAGAGGTCAGCGGTTCGATCCCGCTTAGCTCCACCAAACCTTTTAAAATCGAAATACCACCCCCCAGCGCCCACCTCCACCCGTCTCAACGGCTACTTATCGCGTTGTCTATTGCAATAGCGCCCGCACATCCTGCCCGTTGATCCGGCATTCAACCGAACGGGCGGCGTCGCCCTCCTCCAGCACGCGGCATTCAAGATATTTGCCGCGTAGCCGGTTCTCCAGCGCCTTGAAGGCGTTCAGGCCGCAGGCATAACGGCGGCCATCAGGGCCGGCGCAGACCCGGTTGCGGTCGATATCCTCCACGCGGGCGAGGCGGAATTCCTGCCCTTTGAAGGTGAAGCGGTTGTTGGAGACAACGCGCAGGCGCTGATCCGCGTATATTTTCAGGGGGTATGGATCGGGCGGGGTCGGAATGCGCTCGTAATTCTGGTGGCGGGGATCGACCCGGACCGGCGCGGTCGTCCACAGCATTTCCGTGTTTGCGGCAAGGCCAGCCGTCGTACTTGCCGCTTCGCCATTGACGAGCGAGGCGATGCGGATGCCGGCTATGCCGAGCCCCACGACCAGCACGATCTGAAACAGCAAAATTAAAACCTGCCGAACCATGTCACCGCAACATCAGAACAATCGATAAAAAAAATAGATCGGCGTTTTTTCAAAAAGAGGCCGAGCGAAACAAATATTACATCAATAAAACCTTGCGCGCGGTGATGTCACGCACCGTGCCCATCGCCATCATCGGCAGTCGGTCGCCATCCAGGATCACCCTACCCGTCGTCCGCAACCAGCGAAAACCACCGGATTTGAGCTGAATGCGGTATTCCTGATCATAGAATGCGCCATTCGTCAGCGAGTTGTAAACCGCCTTGGCCACACGCGCCCGGGAACCGCTCTCAATCTGCGCGATGAAATTCTCCACCGGAATGCCGCCGGTGGCCTCTTCCGTTGAAACGTCACGCAAGCGGGAGGCCACAGCATCCAGATAAACCAGATTTTGCCCGATGTTCCAGGTGTAGTAACCCACAAGTGTCTCTTCGAGAGATATGTCCTCTAACATCGGCCTTCTACAGTCTGAGATGCTTATGGCGGCTCTGTAACATAACGAATGATGGACGCCTAACCACAAGAATTCATCCTTTTGTCTGACGAAACCCTGTTTTCCGGCGCGCGCGATCATCGGCAGCCCTTTCCAGCCCGCCCCTTGTTGGCGAACCGGCCTTCCTGTGCCAAAGAAGGTTGATCTTGCAGCCAACGACCAGAGGAGCCGCCGTGACCATCGGGCTTGCCCATGCCGAACTCATCGCCGTCGTCACCGCCATCACCAGGGACGAGCCGCGGGTCATGACCGTTCGGGCGGGAGCAGCCCTTCCTTCGGGGCCGTTCGAATTCGGGCACAGAACGCTTCAGAGCGGGTTGCGGGAGTGGATCCACGAACAGACGCATCACCCCGTCGGTTATCTCGAACAGCTTTACACCTTCGCCGACCGCGACCGTAACAATGATATTCCGGGCGGGAGAACCATTTCGATCGGTTATCTCGGGCTGGTCCGCGAGCAGGAATCCCCCGGCAGCGACCTTCCCCTCTGGCATGGCTGGTACGAATATTTCCCCTGGGAGGATCATCGGCAGGGTCGCCCGGCGGTTCTGGATGCAATTATCGACAATCTGCGCGCATGGGCGGATTCCCATCCCGCCTGCAAGAGCCAGCGCCATTTGCGGGCCGATTTCACCTTCGGTCTCGATGGCGGCGGCTGGAACGAGGAACTGACCCTGCAGCGCTACGAATTGCTGTATGAGGCGGGGCTGGTCGAGGAAGCCCAGGGCGAACCGCGGGTCAATTTCGGCAAGCCCATGTTTGCCGATCATCGCCGCATTCTCGCCACCGGCATTGCCCGCCTCAGGGCAAAGATCAAATACCGCCCCGTAGTTTTCGAACTGATGGCCGATGCCTTCACCCTGCTGCAATTGCAGCGCGCCATCGAAGCGCTGGCCGGGCTGACGTTGCACAAACAGAATTTCCGCCGGCTGATCGAACAGCAGCAACTGGTGGAAGAGACCGGTGACATGGCAACCGAAACCGGCGGCCGCCCGGCAAAGCTTTTCCGCTTCCGCCAAACCGTTCTCGATGAACGCGCCCTCTCGGGAACCAAACTGCCCCTCTCCCGCAATTGACATATGCTCACAATGAGAATATCTCTTTGCCATAGATATACTCAAACAGAGTATAAATGGGAGAGTGCCGTGAACGAACAGATTTCTGCCGCAAGCCTTTACGACCGCGTCAGCCGTGTCATTCCCAAGGCCGAATGGATGGGCTTTCAGGACGATGTGGAGGCGATCCTCGATCTGAAGCGCAAGCGCAACGCCGTCATCCTCGCCCATAACTACCAGACGCCGGAAATCTTTCACGGCGTCGCCGATATCGTCGGCGACAGCCTCGCCCTTGCCCGCAAGGCGATGGAAGTGGAAGCGGATGTGATCGTTCTTGCCGGCGTACATTTCATGGCCGAGACGGCAAAGCTGCTCAATCCGGGAAAAACCGTACTCATTCCTGACATGGCCGCTGGTTGCTCGCTGGCCGATTCCATTACACCCGAGGACATTGCGCTTCTGCGCAAGGCCTATCCCGGCGTTCCGGTCGTCACTTACGTGAATACCTCGGCGGCGGTGAAGGCCGCTTCCGACATCTGCTGCACATCAGGCAATGCCCGTCAGGTGGTAGAATCGCTCGGCGTGCCGCGCGTACTGATGCTGCCGGATGAATATCTGGCAAAGAACGTGGCGCGGGAAACCAATGTCGAACTGATCGCATGGCGCGGCCATTGCGAGGTGCACGAGCTTTTCACTGCCGATGACATTAGAGAACTGCGGGAGAGCCATCCCGGCATCACCGTGCTGGCGCATCCGGAATGTCCGCCCGATGTCGTCGAGGCTGCGGACTTCTCCGGCTCCACCGCCGTCATGTCGGATTATGTCGGCAGGGCGCGACCTGCCCGGGTAGTGCTTTTGACGGAATGCTCCATGAGCGACAATGTCGCCGTGCATCACCCCGATGTCGAATTCATCCGGCCCTGCAATCTCTGCCCGCACATGAAGCGCATCACGCTCGGCAATATCCGTACAGCGCTTGAGGAAAACCGCCATGAGGTGACGATTGATCCGACTATTGCGGTCGCCGCCCGCCGCGCGGTGGAAAGGATGCTGGCGATATGAGCGAAGCCCTGTCGTCATATGCGGGCAGAACGGTCATCGTCGGCAGCGGCATTGCCGGCCTGATGGCGGCGCTGACACTTGCACCGCAACCGGTGCTGCTTTTGACCCGCAGCGCGCTCGGCGGCGAGACCTCCAGCGCCTGGGCGCAGGGCGGTATTGCGGCGAGCCTCGGGCCTGACGACAGCACGGCACTTCATCTTGCCGATACGCTTGCCGCAGGCGACGGCCTCTGTGACGTGGATATGGCCGCAGACATCGTCTCTGCCGCCCCTGCCGTCATCGAAGCCCTGGAGCGGGCGGGAGTGCGTTTCGACCGCGATGCGCAGGGCAAGCTCGTCTTCGGGCTGGAAGCGGCCCACAGCCGCCGGCGCATCCTGCATGCCGAAGGCGACGGCTCGGGTGCGGCCATCGTCAAGGCTCTGGCCGCAGCCGTGCTGCGCACGCCGTCCGTCACGGTTCTCGAAGGCACGGAAGTGCGCCGGGTGCTGACCAATGACGGCGTCGTGGCGGGTCTCATCTGCGCCGGGCAAAAGGGTAGCTTTGTTCTGCCGGCCACAAACGTCATTCTTGCGACCGGCGGCCTCGGCGGGCTTTATGAGGCGACGACCAATCCCTCCGGCAATTTCGGGCAGGGCATCATGCTCGCCGCACGCGCCGGCGCCATCCTCACGGATATGGAATTCGTCCAGTTTCACCCGACGGCGCTTTCCTCCCCCCGGCGGCCTTTGGCGTTGGTCAGCGAGGCGGTGCGGGGAGAAGGCGCGCTTCTTCTCAATGAAAACGGCGAACGGTTCATGGCGGCTGTTCCGGGTGCGGAACTTGCCTCCCGTGACATTGTCGCCCGCGCCATCGACCGGGAAATCCTGCGTGGCGGCAAGGTCTTTCTCGATGCACGCCAGGCGCTCGGAAGCGGTTTTTCGGCGCGCTTCCCGTCGATAGACCTGCTCTGCCGCGAGGCCGGCATAGACCCCGCCCGCGAACTGGTTCCCGTCCGTCCCGCCGTGCACTACCACATGGGCGGCGTCGCCACCGATGGACATGGCCGCAGTTCGGTGCCGGGCCTCTGGGTTGCCGGAGAAACCGCCTGCACGGGTCTTCACGGCGCCAACCGGCTCGCCAGCAACTCCCTGCTGGAAGCGGCTGCGATGGGTATGCGCGCGGCGGAAGATATTGCCAGGCTGCGCGCACCCAACGCAAAACAGGCGATGGCTGTCGCGACATTCACCACACCTGACCTCCCGGCCGCCGATCTCTCCATCATCCGGCCCATCGTCTCGCGCCATCTCGGCATCGCAAGACATGAGGTGGGGCTGACCGAGGCGATCCGCGATCTTCTGCCACTGGCAGAACAGGACGGTCCGGCATCGGACCCCGCCATCGTCGGGCTCGCCGTCGCCGTCTTCGCGGCCTTGCGCACGGAATCGCGCGGCGGCCATTTCCGCGACGATTTCCCGGAAAAGGCCGCGATCGCCACAAGGCGCAGGCTGAACCTTTCCGATGTCATCGCCATCGCCCATGAATTTACCTCTTCCAGCCTTTCCTCTTCCAGCATCGCGCGGAGCGCCTGACATGATCCTCTCCCCCCTGCCACGCCTCATCGTGGAACCGCTCGTTCGCAATGCCCTTCTGGAAGATCTGGGGCTGGCGGGCGACATAACCTCTGCCGCCGTCATCCCTGCAGATCACCGCTCGGTCGTCGTCATGGCGGCGCGTGAACCGGGCGTCATCGCCGGTCTCGATGCCGCGGAACTGGCTTTCCAGCTCGTGGACCCGGCTATCGTGATGAAACGGCATGTCCAGGATGGGGCAATGGTGGCTCCCGGCGATGTCATCGCAACGATCGAAGGTCCTTCGCGCGGCCTTTTGACGGGGGAGCGCACTGCACTCAATTTTCTCGGCCATCTCTCGGGCATCGCTTCCGTCACCGCAAAAATCGCTGCCGCCATTTCCGGCACCAAAGCCTCCGTCGCCTGCACCCGCAAGACGACGCCCGGCCTCCGGACGCTGGAAAAATATGCCGTGCGCGCCGGCGGCGGCATGAACCACCGTTTCGCCCTTTATGATGCCGTCCTCATCAAGGACAACCACATCGCCGTCGCCGGCGGCGTGGCCGAAGCAATCCGCAGCGCAAAGGCGGGTGTCGGGCATCTGGTCAAGATCGAGGTGGAGGTCGATACGCTCACGCAATTGCACGAGGCGATGGAAGAAGGCGTCGATGCGGTTCTGCTGGACAATATGACGCCGGAACAGCTGTGCGAGGCGGTGGAAATCGTCGCGGGACGCGCAATCACCGAAGCCTCCGGCCGCATCAACCCGGAAACGGCGCCCGCCATCGCCGCAACCGGCATCGATCTCATTTCCGTCGGCTGGCTGACCCACAGCGCACCGGTTCTGGACATCGGATTGGACTTCCGCAGCCAAAGCTGAGGAAAACGTCGACAGGCGGAACAAAACCTTCGCTCAATCGTTAGTCCGTCGCCTGGGGTCAAAGAGGCGGGGGGATCAGTGCGCGCAAAAGCCTGTCCATATGCCTGCGGACCTCTCTCAAAAAGGAAAGGCCTGTCATGGAAGACGCACAAATCGGCTGGATTGCAGCAATCATCATAGGCGGCGTGGCCGGTTGGCTCGCCGAACAGTTCATGAAAAGCAACATGGGTGTTTTCATGAACATAATCCTCGGCATCATCGGCGCCATCGTCGCCAATTTCCTGCTTGGGCTTGTGGGCATTTCGCTCGGAGGCTGGATTGGATATCTCATCGCCGGTTTCATCGGCGCATGCATTCTCATCGCCGTCGGGCGGGCATTTCGCCGATAAAGGGAGGACACAATGAGCTTTTTCGACAAGATCAAGGGCGCGATTTTCGGCAGGGCCGAGGCAGCAACACCGGCTTCGACTTCGGCCCCGACTGGAACGCCGACAACCGCCGCAAGCCCGGCCGCACCGGCTCAGCCTGCGGCGCCCGCTCCGGCGTCCACGGCTCCGGCATCCACTGGTAGCGTCGACGTGGCCTCCATTCTGGATGCGGCAGTCAAACAGAACGGGCAGAAGCTCGACTGGAAACGCTCGATCGTCGACCTTTTGAAGGCGCTCGATCTGGACAGCAGCCTCAGCGCCCGAAAGGAACTGGCGGGTGAACTCGGCTATACCGGCGACACCTCGGATTCGGCGACCATGAACATCTGGCTGCACAAGGCCGTCATCAAGAAGCTGTCCGAAAACGGCGGCAAGGTTCCAGCCGACCTTCTGCATTGAACCGGTGATCGGGAGACCGCGATGGACGACTATTCCAGCTTGAGAGAGCAGATCGGCCGGGACCTGGACACCCTTCACAGGACGGACAACCCGAAGTCGATTTTCGAGATTGCCGACGACTATCTTCTGGGAGATCCAAATCTCAATAGAGCGATAGTCGAAGACATCATCAAGGAAGAAGCGGACAAGCGCGGCATCGCGATCCACTGAAGCCGCGCGATGAGCACGGCTGTTTTCCCAGAAAGGCGGCATCCAAACCGGATGCCGCCTTTCTTTTGCCCCGTGCCCCGAAGCTTTATTTTTTCGGCTTTGCCTCGGCCTTTTTAGCGTTTTCTTCCATCAACTCATACCACATGGCGTTCATGACGGCGAAGATGGCGGCGAGAGGCAGGCCGAGCAGCCAGGCGAAATACCACATGTTCGATCTCCTTCTGTTTGTTCGATATCAATATGCGTGGCCGCTATCGTCGCGGATCGCCTTTTCATCCACCTTGCCCCACAGCACATGATAGACCCACGACGTGTAGGCGACGATGATAGGGATGAAGATGAGGGCGACGACCAGCATGATGAACAACGTCATGTGGCTCGATGATGCGTCCCATACCGTCAGGCTCGATTTCGGATCGATCGAAGACGGCAGGATGAAGGGAAACATCGTCAGCCCAACCGTTGAGATGATGCCGAAAATGGCAAGCGAGCTGGAAAGCAGCGCCAGCACCTCCCGCCGGACCCTGAACAACAGGAAGGCGACGAGCGGGAAGGCAAGACCGAGCGCCGGCGCCACCATCATCCACGGATGGGCGGCATAATTGGAAAACCAGGCGCCACTTGCGACCTCGACCGTCTTTGACAACGGATTGGACGGACCATCGGTGACGATCTCCGAGGTGAAGCGATACCCGTCGATACCGAGCCACAACAGCACACCGCCGAGCGCGAACAAAACGGTGGTGGCAAGGGCCGCGATGCTGCCGAAAGCGCGAGCGCGGGCCGCAACCGGGCCTTCGGTCTTCAGCACTAGCCAGGCCGCACCATGCATCACCAGCATGGCGACGGAAACGAGGCCGCAGAGAAGGCCATAGGGGTTCAGAAGTTCGAACAGCGTCGTGCCGTCGTAGAAAATCCTGAGGTCGTCGTTAAAGCGGAAGGGTACGCCCTGCAGCACATTGCCGATCGCCACACCGAAGATCAGCGCAGGAACAAAACCGCCGATGAACAAGGCCCAGTCCCATGCACTGCGCCATGTCGTGCTTTCGCGCTTGGAGCGATACTTGAAACCGACTGGCCGCAAAATCAGCGCAAACAGGGTGGCGAACATCGCCAGATAAAAGCCTGAAAACGACACCGCATAGAGTGGCGGCCAGGCGGCGAAGATGGCGCCACCGCCAAGGATGAGCCAGACCTGATTGCCTTCCCAGACCGGGCCGATGGAATTGATGACCACACGCCGCTCGAGATCCGTTTTCGCGACGAAGGGCAGCAGCGCGCCCGTGCCCAGATCAAAACCGCCGGTCACGGCAAAACCGATCAGCACCACGCCGAGCAGCAGCCACCAGATGACGCGGAGGATTTCGTAGTCGATGAGTTGGTGCAATATCATGATCGTTTACTCCGCAGCGACGAGTTTTTCGGGAACGAGCGGCGCTTCCGGCTCCTGGTCCGGATCAGGCCCCTTGCGGATCGCCTTCAGCATCAGCCCCATTTCGACGATGAACAGCACCGTGTAGATGGCGATGAAGCAGAGAAGCGTAATCAGAACCGTCGAGGCGCTGAGGCTGGAGACGGCGGCCGCCGTCGGCAGCACACCCTCGATGATCCATGGCTGGCGGCCGAATTCCGCGACCACCCAGCCCATCTCCGCGGCAATCCACGGCAGCGGAATGGCGAAGACGGCCACCTTCAGCAACAACGGATAGTGATCCAGCCGGCGGCGCGCCGAGAGATAAAAGAAGGTCGCCGTCAGCACGATGAAGAAGAGGCCGAGACCGACCATGATGCGGAACGCCCAGAACAGCGTTGGCACATGCGGGATCGTATCGGCAGCCGCCTTGGCAATCTGCTCCTCGGTCGCCTGACGCGGATCGTCGACATAACGTTTCAGCAGCAGGGCGTAACCAAGCTCGTGCCCAAGTTCGGCAAAGGTGCCGTTCACCTCTTCGGGCAGTTGCGCGCCCTTGCCGTTGGCGCGTATCTGCATCAGCGCGTCATAGGCCTTGATGCCATCGCGGATACGGGTCTTTGCCTGCTCCACCAGATCGTTGATGCCGGGGATTTGCGTGTCGAGCGAGCGGGTGCCGATAAGGCCCATCACCCACGGGATCTTCACGGCAAAATGCGTCTCGCGCGCTTCCTGATCGGGAAAACCTATCGCCGTGAAGGGTGCCGGCGCCGGTTCCGTTTCCCACATGGCCTCAATGGAGGCGAGCTTCATCTTCTGGTGTTCGGTCGAAAGATAACCGCTTTCATCACCAAGCACGACGACGGACAGAGCAGACGCCAGACCGAACGAGGCGGCAACCGTCATCGACCGCTTGGCGAGATCGACATGGCGCCCCTTTAGGACATACCAGGCGGAAACGCCGAGCACGAAGATGGAGGCGGTCACGTAACCCGCCGAAACGGTGTGGACGAACTTCGCCTGTGCGACCGGGTTGAACAGGACCTCGAAGAAGTCTGTCACTTCCATGCGCATGGTCTGGGGGTTGAAAGCCGATCCCGCCGGGTTCTGCATCCAGCCATTGGCGATCAATATCCAGAGCGCCGAGAAGTTGGAACCGATCGCCACGCACCATGTTGCGATGAGATGGCCGAGTTTCGACAGCTTGTCCCAGCCGAAAAAGAACAGACCGACAAAGGTGGCTTCCAGAAAGAACGCCATCATTCCTTCGATCGCCAGCGGCGCACCGAAGATATCGCCGACGTAGTGGCTGTAATAACTCCAGTTCATGCCGAACTGGAATTCCATGACGATGCCAGTGGAAACGCCAAGCACGAAGTTGATGCCGAACAATGTACCCCAGAATTTCGTCATCTGCCGCCAGATCGCGCGGCCGGTCATGACATAGACCGTTTCCATGATGGCGATCACCACCGACAGTCCGATCGTCAGGGGAACGAATAGAAAGTGATATAAAGCGGTAACCGCGAATTGCAGGCGCGATAGCGCCACGATGTCGAGTTCCATGTTTTTACCCCACCTTTTATGAAAGGCCGGCCTTCTGTTACGAAATGGCGCCGACCCGAAAAATCACTCAGTCCGGACGCAATGTTTGCAGCATTACGTCGTATTCCGGGGTGCCGCTTTGACATTGATCAAGTTGGCGTCCGTCTTTCAGCATGATGATCCGATCGGCAAATTCCGCCTCGCGGCGATTATGGGTGATCATCACGACAGTCTTTCCATCCGCCCTGGCAAACAGCCGGCCGAGCACATCGCGGGCGGTCTCGCCGTCCAGCCCTTCCGTCACCTCATCGAGAAGCCAGAGCGGTTTGTCGCGCAGCAGGAAACGGGCGAGCGCAAGCCGGCGTGACTGGCCGCCGGAAAGGCCCTGCCCCGCCTCGCCAAGCCTCGTATTCAGCCCGGCAGTCAGGGTTTTGACGTGTTCGCCAAGGCCCGCTGCGTGCAGGGCATCCCAAAGTTCGTTCTCGGTCGCCGCGGGTTTTGCCAGCCTCAGATTGTCGGCAATGCTGTCGCGGAAAAGCTGGCTTCGCTGCGTCATCAGGCAGGATGGTAGAGCACTGACTAGGCCCGCCGTTGGCAGCAATTCACCTGCCAGAAGCTGGATGAGGCTGGTCTTGCCGGCACCGCTCGGCCCAACGATCGCGACCGTTTCACCATCGGCGATTACAAGGTTGATATTAGTCAGGACCGGATTGTCGTTCCCATCCCGCTCCAGACGCACGTTCTCAAGGTCCGCAGCGATGCCGATGGCGGGCAAGCATGGACAGTGAACTGCAGCCTCTGTCGAAAGACGCGGCGCGATACGCCTTGCCGAAAACAGCGTGCGCCCGAGTTCCATTGCCCCCCGGCGCAACGCCGTGAAAGGCTCCAGAGCGGCGAAGCAGACGAGCAGGCCGAGAGCGGCAGCCGGTGCGTTCACCACGCCCTTTTCCGCAAGCCATGCCATGCCCAGAAGGGCGGCGCTCAAAAGAATAGCCGCTGAAACTCCAAAGGAAAAACCGGCATTGGTCTCGATGCGGTTCAGGCGATCATCACAGGCAAGCAGGTAGTCGTCCGCGCCCTTTACCGCCGCAACCTGCGCGGCAAGACGACCCGTGGTGAGCAATTCCACCTGTCCGTTGACCAGATCCGCCGTACGGGCGCGAAGCGCTTCAAGCCCGATTGCCCGGCGGCGCGCAAATTTTTCCGCCCGCAACGCGGAGCGCACCGAAATGCCGAGCCCCGCCGAGATTAGGAAGAGGGCCGCCAGAACGCCTGCAAGCGGGTCGAGGAAAGCAAGCCCGATGCCCGTTGCAATGGCGGCAAGGACTGCGACGGCGGCGGGAACCAGCACGCGTAGATAAAGTGAATCCAGCGCATCGATATCCGCGGTCAACCGGTTCAGCAGGCGGGCGGGTCTTGCCTCCAGATGTTTTGCCGTCTGCGGAACGGCAAAACCGCGAAACAGCTTTTCCCGAAGCGCCGCCAGCACAGAAAGCGTTGCCTCATGGGTGGTCATGCGTTCGCCATAACGGGCGGCGGTGCGCGACAGCGCCAAGAGGCGGATGGCCGCCGACGGGGCAAAGACGTCAAATGCATAGGCCGTGGCTGGCACCAGACCGGCAATCGCCGTTGCGGTGATGAACCAGCCGGAAACGCCGAGAAGACCGATACCCGCCAGCACCGTCGTAGCCGCGAGAGCCATACCGGCAAGCAGCATGCCGCGACGCGCCGTCCAGAACAGGGCAATGATGGGTTTCAATATGGCAAGACGTGCGATCATGACTGCCCTCTTGAATGGATCGTCGTCATATCCACGACCCTGTCCATGCGCGCCGCCAGCACCGGATCATGCGTTGCGACAATCAATGTCCTGCCATTTGCCAGTTTCAGCAGGTTTTCCGTAACGAGAGCAGCCGTTTCCCGGTCGAGATGCGCCGTCGGTTCATCGACCAGAACAAGCTGCGTTGCGGGATCGGCGAAAGCGCGCGCAATGGCGAGCCGCACCGCTTCTCCGCCCGAAATGCCATATCCGCCATCCCCAATCGGCAGGTGTCGGCGTGCATGCGATAATCCATCCAGCCCGGTATGGCACAACGCCTCTTCCACCATGCCTTCGCTGATCCCGGCACGACCAAAGCGAATATTCGCCTTCAGCGAACCGGCAAAAAAGAACGGCTTCTGGCTAACCCAGCCGATTGTATTGCGTAGTCCATCAGCAGTCGC
This sequence comes from Rhizobium sp. AN73, assembly GCF_030757975.1. Classification (NCBI taxonomy): domain Bacteria; kingdom Pseudomonadati; phylum Pseudomonadota; class Alphaproteobacteria; order Hyphomicrobiales; family Rhizobiaceae; genus Rhizobium; species Rhizobium sp. AN73. The sequence goes on from NZ_JARWME010000001.1 coordinate 735,076, forward strand.
ATGATCGAGCTTTACGCCGCCGATACTTATTTCGCCGCTGCCAACCTCAGCCAACCCAGCAATCAAGGAGAGTACAGTGGATTTGCCACAACCGGAAGACCCAAGAATCGCAACTCTCTCGCCCGGCTGAACCGTAAGGTTGAGATTTCGGATCACAGGTGGAGAATTTGGATAGGCGAAGGAAAGATTATTCAGCTCCACCAAACCGGGCATCGGGCATGAAACGGACACCATGTCCTTGCCCTCGCCCGCGACAGCTGCGCCGCCCGCCGTCAAGGTATCGAGCGCGCCGAGAGCCGCCTCGCCGGCTGCACGGTCATGCCAGACGGCGGATAATTCGCGTAGCGGTTCAAAAAAGGCCGGGGCCAGAAGCAGGATGAACAGTCCCTCGGCAAGCGTCAGCTTCTCGCCCCACGCACCAAAATCCAGAAAACCGAGCAGATGGAAACCAATGTAAACGGCGGTCATGGCAACGCCGAGGGCGGCGAAAAGCTCCAGCACCGCCGAGGAAAGAAAGGCGATCCTGAGCACGGCCATCGTCCGCTTCTTGAGGTTTTCCGCGTCCGTGCGCAGGCGTCCAGCAGTCAGATCGACGGCCTCCAGCGCGCGGATCGTTTCCAACCCGCGCAGGCGATCGAGCAGGAAGGCATTCATATTGCCGGTCTCGGCAAGCTGCTTTTCGCTGGCCGCCTTTGCCTGCCAGCCGATCAGCGCCATGAAAAGCGGTATGGTCGGCATGGCGAGCAGCAGCACCAGCGCCGCGACCCAGGTCAATGGCAGGATCGCCAGCACAAAAACCAATGGAACGATGGTGGCTTTCATCCGTGCCGGCTGGAAACGGGAAAGGTAGGGCACCAGCGCTTCCGCCGCCTCGGCAATAACGCCTGCCGCCTCGCCAGATGCCGTGCGCGACAGATCAAGCGGCGACACCTTCGCCACAGCCTGCAGCGCTTCCAGCCGCCGTTGCGACAGCGTGGCGCGCGCGGCACGAAACGACAATCGCGCCGCGATTTTTTCCAGCCAGGCCTTGATGACACCGAGGATGAGAACCGCAAAAGCAGCCGGCACAACCGCCATCATCGGCGCTCCATCGGCAATTTTTCCGACGGAAAAGGCAAGCAGACCCGCCTGCGGCAGCCAGAGCAGAGCAGGCAACACATGCAGCAGAGCGACGGATCTTTCTACTGCTGGGACCTTCACCTTTTCCACCGCTCCGGCAACCTTGTCGTCAGAGGATTTCCCGGCAGCAGCACCGAAGAAGCGCCGCCGCACCACATCGGGCGAAACGGTTTCAGGCGCAGGACAGTCAACACCGTCACCACTTGCCGATTGTCGCGTTTGTGCGGACATCTCCAAGGCCGATCTCCTCACTTGCCCTTTGTGCCACGGGGTCTTGCAAGAGAGACGATCTTGTCCTTGGCCTCCAACAGTTTCGTGACTTTCGAGCCGAGCGCCAATAACGAAGCCAGCCGCTCCGTCTCCAGCCGCTTCACATCATCATACCAGCCGGTGAGCTGCTCGATCAGCGTCTTCATCTCGTCGATGCGCTTTTGCGCATGCCGCTCGTCTTCGTTCTCGGGCGTCTCCATCAGAATTTCGCGGAGCACGCTGAGCGTCGGATCGATCTCACGTTTCTTGCGCTCCTCGGCAAGGGTGCGGAGAATTTGCCAGACACCCTCCGGCGTCGTGAAAAAATCGCGCCGGTCACCGGGAAAATGCTTGAGAATTGCAAGGTTCCACGCCTGAAGCTCCTTCAGGCTCATCGACACGTTGGAACGGGAGATGCCAAGCGCCTCGACAATGTCGTCGGCGCAGAGCGGCTGCGGCGAAATGTAAAGCAATGCATAGACTTGGCCGACCGTGCGGTTGATGCCCCAGCGGCTGCCCATCTCGCCAAAATGCAGCACGAAGGACTGAACGAGCGGAGAAAGACTGGTCGGCATTTCTTTGCTTTCTGTAGTTTCAGTAATTTCTGAAATTTCGATAAAGCAAAAAATGGCGGGCGGCAAATCACCTTTTTGACCTGCGTCAAAATGTGCACATCGGTTGAGACGATGTCAGCGAAGGAAGATCAAGCGTGTCTACTCAACCCGATAGCCGGGATATGATACCGATAACATCGTCCATAGATTGTCACGAACGGAAATCGCGCATAAAAAATCGGTGGCGGAACAATCCGCCACCGATCGAAACGTCGGCATTCTTGCGTGCGATACAGGCGCCTACGAAAAAGCGATCTGGACCTTCATGGCACGGCTGCGGTCGGAGGCGAATTCGAAGGCCGAGATGGCGTCGTCGAGATCGACCGTCTGGGTGATGAACGGTTTGACGTCGATCAGGCCCTTGCGCATCAATTCAACACCGGTTGCGAATTCCTCATGGAAACGGAAAGAGCCGCGCAAATCCAGTTCCTTGGCGGTGATCGCCATCATCGGCAGGCTCATATCGCCGCCAAGCCCGAGCTGGACGATGATGCCTCGCGGACGCAGCGCCGTAATCCCGCCCGCAAGGGCAACGGCGGCACCCGAGCATTCATAGAGAACGTCAAACGTGCCCTTGTACGCCCCATAGGCGGCCAGCGCATCGGGTTCATCCTTGCTGTTGATGACGCGATCCGCGCCGGCTTCTTTCGCCTTGGCGAGCGTGAAATCCGAAAGGTCGGTCGCGACGATTTCAGCGGCACCGGCACGGCGTGCGGCAAGAATGGAGAGAATGCCGATCGGGCCGCAACCGGTAACCAGCACGCGTTTTCCCAGCAAATCCCCGGCGCGACGGGTGGCATGCAGTGTCACCGCCAGCGGTTCCGCCATGGCCGCCTCGCCAGCGGTCAGGCCATCGGCGGGAACGCATTGCAGCGCATCCGCCACGAGAACCTCGCGGAAAGCGCCCTGAATATGCGGGAACGGCATGGCGCTGCCATAAAAGCGCATGTTGAGGCACTGGTTGTGCAGGCCTTCCTGGCAAAAGCGGCAGGTCCTGCACGGGCGGGACGGCGAAACCGCCACAAGACCGCCGACCTTCAGACCCTCGACGCCTTCACCGAGTTCCTCGATGACGGCGGAGACCTCATGCCCCAGCACCATCGGTTCGCGAAGCCGTATCGCGCCGAAACCGCCATGATTGTAATAGTGAAGATCGCTGCCGCAAATTCCGCCCCGGGCCAGACGAAGGCGCACTTCTCCCACCCCCGGCGCTTCCTCCGGCCGCTCTTCGATGCGCACATCCTTTGCCCCATGGGCGACAATCGCTCTCATAAATATCTCCCTTTCGACGTCGTACCTGTCCGGCGCGACAAAATAATCCGCATCCCGATCATTGCCGCCAGCCGCGCTTTTTGCGGGCCTTGCGGCCACCTCGCACGCATGATCCGTACCGGAACCAAGCGTTTAAGCCTTGACATCCACGACTGAAAGGGATGAATGTTATCGATAACATAAACCGACATAAAAGCAATGTCGAGAGACTGGAGGAAACAGTGGGCCTTAATTTGTTCGATCTTTCCGGCCGCCGCGCCCTGATCACCGGTTCGTCACAGGGCATCGGTTTTGCGCTGGCGCAAGGGCTGGTGGAAGCCGGGGCCGAAGTGGTGCTGAACGGCCGGGACGAAGCGAAGCTGAAAGCCGCCGCCGCAGGTATCAAGGGTGCAAAAACGCTGGCCTTCGACGCCACCGATCACGAAGCGGTGCGCAAGGCAATCGACGGTTTCGAGGCGGACGTCGGCCCAATCGATATTCTCGTCAACAATGCCGGCATGCAGCACCGCACGCCGCTTGAGGATTTTCCGGCAGACGCCTTTGAGCGCCTGTTGCAGACCAACATCGCCTCGGTGTTCCACGCGGGCCAAGCCGTCGCGCGCCACATGATCACCCGTGGACGCGGCAAGATCATCAACATCGCCAGCGTGCAGACCGCACTCGCCCGTCCCGGCATCGCGCCTTACACCGCCACCAAGGGCGCTGTCGGCAATCTGACAAAGGGCATGGCGACGGACTGGGCCAAATACGGCCTGCAGTGCAACGCCATTGCGCCGGGTTATTTCGACACGCCGCTCAACGCCGCTCTAGTCGCTGACGAGACCTTTTCGGCATGGCTTGAGAAGCGTACGCCCGCCGGTCGCTGGGGCAAGGTCGAAGAACTTGTCGGCGCCTGCATTTTCCTGTCGTCCGACGCCTCGTCTTTCGTGAACGGGCATATTCTTTACGTCGACGGCGGCATCACCGCTTCGCTTTAAAGAAGCTACATCGACGAGACCACGACGCTTTGGGAGGAGACCGTGAGCACCATGACCGAGAAGAACAAAATCGCCCTTATCGGCGCCGGCGCCATGGGCGGTGCAATCGGCACGCGGCTGATCGAGACCGGCAATCAACTGACGGTTTTCGACCTCGACGCGGAAAAGGTGGCGGCGCTGACCAGCCTTGGCGCACACAGCGCCGGTACGGCAGCGGAAGCAGCGTCGGTCTCCGATGTGGTGATCCTCAGCCTCAATTCGCCGAAAATCGTCAGGCTGGCCGTCTTCGGCAAGGATGGCGTGGCGGCGGGAGCAAGGCCCGGCACGCTGATCATCGACATGTCTTCGATCGATCCGGAGGCAACGAAGGAACTGGCAGCGGATGCTGCTGAAAAGGGGCTGCGCTGGGTGGACAGCCCGCTTTCCGGCGGCGCGCCGAAGGCGCTTGTCGGCCAACTGACACTGATGGCGGGCGGCACTGAAACGGATGTGGCTGATGCCCATCGCGTGCTGCGGCATGTCGCCAGCAACTACACCCATATGGGGCCAAGCGGTGCAGGCCAGACAACGAAGCTCATCAACCAGGTTCTTTGTGGGCTGAACTTCCTTGCCGTGGCCGAGGCCACACAGTTGGCGCTGGACGCCGGCGTCGATGCCGCCAAAATCCCGCAGGCGTTGAAGGGCGGCAGGGCCGATAGCGCGATCCTTCAGGAATATATGCCGCGTTACGTGGCGAAGGATTATCGCCGCACCGGCCGTATCGACAATATGGTCAAGGACCTGAACGGCGCGCAGGATCTCGCCAGACGTACAAATACGGCGATGCCGCTGACGGCGGTTTGTGCCGAGGTGCACCGCATGCTGACGGCGGCGGGGCTGGGCGGTGAGGATCAGGCCGCGCTGATGGAATTTTTCACCGGTGCGAAACACACCTTCGCAGACTGATTTCCGCCACGAGCAAGGCAATAACACCGGAATGGCCGACCTGACGTGGAGGTCACGAATGTGTGCCGCCCGTCATAGCCATTGCGTAATGTCTCCGCAGCGAAGATGATCGGGCGAGATCGGCGGCGCAATCGGCCCGACGGCCGCAGACGCATGCATGAAGGACAATTTCCCGATGACCACTTCCGCAACAGGCACGGGGATTGCCGGTGTGACCATTTCCGGAAACGGTTTCAGCGCCGAGATCGCTTACGAGGGCGCGACCCTTCTCAGCTGGCGACCGAGACTTGCCGATGGCACCGAAGAAAACCTCGTCGACGGATATTTGACGCCGGCGGAATTGCAGTCGCAGAACGGCGTAAGAAACGGCATTCTCGCTCCCTTCACCAACCGCATCCCGCAGGGCCAATTCCACTTCGGCGGGGAGACGCACCGTATCGCGCCGGTGCTTGCCCACGAAGACCTGGTCTTCCACGGATTTGCCCGAGCCCTGCCCTTTGCCCTCGACCGGTCCTTCGAGGAAAATGATGCTCATGTCCTCGTCTTCCGCGCCGAGATATCGCCTGCGGACTTCAAGGGCTATCCCTATCATCTTGCCATCGAGGTGGAGTACCGGTTTGCTGGCCATGACGTCACCATCGACATACGCGGCATCAATGGTGACGACCGGCCGCTGCCGTTTGCGGCCGGCTGGCACCCCTATTTCCGTCTGCCCGGCATATCCTCCATCGACGATCTCTATCTGACGCTTCCGTCCAGAACGGCAATCGAAACGGACGAGCACTTGATACCGCTCACCGACGGGGAGACAGGTATTCTCAAACGCGACGATGCGGCGTTTCTTTCCGCTACGCCGCTCGCCGGCCATGTGCTCGATGTCTGCTTCACCGATCTCATCGCATCTGCAAACGGGCTTTACGAGACAAGGCTTGAAAACCGGCAGGACGGATCGGCCCTGACGGTGTGGCAGGAGCGCGGCCACATGCATGTTTTCACCGGCGACACGCTTGCCCGCGACAGACGAACATCCATCGCTCTCGAACCCGTCGAGACGCCGACCAATGCCTTCAACCAGCCGGAACTCACTGCGGCGTTGACCCTTCAGCCGGGTGAGAGCCGGAGTTTCCGCTTCGGTTTCCGTTTCGAAACCGCGCGCTGAAAAAACGGCCTGGTATCCCTGTCAAATATGCGTCGTTGGCAGGGACGACGACAGCTTCACCGTTTCCATCGAGATATAGGCGGACATGTCATAAAGCTGGACCCGCCGGAGGAGCTGTTTGTAGATCGTGTCGTAATATTCGACATTCGGCAGCACCAGTTTCAGAATATAATCAAAATTCCCGGTCAACCGGTGAACCTCGACGATCTCCGGTATGGTGCTGACGGCGGCATGGAACTGGTCCAGCCAATCCTCCGCATGCAGGCCGGTTCTCACAAGCAGGAAAACCGTGGTCGGCAGATTGATTTTCCGCCGATCGAGCAGCGCCATCGTGCCCGTCACATATCCTTCCGCACGCAACCGCGTGATGCGGCGTGAGCAGGCAGAAAGCGACAGCGACACCTCATCCGCGATATCGGCGAGCGGCGTTTCTGCATTTTCCTGGAGAATCGCAAGGATTCGGCGGTCACGATCATCAATCATTGGTTAATAATGCACCTGTCTCGATAATGACGCAAGACACTTGCGTTTTTTATATAGATGGCGCGCTCTGTTTGCATTGATGCTTTCAATTGGCTAAAAAAACGCACGCCGTTTTCATGGCAGCAATGGCATTCTTGTTTTCAATCAAATCTTGAAAAGGGAACTCCTATGAAACGGATCGGTCTGATCGGCGGTATGAGCTGGGAATCCACCGCAACCTATTACCGCATGATCAACGAGGCCGTGCGCGACAGCCGCGGCGGGCTGGTCTCGGCCGACATCGTCATGCATTCCCTCGATTTCTCCGAGGTCGTCGCCCTTCAGAAGGCCGACCGCTGGGATGAAGCCGGCGCGCTTTTGGGTGCTGCCGGTGCGCGACTTGCCACAGCAGGGGCCGATTGCGTGTTGATCTGCACCAACACCATGCATCTGGTTGCGGAAACCGTTGAAAAAATGTCGGGCGTCGCCCTTATCGACATCATCGACGAAACCGCTGCCGCACTGAAGGCGGACGGACGCCGCAAGCCGCTTCTGCTCGCCACCCGCTACACCATGGAACACGGCTTCTACACCGACCGCATGCGCCGCCACGGTGTCGACGTGGTCGTGCCCGATGCGGAAGACAGGGCCGCCGTCCACGACATCATCTTCGGCGAGTTGTGCCAGGGCGAGATCAAGTCGTGCTCGCGCGAGCGCTATCTGTCGGTCATCGAGAAAGCCCGTGCGCTCGGCGTCGATTCCGTCATTCTCGGCTGCACCGAAATTTCCCTGCTGATCGATCCCGACGCCCTTCCTTTGCCGGGTTACGATTCGACCGCCATTCACGCCAAGGCCGCCGTTGGCTTTGCGCTCGGAGACAAGGCCCTGAGCAGAGCCGCATGAATGTGCCGCCTCTTTGCCTATTCCGGTAAACCTGTCTGGCTCGACAGTCTTCTGATCGAGCCGGAAGCATCGCTGGTCAGCCAGTCCATGGCCGCAAGAGAAGCCAAAACCGTCGTCAATGGCGACGGTTGTGGTCTTGGCTGGTATGGCGAACGCGGGACGCCCGGCGTTTTTCGCGATACCAGACCCGCCTGGTCCGATGCCAATCTGGCTGCCCTTTGCCACCAGCTACGCTCGGGCATGTTCATGGCCCATGTCCGCTCCGCCACCTCAGGCGAAGTATCCCGCGCAAACTGCCATCCCTTTGCGCACGGGCAATATCTGTTCATGCATAACGGCCAGATCGGCGGTTACGAGCAGATCAGGCGCGACATCGATTCCCTCATTCCTGACAATATCTATGCTTCCCGGCGCGGCACCGGCGACAGCGAAGCCATCTTCCTGATCGCCGCCGGCCACGGCCTTGATGCGGACCCGGTCCGGGCCATTTCCACAGCATTACGCCTCTGCCTGGAAAAGATGATCGTAGCGGGCGTTTCTTCCGCCTTGCGGTTCAGCGCCGTGCTGATGGATGGCGACTGTCTGCACGCCTTCCGCTGGTCAAGCGACGACAAGCCGCCGACGCTTTACTGGCGCGGACTTGAAGAGGGCATCGCGCTGAGTTCGGAACCGTTCTCCTTCGATTGCACCCCCTGGTGCGCCGTTCCGCCCAATACCCGGGTGACGATCCGTGCCGGCGGGATGATGACTGAACCTTTTTTCCCGCGGTAAACATCATTTTCCAGGTGATCGAAGCCGTTTTTTCACCGCCGCCGCCACAAGCCGGCGCGGCTGCGGCACCGCCCCGTTTATTTTCATTGAATTCTCTCCGCTGCGAAGGCTAGTGTGTGATCCGATAGACCGAAACAGTTTTCAGGACCGGTGAACCATTTCAGAAATATTGCAGCCCCTCTCCCTTTTATGAACGATGCCCGGCATCGCAAATACCACGCCACTCCGTTCAAGAACGGCGCACACAGGGCCGGCAATGCCTTCGGCGATCCATGGGGATGCTGAGGAAAAAGTCTTATTTTTCATTACGCTAAGCTATTCAAGTTTCCGCAAAAAATGCTGTTGCCACGCCTCCATATCGATGCATAAACTGGCATCAGCAAAGGCAAACCGGATCGACCTCTCAGACCCTCTCCTCCCACCAAGGTGCTGACCGACCAATGATCAATAATCTAAACGCCGCCGATCTTCCCCGCCCCGCCCCACGCAGTTCCAACCCGGAAATCATGGCGGCCGAAATCATCGAGCGCCTCACCTACCGTATCGGCAAGGACGTCAAGGTTGCCAAGCCGCACGACTGGCTGACCGCAACCATTCTCGTCGTCCGCGACCGCATCATCGACAAGTGGATGGCCTCCACCCGCAAGGCCTATGCCAACAATTCCAAGCGCGTTTATTACCTGTCGCTCGAGTTTCTGATCGGCCGCCTGATGCGCGATGCCATCTCCAATATCGGGCTGATGCAGGAAATCAGGGACGCGCTTTCCTCGCTCGGCGTCGATCTCGACGTCATTGCCGGGCTGGAGCCGGATGCCGCACTCGGCAATGGCGGCCTTGGCCGTCTGGCCGCCTGTTTCATGGAATCCATGGCAACGGTCGACATTCCCGCCTATGGCTACGGCATCCGTTACGTGCACGGCCTTTTCCGTCAGCAGATGGCGGACGGATGGCAGGTGGAACTGCCGGAAACCTGGCTGGCGCACGGCAATCCGTGGGAATTCGAACGCCGCGAAAGCTCTTATGAAATCGGCTTCGGCGGATCGGTGGAAACCATCGGCGGATATGAGGAGCCACAGCGCTTCGTCTGGAAACCGGCCGAACGCGTCATCGCCATGGCTTACGATACGCCGGTCGTCGGCTGGCGCGGCACCCGCGTCAACACATTGCGCCTGTGGTCGGCGCAGCCTATCGACCCCATTCTGCTGGCCGCCTTTAATGCCGGCGACCACATTGGCGCACTGAAAGAAAGCAACAAGGCCGAAAGCCTGACGCGCGTTCTTTACCCCGCCGATGCGACGCCCGCCGGTCAGGAACTGCGCCTGCGGCAGGAATTCTTCTTCTCCTCCGCCTCCCTGCAGGACATTCTGCGTCGTCACCTGCAGCAATATCCGGATTTCACCTCGTTGCCCGACAAGGTTTCGATCCAGCTCAACGATACGCATCCGGCCATTTCCATCTGCGAAATGATGCGCCTGCTCTGCGATGTCCATGGCCTTGAATTCGACGAAGCCTGGACGATTACGCAGGGAACCTTCTCCTACACCAACCACACGCTTCTGCCGGAAGCGCTGGAAAGCTGGCCGGTGCCGTTGCTCGAGCGTCTTTTGCCGCGGCACATGCAGATCGTCTACGCGATCAATGCCAATACGCTGGTCTACGCCCGCAAGGAAAAGAAGATGCCGGATCAGCAGATCTCGCTCCATCTCTCTCATCGATGAAGGCGGCGAGCGCCGTGTGCGCATGGGCAACCTTGCCTTCATCGGCTCGCATTCCATCAACGGTGTGTCGGCACTTCATACTGAGCTGATGAAGGAAACGGTTTTTGCCGACCTGCACAGCCTTTATCCGGAGCGCATCAACAACAAGACCAACGGCATCACACCGCGCCGCTGGCTGATGCAGTGTAACCCCGGCCTGACGGGGTTGATCCGCGAAGCGATCGGCGACGATTTCCTCGACGATGCGGAAAAACTCACCGCGCTGGACCGTTTCGCTGACGATGCCGGTTTCCGCGAGAAATTCGCCGAGGTGAAGCGTCTGAACAAGGTGCGCCTCGCCAATACCGTGGCGCAACGCATGGGCATCCGCGTCGATCCCTCGGCCATGTTCGACATCCAGATCAAGCGCATCCACGAATACAAGCGCCAGCTTCTGAACCTTATCGAAACGGTGGCGCTTTACGACCAGATCCGCTCCCACCCGGAACTGGAATGGGTACCGCGCGTTAAGTTCTTCGCAGGCAAGGCGGCGCCGAGTTATCACAACGCGAAGCTGATCATAAAACTTGCCAACGATATCGCCCGGGTCATCAACAACGATCCCGCCGTGCGCGGGCTTCTGAAAGTGGTGTTTATTCCGAACTACAACGTCTCGCTTGCGGAAATCATGGTTCCGGCCGCCGATCTTTCCGAACAGATCTCGACGGCGGGCATGGAGGCCTCGGGCACAGGCAACATGAAGTTCGCGCTGAACGGCGCGCTTACCATCGGCACACTGGATGGTGCGAACGTTGAAATGCTCGAACATGTCGGCGAGGACAATATCGTCATCTTCGGCATGACGGCGGAAGAGGTGTCGAAGGCACGCGCCGAGGGCCACAATCCCCGGGCGATCATCGAACAGTCCGCGGAATTGTCGCAGGCGCTGTCATCCATCGCCTCCGGCGTGTTCTCGCCCGACGACCGCTCGCGCTTTGCGGGGCTGATCGACGGTATCTACAACAGCGACTGGTTCATGGTCGCTGCCGACTTCGACGCCTATGCCGATGCACAGCGTAAGGTGGACGCAATCTGGAGCGACCCGGAAAGCTGGTATGCGAAAACAGTCCGTAACACGGCGCGTATGGGCTGGTTCTCGTCCGACAGGACGATCCGGCAATATGCCGCCGACATCTGGAGAGCCTGATGAAAAAACCGCTCAATTCGGCCGAAGAGAAAAAGACTGGCGCGATTACAAAGGCTGAAATCGAGGCGATCAAGAGCGGTGTGCACTCCAACCCCTTTGCACTTCTCGGCGTTCACGAAACGCCGGGAGGTTTTTCCGCGCGCTGTTTCATCCCCGGTGCCGAAGAGGTGTCGGTCCTCACGCTCGACGGTAATTTCATCGGCGAGCTGAAACAGCTCGATCCCGAGGGCTTTTTCGAAGGCCCGGTCGATCTCACTTCCCGTCAGCCGGTGCGTTACCGGGCATGCCGGGACGATGCCGAATGGGCGGTGACCGACCCCTACAGCTTTGGTCCGGTTCTCGGACCGATGGACGATTATTTCGTCCGTGAGGGGTCGCATCTGCGGCTGTTCGACAAGATGGGCGCTCATCCGCTCAAGCTTGAAGGCGTTGAAGGTTTCCACTTCGCCGTCTGGGCTCCCAATGCCAGGCGCGTCTCCGTCGTCGGTGATTTCAACAATTGGGACGGCCGCCGGCATGTGATGCGTTTCCGCAAGGATACGGGCATCTGGGAAATCTTCGCACCTGACGTCTATGCCGGTTGCGCTTATAAGTTCGAAATCCTCGGCGCCAATGGCGAGCTTCTGCCGCTGAAGGCCGACCCCTATGCGCGGCGCGGCGAGTTGCGGCCGAAGAATGCTTCCGTTACCGCGCCGGAACTGGCGCAGAAATGGGAAGACCAGGCCCACCGGGAACATTGGGCGCAGGTGGACCAGCGCCGCCAGCCGATCAGCATTTACGAGGTTCACGCCGGTTCCTGGCAGCGCCGCGCGGACGGCACATTCTTAAGCTGGGACGAACTAGCCGCCCAGCTCATTCCCTACTGCACGGATATGGGCTTCACCCATATCGAGTTTCTGCCGATCACCGAACATCCCTATGACCCCTCCTGGGGTTACCAGACGACCGGGCTTTACGCCCCGACCGCCCGTTTCGGCGATCCGGAAGGTTTCGCGCGTTTCGTCAACGGCGCCCACAAGGTCGGCATCGGCGTGATCCTCGACTGGGTTCCGGCGCATTTTCCGACCGACGAGCACGGCCTGCGCCTGTTCGACGGGACAGCGCTTTACGAACATGCCGATCCGCGTCAGGGTTTTCATCCTGACTGGAACACGGCCATCTACAATTTCGGCCGCATCGAGGTCTTGTCCTACCTTGTCAACAACGCGCTTTATTGGGCCGAGAAATTCCATCTCGACGGATTGCGCGTCGATGCGGTCGCCTCGATGCTCTATCTCGATTATTCCCGCAAGGAAGGCGAGTGGATCCCCAACGAATATGGCGGTCGCGAGAATCTCGAATCCGTCCGCTTCCTGCAGAAGATGAATTCGCTCGTTTATGGCACCCATCCGGGCGTCATGACCATCGCGGAAGAATCCACCTCCTGGCCGAAAGTGTCGCAGCCTGTTCACGAGGGCGGCCTCGGTTTCGGCTTCAAATGGAACATGGGTTTCATGCACGACACGCTGAGCTATTTCTCGCGTGAGCCGGTGCATCGCAAGTTCCACCATCAGGAACTGACCTTCGGGCTGCTTTATGCCTTCACCGAAAATTTCGTGCTGCCACTTTCCCATGACGAGGTGGTGCACGGCAAGGGATCGCTGATCGCCAAGATGTCCGGCGACGACTGGCAGAAATTCGCCAATCTCCGGTCCTATTACGGCTTCATGTGGGGTTATCCCGGCAAGAAGCTGCTGTTCATGGGGCAGGAGTTCGCCCAGTGGAGCGAATGGAGCGAAAAGGGATCGCTCGACTGGAACCTTCGCCAATATCCGATGCATGAGGGCATGCGCCGCCTCGTGCGCGATCTCAACCTCACCTACCGTTCGAAAGCCGCTCTGCACGCCCGTGACTGTGAACCCGAAGGCTTCCAATGGCTGGTAGTCGACGATCACGAGAATTCGGTCTTCGCCTGGCTGCGCTCGGCGCCCGGCGAAAAACCGGTGGCGGTCATCTGCAATCTGACCCCGGTCTATCGGGAAAACTATTATGTGCCGCTTCCTCTTGCGGGGCGGTGGCGGGAGATTCTCAACACCGACGCCGAAATTTATGGCGGCAGCGGCAAGGGAAATGGCGGACGCGTTCAGGCGGTCAATGCCGGCGGGGAAATCGGGGCGATGCTCGTCCTGCCGCCCTTGGCAACGATCATGCTCGAACCGGAAAACTGACAGACAGAACGGGAGGACACCATGTCGGAAAAAAGAGTTCAGCCCCTGGCGCGTGATGCAATGGCCTATGTCCTCGCGGGCGGAAGAGGAAGCCGCCTGAAGGAATTGACCGACCGCCGGGCAAAGCCCGCCGTCTATTTCGGTGGCAAGGCGCGCATCATTGATTTTGCACTCTCGAATGCGCTCAACTCAGGCATCCGCCGCATCGGCGTCGCCACGCAATACAAGGCGCACTCCCTCATCCGCCACCTGCAACGCGGCTGGGACTTCTTCCGCCCCGAGCGTAACGAAAGCTTCGACATTCTGCCGGCCTCGCAGCGCGTCTCCGAAACGCAATGGTACGAAGGCACCGCCGACGCCGTTTACCAGAACATCGACATCATCGAGCCCTATGCACCGGAATATATGGTCATTCTGGCCGGCGACCATATTTACAAGATGGACTACGAATACATGCTGCAGCAGCATGTCGACTCCGGCGCTGACGTGACGATCGGCTGCCTTGAAGTGCCGCGCATGGAAGCGACCGGCTTCGGCGTGATGCATGTGAACGAAAAAGACGAGATCATCGACTTTATCGAAAAGCCGGCCGATCCGCCCGGCATTCCCGGCAATGAGAGTTTCGCGCTCGCCTCGATGGGTATCTACGTCTTCCACACGAAGTTCCTGATGGAAGCCCTGCGCCGCGATGCCGCCGACCCGACCTCCAGCCGCGACTTCGGCAAGGACATCATTCCCTATATCGTCGAGCACGGCAAAGCCGTCGCGCACCGCTTCGCCTCCTCCTGCGTGCGTTCGGATTTCGAGCACGAACCCTACTGGCGCGATGTCGGCACCATTGATGCCTATTGGCAGGCCAACATCGACCTGACGGATGTGGTGCCGGACCTCGATATTTACGACAAATCCTGGCCGATCTGGACCTATGCGGAAATCACCCCGCCGGCGAAATTCGTGCATGACGATGAGGACCGTCGCGGTTCGGCCGTGTCGTCGGTCGTGTCAGGCGATTGCATTATTTCCGGCGCCGCCCTCAACCGCAGCCTTCTGTTCACAGGCGTGCGCGCCAATTCATACTCCCGCCTTGAGAATGCCGTAGTACTGCCGAGTGTGAAGATCGGGCGCCATGCCCAGCTCAGCAACGTCGTCATCGACCATGGAGTGGTCATTCCGGAAGGACTGATTGTAGGAGAAGACCCTGAACTGGATGCCAAGCGTTTCCGCCGCACGGAAAACGGCATTTGCCTTATCACCCAATCGATGATCGACAAGCTGGACCTGTAGAGCCCATGAATGTCCTTTCGGTTTCATCCGAAGTCTATCCCCTGATCAAGACCGGAGGGCTCGCCGACGTTGCCGGCGCCCTCCCCATCGCGCTCGAAGCCTATGGCGTCAGAACGCGGACATTGATACCCGGATATCCGGCGGTGAAAGCCGCCGTGACGGACCCCGTCAAATGTTTCGAGTTTACCGATCTGCTTGGCGAAAAAGCCGAGCTGCTCGAAGTCCGACACGAGGGGCTCGACCTTCTGATCCTCGACGCGCCCGCCTATTACGAGCGTTCCGGCGGCCCTTATCTCGGCCAGACCGGCAAGGATTATCCTGACAATTGGAAGCGTTTTGCCGCGCTGTCGCTCGCGGCAGCGCGTATCGGCGCCGGTGTCCTCCCCGGCTGGCGGCCGGATATGGTGCATGCGCATGACTGGCAGGCCGCCATGACCCCGGTCTATATGCGTTATGCCGAAACGCCTGAGATCCGAGCCTTCTAACCATCCACAACATCGCCTTTCAGGGTCAGTTCGGTGCCAATATCTTCAGCAAGCTCGAATTGCCCGCCCATGCCTTCGGCATCGAGGGCATCGAATATTTCAACGATGTGAGCTTCCTCAAGGGCGGCTTGCAGACGGCGACCGCACTCAGCACCGTCAGCCCCTCCTATGCAGAGGAAATCCTGACCCCGGAATTCGGCATGGGGCTGGAAGGGGTGATCGGCAGCCGCGCCCATGTGCTGCACGGCATCGTCAACGGTATCGATGCCGATGTCTGGAACCCCGCCACCGACCATCTGATCCATGACAATTATTCCGCCGCCAACCTCAAGAACCGTGCCCTGAACAAGAAGGCCGTCGCCGAACATTTCCGTATCGATGATGACGACAGCCCGCTTTTCTGCGTCATTTCCCGCCTGACCTGGCAAAAGGGCATCGACCTCATGGCGGAAGCCGTGGACGAGATCGTTTCCCTCGGTGGCCGTCTCGTGGTGCTTGGAGCGGGCGATGTGGCGCTGGAAGGCGCGCTTCTGGCGGCGGCATCCCGCCACCACGGCCGCGTCGGTGTCGCGATCGGTTATAACGAACCGCTGTCACATCTCATGCAGGCGGGGTGCGATGCGATCATCATTCCTTCGCGTTTCGAACCCTGTGGCCTGACCCAGCTTTACGCGCTGCGTTACGGCTGCATTCCGGTCGTCGCCCGCACGGGCGGTCTCAACGACACCGTGATCGACGCCAACCATGCCGCCATCGCCAGCAAGGCGGCGACCGGCGTGCAATTTTCACCCGTCACGCTGGACGGTCTGAAACAGGCGATCCGCCGGACCGTCCGTTATTATCACGACCCGAAACTGTGGACACAAATGCAGAAACTCGGGATGAAATCCGATGTTTCCTGGGAAAAAAGCGCCGCTCTCTACGCCGCGCTTTACAGCCAGCTTATTTCGAGAGGCCATTGAAACAATGATCAAGACCGTTCAGACGACGCCCTTCCAGGACCAAAAACCGGGCACATCCGGCCTGCGCAAGAAGGTGCCAGTCTTCGCCCAGGAAAATTACGCCGAGAACTTCATCCAGTCGATCTTCGACGCGCTTGAGGGCTTTGAAGGCCAGACACTGGTGATCGGCGGCGATGGCCGTTATTATAACCGCGAAGTCATCCAGAAGGCGATCAAGATGGCCGCCGCTGCCGGTTTCGGCAAGGTGCTCGTCGGTCAGGGTGGCATTCTCTCCACCCCCGCCGCCTCCAACGTCATCCGCAAATACAAGGCCTTTGGCGGCATCGTGCTTTCCGCCAGCCACAATCCCGGCGGCCCGACCGAAGATTTCGGCATCAAGTACAATATCGGCAATGGCGGTCCTGCACCTGAAAAGATCACCGATGCGATCTATGCCCGCTCGAAGGTCATCGACAGCTACAAAATTTCCGACGCCGCCGACATCGATCTCGACAAGGTGGGCAGCTTCAAGGTGGATGAGCTGACGGTCGATGTCATCGATCCGGTCGCCGATTATGCCGCCCTGATGGAAGAACTGTTCGATTTTGCCGCCATTCGCGCCCTGATCGCCGGCGGCTTCAAGGTCGTGGTCGATTCCATGAGCGCCGTTACCGGCCCTTATGCGGTGGAAATCATCGAAAAACGCCTCGGCGCACCGAAGGGTTCGGTCCGCAACGCAACCCCGTTGCCCGATTTCGGCGGCCACCATCCCGACCCGAACCTCGTGCACGCCAAGGAGCTTTATGACGATGTCATGAGCCCGGAAGGTCCCGATTTCGGCGCAGCGTCGGATGGCGACGGCGACCGCAACATGGTTGTCGGCAAGGGCATGTTCGTCACCCCGTCCGACAGCCTGGCGATCATCGCCGCCAACGCAAGGCTGGCCCCCGGTTATGCCGCCGGCATTTCCGGCATCGCCCGTTCCATGCCGACAAGTGCGGCAGCCGACCGTGTTGCCGAAAAGCTCGGACTTGGCATGTACGAGACCCCGACCGGCTGGAAGTTCTTCGGCAACCTCATGGATGCCGGCAAGGTGACGATCTGCGGCGAGGAAAGCTTCGGCACCGGTTCGAACCATGTGCGTGAAAAGGATGGCCTGTGGGCCGTGCTCTACTGGCTGAACATCGTTGCCGCGCGCAAGGAAAGCGTGAAGGATATCGTTACCAAGCACTGGGCCGAATATGGCCGCAACTATTATTCCCGCCACGATTATGAGGAAGTGGATTCGGACGCGGCCAACACGCTTGTGGCCATCCTGCGCGAAAAACTCGCCACGCTTCCCGGCACCAGCTACGGCAATCTCAAGGTCGCGGCTGCCGACGATTTCGCCTATAACGATCCGGTCGACCAGTCCGTCAGCAAGAATCAGGGCATCCGCATCCTGTTCGAAGGCGGTTCGCGCATCGTGTTGCGCCTTTCCGGCACCGGCACCGCGGGAGCAACGCTCAGGCTTTACGTGGAGCGCTATGAGGCGGACGCCGCCCGTCACGGTATCGAAACACAGACGGCCCTCGCCGACCTGATCTCCGTCGCCGATACGATCGCCGGCATCAAGGCCCATACCGGCCGCAACGAACCGAGCGTTATTACGTAAGGGTTTGGTTGCCACACTCAACGTCATCCTCGGGCTTGACCCGAGGATGCTCGATTTCAGCAGGTTATGGATCCTCGGGTCAAGCTCGAGGATGACGGAAGAGAGGTTTTTGCACCTCTGAAACTCTGAGGTGGCCGCAAGGCCATCTCGTGATACCCGCGGACCGCCTTCTCCCTTTGCGGAGGAGAAAAACCATCCCCCGGAGAGACAGACCATGCAGAAACCATCCGTTTTCCCCAAAGGCGCGACCCAGACGGAAAACGGAACGGAATTTGCGGTCTATTCGCGGCACGCCTCCCGGATCGACCTTTGCCTTTTTGATGCAACGGGTGAAAAAGAGACGGCCCGTTTGACGATGACGCGTGGTGAGGATGACATTCACCGGCTGACGGTCACTGAAGCCGGGGCCGGCACGCGATATGGTTATCGCGCCGACGGCATTTATGCCCCTGAACATGGCCTGTGGTTCGACCCTTCCAAATTGCTGCTCGACCCCTATGCCACGGAGATAGACCAGCCATTCCGGCATGATCCCGCGCTTTTTGCCTTTGGCGAAGAAACGGGCGCGATCATGCCGAAGGCCATCCTGTCGCAATACGAACCCGTCAGGCGCCAGCCGCCGCATTTTGCTGAAGGCGGGCTGATCTACGAACTTTCAGTCAAATCCTTCACCAAATTGCATCCCGAAGTGCCGGAAGGGCTGAGAGGCACCGTGGCAGCGCTGGCGCATCCCGCCATTATCGCGCATTTGAAAAAAATCGGCGTCGATGCGGTGGAACTGATGCCAATCACCGCATGGATCGATGAGCGCCACTTGCCGCCGCTCGGCCTTTCCAATGCATGGGGCTACAATCCCGTCGGTTTCATGGCGCTCGATCCGCGCCTCTGCCCCGGCGGAGTGAAGGAGTTGCGCGACACGGTTGCCGTGCTGCATGCGCAGGGCATCGGCGTCATTCTCGATCTGGTCTTCAACCATACCGGCGAGAGCGACAGCGCCGGCTCCATTCTGTCGCTGCGCGGGCTGGATAATCTCACCGCCTTCCGGCACCCGCAGGGCAAGCCCGGCATACTGGTCAACGACACCGGCACCGGCAACACGGTTGCCTGCGACCACCCCTATATTCGCCAGCTCATCATCGATCTGCTCAGACATTTCGTTTTGAGTGCCGGCGTCGATGGCTTCCGTTTCGATCTCGCGCCCATACTCGGAAGAACGGCCAACGGCTTCGATATGGCCAGCGAAACGCTTGCCGCCATGCATTCCGACCCCGTGCTTTACGACCGCATATTGATCGCCGAACCGTGGGATATCGGCCCCGGCGGCTACCAGCTCGGCAATTTCCCCGAGAGCTTTCTGGAATGGAATGACCGCGCCCGCGACGACATGCGCCGTTTTTGGCGCGGCGATGCGGGAACGACCGGCGCACTGGCCAATGCGCTTTCCGGGTCTTCACCGATCTTTTCCCGCCACGATCGTTCGAAAAGCCGCAGCGTCAATTTCCTTGCAGCTCATGATGGTTTCACCCTGTTCGATCTCGTCAGCCACGAGCACAAGCACAATGACAAGAACGGCGAGAACAATCGCGATGGTCACAATGAAAACCACTCCTGGAACAACGGCTACGAGGGCCAGACCAACGACCCGGCCATCCTTGCCGCCCGGCTTGCGGATGTGAAAGCACTGCTCTCCACGCTTTTCGTCAGCCGCGGTACATTGATGCTGACCGCCGGTGACGAGGGCGGCCGCAGCCAGCATGGCAACAACAATGCCTATTGCCAGGACAATGAGATAACGTGGGTCGACTGGTCGTCGCTCTCCCCGGAACTGACTGACCACACGGCATTTCTTTCAGCACTTCGCAAACGCTTTGGCGTCTTTTCGCAAACCGAGTTTCTCTCCGGCAATGGCGATGTGACATGGCTTGCGCCCGGCGGAAAACCGATGACGGTCGCGGAATGGGAAAGGCCGGACATGCCGGCCTTCGCCATGGTTCTTTCAACCCCGGACCACGAGACCGGAAACGACGCAGAGCTTGCCGTGCTCATCAACCGCAGCCGGGAAATTGTGCCCTTCACGCTGCCGGGCGACGACTGGCACGCGGTCGGTACGGATTTCGGCAATCCGGCCTTCCTGCCTGCCCGCTCGGTGGTGTTTTATCTGCGCGGTTGATCGCTTAGCTCCGGCTCCTTTATAAGTTCCGCGAGGCAACCGAGAAGAGGTAACATGGCAAAGGACATAGCGCTGGCAGAGATGAAAAATCTCGTCGGCACGGAAATGGGCGTTTCCGACTGGATTACCGTCGACCAGTCAATGATAAACGCCTTCGCAAAAGCGACGCTGGACGATCAGTTCATCCACACCGACCCGGAACGCGCCAAGGCGGAAAGCCCCTTTGGCGGCACCATCGCACATGGGTTCCTGACGCTTTCGCTGCTTTCGGCGCTGAATTACGATGCCCTGCCCCGCATTCGCGAAACGACCATGGGCATCAATTACGGCTTTGACGCCGTCCGCTTCGTCGCACCGGTCAAAAGCGGCGCGCGGGTGCGTGGTCGTTTCACTTTGGCCGAGGCGCGCTTTCGCGGTGCCGCCATGCTGGTGACGACCTATGACGTGACGGTGGAAATCGAAAACGAGAAAAAACCGGCACTCACCGCCCGCTGGATCACCATCAGCCAGTTCAACCCCGAGGACAGGCCGGAAGACGCCTGATGGGGAAGTAAATCCCAATTTCAGATCGGAGTGACTGTGAGATTCGCATATTTGATAGAACCTCCGTTCAACTACAGGAACGAAACCGGTGATGTCACCGGGTGCGATGTGGAGTTGGCGCGGGTCGTTCTGGCCATCATCGGTATTCATGACATTGAATTCATCGAAGCCGAATTCTCGCAATTGTTGCCTGGCCTGAACGAGAACCTTTGGGACATGACCACGGGCCTCTTCGATACGGCTGAACGCAGAAAGATCGTTGCGTTCAGCAATCCTATCTGGGCATTGCCCGATGGCCTCCTCGTGAAGAAGGGCAATCCGAGAAAGCTTGCCGGATACGCTTCGGCAGCGAAAAATTCGGAATGTACGCTGGTCGCGATCCGTGATCAGATCCAACATCGCGTAATTATGGAAGCTGGCGTGTCCGATGACCGCATTCTCGTCTGCGAAACCTACGACGAGGCCGCTCAAGCCGTCTTGGATGGCCGCGCCGACGCCTATGCCAGTGTGGCCATGGCTCATCTCGGCTTCCTACAGCAAAATCCAGAGCTGGATCTGGAAATTGTCACCGTTTCACCGAAAGAACGACCCGCGGCCTCAGGCGCATTTGCTTTCCGCCAATCCGACCGGGAACTCCAGAGCGCGGTCGATGCGGCGCTGCTTCGTTATATCGGATCAGACGAGCATCGTGCATTGATGCGAAATTTTGGTTTTGATGATCAAGCCCTCGCCAGCGGCGAGGCCGGTCGGGCAAGTTAACGCCAGATTGTGCGAAAGGAGACTGCCCAATGCATGACGACGCCGTAAGGAATGCGTTTCTGGCTCAGGCAAAAGCCTGCGACACCCTTGGTTCGCCCTTTATCGCAAGACTTTGTCGCGCGGTGGCGGCACGGCTGGACCGACAGACGGAAGTCGGCGAGAGGATCTTGTCCTGGCCCGGCGATGTCGGCCCCTCCGGCGATTCCGTGCCCCTTCGGCTTGCCGGTGCCCTGCATGCGCTTGTCATTCAGGACAAGATCGCGCCGCTTGTCGATATTGCACCCGAAAACGAGGATGCGCTCTGGCAGGCTTGCGCCAGCGCTTTGCGTTTTCATTCAGACTTCATCCTCGAAAGGCTGAAATCGCCGCCACAGACAAATGAGGTCCGTCGTTCCGCCGTGCTGCTGCCGGGCTTCCTTTCCATTACAGAGCTTACCGGCAAGCCGCTGGTTCTTTCCGAGGTCGGTGCCAGCGCCGGGCTGAACCTGCAGTTTGACCGTTACCGGTACCGTCTCGGCGACCTCGCATGGGGCGAACAATCCGAGGTGTTCATGTCGCCGGAGTGGCGCGGAAACACCCCGCCGGATACACGGGTCGAGGTTATCGAGCGCGCCGGCTGCGATCTTAATCCGCTCGATCCGTCGTCGACCGAAGACCGGTTGCGGCTGATGTCCTATGTCTGGGCCGATCAGACCGACAGGCTGGAACGCACGGCAGCGGCCTTGCGGATTGCGGTCGAGAACGGCCTGCATGTCGAAAAGGCCGATGCGATCGACTGGCTGAAACGCCGCCTTGCCACGCAACACCCGGGTGCTACCCATGTCGTCTACCATTCCATCGCCTGGCAATATCTGCCGGATGCCTTGAAACAGGCGGGCGAAGCCCTGATTGCCGAGGCTGGCGCCCGCGCCACGCCGGATGCCCCGCTTGCCCGCCTGCAGATGGAGGCGGATGCGACGCCGGGTAGCGCCGCGATCACGCTGCAAATCTGGCCGACCGGCGAGAAGCAGGAAATCGGTCGCGCCGATTTCCATGGGCGATGGGTCGAATGGCGCGGGTGGCGATCGGAATAGAGTAGCCGGCGATGGAGTGGAAGCACGCGCCTTGCTGTCTTCTCCCCGTCGGGGATAAGAAACAAGCGGCAACTTCGAGCACTATAATTGCCCTGCGGCCGAATGCCGTCCGGGCTTAAACCGCCACGTCCTGCGCCGCTTCCTGCAACAGGCCGCCGACATATTCGGCGAAGGAGCGCCAGCACTCCACCCGGAACGTATCATCAGCCACGCGCAGCAGCACCACTTCCGCCTTGCCGAAAACCGTGCGTGAGCAAGCGCCGACCGGGAATTTTGCAAGAGACAGATCCTGCGGGCAACCGGCATTGAGCACAGCCTCCGCGCCGGGGCCGGAGACGATGACGGCCGTATTGCGGTGGGAAACGTCGGTTGCCGAGAACAGACCGGAGACGCCGGAGAGCGCCGCCATCAGGTCGCTTTCGCCCTGATCGATTACCAGCCATTCGTCCGGGCCGATCCAGAGAGCGGAACGCAGACCCGATGTGACGGAGCTTTTCGGGTTCGTCGGCAGAGCGAGACCAAGCGCCTCCGACAGGGCCGACACGGCGCTTTCCCTTGCGCGCAGCGACAGTCGCGATGCGGAAGCGGCGGGCTTCAGCGAGACGAAAGGTGAGCCGCCATGGAAATCCTCAAGCACGGATTTGCGTTTTGCGTGAAGCTTGTCAGCCATTGAGACGGGCTCCTTCCTTGTCGATGAAGACCATGTCGGTCACTTCGACGGCAATTGTTTTATCGGCAAGAGGGATATAGAGCGTTTCGCCCATGCGCGCCCTGCCATCCGCCACCAGTGCGAAGGCGATGGAGTGGCCGAGATTTTCGGACCAGTAGGCGGAGGTGACATGGCCGAGCATGGTCATGGGTTTCGGCTGGTTCGGGTCGGCAACGATCTGGCCGCCCTCTTCCGGAACAGTCAGCCGGTCCTTCGTCTTCAGACCCACAAGCTGCTTGCGGCCGGACCGCATCAGATCCGGGCGCTTGAGGCCACGAATGCCGACGAAATCCGTCTTTTTCTTGGAAACGGCCCAGGCAAGCCCCGCATCATCAGGCGTCACCGTACCATCCGTATCCTGTCCGACAATGATGTAGCCCTTTTCCGCACGCAGGATATGCATGGTTTCGGTGCCATAAAGGCAACCGCCCACGGCTTCGGCCCTTTCGCGGATCGCGGTCCAGACGGCAGCGCCATAATCGGCGGGAACGTTGATTTCGAAACCAAGCTCACCCGTGAAGGACACACGGAAGAGACGCGTGGGAACGCCGCAGAAGGTGCCTTCGGCCACGGCCATATGCGGGAAAGCTTCGGGAGACAGATCGATGCCCTCGACGAAAGGCGCGATCACTTCCCGCGCTTTCGGTCCCTGCACTGCAATCACCGCCCATTGTTCGGTGGCCGATGTCAGCCAGACATTCAGCTCGGGGAATTCGGTCTGGAGATAATCCTCCATGTGCTGGAGAACACGCGGCGCGCCGCCCGTCGTCGTCGTTACATGGAAACGATCTTCGGAAAGACGCCCGACAACGCCGTCGTCGTAAACGAAACCATCTTCGCGGGTCATGATGCCATAACGGCAGCGGCCGGGTTTCAGCGTATCCCAGGCATTGGTGTAGATCAGGTTCAGGAACTTCGCCGCATCCGGACCAACGACCTCGATCTTGCCGAGCGTGGAGGCATCGAACACGCCGACGCTTGTCCGAACCGTCTTGCATTCACGGTTGAGCGCCTCGTGCATGTCCTCGCCGCCACGCGGGAAGAACCATGCGCGTTTCCAGTTGCCCACATCCTCGAAGAGGGCACCTGCGGCCGCCTCTTCGTCATGCATCGGCGTCTTGCGGGTCGGGTCGAACAGCGCACCGCGCGAATGGTTGATGAGCGTGCCGAAGGTGACAGGCGTATAGGGTTGACGGAAGGTGGTGAGGCCCACCTTAGGCAGATCACGCCCAAGCGCTTCCGAGGCAATCGCCAGTCCGTGCATGTTGGACATCTTGCCCTGATCGGACGCCATGCCATTCGTCGTAAAGCGTTTGATGTGCTCGACCGAATGCATGCCTTCGCGCACGGCAAGGCGAATGTCCTTGGCGCAGACATCGTGCTGGAAATCGATGAAAGCCTTGACGCCAGTGCCCTCGCCTGCCCCTTCAGCAGCGCCGATCATGCCGCCGGTCCAGGCCCGTGCATTCTCACCGGAAAATTCCACGGCACTGCCACCTGCGGCCGCAGCCTCGGTAATCAGCGCGGCGAAATCGTCCGTGCCGTTGCAGGCACCCACGGACACGCAGTTCTGCACATGGATATCAGGCAGGAACCGCTGGTTTGCCGCATCAAACTTCAGCTTTCCGCGCGATTGCGAGAAGAGATGCACCGAAGGCGTCCAGCCCGCCGAAACGACGAGCGCGTCGATGGCGATCTTGCGCTTGTTCGACCCGCCATTGCGACCAACGCTCATGGACGAAACGCGCAGCCGACCTGACGTGTCGTAAACGCTGTGGCCTGCCAGCACCTCGATGCCCAGCGCCCGCGCCTCGTCCAGCAACCGCCGGTCGGGGTTCTCGCGGCAATCGACGATGGCAGCGATCTTCACGCCCGCCTTTTTCAGATCGAAGGCCGTCTCATAGGCAGAATCATGGGCGGTGTAGACACCGACATTATTGCCGACGGCCACGCCATAATGGTTGAGATAGATACGCGCAGCGGAAGCCAGCATGATGCCGGGGCGGTCGTTATTCGCAAAGACCATGTGACGCTCGATCGCGCCTACCGCCAGAACGACTTTCCTGGCGCGCACCTGCCACAGTCTTTCACGCGGCTGGTGTTTGGCCGGCGTGGCGAGGTGATCGGTCACGCGCTCGGCCAGCGCCACGAAATTGTGGTTGTAATAACCGAATGCCGTGGTGCGGGTCAAAACACGCACATTGGGCAGGGATTTCAACTCGGCCAGAACCTTCTGCGCCCATTCGTAACCGGGCAGGCCGTCGATGACCACGCCGGTATCAAAACGCAGAGCACCGCCGATTTCGGCATTCTCGTCGACCAGAATGACGCTGGCACCGGTTTTTGCAGCGGCGAGCGCCGCCGTCAGCCCGGCCACGCCGCCGCCGGCCACCAGCACGTCGCAATGGGCATAACGGCCGGAATAATGGTCCGCATCCGGCTCGGTCGGCGCCTTGCCGAGACCGGCGGCGCGGCGGATGATCGGTTCATAGATTTTATGCCAGGCAGCCTTCGGCCACATGAAGGTCTTGTAGTAGAAGCCCGCCGCAAACATCGGTGAAAGGAAATCGTTGATCGCGCTCACATCGAAGGACAACGACGGAAAGCGGTTCTGCGAGGCTATGATGGCCCCATCGAACACATCCTGCACCGTGGCGCGCACATTCGGCTGCTTGCGCAGGCTGTCGCGCGAGACGTCGATCAGCGCATTCGGCTCTTCCGGACCTGCGGAGAGAAAACCGCGCGGTCGGTGATATTTGAACGAACGGCCAATCAGATGCACGCCATTCGCCAGCAGTGCGGACGCAACCGTGTCGCCTTCCAGCGCCTGATAAATCTTGCCGTCGAAGGTGAAGCGTGCCGTTCTGGCGGGTGTCAGACGGCCTGCGCCCTTGATACGATAATCGCCGCTCATGACGCAGCTCCCTTTTGCGCGGAAAGGACCGCTTCGGCATCCGGTTTCGGTTCGCCTGCCTTGTAGGTCATCAGGAATTTGTCGCTGACCGAGATCGCGGGCGGCGTTGAAGAAGCGTCCGCAACCGTGAATGTGGCGCCAGCGCTCGAAAACGAGCCCCTTGTCATTGTCACGAATGAAGAAATACTCGGCGAAGGCCTCGTCCGAAATATCGGCAATGTTTTCCGGCCGGGCGATATGGGCTTCGCCCGCCCAGCGAAATTCCAGTTCGGAACGGTCTTCCCGGCAATAAGGGCAATGGATCAGAAGCATCGTCGCTCCACCTTAAAGAGAACTGTCCGGAAGAATGCTTCCGGCGGGTTGGTCACACAGCCGCTTTCCCATCGCAACAAAGGGGGAAAGCCGCTTCAAAAGTTGCTCGAAATTATCGAATGGTTTCAGCGCTGAAGCGCGGCCCATA
Organism: Rhizobium sp. AN73; assembly: GCF_030757975.1. Lineage (NCBI taxonomy): Bacteria > Pseudomonadati > Pseudomonadota > Alphaproteobacteria > Hyphomicrobiales > Rhizobiaceae > Rhizobium > Rhizobium sp. AN73. The sequence continues at coordinate 761,650 of NZ_JARWME010000001.1, forward strand.
TTCGCGATGGCAACCGCCATCATGTCAGTATCGATCGCGAAGGGGTAATCGTGCTCGCCATCGTCCTTCACGCCAACGAAATAGACCATCTTCTTCGCCAGGCTCGGCGCGCAGAGAAGAACGCCTTTTTCCGCCACGAACGGCCAGTCGCGTTCACCCTGCATTTTCTGGATTTTCTGGCTGCGAAAATCCCCAACCTCGGGAATGAGATTACCCGCCGGCACGACCGCCGCCGCAAAACCCATATTCGCCGAAAGCAGAACCGCCGCCAGCATCAATGCGCCACGGCAGCAGCTGCGGCCTCGTCGATGAGGCGTCCGGTGCGGAAACGGTCGAGCGTCAGCCCCGCCGCCAGACGGTGCGGTTCGCCGCGCGCGATGAGATGCGCAAACAGGTTGGCCGAACCCGGCGTTGCCTTGAAACCACCCGTTCCCCAGCCGCAATTGACAAAGAGGTTCGGCACCGGCGTCACGCTCTGAATGGCGGAACGGTCCGGTGTATTGTCGGTAATGCCGCCCCATTGGCGCATCATCTTGACGCGACGGAAGATCGGGAACAGCTCGCAGATCGCATCCAGCGTGTGGGTGATGATCTGCAGGCCACCGGTCTGGGAATAGGAATTATACTGGTCCGTGCCCGCGCCGATGACCAGCTCGCCCTTGTCGGACTGGGAGATATAGGCATGCACCGTGTTGGACATGACGACGCAGGGGAAGATCGGTTTCAGCGGTTCCGACACCAGCGCCTGCAACGGGTTGGAATGCAGGGGCACACGCACATCCGCCATTTTCATCAGAACGGAGGAGTGACCGGCGGCGGAAACGCCGATCTTCTTTGCGCCGATGAAACCACGATTGGTTTCGACACCCGTAACCGCCCCGTCCGGTCCGCGACGAATGGCCGTGACCTCGCAATTCTGGATGATGTGGACGCCGCGATCGGAGGCAGCGCGCGCATAGCCCCAGGCCACCGCATCATGGCGCGCCGTGCCGCCACGGCGCTGGAGGGCGGCGCCGTTGATCGGATAACGCGCATTGCCGGAAATTTCGAGCGGCGGGCAATAGGCCTTGGCCTGCTCCGGCGTCAGCCATTCATTGTCGATGCCGTAAAGACGGTTGGCGTTGATATGCCGCTTGAAGGACTGCTGGTCGTGAATATTGTGCGACAGCATCATCACGCCGCGCGCCGAATACATCACGTTGTAATTGAGATCCTGGCTCAGGCCTTCCCACAATTTCAGGGAATGCTCATAGATATCCATGCTCTCTTCATAGAGATAGTTGGAGCGGATAATGGTGGTGTTACGGCCGGTATTGCCGCCGCCGAGCCAGCCCTTTTCCAGCACCGCTATATTGGTAATGCCGTGTTCCTTGGCAAGATAATAGGCGGCCCCCAGACCGTGGCCGCCGCCGCCGATAATGATGACGTCATATTCCTTGCGCGGCTCGGGCGACGCCCATTGCGCATCCCACCCTTTATGACCCCGCAACGCCTCGCGCGCCACGGCAAAAACGGAATATTTGCGCATTCGCAGTCTGCTCCTCAAGAACCGGCCAGAAGCCGAAAGCATAGCTCCGGCACATATTATACACATGGCAAATCGGCATCGGAGGCAATATCCATTTTGCGACGCGGCAATGCTTTTGTTTCGACATCACGGGCAGAATGCCGGGATAGCGGGATTTTGGCTGTTGAATATGCGCTACCGTCTGGACTCGCTGCAAATGATCTGATATTGCACGTCACCAATCGCTAGGCTCGACGGCCGAACGAACGATTTTATTTGCGTGCGAATGCCTTTATTCTCACAGCAATACAACCAGATAAAAAAGGAACGGGATTCACGTGCAGGTACTAGTCCGCGACAATAACGTTGATCAGGCGCTTCGCGCTCTGAAGAAAAAGATGCAGCGCGAAGGCATTTTCCGTGAAATGAAAATGCGCGATTATTACGAAAAGCCTTCCCAGAAGCGCGCCCGCGAAAAGGCTGAAGCTGTTCGCCGCGTTCGCAAGCTGGCACGCAAGCGCGCACAGCGCGAAGGTCTGATCGCAGCTCCGCGCGCGAGCCGTTAATAGGCCGTCTTTTGGACGTTTTTGAATGCTTGTTGGGCGGGGGCGATAAATTCGCCGCCGCTCTTTGTGTTTGTGGCCGGAGACCGATCGTGGGACAACGATTTTGAGACCGGCCTGCGAGGGAACCCACTCCGAATGACCGCTGTTGATGCCTGTGTTGTGAAAAACTCCGATGCCTCCACGCGCCGGGTTCCCCTGAAAAACAACAAAAGATTCCGTGCTACCCTTGTCGTCTGCACCGTCCTTGCCGGCCTTTCCGGCTGTGCGACATCCAACCAGACTGACGACGTCTTCCGGATCGACCGTGCCCAGGGCTCGCAGGAAAACATCGCCTCGCTCACCTCGGTCATCAACGCCAATCCGCAGGATCCGGAGGGCTATAATGTCCGTGGCTCCGCTTATGGCCGCGCCGGTGATTCGCGTCGCGCCATCGAAGATTTCAACAAGGCGCTGCAGCTGAACCCGCGCTTCTACCAGGCCTATGCCAACCGCGCGCTTGTCTATCGCAACTCCGGCCAGCAGCAGCAGGCCTTGCAGGATTACAACGCCGCTTTGCAGATCAATGCTAGCTATGACGTGGCCCTGATCGGCCGCGGCAATCTTTATCGCCAGTCCGGACGGGTAAACGAGGCTTTCAACGATTTCTCCCGCGCCATCGAACTCGAAACCACCGATGGACGCGCATGGCACAATCGCGGCCTGATCTACCAGCTGCGCAACCAGCACGCCCAGGCCATCGAGGACTTCTCCAAGGCGATCTCGCTATCCTCGACCTCGCCGGAACCCTATAACGGCCGTGGTCTTTCCTATGTCGCGCTGAACGACGACGAAAACGCCTTCGCCGATTTCAACCACGCCATTTCGCTGGATGACAAGGTGGCGGAATCCTGGGCCAACCAGGCGCTGGTCTATGAGCGGCGCGGCGAGATGGCCAAGGCCGCCAAGTCCTATTCCCACGCGGCACGGCTTGACCCGAAATACAAGCCCGCGCTCGACGGCGTTGCCCGCACGCGTGGCGCCAGCGCTTCCTGATCAAAACAGGCAAGAACAAAAAAGCCGGCAGGTTTAACACCTGCCGGCTTTTTTTAATGGGAAACGCTGATGCCTCAGTGGCTGTCGCGGCGCGCCTCGGGCGCAGCATCGCCCGTCCACAATTCAGCCTGCACCGCGTTTTGAAATTCCATGACTTCGCGCCGCATGGCGGCGTCCTCATAGCCGAGGCCCGTCAGATAGGCGGCCAGTTCACGGCACTCCCTGCGCCAGAAATCATTCGCCTCCACACCATGCAGCCGGTCGAGCATGGTTGCGCACCGTTTTACATTGGCAATACGGTTCTTTGCCGGAAAGGCGATTACTTCCGAATTCGTCGTCACGCGGGCACCTTGCTCTTCGAGGAATCAATACCGACTTTTTAAAGGCTGGATGGTTAACGAAGTCTGCTAAGCGAGAGAGAAGGCCGGGAAGGCCTTGCACAGACGGACTTTGCGATCGGTCAGATGCAAGAATCTGCGGTGTCAGACGGCCCCGATTCGGGCAAATCGCCGATTACCAAGGAATTTACCAATCAAGATTACCGAAATTTCATGCCGTGGGAGATAGAAGAAGTATATGTGTGTTGAAACAACACCGGTCTCATCGTATATTTCTTGCAAAGAAAAAAGAATGCCGCAGCGCAGCCAAAAACGGAGAAGTCGTTCTCGGGAGGAGAGCACCATGTATGCACCTCGTGTCTTTTTCAGCATGATCGGTGCATTGCTTGTTTTTGCGGTTGCTACATATTTCATTCACGGCTCGTTCTATACAGCTTTCATCCAGACCCTTATCTGCGCCGTCATCCTGCAAACCGGTTATTTTATAGCAATTCTGGTTCTCGTTGCCCGGGAAAAACGCCGGATGCGCGAAACCTTTGCCCGTGATCTCAGCGCCGAGACCATGACGACGGACACGGTAAGCAGCGCCCCGCCACACGGCGCAAAACTGACCGATATGTGACCTCTCGCGTATATTCTTTTATTGCGTCGCAAAAAATCGCTTGCATCCACACCCCTGACACTTTCTGCTGGCCAAATCCTGACGGTTCGTCAAAGCAGAAGGACAACACATGGTGAGCGGTTCACAGCCCATTTGCGTCATCATCGCTGCGAAAAACGCATCTGAAACAATAGAGATCGCCATCCGCTCCGCCCTTGTGGAACCGGAGGTCGCCGAAGTCGTGGTGATCGACGATGGCTCCACCGATGCGACCAGCGATGTGGCGCATGCGGCGGATGACGGCACGGGCCGTTTGAGGGTCGTGCGATTCGAGGTCAATCGCGGCCCTTCGGCTGCCCGCAACCATGCGATCTCGATTTCATCCGCGCCGCTCATCAGTATTCTCGATGCGGACGACTTCTTTTTCCGGGGTCGTTTTGCCGCCATGCTGGCCGATGACGACTGGGATCTGGTCGCCGACAATATCGCCTTCATCCAGCAATCGGTTCCGGGCGCATCGTCCATGCAGCCGGCCCGCTTTGAACCACAGGCCCGGTTCCTGTCGCTGACGGAATTTGTGGAAGGCAATATTTCCCGACCCGGCGTGGAGCGCGGAGAAACCGGCTTTCTGAAACCGGTGATCCGCCGCGCCTTTCTGGACAAACACGCGCTGCGTTATGACGAGCGCCTGCGTCTAGGCGAAGACTACGAGCTCTACACCCGCGCACTTGCCGCCGGCGCCCGCTACAAGGTCATCCGCCATTGCGGTTACGGGGCGATCGTTCGTGGCAACTCGCTGAGCGGCCGCCACAGCACCGAGGATCTCCGCCGTTTATACCAGGCCGACAAGGCTATTCTCGCCGACTGCAAACTTTCCGCCAGCGAGACGGCGATCCTGCGTGAGCACGAAAAACACATCCGCGCCAAATTCGAGCTTCGCCATTTTCTCGATGCTAAAAAGCAGAAAGGCATGGGCGGCGCGCTGTCCCACGCTCTTGCACGTCTGCCTGCCCTGCCCGCCATCACACGCGGTATCTGGACCGACAAGACCGCCCGCTTTCGCAAACCGCCGCAACCGGTCCGGGACGTTCGCTATCTGCTCGACGGCACGCCGGTTTCGTGAGGGAAAACGGCGTGCGGGGTTTGGGGAGACAATCTTGCCCAACACTCCGCCGTCATCCTCGGGCTTGTCCCGAGGATCCAACCACGTCGCATTAAATCAGTCGGTTGCAGATGCTCGGGACAGGCCCGAGCATGACGGTAGAGAAGTCAGAGGATATTATCTTTAAGCAAGAACGGCAAAAAATTTCCTGCCGCACCCGACATTTGACCCCTAGAGATAATCGCGCTTGACCGTTTCCAGAACGGCGGAAAAACGCTCCTTGCGTTCCTCCAGCCTGCCATCCGGGCTAAGACGCGGCTCGGCACGGCTCGCCTGCCACAAGGCCAGCGTCGAAGGTGCTGCCAGCACCTGCTTTGCCAGTTTGCGCAGCGACAGGGATTGCGTTTCCTGCGGCCGCACCAGCACATCGCCCTCATGTGACGGGACAGAGCCGGTCTCGGCAACGACAGCAGCAGGCGGCGGCGGGAAGTTCATGCCCCAGAAACGCGAACCCTTTTTCGCTGCCTCAGCGCGGGTCGAAACGGGCACGTAACGCGGCTGATATTCCACACCCACTGTGCCCGCCCAATCGCTCCATTTGAAGCTGTTGATCGAGGGAGATGTGCTGACCGCAACCCACGGCACACGGAACGCATCGGCAAGAATGGCACCATGCATGGATTCCGCCACGATGAATTCCGATTGAGCGATGGCGCGGATGACCGACATTGCCTCGCCGCGCGGGTCGAGATAGGTCAGCCCCGCCGGTTCGCAGACGGTTTCCCACATGCCGAATTCCGCCGATTCCCAGTGGGGAACGAAGGTTTTCTTGTGCAGTTTTGGCAAGCCTTTGAACTCGGGCATCTCGGTCACCATAACGGCGGGATCGACGATGCCTTTTTCGGGAGCAAGTCCGAGCTTGGCTGCGGTTTTTTCGCCGCGCACGCAGCGAATATCCCAAAATCCGGTGCTCGTGTCAGGCACCGCGCCGTAGCCATAACCGCTGCCGATCACCAGCTTGCGCTGTTTTGCGGGCAGCAGGGTATCGTTGAGAACCGTGCCGACACCGACAAGCATCACGTCATCATGCACGTCCCGCAGCCCGGGGAGCAGAAAGTCCCACAGCCACAGATTGAGATCGTCGCCGAAATTGCCGTGATGCGATTCCCAGTGGTAAGGTTTCATGAGGTCACTCCTGGGTGAAAAACATATAAATTCTTGCAGGCAAGAATTCGATCATCTTGTCCGCACTATTTTGCCCGCGCCGAGCTCAAAAGCGGCTCGAAGAAGTGCTGGATCGCGCATCGCCCACTTCAGCAGCAGTCCGAATTCGGGCAGCTTGCGCCGTTTCAGATTGCCCGCCTGGCTCCACAGCGCCTGTTTTCGCGCCGTGTTTTTATAGGAAGCTATCGATGCCACATCGTCCGGCCGCCGCGAAAAACGCCCCTCCAGAGTATCGAGCGCCACCCAGGTATTGAACTGCTGGCGCAGGAATTCCGGCGAGGTGTTGTCGATGCTGTGGAAGATATTGACGCCCATGCCACGCATCGCGCCGGCATCGTCACACAGAAGCGTGCGCTTCGATGCGAGGATGGAATCGCAAAAAAACAGCACATCTTCCGCCGCCAACCGGAGTGCCGGATCGAAGCGTATCTTCTCAAACAGGGGACGACCGATCACCATGCAGGAGAGGTGCAGGAAGCTCCAGTTGCGCAGCATCACGCTTGCCAGATCCGGCAGCTCGATCACCAGAGGCCGCTCCGAAAGCCTTGCGGCACCCTCGTTCTTTTCCAGCTCGGAAATGGCGAAATGGTAATAAAATTCGTCACTTGCCTGCATGGATGCCCAGTAGCACTCACCGCCAAATGTCGTGAGCGCGAAGGTCGCATTCTGGAGATGATCGGGCGTCCAGATATCGTCCGAATCAAGAAACGCCACGTAATCGGTGCCATCTGGAACATGGTCGAGACCGGTATTGCGCGCCCCACCCGGCCCGCCATTGGCCTGCTTAATGACGATAATCCGGTCTTTCTGCGCTTGCGAAAGTTCTGCAAGCTCATTGTCTATCGGATATGGCGATTCGTCATCGACGATAACAAGATCGAAATCCTGGTAAGTCTGCGCAAAAACCGATGCGAGCGCACGTCCAAGAATTCCGTGCTGCTTTTGATAATAGGGAATGACGACAGTAAATCTTGCCATTGTTTCGCCCCTTGCGTTGATCAAGAAGTGTCGGGCCCGATCCTAAAAGCGGCCCCGATGGTATCGGCAACTCCCCACCGGCGTTCCTCCCCGCCGGCCTCCAGAAACAGGATGCTTGTATGCCCCCAGCTCCAAATGTAAAGACCATCACCACGAATGTCGGCTGGAGCGTTCTGTCTAAGACAGGGACATTCGGGCTTAAATTTGTCACCGTCCCCATTCTCGCTCGACTGCTTTCCCCAGAAGAATTCGGCGTGGTGGCGGTAGGACTAACGGTTGTACAATTCCTCACCATGATAGCCGGAGCGGGGCTAACCTCGGCGCTGATTGTCGAAAAAGAAGAGGATATGGATACGATCCATACCGTTTTCTGGGCAAATCTGGCGATTTCCTGCACCATGGCCGCCGTTCTCTACATCTTCGCGGAGTTTTTCGGCGGGCTTCTGGGTGCGGTGGAAAGCGCCTATCTGCTGCGCATCATGGCCTTTCTCATCCCTTTGCAACTTGCGGGTGATGTCGCCTATTCGTTGCTTGCCCGGCGCATGAACTTCAGCCAGGACGCGCTGTGGAGTATGGCGTCCGAAAGCATCGCGGCGGTGGTTGCCGTTGCTATGGCCCTTTTCGGCTTCGGCGTCTGGGCCCTCATCATCCAGCTTTTCGCCGCTGCTCTCATCAGGCTTGTCGGGCTTTACGCCGTTTCCCGCTATTGCCCGCGTTTCGTCATGAAACCGCGCCGTCTGGTGCCGCTTCTCGGCTTCAGCTCCGGCCTGATGGGGTCGGAAATCGCCAATTTCGTCACCTTCCAGTCGCCGATGGTGGTGATCGCCCGGCATCTTGGCCTTGCCGATGCCGGCGCCTATTCCGCCTCCAACCGCTTTGCCAGCATTCCCAATCAGGTCGTGCTGTCCGCCGTCATGGGTGTTTTGTTTCCCGCCTTCAGCCGCATGATGGACGATCCGCAACGCCGGCGTGATGCGCTGATGTTCAGCACACAGGTGCTGACGGTGCTGCTTGCGCCGATGATGTTCGGCCTATGGGCGGTGGCCGAGCCGGCCATGCTAGTGATCTTCGGTCAGAACTGGGCCTATGCCTGGCCAGTTCTCGGCCTTCTGGCTTTGTCGAAGGCGATTCTCACGCCCTGCAGCACTTTCATCCCCTATCTCAAGGGTGCCGGTTATGGGCGCGTGCTGTTCTGGTCGGCGACGATCCGCGCCATCGTCACCACGGTCGCCGTCTGGGCCGCTGCCGTTTACGGCAGCCTGATCGACGCGATGATATGGCTCTGCATCGTCAATGCGGTGACGCTGATCGCCTATTCCTGGGCCGTATTCAGGGCCAGCGATACGCCGTTTTTCAGCGGCCTCTATGTCAGCAGCAGGCCGATGATAGCGGCTCTGGTCATGGCCGTTTCGGTGCGTTACCTGCTTCACATCCTTGCCGAACGCATCCCCAGCGCAACCCTCCAGGTCCTCGTCGGCGCCGCGGTCGGCGGCGTCATCTATGCGGTGTTGATCCTGCTGACCGAACGCGCGCTGCTTCGAAAAATCCTCGGAATGGTCAAATCGCGGCGAATGCGTGAAAACGCAACCCAAGGTTAGCAGCCAACGACCGGAAGTGCCTCATTTCGGCCGCTAACCGGCCCTTCCCGTCACGGATAAGTCCGCCGTGACGGAGTGGCAAAACCATTCTTTTTGCGGCGCAATATCGCGACCGACGATAATAACGCACCCTTCGACGTTTTTTAACGATGACTGGAAATTACAAAAATACAAATAATTTCAGTTAGTTGATTTTTTAAACTCTCCAGGAATACCGGAACGCCAGACAATCACCCGCAATATCTAAGCTTGTGTTTTTCCCGCGTCGCCACATTTTACCCTAAAGTCGAAACCAGAATTACGAGTGCGGGCTTAAGTTCGCTCTGGTTGCAACGCGGCGTGGGTGGACGCCGCCCAATTAGGGGTGACTGATGTGACTGTCGATCAGAACCTATCCTCCCGTATCAATTTGATGCGCATATTGCTGATCTCCGGAATCGTGTTCGTCCATGTGCCGCACGATGCCGAAACCAGCCCATTTCTTGGCCTTTACGGCTTCTTCGACTGGCTGCGCATTTTTTTGGGCGATGCCCTGTTTCGCATCGGTGTGCCCTGTCTCAGCGCCATTTCCGGATATTTGCTGTTTCGCCGCGGCATGAGCGAATTCGATTACTCGGCGACGATCCGCTCGAAGTCGAAGACAGTGCTCTTGCCCTTCTTCATCTGGAACGGTGCGCTGTTTGGCGTCGTTTTGCTGGTCCAGCTGTTCGATGTCGGTGTGGGTTATTTCCCGGATCTCTGGAACGCCACCGCGCGTGAAATCATCAGCCATGGAACCGCACTTGAAGAACTGCCGGTGAATGTGCCGCTCTATTTCCTGCGCGACCTGTTTGTCTGCATCCTGCTGTCGCCGGTGCTCGCCTTTCTCATGCGCCGCTTTGCGCTGCCGACGCTCGCTCTCCTGCTGTTCATCACCGCCCTGCCGGATTTGACGATCTTCATCGTCCAGAAAAAATCCATCCTTTTCAGCTTCTCGCTCGGCATCGCGCTTGCCCTGCACCGCGTCAATGTCAAGGCGCTCGACCCTTATGCCTTCCCGATCATGGCTGTGACCTTTGTCGCCGCGGCCATGCTGGCGACGGGCCTCTATTTCACCGGCCCGGAATTTACTTTCTGGCTGAACATGTCGCGCAATTTGCTCGCGGTCTTCGGGGCGCTGGGTTTCTGGGCGTCTTCGGCGCTTTTGATCCGGAGCAGGCTCGGCAAGCGGCTTTCCGAAACCGGAAGCCTCAGCTTCTGGATATTCTGCGCCCATTATCCGCTGCTCGTCATCATGTGGATGGTGTGGAACAAGGGCGGACCCGATTTCTACCCCGCCTTCTACGTTATCGCGACGCTTTCCGCCTTTGCTATTCTGGTGGTCAGCAACGCCCAGACCCGCAAATACCTGCCGGCCGTCTATGCCGTGCTGACCGGAAGCCGGAACGGCAAACGCAAGACGACGGCCGATTTTGCCGCAAAACGGGCCTCTATGATCGGTCCGCCCACATCCGAAACACTTTATTCGCAACGACAGAGGTGAACCAATGACAACATTTGTCACCCGCGTTCAGACACGCATTCTTCTCGCCGCCGCCCTGCTGGCGACACCCTTCACGACACCGAGCCAGGCACAAGAAGGCAACGGTACATCCTTCATCGAGAACTTCGACACGATGGACAGGTCGTTCTGGTACGTCTCCGACGGCTGGAACAACGGTTCGCATCAGAACTGCACCTGGTCGAAGAAGCTGGCAACAGTTGAAAACGGCCAGCTGACACTCGGTTTTGAAGAAGCCAAGGCTGGCGATCGCAACTTCGCCTGCGGGGAAATCCAGACCAAGGGGCGGTATCGCTACGGCACCTATGAAGCACGGCTGAAAGCCGCCACCGGCTCCGGGCTGAATTCCGCTTTCTTCACCTATATCGGCCCAACCGACAAAAAGCCCCATGATGAAATCGACTTCGAGGTTCTCGGCAAGAATACGGCTCAGGTACAGCTGAACCAGTATGTTTCCGCCAAGGGCGGCAATGAGAAGCTGGTGCCGGTGGCAGGTGGGGCCGATGCCGGCTTCAACGATTACGCCTTCGTGTGGGAGCCGCAACGCCTGCGTTATTACGTCAACGGCAAGCTCGTCCACGAAGTCACGGACGCGACGAAAATCCCGCAGAACGCCCAGAAGATTTTCTTCAGCCTGTGGGGAACCGACACGCTGAAGGACTGGATGGGTGCCTTTTCCTATTCCGGCACGACCCAGATGACCGTTGACCGCTTCGCCTTCACCGCGCTCGGCGACAAATGCCAGTTTCCCGAATCCATCGCCTGCGCGCTCAACTGACCGCCTTTTTCAACCTGAGCCGCGGCGTCCTTGACGCATGAAACCAACCGGAACCCATGCATGACCCATATTCTTTATCTCGCGCATGATCTGTCGGACCCCGCCATTCGCCGGCGGGTGCTGACCTTGCTTGCGGGCGGAGCGCGGGTCACGCTGGCGGGCTTCCGGCGCGGACAGAACCGGCTTGCGGAGATCGACGGCGTCGTACCCGTCATTCTCGGAGAAACCGCCGACGGGCAGTTTCTCCAGCGCATGGCGGCGGTGGCGAAAGCCAGCCTTTCGCTTGGCAAAACATTGCGCGGCATCCCCACGCCCGATGTCATTCTTGCCAGAAATCTGGAAATGCTGGCTCTGGCGAAACGGGCCATGTCGCTTTACGACCGAGAACCTGCGCTGGTTTACGAATGCCTCGATATTCACCGCCTGCTTCTCAACGAGGGCAAGCCCGGGCAGCTCCTCAATGCGGCGCAGCGTTATTTCGCCCGCGACGCCAAGCTGCTGGTGACGAGTTCACCGGCTTTCGTGGAGCATTATTTCAAACCGGTCTCCGGCCTTAACCTTCCCGTGCTGTTGCAGGAAAACAAGGTGCTGGCGCTAGACGCCACTGTTGCAGCCACCCCGCAACCGCGCCCGCCTGCCCCCGGCGAGCCGTGGAAAATCGGCTGGTTCGGCGCGCTGCGCTGCCGCAAGTCGCTCGAAATCCTCGCTGAATTTGCACGGCGCATGGATGGCAAGGTCGAAATCATCCTGCGCGGCCGGCCGGCCTATTCCGAGTTTGCGGATTTCGATGGCTTCGTGGCCGCCGCTCCGCATGTGCATTTCCACGGCGCCTACAAGAACCCCGAGGATCTGGCCGCCATCTACAATGAAGTGCAGTTCACCTGGGCGATCGACTTTTTCGAGGAAGGCCAGAATTCGAGCTGGCTGCTGCCCAACCGGCTTTACGAGGGCTGCCTTTATGGCACCCTGCCGATTGCGCTTGCCGGCACGGAAACCGCCCGCTTCATCGAAAAACGCAATATCGGTTTTGCCCTGCAAAACGCAGGAGCCGACAATCTGGCCGCTCTTTTCGAGAGCATGACACCGCAAACCTACACGGACGCCTTCGGCGCCCTGTCGACGCTCGATAAAAAACAATGGCTGACCGACCGCGACGATTGCCGTCAGCTGGTCCAGCAATTGTCCTCTCTCGCCAAATCCGCTTCCGGCCATGCCCGTGAAGCTGCGTTTTCACCCGTGTAATGCGTAGGGGGCAAATCATGGAAGGTCGCGTCAAATCCGGCATCAGAACTCTGATCGTCATTCCGTGCCTCAACGAGGCAAAGACGATCGAAGCGCTGCTCAACAAATTCACCGGCGCGATGGAGGGACGTATTTTCCGCATCGTCGTTGCCGACGGCGGCAGCAAGGACGGAACCCGTGACATCGTTTCCGCCTTTGCCGCCACAGATGATCGCGTCACACTCCTTCCCAATCCCAAACGCATCCAGAGCGCCGGTATCAACCTTGCCGTTTCCACCTTCGGCGAAGATTTCGACTATCTGATCCGCATCGACGCCCATGGCGATTATCCTGATGATTATTGCCAAAGGCTGATCGAGGATGCGGAGCGCACCGGCGCGGATTCCATCGTTGTCGCCATGGATACGGTCGGCCACGGCCTGTTCCAGAAGGCAACGGCAATTGCCCAGAACTCCAAGCTCGGCAATGGCGGTTCCAAGCATCGTGAAGGCGCCAAGGGACACTGGATCGACCACGGCCACCACGCGCTGATGCGGATCGCCGCATTCGACGCCGTCGGCGGTTACGATGAAAGTTTCAGTCACAACGAGGATGCCGAACTGGATTTCCGGTTGCGCAAATCCGGTTTCCGCATCTGGATGACCGACAAGACCCGCATGACCTATTATCCGCGCGACAGCGTCATGCCGCTGTTTAGGCAATATCTCGCCTATGGCCGTGGCCGCGCGAAAAACCTTCTGAAACATCGCTCGATCCCGAAGATCCGCCAGATGATTCCGCTCGCCGTCCTGCCGGTTTTCGTGCTTGCCCTGCTGTCGCTTGTGCATTGGGCAGCTCTTATTCCGCTCGGCCTCTGGATCGCCGCATGTGTGGGTTATGGCTTGTGGATGGCAATAGGTCAGAAAAACCCATACGGCCCGCTCGCCGCCTTTTCAGCAATGGTGATGCATCTGGCGTGGTCCACCGGCTTCTGGCTGGAACTCCTGAAATTCCGGGGAAGAAAGGCTGTCTCATGACCGACCTCACCGTCGCCGACCCACGCAATTCAAAGACCGTCGATATCGGCATCTGCACCTACAGACGACCGGCGCTGGTTGCCACACTTCTGTCACTCTTCGAGCTGGAAGTGCCTGAAGGCGTGACCGTTCGCCTGATCGTCGCCGACAACGATGAGCAGCCGAGCGCCAGGGCAAGTGTGGATCGGCTGCGCGAAACCTCGCCTTTCGAAATCACCTATGTCCATTGCCCGAAATCGAACATCTCGATTGCCCGCAATGCCTGCCTGTCGGAATGCCGGGCCGACTATCTGGCCTTTATCGATGACGATGAGACGGCCCCGCCACACTGGCTGGCAGCGCTTCTCGAAAAAGCTGAGGAAACCGATGCGGAAGTCGTCCTCGGCCCCGTGACGGCGGTTTATCGGGAAAACGCACCTAGCTGGATGAAGCGCGGCGATTTTCACTCGACCGTTCCAGTCTGGGTGAGTGGCGAGATCATCACCGGTTATACCTGCAACACGCTTCTCAAGATGGATGCGCCATCGGTGAAGGACCGGCGTTTCGCACTGGCGCTCGGCCAGAGCGGCGGCGAAGACACCCATTTTTTCTCGCATCTTCACGCCGCGGGCGGTCGCATCGCCTTTGCGGAAAACGCCATGCTTTCCGAGCCGGTGCCGGAACGCCGCGCCCGTTTCATGTGGCTTGCCAAACGCCGCTTCCGCTCCGGCCAGACCCATGGCCGTGTGCTGGCGGAAAAGAAGCCCGGCGCACGACGCGTGATACAGGTGGTGAAGGCCGGCTCGAAAGTGCTCTATTGCGCCGTCTTTGCCGCGCTGAACGGTTTCAACGCCGTGCGCCGCAACCGCTATGCGCTGCGCGGTGCCTTGCATATGGGCTCGGTCAGCGGCGCCTTTGGGGTGCGTGAAATTCGCCAATACGGCACGGTGGAGGCGACCTGATGGAGAACCTTAACCCTCAGCCCGATATCAGCTTCGTCATCGCCTCCTATAATGCCGCCGAGACGGTCGAAGCCGCCATTCAAAGCGCGCTCGACCAGCAGGGAGTGACGCTGGAAGTGATCATCGTGGACGACCGCTCCGCCGACCAGACGATCCCGCTCGTTGAGGCAATCGCCGCCACCGACCCGCGCGTCAAGCTGCTTGCGCTCGAACAAAACCTCGGGCCGGGCGGCGCACGCAATGCCGGCATCGACGCCGCAATGGGACGTTTTATCGCCGTGCTCGATTCCGACGATGTCATCCGTCCCGAACGCTCCGCCTGCATGTTGTGCCGGGCAGAGGCCGCCAATGCGGTGATTGCGGTCGATAATCTCGATGTCGCCTATGCCGACGGCAGGGCGATGGAGACGATGTTTCCGGAAGAATTTCTGGAGGAAAGGCCCGTCCTCACCCTTGAGGACTTCATTTCCTCCAACATCCTTTTCCGCTCCACCTTCAACTTCGGCTACATGAAGCCGATGTTCCGGCGCGATTTCCTGAATTCGGAGGGGCTGCGCTTCCAGGAAGATATCCGCATCGGCGAGGACTATATCCTGCTGGCCTCGGCGCTTGCCGCCGGCGGCCTCTGCGTCATCGAGCCGAAACCGGGTTACATATATAATATCCGCGAAGGCTCGATCTCGCGCGTGCTCGAAATTCATCACGTCGAAGCGATGATGAAGGCGGATCAGACGTTTTTGAGCCATTACACGCTGCTGCCCGCCGCCATGGATGCGCAGCAGGCCAGAAACCGCAGCCTGCGGCTGGCCTATAATTTCCTGACATTGGTGGAAGACCTCAAGCGCCGCTCGATTATCGGCGCCTTGAAGACCACGATCAGAGATCCTGCCGTGCTGGGCCATTTAAGAATGCCCATTGCGGTACGGCTAAGAAGGTTGCGGGACGCGATGTTTGCGCCCGCGGCAAATACTGGGGTGAAAAGGCAGATTTCGTAAGATTTGCGAGCGGACAAGTCTGCAAGCGGGCGGATCTGCAAGCGGACTGGGGACAGATCAAACCTTGATGAAGGAGAACGCGATGGACCTGAACAGAACTGTCAGAAAAGCCGTCATTCCCGTAGCCGGCAACGGCACGCGGTTTTTGCCCGCCACCAAGGCGATGCCGAAGGAAATGCTGACGATCGTCGACCGGCCGGTCGTGCAATATGCCGTCGATGAAGCCATGCAGGCCGGCATCGAGCATATTATTTTCGTGACCAGCCGCAACAAGACCGCCATCGAAGACTATTTCGACAGCGCGCCCGAGCTTATCAACACGCTGACCCGCTCCGGCAAGACGGTGCAGGTATTGCAGCTTGAAAAGATGCTGCCGGTCGCCGGCACCGTCAGCTATACGCGCCAGCAGGTGCCGCTCGGTCTCGGCCACGCCGTCTGGTGTGCCCGCGAACTGGTGGGCAAGGAGCCTTTCGCGCTGCTTCTGCCTGATATGGTTTCCTATGGCGCACGCGGCTGCATTGCCGGGCTGATGGAACTTTACGACGAGGTCGGCGGCAATATTCTCGGTGTTGAGGAGTGCCTGCCGGAAGAAGTGTCGTCCTATGGCGTCGTCGGCGTTGGTGAGAAAGTCCACCACGGCTTTGGTGTCACCGAAATGGTCGAGAAGCCGGAACCATCCAAGGCGCCTTCGAATTATTACCTGAACGGCCGTTATATTCTGCAGCCGGAAATCTTCGATATCCTCGCCAAGCAGGAGCGCGGCGCGGGCAATGAAATCCAGCTGACCGACGGCATGAAACGGCTCGCCGAAAAGCAGGCCTTCCATGCGCAGAAATATAGCGGGCGCACATTCGACTGCGGCAGCAAGCAGGGCTTCATCGCCGCCAACGTCGCCTTCTCGCTGATGCGCGCCGACATGGAGGCGCAGGTTCTTGCCTCCGTCAAGGAACTGGTCGCAAACCACGAAAGCCGCGTTCAGGCGGCATGATTTTAATCGCGCCACCGGGGAGGCGGCCGGCGCACCAATAACGGGGGGCGGGAAGGCGAGCGTGGCTCGGCTTCCCGCGTACCATTTTTAATTCACAAGGTAGGTCCATGCACCACAAGACCTTTAAATCCAGCATCGGTTTTCCGGATCCCGGCAAGGATGCCGACACCTTCATCGACCTCGACCGCCTCTGGGCCGCCGTGGTGCGTCGCGCCAATGTCATTGCCGCCTCGGTCATCGCCGCCGTGGTTCTGGCCGGCCTTTATCTGGTGCTTGCGACCCCCGTTTACACCGCGATGACGCAGGTGTTGCTGGATGAAAGTCTTTCCCGCTACGCGGAAGAGGAATCGCCGGTACCCGCCGCCCAGATCGTCGACAACCGCATCGCCAGCGCCGTGGAAATTTTGAAATCCAAGGAAATGGCGCTGACCGTGGTCGACAAGGCCAAGCTCGATGAGAACGACACCATCGTTAATCCGTCGATGTCGCCGGTCGATCTCGTCAAATCCTCCGTGCGCGGCATCGTCGACCTCATCCTGCCGGGCGATCCCCCAGCCTCCGACGCGGCAATCCGCGCCGGACGCCGCGAAAAGGCCGCCGCCGTGCTGCAGCAATCGCTGATCGTGGAGCGTGTCGGCCGCAGCTCGGTCATCGCCATCTCCACCCGCTCGACGGACCGGCAGCTTGCGGCGCTCATCGCCAAGACCTATGCGCAGGCCTATCTGACCGAACAGCTGAATGCCAATTTCGACGCCAGCGAGCGCGCTTCCGTGTGGTTGCAGGAGCGCATGAGCGACCTGAACCAGCGGGCGCAGGCCGCCCAGCTTGCGGTCGAAAAATTCAAGACGGACAATAATATCGTTTCCTCGCGCGGCGAGCTGATGTCGGAAGGCCAGCTGGCCGATCTCAACGGCCAGCTGATTGCAGCGCAGGCGGATGTCGCGACGGCTGCGGCCCGTTATGGTCAGTATAAATCCATTATCGACCGGGGACCGGATGCGGCCGTCGACAATGCGGTCGTTTCCGCACGGGATGCCGACAATTCGGTCATTCAGGACCTTCGCAAGCGCTACATCACAATCTCGGACCGTTTGCAGGGCGTCATCCAGCAGTTCGGTGCCGATCATCCACAGGCGGCAGCGCTGGAGGGTGAGAAGAAAGAGATTGCAAGGCAGATATTCCAGGAACTGCAGCAGGTCACGGGCAGCCTGAAGAACGAATACGACGTCTCCAATTCCCGTGTACAATCGCTGCGCGACAATATCGACCGCGTGGCGGGCCGCAATTCGCAGGCCAACATCACCATGGTGCAATTGCGTGAGCTTGAGCAACGGGCAACCGCGCTGCGCACGCTTTACCAGTCCTACCTCGGACGTTTCGAGGAGGCCTCGCAGAAGCAGTCGCTGCCGATCGCCAAGGCCCGTATCATCTCCGAAGCGGGTCTGCCGACAGCACCTTCCAGCCCGAAAAAGACCATGACCATGGCGCTTTCGGTCATTCTCGGCCTGATGCTGGGCGGCGGCATCGCAGCGCTACTTGAGTTCCGGGATCGGTTTTTCCACACCGGCAATGATGTGCGCGACAATCTGCGCATGCGTTTTCTGGGCTACCTGCCCTTTATCGGGGAAAGGGGTGCGGAAACCGCAAAGTCGGGCACCGCTGCCGCCACCCCCGGCAGCGAGAGCACGTCCATCGACGAAAACGGTCAGGTCTCATTCCAGAAAATGCTGCGCCTTGCCGTCGACAGCCCGCGCTCCAGCTTTGCGGAGACGCTTCGCAACGTGAAGCTGACGGCGGATGTCGTCATTCAGGAACGCCAGTGTCGGGTCATCGGCGTCATCTCGTGCCTGCCGAACGAAGGTAAATCGGTCGTGGCGCTCAATCTCGCCGGTCTGATCGCCTCCACCGGCAAGCGCACGCTTGTGGTGGATGCCGATATCCGCAACCCCGGCCTCAGCCGCATGCTGACAACGCGGCAATCCGCCGGTCTGGTGGAGGTCGTGCTTGACGAGATACCGTGGACGCAGGCGGTGAAGGTCGATACCCGCACGAAAATGGGCATCCTGCCGGTTTCCACCAGCAACCAGTTTGCCCATTCAAGCGAGCTTCTTGCCTCCTCCGGCATGCGCAAATTCATCGAATCCGCGCGCGAGGCCTGCGACTACATCATCGTCGACCTTGCACCCGTCGTTCCCGTCATCGACGCGAAAGCCTTCGCGCCGCAGGTGGACGGTTTCGTCTTCGTGACGGAATGGGGCAAGACGCCGATCCAGATGGTACAGAACCTGATGGCCAACGAACCGCAGATCGCTAACAAGACGCTGGGTATCGTGCTGAACAAGACCGACATGACGGAATTGCAGCGTTATGCCGGCCCCGGTGGTTCGGAACACTATCACGAGACGTTTGCGGCCTACTACGGCGACGCCAAACCGCCGGTGAAGGAAAACGCCTGAATGTGGAGCGGCCCGGTAAAAACCGGGCCGTTCTTTTTGCGACACAAATTCCTCCATCCCGCCTATGGCATTGCCTGCAAAATTGCGCATTGATGGCGACCAATCAATCGCCAGCAAGCAGGACCAGTTTCATGCCATCACCTATCGCCTTTGTTTCGCGGATGAATGCGCAGACGGAGGCCGTCTGGAAGCAGGCGCTTTGTGCCGCCATGCCGGAAGAGGAAATTCTCTGCTTCTCCGAATTGAGCGCGGAGCAGAAACGCGCGGTAGACTTCGCCATCGTTGCCAACCCCGATCCGGCCGATATTGCCGCATTGCCGGGCCTTTCCTGGATCCATAGCCTGTGGGCGGGTGTCGAACGGCTCGTGCTGGAACTGGGAGACAAGGCGCCGCCGATCGTCAGGCTGAAAGACCCGGAGCTTTCACGCGTCATGGCGGAGGCCGTGCTGGCATGGACTTATTACCTGCAACGCGACATGCCGGCCTATCGCGAAAACCAGCAAAAGGCCCTCTGGCACGAATTCGATTACCGTCATCCCGGTGAAATGACCATCGGCCTCCTCGGCCTTGGCGCTCTCGGCACGGCTGCGGCGGAACGCCTGCGCCACGCGGGTTTCAACGTTGCCGGCTGGAGCCGCTCGGCCAAAGCCATCGACGGGGTGGAAACGCTGACGGGTGATGACGGGCTGCAAGGCTTGCTTGAGAAAAGCGACATTCTCGTCTGCCTGGTGCCGCTCACCGATGCGACGCGTGGCCTTCTGAATACAGACCGCTTCGCCACAATGAAAAAAGGCGCAGCCCTCATCAATTTTGCCCGTGGAGCTGTCATCGTCGCCGACGACCTGATTGCGGCACTTCAATCCGGGCAAATTTCACATGCGGTTCTCGACGTGTTCGAACAGGAGCCGCTGCCGGTGGATTCCACTTTCTGGCAGCACCCGAAGGTCACCGTCCTGCCGCATATTTCCGCGCCGACAAGCCGGGAAAGCTCGGCAAGGATCGTGGCCGACAATATCAGGACATGGCGTAAAACGGGCGTCCTGCCGGAAACCATCGATATGGAGCGCGGCTACTGAGCCAGCGGCCGCATGTCGCAAATTTTATAAATTCGGCAACCGAGCCGGGCGATTGATTGATAATTGCCATCCTCAATACGCCAGAAATTGCCGCAAACGGAACGGCAACGAAGGAATTATTAACGCTCAATACGAGGGCTGACGGTGGCGGTGCCGTCTGCGTCCGGTCTCCGCCACACCGCGACCAGAGGGAACAAAAATGAAAATACTTTTGGGTGCCACAATTCTTTCCGCCGGTTTCGCCTTTTCAGGCGGTGCAGCCTATGCTGCCGACTGTGGAAACGTAACCATCGCCAGCATGAACTGGCAATCCGCCGAAGTTGCCGCCAATCTCGACAAGCTCATTCTTGAAAAAGGCTACGGCTGCTCCGCCGAAATCGTCACCGGCGACACCGTACCGACATTGACCTCCATGGCCGAAAAGGGCCAGCCGGACATCGCGCCGGAAGCCTGGGTCAGCCTGCAGCCGGAAATCGTCAAGCAGGGACTTGAAGGCGGCAAGGTCGTCGCAGCTGCCAAGATCCTGTCGGACGGCGCTGTACAGGGCTGGTGGATTCCGAAATATTTTGCCGACGCAAATCCCGGCATCAAGAGCATTCCTGATCTCCTCAAACACCCGGAACTTTTCCCCTCGCCTGAAGACAAGGCAAAGGGTGCCGTGTTCAACGGCCCGCAGGGCTGGGGCGGCACTGTTGTCACTGCCCAGCTCTTCAAGGCTTTCGGCGGCGAAAAGGCCGGCTTCACCCTGGTTGACACCGGCTCCGCCGCTGGTCTGGACGGCTCGATCGCCAAGGCTTACGAAGCCAAGCAGCCATGGGTTGGTTATTACTGGGCACCGACTTCGCTGCTCGGCAAATATGAAATGGTGAAGCTCGGCTTCGGCACCGACTATGATGCGGGCGAATGGAAGCGTTGCACCTCGATTGCCGATTGTCCGGACCCGAAGCCCAATGCATGGCAGGTTGACGACGTGCAGACGCTGGTCAGCAAAAGCTTCGCCGACCGCGCCGGCCCGGCCATGGATTACCTGAACAAGCGCGCCTGGACCAATGCCACCGTCAACAAGCTGATTGCCTGGATGACCGACAATCAGGCGACCGGCGAAGATGGTGCCAAGCACTTCCTGAAGGAAAACGAAGCCCTCTGGTCGGGCTGGGTTTCTCCTGACGTCGCCCAGAAGGTCAAGGCCGCCCTCTAAGGACGGGGCGACATATCTGCCCGGCAGAAGGCGTCCGCCAATGGCGGCGCCAGGCCGGATCGGCGCTGAAACCCCCTTGCGGTTTTCGCAAGGCGTGAAGCGCCGGTTCAACAAGATAGAGCGTCCCGTCTGGCGTATAAGCAGATGCGCGGCGCTCTGGCGATTTTACTCCCGGAGTGCGGAGGATATCGGTCCCCGCCTCCGGTTCGTCATGGAGAACAGGATATGGATTGGCTTTTTAAATTTCCGGCCATGAATGATGATGCCCTGCGCGCGCTGAAAAAAGTGATCGACGAGGGCTTCCGGGCATTCACCCGAACCTATGGCAGCGCGATAGAGGGGCTGTTTACTCCCCTCCAGAGCTTCCTCATCTGGGCGGAAAGGCTTTTGATCGGCGCACCCTGGCCGGTCGTTATTATTATTGTCGGTGTGCTCGCCTGGTTTGCCAGCCGTAGCGCCACCATTGTTGCGCTCTGTTGCGGCATCCTGTTTGCGATCGGCTGGTTCGGCATGTGGGAAGACACGATGAAGACGATCTCGATGATCTTCGTCTGCGCCGTGCTGTCCATCGTCGTCGGCCTGCCGATCGGCATCGCCATGGCACGGTCCAACCGCCTGCAGAGTATCGTCAACCCCATCCTTGACGTGATGCAGACGATGCCGAGTTTCGTCTACCTCATTCCCGTCGTCATGCTGCTTGGCATCGGTCGCGTGCCTGGTGTCATCGCCGTCGTGATCTATGCCATTCCGCCGATGATCCGGCTTACCAATCTCGGCATCCGCATGGTCGACCGGGACGTTCTCGAAGCGGCAGACGCTTTCGGTTCCTCCAAGCGCCAGAAGCTGTTCAAGGTGCAGCTGCCGCTTGCGCTTCCGACCATCATGGCGGGTATCAACCAGACAATCATGATGGCGCTCGCCATGGTCGTCATCGCCTCGATGATCGGCGTGCAGGGCCTCGGCCAGCCGGTTCTGAAGGCAATCGCCAACCAGTATTTCACGCTCGGCGTGTTCAACGGCCTAGCAATCGTCGGCATCGCCATCATCTTCGACCGCATCAGCCAGGCCTATGGCCTTCGTCTGCAAAAACACCGGGAAGTGGCGCATGGCTAGTCAATCGATCGAAATCCGCAGCCTTTACAAGATTTTTGGCTCCAAGGCGGAAAGCTACATCGACGCCGTAAAGGGCGGCATGTCCAAGTCGGAACTGAACGCCAAGCACGGCCATGTGCTCGGCCTCAGCGACATCAACATCACGATGCCGGGCGGGCAGATCACCGTCATCATGGGGCTTTCCGGCTCCGGAAAATCGACACTGATCCGCCACGTCAACCGCCTGATCGACCCGACAGCCGGCGAAATCCTTTATGGCGGCACCGATGTGTGCCGCCTGAACGAAGCTGAACTTCTGGAATTCCGCCGCCACAAGACGGCGATGGTGTTCCAGAAATTCGGCCTGCTGCCGCACCGCAACGTGCTGCAAAATGTCGTCTACGGCCTGGAGGTTCAGGGCGTCGACAAGGGCGAGCGGGAAGAAAAGGCCGACGTCTGGATCAAGCGGGTGGGACTGGAAGGCTTTTCGAGCCATTATCCGAACCAGCTTTCCGGTGGCATGCAGCAGCGCGTTGGTCTGGCCCGGGCATTGACCAACAATGCCGAAATCCTGCTGATGGACGAGGCCTATTCGGCGCTCGATCCGCTCATCCGCGTCGACATGCAGACCGTACTGCTGGAATTGCAGAAAGAGCTGAAGAAGACCGTCGTCTTCATCACGCACGATCTGGACGAGGCCCTGCGGCTGGGAGACAAGATCGCCATCCTGCGTGACGGCGAAATCATCCAGCAGGGTACCGCCGCCGAAATCGTCATGAGCCCGGCGGACAGCTACATTGAAGCCTTCGTGGAAGAGGTCAATCGCGGCCGGGTCATTCGCCTCGGCGCCATTGTCGAACCGGAATTCTCCGGCCAGTCGCGTCTTCAGCTCGATGCGGGCATGACCGTTGAGGAAGGCCTGCGCGCACTCGTCAGGGAAGATGTTAGCAGCGCCGTCGTCGTCGGTGAAAACGGCAAGGCACTCGGCTCAGTCACCACTGACGCCATCATGCGCTGCCTCGTCAGGACCACGCCGAGCGCGGAAAAACTATTGGCCGAGGCCGGTTAGGCTGAGCCTTCGAGCCATTTGGCCATGCCGGCGGCGGCGGCCTTGCCGGTGGCGAAACAGGCCGTCAGCAGATAACCGCCAGTCGGCGCCTCCCAGTCCAGCATTTCCCCGGCAGCAAAGATGCCGGGGAGCTTTTCCAGCATGTAGTTCTCATCAAGACCGTACCAGTCAACGCCGCCTGCCGATGAAATCGCCTCGGCAATTGGTCGCGTCCGCGCAAGCGGTATCTCCGCATGTTTAATTCTTGCGGCGACAAGATCATCAGGCATCGCCGATATATCGGCAAAAATTTCCCGCAGAAGCCCAACCTTCACGGCCGACAGGCCGGCAGCCTTTCGCAACCGGTTTGTAAAACTCTCCTTGCGGCCAAGCTTTGCCAGATCCAGGCTCAAGCGTTCCACGGTACGGCCCGGCGCCAGATCGACGGCGAGTGTCGCCTTGCCCGTCTGTTCCAGTTGGTCGCGAAGTGCGGCGGAATGGGCGTAAACGACGCTGCCCTCTATGCCGTGCTGCGTTATCACAAACTCGCCCTGAAACGCTCCGGCCGGGGAAATGGTGATGACGGATTTCAGCGCCTCGCCGGCAAAGCGCTGCCGGAAAACATCGCTCCAGTCGACATCGAAACCGCAATTGGCCGGGCGGAAAGGGTTAAGCTCCACGCCCTTGGCCGCAAGCGCGGGAACCCAGACGGCATCAGAACCCAGACGTGGCCAGCTTGCGCCGCCAAGCGCCAGAAGAACGGCATCGGCCTTGACGAAAACCTCGCCTTCGGGCGTTGCAAAAACCAACTGGTCCCCGGAAAAACCCGTCCAGCGATGTCTCGTCTTGATAACGACACCCTGCGCCTCCAACCGGGCAAGCCAAGCCCGCAACAGCGGCGAGGCTTTCATGGCGGTTGGAAACACCCGGCCGGACGTGCCGACGAAGGTTTCCTGCCCAAGACCATGCGCCCAGTCGCGCAACATGTCGGGCGTGAAATCATCAAGGGCGGCACGCAACCGCGGCTCGGCATCGCCAAAACGGTGGAGGAAATTTCCGTAATCTTCCGCATGGGTGATGTTGAGACCGGATTTTCCGGCCATCAGCAATTTGCGCGCGACGGTCGGCATCGCCTCGAACACCGTCACGGCATGGCCTGCCGCAGACAGCACTTCGGCAGCCATCAGGCCCGCCGGCCCGCCGCCGACAATCGCGACCTGCCTTGCCTTCTTCAAAACCGTCTCCATCGCCATCTTCGCCATCGTGGCCTTATACCGATTTCCGCGCGCGAATATATGCGATATTGAAACGCGCATGTTCACGCTCGACCGCCCCGTTACCTTTTCGCAGGATATCAAGAAAAGCCGCTTCATTGCCTTTGCCGCACCTGTGACCGGCGAGGAGGACGCGAAAAATTTTCTTGCGGCGCATTCAGACCTTAATGCAAACCACAATTGCTGGGCATGGCGAACCGGCCAGACCTATCGTTTCAGCGATGACGGCGAACCTTCCGGCACGGCGGGAAAACCGATCCTTCAGGCCATCGATGGTCAGGTGCTGGACAATGTCGTGGTTCTCGTCATCCGTTGGTTCGGCGGCATTCTGCTCGGCAGCGGCGGCCTCATGCGCGCCTATGGCGGCACGGCGGCGGCCTGCCTTCGGCTTGGCGAGACCTCACCGGTCATCGCCTATGTCAGCGCGACGCTGAGCTGCCCTTTCTCCGATCTGGCGCTGGTGAAATCGCGCCTCTCCGCCACACAGAACCTGCGGCTGGAACGGGAGGATTTCACCGGCACCGGCGCGGATATGGTGCTTTCGGTTCCGGCAGAGGAAGCGGAACGCCTGACACGGCTTATCAGCGACCTGACCAGCGGGCGCGTCAATCTCCATATTCCGGACTAATATCATATTGCGGACGGGCATCTGGCCCGCTGCGCGATTTGTGCTAAGGAAGCGCAATGTCATCTGAGCTTTCCAATCCCGTCTATAATCCGCCGCTCGAACCCTGGCTGACCATTGTGCACCGGGATGATGATCTGCTGGTGCTCGACAAGCCGAGCGGGCTTCTGTCCGTGCCAGGGCGGGATCCCGCGCTCTCCGACAGTCTTTTGACGCGCGTGCAGAAACGCTTCCCGAAAGCGCTGATGATCAACCGGCTGGACAAGGATACATCAGGCATCGTGCTGATGTCCCTGAACCGCAAGGCACATGCGGCAATCGCCGCCCAGTTCGAGAACCGCCAGACCCGCAAATCCTATGTCGCTATCGTCTGGGGAGAGATCGAAGGCGAAGAGGGCAAGGTGGACCTGCCGCTGGCGATCGATCCCGAAAACAAGCCGCGCCACCGCGTCGACCACGAACATGGCAAGCCGTCGCAAAGCCTGTGGCGGGTGCTGGAAAGATTGCCACTTCCCGCAACGCGGCTGGCACTTACCCCCTCACCGGCCGCACCCATCAATTGCGGGTGCATATGAAGGCTCTCGGACATCCGATCCTCGGCGATGAATTTTATGCCGAGGGTGAGGCGCTCGCCGCCGCCCCTCGCCTGATGTTGCATGCGCAAGAGGTGGGCTTTCGCCACCCGGATGGCCGCGACGTCACCTATACCGTGCCCTGCCCGTTCTGAGGCCTGCGATGAAAGAACAAGACGAAAGCTTCGTGGTGGATTTTGTCGGCGGTGCGGTCGGTCACCGTTTCCGCTCCGGCGAGGGGCGCGGACAGGCCCTGCCGAAAGCCGCGGGCTTTACCAAAGGCCGCACGCCAAAAATCGTTGATGCCACGGCGGGGCTTGGGCGGGATGCCTTCCTGCTGGCGTCACTCGGCGCGGATGTGACGCTGATCGAGCGCTCGCCGGGCATGCACGCTCACCTTGCCGACGGCATTCGCCGCGCATTGGAGGCGGGCGGAGCTTATGCCGAGGCCGCCTCGCGCATGACGCTGCTGCAAGGCGATTCACGGCATCTGCTGAAAGAGCTTTGCCCGGAGGTGGTGATCGTCGACCCCATGCATCCGCCGCGCCACAATACGGCGCTGGTGAAAAAGGAAATGAGGGTGCTGCGCGAACTGGTGGGTTCAGACCCGGACCAGATTGAACTGATGGAAGCAGCACTTGAAAATGCGACGAAACGGGTGGTTTTGAAATGGCCGCTGCGCGCCGAGCCGATGCCGGGCATCCGCAAGCCTTCGCATCAGATAGTGGGCAAGAACACCCGTTATGATGTCTTCATGATCTTCGGAAAATCTCTCGACCAAGAGGAATGATCAGCGGAAAGTCGGCTTGCGCTGTGCATTCATCAAAAGTTCGTGCCGGGATGCAAATTCGCCGAACAGTTTTCTCAGCCGTGTCTCCTCGGCCTTGTCCAGCCGGTAACGGCGGCAGAATTCCGCAACATTGAGGATCGGCTTGGCTCTGTTCCCGTCTATGGTCTTGTTGTCGATGATCTGCATGGCGGCGCCCTCCGTGTAACCAGAGGGAAAACGCGGGCGCGGGCTTGCGGTTCCCCACTAGTTCGCATGGATGAAAAAAGGGCATGCCGTCTGCACACGGCCTCATCAAGTTTTCTTGAGGTTATCGCAAGAAACGAAATCCTCCCCAAATTGTTCTCTGCCCGATGCAGACAAAGGAAGGGAGACCCATGTTCCGCAACAACCGATTTCTGAGTTCGACAATGCTGTGCGCCTTGCTCGCCATACCGCTTGCCGGTCCGGCCCACGCACAGACTGCCCCGGCTGCCGAAACGAAACGGCCCAATGCGCCGGATCAGAAACCGGCCTTCGAGGGTCAGACCCGCGCGCCGCAGGCCACCAATCAGCCGAACATCGAAAAAACCGTGATTGCCAAGGGACTGCCGCATCTCTGGTCGATGGAATTCCTGCCTGATGGCCGCATGATCGTGGCTGCCAAGGAAGGTGCGATGCACATCATAGCCGATGGCAAGGCCGGACCTGCGATCGCGGGCGTGCCGAAAGTCGCATCCGCCGGACAGGGCGGGCTTCTCGACATAGCGCTGGCACCGGATTTCGAAACATCGCGCACCATCTTCTTCTCCTTCTCCGAACCGCGTGAAGGCGGCAACGGCACTTCGGTCGCCTCGGCAAAGCTGACCGAAGAGGGCGGCACGGCGAAACTTGAAAACGTCGCGGTGATCTTCCGCCAGATGCCGACCTATGACGGCGACAAGCATTTCGGCTCCCGCCTTGTTTTCGGGCCGAACAACGAGCTTTACGTCACCGTCGGCGAACGTTCGGATGCGACGCCGCGCGTGCAGGCACAGGAACTTTCGAGCGGTCTCGGCAAGGTCTTCCGCATCGATGCACAGGGAAAGGCCTTCGAGGGTAATCCTTTCGCCGGCCAGCAGAACGCCCTTCCAGAAATCTGGAGTTACGGCCACCGCAACCTGCAAGCGGCAGCGCTTGATGGTCAAGGCAGGCTATGGACCGTGGAACACGGTCCGAGGGGCGGTGATGAGCTGAACATGCCGAAAGCGGGCCTGAACTACGGTTGGCCGGTCATCACCTACGGCATCGAATATAGCGGCCGGGCGGTTGGCCAGGGTGTAACCACCAAAGAAGGCATGGAGCAGCCGGTCTATTATTGGGACCCGGTCATCGGCCCCTCCGGCATGGCCTATTATGACGGCGACCAGATTCCCGAATGGAAGGGCGCTTTCATCGTTGGCGGTCTGGTGAGCCAGGGTCTCGTCATCCTGCATATGGATGGCGACAAGGTCGCAACCGAGAGCCGTGTACCGCTCAAAGCGCGCATCCGCGACGTAAAGGTCGGGCCTGACGGAGCGGTCTATGCCGTGACCGAAGGGCGCGGTGGCGGCGAGTCGCAGATCCTGCGGATTGCCAAAGCCATTTGATAAAAAAGCCGGCTGATAAAAACGGATGATCGACACGACAGGCCGCCGGAACGAAGGCGGCCTGTTTTTCGTTTGCCGCAGCGTGAAACCTGCCGGAAAAAACGATGCCACAACCACCCACCCGCCTTCTTGCAAAAATCGGACTTGCCTATGTCAACGATCAGGAACCGGGTATAGCCCGCGAAAAACGCGGGCGCGGTTTCTGTTACCGGTTGCCGGGCGGCGAACTCCTGTCCGACAGTGTTGAACTGAAGCGCATCAAGTCGCTCGGCGTACCGCCTGCCTATAGAGACGTCTGGATATGTATCGATCCCGCCGGGCATCTGCAGGCCACGGGCTTTGATGCGCGCGGGCGAAAGCAATATCGTTACCATCCCGACTGGCACGCCCTGCGGGGCGAGACGAAGTTCTTCCAGTTGAAAAGCTTCGGCAAGGCGCTGCCCGCCATCCGCCGTCGTGCCATTGCCGATATCGAAAGGCAGGATCATGGGCAGGACATGACGCTGGCGGCGCTCACGCTACTTCTCGATGCCGCCTATCTGCGCGTCGGCAACCGCTCCTATCTCGAAACCAACGGCACCTATGGCGCGACGACATTGCTCAAACGGCACGTGTCTTTCGGTGAAACCATCGAGTTGCGGTTTGCCGCAAAGGGCGGGCAGAAGGTGAAGCGCCAGCTGCGCCATCCCCGCCTTCAGAAAATCCTCGAAGAAATCGCCGATCTGCCCGGCAAGGAGCTGTTTCTCTGGCAGGACAGCGAAAACCGGGTGCATTCCGTCGATTCAAGTGATCTCAACGCCTATCTTTCCCGCATCGGCGGCCAAGGCATTTCCGCCAAGACCTTCCGCACCTGGGGCGGCACCCTTGCCGCCTTCTGTCATGCGATGGAACATGTAGCATCAGGTGAAAAACCCAGCATCAAGGGCATGTGCCAGGCAGCGGCGGTTGAGCTTTCCAACACGCCCGCCATCTGCCGCAAAAGCTACGTCCATCCCGCTGTTCTCGATATCGCGGCGGAGGAGAAGGCGCAGAAGAAGCTTGGCCGCATCCTGAAGGTCGGGGCAAAACCCGTCTCCGGCCTCAGGGCCGATGAAAGACGGCTATTGGCCTTCCTACCCTGACGATCAGCGGCTTGTCGCCCATTCCGCTAGTTCCCGCTCGGCCCTTTCGAGAGCGCTATAGTTCAAAAGCTTGCGCAGAAAAGCGACGGTGACGGCGCGGGTCCGCAGATTATAGCGGCCTTCCGCCTCGTCGTCGCCCGCCGCCTGATGCACGTTGAGCTTCTCATAGAGGCTTTGCAGACGGTTCTGCACGCTGCGCAGCGACAGGTTGCGGCGGCGCGCAATCGCCTTGTCGGTGAGGCCGAGCGCGACATCGACAAGGATTTCATATTCGGAATCGGTAAAGCCATGCGCCTTGCCGAGGCTCTTTTCCTGAAGGCCGCGCACTTCACGGTCGATCACGCATTGCGCCTCGATGAAGATGCTGCGCAATGCCAGCCGCAACCGATCGTCGGAGGCCGATTTCAGCACATAACCATAGGCCGCACCTTCAGGCACGATGCGGGAGACACCGCGCACATAGGCCTCGTCGGAATAGTTGGACCAGAACAGGATGCGCGTATCCGGCCGCTCCTTCCAGATGGTGCGCGCCGCCTCGATGCCGTTGCGCTCGTTCATCTGCAAATCCATAACGATGTGGGCGGCACGGTTTTCCCGCGCAAGCTTTTCGCCGGTTCTGCCGTTTGCCGCCTCCAGCACGTTGTCGCATTCCGGCAGTGCGGCTCTCACCGCCTCATTCAGATAGGCGCGGTGTAGCGCATCATCCTCGACGATCAGCACGTCCATGTCATAATTCCTTCCGCCGGTCGAAGGCGCTTTCCGGCAACGTCACGGTAATGCGGGTTCCCGCACCCTTGCCATTGGCGCCAATGTCGAATCTGGCTGAAATCAGCCGCGCCCGCGTCTTCATATTGCCGAGGCCGAGGCCACCGGCGGTGCCGCGCTCACCGCAGCCACTTCCGTCGTCGCTCACCGTCACCCGCAAGCCTCCATCCACCGACGAAAGTGTCACGGCAATCGTTTCAGGCTGGGCATGGCGAATAGCGTTGTTGACGGCCTCCTGCACGATGCGGAACAGCGATATCGCTACCGTCTTGTCGAGCGTTTCGACCAGTCCGTCCGTCTCGTCCGTGACCGACCAGTCGATCGCAGAGCCGCTGTCGCGCACGGAGCGATCCACATAGGTCTCGATTGCCTGCACGACGCCGAACAATTGCAGGATGGAGGGTTTCGCCTCCTCGATGATC
The DNA here is from genome assembly GCF_030757975.1 of Rhizobium sp. AN73. NCBI lineage: Bacteria > Pseudomonadati > Pseudomonadota > Alphaproteobacteria > Hyphomicrobiales > Rhizobiaceae > Rhizobium > Rhizobium sp. AN73. Next base: position 792,139 of record NZ_JARWME010000001.1, read on the forward strand.
TCGCGCAGATCCTGCATGCAATGCTGCAGGCTGCGCACCACCGGCTCCAGCATCTCGCCCGATACATCCGCCGCATGGCTCATGCGCTCGATGCGCCGCGCAAGCCGCGTCAGGTCCGCCAGCGTCTGGTCGTGCAAATCCATACCGATCCGCTGCCGCTCGGCCTCCAGCGCCTCGGTCAATTGCAAGGCAGCAAGCCGCAAACCCTCCTCGCGGGCATTGGCGCGCGCTTCCTCGATGGCAGACCGTTTGGCCTGTTCGGCGGCGCGGATGGCATAGAAATAGGGCGCCAGCAGATCCGCAACCGCGCGGGCATTGGCGACATCCTCCATCGTATAGGCGTCCGACTGGTGCGAGGAGCAACTGAGCGCACCGATAATGTCGCCATGCACCTTCATCGGCACATGCAGGCGGCTATGCAGATCGAGTTCGATGATCGGGCTGGAAAATGCCCCTTCGAAATGAAAGCGCGGATCGGCGCAGGCGTCGCCGCTCAGGAGGTACTCGACCTCGCCGGAGAGCAGGGAACGGATCGGGCTACCGGTCAGAAGTGCCGGCGGCTGCCGGCTCCAGGCACTCTCCAGACCGCTTTCATAGGCGATGTGAAATTTGTCATCCAGCTGCTTGATGCAGACATCCAGATGGACGTGCGGAATGATATGGGTGATCTCGGTGGCCACCGCCTGAATGATGGCGTTGAATTCGAGCTGCCCGGCAAGCAGCCGCGAAATACCCATATAGTGATGGAAAAGAGCGCTTTTCGGCGTATCCAGCATGTGCGGACACCCTCCCAAGCGCCTGCGTCGTCAACTTGTGGCGGCGCGACCTGCCCCGTATCGGCTATTCTGCGCCCGGCGGTGGCGTTTCGTCCTGCGGGTTCCCGCATGCTTTCTGCGGAAACCCGCAGGAAGATTGCCGTGATCCGCCTGTACAAGCCAAACCTTCTTGGTCATTCTCGCTTTTACTGGGGAAAGGAGCTCCAGTGCAAAGGAATTCCGCCTGCCGTCGAGGAGATTTGCGGGAAAGCGGGTTCCGAGCTCAAAAAGGGCAAGCCACCAGGGAGGAAAATCAATGGCTTTCAGAAAGATGCTTCTGGCATCGGCCGCTGTCGCATGCGCAGCTTTGCCGATCACCGCTCACGCCGACACGTCGGCTAAGAAAATCGCGCTCTCGAACAATTACGCGGGCAATTCCTGGCGTCAGGCAATGCTGACGAGCTGGGACAAGATCACCAAGCAGGCGGTTGCCGACAAAAAGGTTGCTGCCGCTGACGCCTTCACGACAGCCGAAAACCAGGCGACCGAGCAGGCAGCACAGATCCAGAACCTCATTCTTCAGGGTTACGACGCCATCGTCATCAACGCCGCCTCGCCAACCGCCCTCAACGGCGCTGTCAAGGAAGCCTGTGACGCCGGCATCACCGTCGTCTCGTTCGATGGCATCGTCACCGAGCCCTGCGCATGGCGCATTGCGGTCGATTTCAAGGCGATGGGCGCAAGCCAGATCGACTATCTCGCCAAGGCGATGCCGAAGGGTGGCAACCTGCTCGAAATCCGCGGCCTCGCGGGCGTTTCGGTGGACGATGAAATCCATGCCGGCATCGTCGATGCCGTCGCCAAGAACCCGCAGTTCAAGATCGTCGGTTCGGTCAATGGTGACTGGGCGCAGGACGTCGCACAGCGTGCCGTCGCAGGCATTCTGCCTAGCCTTCCCGAAGTTGCGGCAGTCGTGACGCAGGGTGGCGACGGTTACGGTGCGGCACAGGCTTTCGCCGCCGCCAAGCGCCCGACACCCACCATCGTCATGGGCAACCGCGAAGACGAACTGCAATGGTGGAAACAGCAGAAGGATGCGGGCGGCTACGAGACCATGTCGGTTTCCATCGCTCCCGGCGTCTCCACACTCGCTTTCTGGGTTGCGCAGCAGATCCTCGACGGCAAGGACGTGAAGAAGGACCTGACGGTTCCGTTCCTGCGCATCGACCAGGGCAATCTTGAGGACAACCTCAAGAACACCCAGAAGGGTGGCGTGGCGAATGTGGAATATTCACAGCAAGACGCTGAGAAGGCCATCGCCTCCGCCAAATAGTCTGGACACTCTCCGGACATGAACGATTGCGGCGCTCCCTGAACGGGCGCCGCAACGGCCACCGATATCCCATTTTCAGATCACTGGCGTAAATGCTCATGAATGACATCATCGAGGCGGAAGAAGTCGTCGCTGCGCGCGGCGTGAAGGTCGTATTTGGCGCGGTAAGGGCGCTGGATGGGGCCGATCTCGTCATCCGCGCAGGGGAATGCCTCGGGCTCGTGGGCCATAATGGCGCGGGCAAATCCACCATCGTCAACGTCATCAATGGCGGGCTGACACCGCATGAGGGTTCCATTTCCTATCGCGGCGAGCAAGGTCGCCACGGCATTGCCGCAGCGCGCGCCAGCGGCGTTCGCTGCGTGTTTCAGGAATTGTCGCTCTGCCCCAACCTGACGATCAGCGAAAACGTCCGCATCATGCATGCCGCGATGAGCGGGCGGAACTGGCGCGGACGTGCGCTCACCATGATCCGGCATACGCTGGACGAGATTTTTCCCGGCCACGGCATCGATTGCGAACTGACGATCGCCGAACTTTCCATCGCCGAGCGGCAGATGGTGGAAATCGCCATCAATTTCTGTCGAACCCCGGAGGCCCCGAGACTTGTCATCCTCGATGAGCCGACCTCCTCGCTTGATGCCGGTCTCGCCGAGCAGTTAATGGATTATGTGCGCCGTTTCGTGCGCACGGGCGGCTCTGTTCTACTGATTTCGCATATCCTCGGCGAGATTCTTTCGACAGCCACCCGCATCGTCGTGATGAAGGACGGCCGCGTGGTCGCCGATCGGGCGGCTGCGGAATTCACGACACGCACGCTGGTGGAAGCCATGGGCAGCGTCGTCAAGGAACAGGACAGGCAAAAGGGCGAAAGCCGCAAGACCGGAGAAAAGGTGCTTGCCATGCCGGCACGCCGGGGCGAAGGCCTCGCATTCGAGGCTTTCCGCGGCGAAATCATCGGCCTTGCCGGTCTCGGCGGCCACGGCCAGACGGAAGCGCTTCTCGATCTCTACCTTGCCCGCAACAGCAGTTGGCTACCCGCACGCAAGACGGATATTGCCTTCGTCGCAGGCGATCGCAGCCTGAACGGCACCTTTCCACTGTGGAGCATCCTGAAGAACCTTTCCATCGCCTCGCTGCGGGATATTTCATCGGCAGGCATGGTGGACAGGGGCAAGGAAACCGAACTTGGCGCGCAGTGGAAAAAGCGCATCGAAATCCGCACACCCGACATGGGCAACAAAATTCTTTCGCTCTCCGGCGGCAACCAGCAGAAGGTGCTTTTTGCCCGCGCACTCGCCACCACGGCCAGCACCGTGCTGATGGACGACCCGATGCGCGGCGTCGATATCGGCACCAAACAGGAAGTCTACGATATCTTGAGAACCGAAGCCTCCCACGGCCGCACCTTCATCTGGTACTCCACCGAAATGGACGAAATCCGTCTTTGTGACCGCGTCTATGTCTTCCGTGACGGCGCCATTCAGGCCGAACTGGTGGGCGAGGACATCACCGAGCAGAATGTGCTGGCCGCCTCCTTTTCCGGAGAAGAGCACGCATGAAACTCTCCGCCAGCGCCCTTCGCCTCATCATTCCCGCCGCCTCGCTCGCCTTCCTGCTCGCCGCCGTTTTCTACATGCAGCCGCGCGCCATGAGCTATAACGGCCTCAACCTGCTGTTCAATCTGGCGGTGCCGATTGCGCTTGCCACCATTGCGCAGATGCTGATCATGTCCGTCAACGATCTCGATCTGTCGATGGGCACCTTCGTCAGTTTCTGCGCCTGCGTCACTGCCACCTTCCTGCAAACCACGCCGTTGCTTGGTATTGCTATCTTTGCCGGTGCGATTGCGGTTTACGCACTGCTTGGCGCCATCATCCATATCCGCGCCCTGCCATCCATTGTCGTCACGCTCGGCATGAGTTTCGTCTGGGGCGGCCTTGCCGTCCTCATCCTCCCCTCGCCCGGCGGCCAGGCACCTGCCTTCATCCGGGCACTGATGACGGCAAAACCGCCGCTCGTGCCGATCGCCATCGTCGCCAGCATCGTGATCGCGGTGGTCGCACACTACATCGTCATGCGCTCCTCCTTCGGCGTGCTGATGCGCGGCGTCGGTGGTAACTTCCGTTCCGTCGAGCGCTCCGGCTGGTCGGTCATCGGCATACGCGCCGCCACCTTTGCGCTGGCCGGTTTCTTCGCGGTGCTGTCCGGCATCGCACTTGTCGGGCTGACGACATCGGCTGACGCCAACATCGCGCTTCGTTACACGCTGCTATCGATTGCGGGTGTCATTTTAGGCGGCGGCGAATTCGTCGGCGGCCGGGTTTCACCGATAGGCGCCGTCATCGGTGCGCTGACGCTGACGCTCGCCGGCTCCTTCCTGTCATTCATGCGCATTTCGCCGGACTGGCAGATCGGCGCCCAGGGCGCGATCCTCATCATCGTGCTTGCCTTGCGCCTCCTGCTCAACCGTCTCGAAAAGCGGGAGAAAAACCAATGAACGGGCTTTCGTCCTTCTCGAAAAAACCATGGATCTGGTCTTTTGCCGCAACGGCTGCGGTCTGGATCGTAACCGTCATGTTCACCGGCGGCGCCAGCTCCTTCGGGCTGTCACACGCAGCGCTGACCTTCGCGGCCTTTTCCGTGATCGTCGGCATCGGCCAGATGTTCGTCATCACGCTCGGACCGGGCAATATCGACCTCTGCGTTCCCGCAACGATGACGCTATCAGGCACGCTGGCGCTCAAATTCATGGATGTGTCGGACGGTCTCATCCTGCCGGGATTGCTGATCGCCATCCTGATCGGCATCGCTATCGGCATCGGCAATTACACGCTGATCAAGCTCCTGCGCATCCCGCCGATCATCGCGACGCTGTCCATGAGCTTCATTGTGCAGTCCATCGCCATCTGGTCCAACCGCGGCCTGCGCATCAAGCCGCCGGAAACACTGGCCACTTTCGCCACATCAAGTTCTTTCGGCATTCCGAACGTGGCGCTTGTCGCGCTGCTGCTCTCGGTCATCGCCTGGCTGCTGCTCGACCGCACATTTTACGGACGCTGGATCTCCGCCATCGGCCAGAGCACCTTCGCCGCCCGCATGACCGGCATTCCGGTGGATGGAACCCGCTTCATCACCTATGTGCTCTGCGCGGTGCTGGCGGCGATTGCCGGTTATCTGCTCGCCAGCTTCTCCGGCGGTGCGGCGCTCAACATGGGATCGGAATATCTCTTGATGTCCATCGCCGTGGTCGTGATCGGCGGCACGGCGGTTGCGGGCGGTGATTCCAACGTTCCCGGCATATGGGGCGCTTCGCTCTTCATGTTCCTGGTGGTCTCGATGCTGAACACCTATGGTTTCGGCGCGGGCATCCGCCTCATTCTTACCGGCCTCATCATCATTTCCGTCATCCTTCTGGCAAGCGGCCCCAAGGCCACACGCTGAACCCCGAACGACAAGCCCTCAAGCGGACCACGCTCATGACCACAGACAACACCTCCCCTTTCGAAATTCACGATGACCGCTTCCGCCTGCTGATCGTCGGCAACGCGGAACTCGAAGAGCTTTATTCCGGCTGCCGCTGGGCCGAAGGCCCGGTGTGGTTTGCCGATCTGAACTGCCTGCTGTTCAGCGATATTCCCAATGAGCGCATGCTGCGCTGGGTGCCTGATGGTGGGGTTTCGGTGTTCCGCCAGCCCTCCAACTTCACCAATGGCAATACCCGCGACCGGCAGGGACGACTGGTTTCCTGCGAACATGGCGGCCGCCGCGTCACCCGCACCGAGGTTGACGGTTCGATCACGGTTCTTGCCGACAGCTACGGCGGCAAACGGCTGAACTCACCCAATGACGTGGTGGTGAAATCCGATGGCAGCGTCTGGTTCACCGACCCCACCTACGGCATTCTTTCCGACTACGAGGGGTACAAGGCGGAACCCGAGCAGAAGACGCGCAACGTCTACCGGCTCGATCCTGCAACCGGAGAGATCACGATCGCCATCGACGACTTCGTGCAGCCGAACGGCCTTGCTTTTTCGCCTGATGAAACGAAGCTCTATGTTGCCGACAGCTCCTACAGCCATGACGTATCCCGCCCGCGCCATATCCGCGTCTTCGACGTGGTGGACGGCGTGAAGCTCACCAATGGCCGGGAATTCTGCAATCTCGACAATGGCCTGCCCGACGGCTTCCGCCTGGATACGGCGGGCAACCTGTGGACCAGTGCCGGCGACGGCGTCCACTGCTTTTCGCCTGATGGTACGCTGCTCGGCAAGATCAAGGTGCCGCAGACGGTCGCAAACCTCACCTTCGGCGGCCCGAAAAAGAACCGCCTGTTCATTACCGCAACGAAATCGCTCTATTCGGTCTATGTCGCAGCAACCGGTGCGCAGACGCCGTGAGGCGCTGAAAACCGAAATTCATTGGGCAGGAAGGAACTGGCAAGACAGGTTTACCGCGCTATAAAAGCGGGATGAACGATGATTCCAGCCCCTTCCTGACCGACGATATGGCCCTGGATGGCGAAACGCAGTCCAGCGAACCCACCAGCAGGATGCTTTCTTGGGCGCGCAATTCCGCTCTCTACCGGCTGGAACAGCGCATGATGACGGAAAAGCAGCTGCGCGACGCGATCACGCGCAAGGCGCGAGAAAAATTCGAGGATATCAGCACGGCACAGGCCAAGGCGCTCGGCGAGTTTGCCGTGACTTTCGCTTATGGCATCAAGGCGCTTGACGACACGGCTTACGCCGAAATTGCCGTGCGAAGCGGCCAGCGCAGCGGCAAGTCGAAACGCGGCCTTGCGCAGAAGCTTCAGATCAAGGGCATCGACCGGGAAACGGCAGCAGTCGCGCTTGAGGAAACCAACGATCTGGTTGCGGCCGTCATCTTCGCGCGCAAACGCGCCTTCGGACCCTTTCGCCGTGTCGAACTCGATGAAAAACGCAAGTCGAAGGAATTTTCCGCCTTTGCCCGCAACGGCTTCGGCTTTGAGATTGGTTCAAAGGTCATGGCGATGACGGTGGAGGATGCCGAAGAGATTCTCGCGGATGCGCCGTTCTGAAGGTTATTGCGGCATCGGATGCATTTTCAGATAGGCGATCAGATCTGCGATATCCGTTTCGCTCCAGAGCCCGAAAAACCGCATCGAGGTTCCCGGCATTGCCCTCTTCGGACTGGCGATGAACTTTTGCAGTTCCTCCTCCGTCCACACCCGGCCAGCCGCACCGGCATCCGTAAGCGCCTGCGAATAATGGCCGTAATCAGCCACCCCAGCCATTGGCCTGCCGACAACGCCCATCAGATGTGGACCCATGCGGGTGCGCGGCGCATCGATGCTGTGACAGGTGGAGCAGCGGCTGAAAACCTTCTCGCCATGGACGGCATCGCCTTCGGCGAAGGCAGTCGCAGCAAGAAAGAGGGAAAAAGCGAAAGAAACCCGGAGAGTTTTTAATGCGAAGGTCGTCATGACCCGCATAATACAACGCCCTCCCCGTCTGACAACGAAGAGGGCGCGTTTTGACATGCGACAGAATGCCCGGTGCAATACACCGGGCGCGCTTGCCAATTAGTTCATGGCCGTGAGCGTCACGGAAGTACCGGTCGCTGCAAGGTTGAGGCCAACCTGACCCGTCACGCTGACCGTCTGAAGCTGGATGGAACCGGAAGTGCCGCCAACGAGAACGTTGGTGCCAACGCCGAGACCGACAGTCACTTCAGCCGTTGCGCCCTGATAAAGGCCGCCGAGCGAACCGCGGTGGTAACCGGCTGTCGGGGCGAAAACGGCCCAGACCAGACGGCCCTGCGTGGTGAAGCCAAGGTCAACGCCCATCTTGCGGATAGCACCGGTGTAACGGTCGGTGCGGCGTGCGCCCATGGTGGACTGGAACGTGCAATCCAGTTCCTTGGCCGAGCCGATCACGTAACCGACGCCACCGCCGATATCGCAGGTGAGATAGCCGATCTTGACGCCGTTGCGGTCGTCCTGCTCCTGAGGAGCCGGCTCATATCTTGCAAGGTCAGCAGCGAGAGCGGAAACGGTTCCGCCGAGGCCCATGGTCAATGCGGCAAAAGTTACGGCAACAGCCTTTTTCATCTGATTTTCTCCTGTTTTATTCCTACCCGCAGCAGCCCTTCTTGCCCTCTCCGGATATTGAATTCCGCACTGTTAACGTTTGTTCCCCGAAATCGATCCAAAACAACTGAATTGGATGCAAGGAAAGCAAAACAGTTAACAATGTCTACCGGCGGTAGGATGCCATTAAGACATTGTTAGGGCGGGAAACGCTTGTGGAATTGCTGTCAAAGACGAGCGTTTCCGCGCGTTGTTTTGCTGCAACAGCATCAAAGCGGCAAGGCGACGGGAAAGCCGGTTGCGGCGTGGGTCATGACATCCATTCGGACGCCGTAGATACGTTCCAGCGTCTCCGGCGTCATGATGTCCTGCGGCGTTCCCCTTGCGATCAGATGGCCGGAATGCAGTGCGACGATCTCATCGCAGAACCGCGCCGCCATGTTGACATCGTGCAGCACCACGATGACGCCGAGACCCTTTTCGCGCGACAGTCTCTGGACCAGAGACAGAACCTCCAGCTGATGCGCCATGTCGAGCGCCGAAATGGGTTCGTCCAGAAGCAGGCTTTCGGCGTTCTGGGCAACCAGCATGGCGAGCCACACGCGCTGGCGCTCACCGCCGGAAAGCGTGTCCACCAATCGGTCCCTGAAGGCCACGGTATCGGTCAGCTCAATCGCCTCATCCACCTTCTCCTGATCGGCCCTGGTGAACTGGCCAAGCGCGCCGTGCCAGGGATAACGACCGAGCGCCACCAGCTCTTTGGCCAGCATGCCCGAGGCGGCCGGCGTATATTGCGGCAGATAGCCGAGCTTCCGCGCAAATTCGCGGTTGCCCCAGCTCCCCAGCGCCTGACCCTCGAACGATACCTTGCCCGCCGTCGGCTCCTGGATACGCGCAAGGATTTTGAGCAGCGTCGACTTTCCCGAACCGTTATGACCGATCAGGCCGATGGTCTTGCCGGTTGCAAAGCTTGCGGTCAGCGGATGCAGCAATGTCCTGCCCGGCACTTCCATCGTCACTTTTTCCAGCGAAAAAAGCGGAACATCGTCATAATCGACGGCAAGCGTTGCCTGGGCCATGGATGTCATCTCCAGAAGTCATTCAAAAATATCATCATCGCCTGCCTGAAAGCCAGATCAGGTAAGGCGCACCGGCGAGCGCCGCAAAGAGACCCAGCGGCAGCTCATAGGGAAATGTCACGGTTCGCGCCCCGAGATCGGAAAGCGCCATCAGCACCGCACCGAACAGGAACGAGGCGAACAGGTGGTCACGCGGCGTGGTGAAACCGGCGCGAAGCGCGATGTGCGGCGCCATCAGCCCGACGAAACTCAGCGGACCCACCAGCAACGAGGCGGCCCCGGTGGCAATGCCGGCCACCGCGATGACGGCGATGCGCGCCGCGCTTAATGGCAAACCGAGGGAGAGCGGCACATCCCGGCCAAGTGGCAGGATCGTCAACCAGCGCGTTACCGACAAAGCGGCGGCAAGCAACACCACGGAAAGCACGGCAAGAAAGATCGCCGAAGTGGGCGTTGCCGTCGAACCCGAACCGCTGAGCCAGGAAAGAATTTGCCAGGCGCGCTGGTCGCCGATCGCAAGCAGCGCCGAAAGCACCGCCGAGCAGAGCGAACTGATGGCGATGCCGGCGAGCAATATTTTTTCCGGCGCCAGATGCCGGCGCACCGCAAAAAACAAAACGAGGATCATAACGGCGGCCGATCCGATGCCCGCACCACAAAACAGCTCGAACAGACCGGCAGCCGGAAAAAGCGTGATGGCGGCGGCAAAACCGAGGCCCGCGCCACCGCTGACGCCAATCACTTCCGGGCTTGCCATGGGATTGCCGGTGAGCCGCTGTAGAAGCGCACCAGCCATCGCCAGAAGACCGCCGGCAGCGCAAGCCGCCATCAGCCGCGGCCAGCGGAAAGGCAGAAGACTTTGCAGGTCGCCGGCTTTCAGCACCGTCCAGCCATCCGGCCCCTTGCCGATGGCGAGCGCGGCAAAAACCAGCCCGGCCATGATGACAAGCACTGGCAAAAGGGTCGCGAGCCGGCGTCTTGTCGCAAGGTCCACACCTTCGGCGCGATGCACATCGGTCGGCCGGATTTTCGGCAGCAGCCACAGTAGCAGCGGTCCACCGATAAGAGCGGTCACCGCACCTGTCGGGAAAACTTCAGCCGTCGTACTCGCCAGAAGCTGCACGAGACCATCGCAGAACCAGAGCAGCAGACCGCCCAGCAGCGGTGAAACGAACAGCACGGAGGATGCCCGCCGCACGCCGAGCGCGCGGGTAAGCGCAGGTGCTGCAAGGCCGATGAAGCTGACAAGGCCGACCGCTGCGGCAACGAAGGCAGCCAGCATGACCGCAACCGCGGCAACCGCCAGCCTGATTGAAAACAGCGATACGCCAAGCGAACGCGCACCGGAATCACCAAGGCCGAAAACCGTGAGTGGTCTTATCAGCAGCCCGGTGAGAACAAGGCCCGCAAGAAGTTGAGCGGCAAGCAGAAACGCATTCGACCAGTCCTGCTGGCTGAGCGAGCCGCCATTCCAGACGACGAGCGACATCAGATATTCGCCCTGCGCAAGCGTCAGCGCGGCGGAGACGGAAGCAGCGGTAATGCCGACAAGGAGCCCCGACACCACCATGGTCACGGGCTCGAAGGATCGCCGCCAGCCGAGAAGAAACACCACACCAGCCGCAGCGGCACCGCCGCCGAGCGCCACCAATGCGCGGTTACCATCCAGCACCGCGGGAAAGAACAGGGTTGCGATAACGATCGCCAGTTGGGCACCGGCGGAGATGCCGAGCGTGGAGGGATCGGCAATCGGATTGCGCAGCAACTGTTGGAACAGCGCGCCCGACAATCCCAGCATCGCGCCCGCCAGAATGGCGACCGCCACACGCGGCATCAGACTGAAGGCGAAAATGACCTGATCCATCGACATGCTCGCGGCATCGAATGGCAGGCCCGGCCATGCGCCAAAAGGCAGCCGCAACAGGCCGGCATGAAGGGAAAGACCACAGGCCAGAAGAAAGACGAAGCCGAAGAGAAACTGGAGAGGCCGTGCCGTCACAATGCCTCTCCCCGCGTTGTCAGGGCCTCGGTCAGAAGCCGCGCGAAACGCATGGCCGCAGTGATGCCGCCATAGGGGGCCACATTGCCGAGCATGACCACACGGTTTTCCCGCACGGCCGGAAGCGCGCGCCAGATGGCGCTGTTGCGCAGGCCCTCACGGGCCTCGACTGGAATATCTGAAACGATGACGATGCGTGCATCGGCTGAGCCGGCAAGATTTTCGAGCGGGACAGGCGCTGCGAAGGTGAATTGCGAACGGTTCGCCCAGGCATTGGCCAGCCCCAGCCGGCCAATGACATCACCGAACATGCTGTCTGCGCCAAAAGCCCGGAAATGCCTGGAGTCGCCGATATTGATCACATAGGTCGGCCTTGCCGCAAAGGCTTCGAGGCGCGTCCGCATGGCTTGCAGCGCATGGTTCGTTTCCTCCAGAACCTTTCGTGCTTCCTCGGCCCGCCCGAGCTTTTCACCAAGCGCGGAAACAGCGGCAAGCGCCTTTTCAAATGGCGGCTCGCCCTTCACGTAGAAAGGCAGTGAAAACACCGGCGCTATTGCTTCCAGCCGGCCGGTGTAGCGCGTGTAGAAAGGCGAAATGAGAATAAGGTCCGGCCGGGTCAGTTGCAGCAGCTCGAAATTCGGCGCGCCTCTCAGACCAAGATCTGCGACGGTTTCCGGAATTTCAGGTTCGACGGCACCTGCTCTGAACTGGATGAGTTCGGTTGCGGCAACCGGCATGACGCCGAGCGCCACGGATGTTTCCAGCATGGCCCAGTCGATAGCGGCAATGCGCGGCGTCACCGCCGCCCGCGCCTTGCCCGCAAGCGCCGAAGCGGCAAGCAGGCCCAAAAACTCCCGCCGCCCCCAGAGGGGCGACATCCATCGATCCTTACGCTTCATGCCCCTGCTGCTTCACTTGATTTGGGTCACCACCGGTAGGTCAGCTTGCCCATAACGGTTCTTCCGTCACCGTAATAGCATCCGAAAGTGGAGCAACTAGAAATATATTCTTTATCAGTCAAGTTTTGCACGAGAAGCGAGGCGCGGTAGCCGTTCTTCTCGTAATGAACGCCGAGATCGAGAAGGGTAAGCCCCTTCATTTCAAATGCATTGGCGGCATCACCGTAACGCTCGCCGATGTAACGGACACCGCCGCCGATGCCGAAGCCCTCAAGCGCCGTATCCTCCGCGAAGGTATAGTCGAGCCAGAGGCTAGCGGAATGGCGTGGCGTGTTGTCCAGCTCCCTGCCATTGTTCACGCGGCCGGAAACTTCGCTGTCCATGTAGGTATAGGCCGCGCGCAGGTCGAGCCCATCAGCAAGGCTTGCGACGCCTTCAAGCTCGAGGCCTCTCACATGCGCCTCGTCCATCTGCTGTGTCACGCCGCCGACTGTTGTCGTGACGTTTTTCTGCTTCAGATCGTAGATCGCGGCCGAGAAGAAACCGTCAAAGCCTTCGGGCTGGTATTTGATGCCCGCCTCCCACTGTTCGCCGGTGGTGGGCTTCGGCGCATCCCCGACAGCCGGCTGCGGCACCGGCTCGAAAGAGGTGGCATAGCTGATATAGGGCGCGATGCCGCCATCGAAGAGATAGCTGATGCCGGCGCGGCCGGTCAGCTTATTGTCATCCTTGTCGAGCGCGCGATAGGTGGTGCCGTTGAAGGTGGTGCCGCTGGTGCTGGCCCAATCCTGCCGCAGGCCGGCGGTAACCCGCCAGTTTTCGTAGGAAATCTCGTCCTGCGCATAAAGACCGATCTGGGATATGTCCGTTTTCACATCGGCATAAAGCGTGCGCGAAGTCAGGCTGATCGGCCCGCCATAGACCGGATTGACAGGATCAAGCGACGTCGCCGCCCAGAATTCGGTTTTTACGTTATTGTCGAAATAGCGATAATCCAGCCCAACGAGCAGAGTATGATCGACCGGTCCCGTCGAAAAATCGGCCTGAAGGCTGTTGTCGATGTTGAAGGTGTTCAGCAACTCGTCCTGGAACGTCGCATTGCGGCGGATGAGGTTGCCGATCATGCCGCTATTGGTCGAGGACATGCCAAGTGCCCGGTAGGACCAGTCGAAACTGGAATAACGCGCATTCTGCCGGAAGGTGAAGGTCTCATCGAAACGGTGCTCGAATTCGTAGCCAATATTGGTGAACTTGCGGTTTGACGTATCAAACGACGGATCACCGACATAAAAGCTGCGGTCCAGCATGTTGCCCGGGCGGGAAAAGGTGAGTGCCGGCGGAAGGCCGGAGGGCGAGCTTGGATTGTCGTGCTGATAAGAAGAAAGGACCGTCAGCTTCGTGTCTTCATCGGGTTGCCATGTGAGCGCCGGCGCGATGAAATAACGGTCGTTCTGCAGATTGTCCGTCTGGGCATGGGCGTTGCGGGCAACCCCGGTCAGGCGATAGGCAAGGCTGTCACTATCCGCCACCGGCCCGCCAATATCGAACATCGACTGGTAATAATCGAAGCTGCCGATCTGCGCGCCCACCTCGCCGAAACGCTCGAAGGTCGGCCGCTTGCTGATGAGGTTGATGAGGCCGCCAGGATTACCCTGACCATAAAGCACGGAAGCCGGCCCGCGAATGACCTCCACACGCTCCAGACCGTAGACCTCGTAAGAGGGCGCACCCGCCGTGCGCATCAGCCGAAGACCGTTGAGAAATTGCAGCTGGTTTCCCGCGAAACCGCGAATGCGCGGCGCATCGAAACGCGGATCGGAACCTGACGGTTGCGCGACGACGCCGGGAACATAATTCAGCGCCTCGCTGAGATTGCGAACGTTCTGTGCATCCATCTGATCTTTGGTGATGACGGAAACCGACTGCGGTGTCTCGATCAGGGACCTCCCCGTCTTGGTGGCGCTGGCGCTGGTTTTTGCCACATAGCCCTTCACCGGGGCCTTGGGATCCTGCTTTTTTACGCCGTCTACGGTGATGGTCTGCAGCACCGTGGTGCCGGCCTCCTGCGCAAGGGCGACGCCCGCGGACAAAAACGCCACATAGGCAATGGCGGCGCAACCGCCCGCCAGAATGGAAATGTGTTTGGTTTTTCCCTGCACCGCCAAGACCCTTTATCAACCCGCGCCGCCACAAGGGCGGATATTTTTCTGGAGAATTTAACTCATCTTATTACGCAAGGTGTAGATTTTGATCCAATAAGCGACGCCGGTTTTTTTCAGAAGTATTGATTATGAAAATGTCGCCGGATAATAGCTTGGAATTATTCAAATCTGCTAAAAAAGGCCGTGACGATGGGCAGGAAACCGGCAAGCCGGGCGGAAACATTTGAGCTGCGACACCTGCGCTATTTCACCGTGCTGGTGGATGAACGCAATTTCGAGCGCGCCGCCGCCCGCCTCGGCATTGCCCAGCCGGGGCTGAGCCAGCAGATCATGGCGCTGGAGGACATTGTTGGGATGCCGCTCTTGGACCGGACGCGCCGGTCGGTGAAGCTGACAACCCCCGGCCAGCTTCTCTACGAGGACGCCCGGAAAATCCTTGCCAATGCCGAAGCGACGCTTGCGGCGCTGAAGCGCGTCGACCGTGGGGAAACCGGCCGCATCTCCATCGGTTATGTGGCATCCGCTGCCTATTCCGGCCTGCTCATCCAGTCGATCGCCAGTTTCCGCGCCTCCCATCCGGATGTCGAATTGCAGCTGATCGAAATGGAGATGCGGCTGCAACTGGCCAAGATCGCCGACGGCAATCTGGATTTCGCCTTCATCCGCCCGCCCGCGCCCATCCCGGAAGGCGTTGCGATGCATGTGGTCCTGCGCGAACCGCTGATGGCCGCGCTGCCGGAAAATCATCCCCTGGCCTTTGCGTTACAGATCGATCTCAAGAACCTCGCCGCAGAAACCTTCATCACCCCGCGACAGCCGCCGGATGTCGGCTTTCACTACAATACGATCGAGGCCTGTAACGAGGCCGGGTTCCAGCCCGTCATCAGCCCGGATGGCCGGGACTACACCACCATTGCCAGCATGGTGGCCATCGGCCTCGGTGTCGCGCTGGTGCCGCGCTCGCTCGATTGCCTGCGGCTTCCGGGCGTGCGTTACGTGTCGCTTGCGGCAAGTTCGACAACCTCGGACCTCGCCATCGCCCATCGGAAGACGGAAGCCTCTCCCGCCGTGAGAGCCTTTATTCTCCATACGCGTAACTGAGGCCGAAGACGTCCGCCCGGATGCCGAACGGCCAAACCATGCCTCCCGATCCGGGGACGAAAAATCTGCCGTCTTCCGTTTGGCCGGTATGGATGGCGATACCACCAGTGTCGCCAACCGCATGAGATTACGACATTCTCTTCAGCTGAGCCGGGTGCAGGACCGGAGCCCCGGCCTGACATTTGTCTTCCCCGCTTTTCCCCGCCATCCCGGGCCGCCGCATAATCACGGCGGATTTTGATTTACGGGAGACAGCAATGGCTGAGACTTACACACATTATGCCGCCGGCCTCGAATCACCGGCATCCCACGGTTTCGATATCGTTCCTGATGATACGAACCCGCTTCCGTCAGTCACACGCGCCATTTATGTCGGCAATGGCGGGCAGCTGTGCCTGACCCTGCTCTCCGGGGCGACGGTGACTTTCCAGAACCTGCCCGCAGGCAGCCTGCTGCCGGTTCGCGCCACGCGCGTCTTTTCAACGCGCACGACCGCAACGGGCATCGTCGGGCTGAACTAAATGACACTCCATCGCCATCTCGTCATCGACTTGAAAACCCAATCGTCACCGAATGACGCGGCGCAACATGACAAATATATGACAATCATTCAGGTTGACGTCAGCTAAATGATGCAACCGCCATCAATTAGCCTCTGAGGCAGCTCAAATACGGGCGCTCAAGCACCATCTTTGCTTGCGCCCGCTCTTATGAAACCGGTGGGACCTGATATTGGCTCTTTTTTCCGCGAAAGCGACAGGAACTGTAAATTTTCGTCCGGAAATCGGCAGTGTGCCGCTCTGTCTGCTGACGTCGGCTTATCTGCTGTTTTTCACGAACCAGACGTTCTGGTCGAAGGTTCACACCTATCTTTCCGCCTATCCGGTCGCCATCGTCGGGCTTTATGTTGCCATGGCGGCGCTTTTCGGCGCCCTCATCACGATTTTTTCCGCCAAATATCTCATCAAGCCGTTTCTGATCCTGCTGGTATTTGCCGCGGCCGCAGCCTCCTGGTTCATGGATCGATACGGCATCATCATCGACAGCGACATGATCCGTAACGCCATGGAGACGACGCGGGCAGAAGCGGGCAACCTGATGACGCCGGGCTTTCTCTGGCATCTGGCAATCTATGGGCTGGTGCCGTCGCTCGTCATCATTGCCGTCCGGGTTCGGCATCGGCCGATCCTCGGCACGCTGCTGTGGAACACCATCAGCATCCTGATCTGTCTCACCGTTGCCGGCATCATCAGTTTCGCGAATTCCAAAACATTCACCACTGCCGTGCGCCAGCACAAGGATATCGTCAAAAGCGCCAATCCATTGTCGCCGATCATATCCACCGTTCATTATCTGACGCAGGCCAAAACGGAAGCCGACATACAGGTAAGCCCGATCGGCACGGATGCTAAGGTTCTGCCGGCACTGGGCGGCATCCACAAGCCGCGCATCACCGTCATCGTGGCGGGCGAGACCGCCCGCGCCGCGAACTTTTCCCTGAACGGCTATGGGCGCGACACCAACCCCGAACTGGCAAAGCGCGATGTGATCTATTTCCCGAACACGACGAGCTGCGGCACCGCGACGGCAATTTCCATTCCCTGCATGTTCTCGAAATTCCCGCGTTCGGAGTACAGCCACAAGAAGGCGCTTGCCAACGAAAACGTCATGGATGTTCTCGTTCATGCCGGTGTCGGTGCAACCTGGCTGGACAACAATACCGGCAGCAAGAACGTGGCCGACCGCATTCCCTTTTTTGGACCTGCCTTCCACCAATGACGCCCGCTTCTGCACCGGTGGCGAATGCCGCGACGACATTTTCTACGACAAGCTCGACGCCTGGCTCGACAACGTCAAGAAGGACAGCGTCATCGTGCTGCACCAGATGGGTAGCCATGGGCCGACTTATTATCTGCGCTACACCGACGAATTCCGCAAATTCACCCCGGACTGCCGGACCGCCGAACTTGGCAATTGCACCGACGCCGAGATCGTGAATTCCTACGACAACACGCTTCTCTACACCGATCATTTCCTGGCGACCGTGATCGACAAGCTGAAGGCGCGCTCGAACAAGCTGGCAACGGGCATGATCTATGCCTCGGACCACGGTGAATCGCTTGGCGAAAACGGCGTCTATCTGCACGGCGCACCCTATCTGCTCGCGCCCGACCAGCAGACGCATGTGCCGTTTCTCGTATGGTTCGACGACGATTTCGCCAAATCCATGGGACTGGATCGGGCCTGCCTTGCCAAAGGCGCGGCACAGGGCGGTCGCTCCCACGACAATTATTTCCACAGCATCCTTGGAATGATGAACGTCTCCACTTCCGTCTACGATTCCTCGCAGGACGTGTTCGGCGGCTGCACCCAGCGCCAGAATAGCTGAACAGACAGTGCTTGACGCTTATCCCGTGAAAGCGATACGCAGGACGACGCGATAAAGGAGCTGTCTTGCGGGTTCTGCTTGTTGAAGACGATCATGTGCTGGGAGAGGCGCTGCGGGACCATGTCGCTGCGGCTGGCCACGCAGTCGACTGGTTCAAGATGCTGGATGATGCCACGGCGGCGACGCTGACCATGGCTTACGGCCTGATCCTGCTCGACATGCGGTTGCCGGATGGCGAGGGTATTACCCTTCTGCAATCGCTGCGCAACCGTGACGACTCGACACCGGTTATCATTCTGACGGCGCACGATCAGGTCTCCGACAGAATTGCCGGGCTGAATGCCGGCGCGGACGACTATCTGGTCAAGCCCTTCGATCTCAACGAGCTTTCAGCGCGCATGCTGGCGGTCTCGCGGCGTTACGAGGGGCGTTCCGCCCCGGTCATTCGCCTACCGGGTATCGAAATCAACCAGGTAGCGCGCAATATCGTCGTCGACGGAACGGCGCAGACACTCAGCGCCAGAGAATGGGCCGTGCTTGAAAAGCTGGTCGAACATCCCGGCGCGGTCGTTTCGAAATCGCAATTGCACGACACGCTCTACGAATTCGGCGCTGAAATAGAGAGCAACACGGTCGAGGTCTATATCAGCCGACTGCGCAAGAAAATCGGCCATGACCGCGTCGAGACCGTGCGCGGCGTCGGCTACACCATCAGGTAAGCAGAACTACAAGTAGGCAGAGATGGCCAGACCGACCAGCATGACCCGCAAGCTCGTCACGGCGCTGACCAGCGTTGTCGCCATATCCTGGCTTATCGCCTGCGGACTTGGCGTGATGGTGATGCAGGACGAGTTCGCCGAGATTTTCGACTCCGGCGTCGAGGAAACCGCCGAAAGGCTGCTGCCGCTGCTGGTGGACGATCTCAGGGAAAACAACACAGGCCCCGCCTCGCAAAAACTCAACCAGTCGGCGCATGCGGCGGAATATCTGACCTATCAGGTTCGCGACCGCGAGGGACAGGTCGTATTACATTCGCACGACAGCTCGACCGAACCTTTCGAGGTCTCGCTCGACCCCGGTTTTTCCGAAACGGCCACAAAGCGCATCTATACGGTCGCGACACCGGACGGGAATTATTTCCTTCAGGTCGCAGATGCCTTCGCCAACCGGCGTGAGGCGATCGAGGAAGCGGGTACCGCACTTTTGCTCCCCGTTCTCATTCTTATCCCCGCCAGCATCTTCGCCGTCATCGTCGTGGTGCGGAAAACCCTGCAACCGATACAGACGCTGCGCGACGAGATCGGGAGAAAGGACGGCGGCAATCTCGCGCCTGTGGAAACCCAGCCGTTTCCGGCCGAACTCCACCCGATCGCCCGGTCGGTCAATCTGCTGCTGAGAAGGCTGAGATCGACAATCGAGGCGGAGCGGGAATTTACCGCCAACAGCGCCCATGAATTGCGCACGCCGATTGCCGGCGCGCTGGCGCAGGCGCAGCGGCTGCATGCCGATATTCCGCCCGAACTTGCGCCGCGCGTGGAAAATATCGAAAAATCACTGCTGCATCTTGGCCATCTCGCCGAAAAACTGCTGCAGATGTCGCGTGCGGAAGCCCGGATCGGGGTAACCGATACGGCAACCGACCTGATCCCCGTTCTCGAACTCGTCATCGACGACATGATGAGAACGGCGATCGGCACGTCCCGTATCCGCTTCACCAATCGCTGCGAAGGCGGCCTTTACTGCAAGCTGGGCACGGATGCCTTTGGCATAATCGTACGCAACCTGCTCGAAAATGCCCTGATTCACAGCCCGGCGGAAAGCCCGGTGCAGATACTGGCCGACGAGAACGGCACGATCCGTGTCATCAATTCCGGCGCGGTCATCGACAAGGCGCTGCTTCCCAAACTGACGACACGTTTTGTCAGAGGTCCGTCAGAAGCGGACGGCACCGGGCTTGGGCTTGCCATCGTCAAAAGCCTGATGGAACAGATCGGCGGCGAACTGGTACTTTCATCTCCGGCACCGGGCAGACAGGACGGGTTCGAGGCTCGCATCGTGCTTCCGGTCGAGGCCGCCTGAATCCCTGAAAACAAAAAAGCCCCGCCAGAAGACGGGGCTTTCGTTGATATAAATTTTGATCGCTCAATCCTCGTGGATATGGCTGTGATCGCGCGTATCGCGCATCTTCACATAAACCACCAGCGACAGTGCAATCATGATCGTCACATACCAGAAGAACCAGTTTTCGTGGCCGATCTGCTTGAACTTCAAGGCAACGAATTCCGCCGTTCCGCCGAAAATGGTGTTCGCCAGCGCATAGGGCAGAGCAACGCCGAGCGCCCGGATATGGGCGGGGAACATTTCCGCCTTCACCACCGCATTGATGGACGTGTAGCCGGTGACGATCAGCAGGCCGACCAGAACGAGAGCGAAAGCCATGATCGGATCGGTCGTCGTCGCCAGCGTGGTGAAGATGAGATAGGTGAACAGCGTTCCGAGAATACCGAAGCCCACCATCAGCGGCTTGCGACCCACCTTGTCCGACAGCGCACCGGCGATCGGCTGGCACAGCATGAAGACGAAGAGTGCCGCCGTGGTAATTTCGGTCGCGCTTTCCTTGCTGAAGCCGGAGGTGTTGACGAGGAATTTCTGCAGATAGGTCGTATAGGCGTAAAAGGCGAGCGTGCCGCCTGATGTCAGCGCCATGACCATCAGCGCCTCCCGCGGGTAGTGCTTGAACAGCGCCCATCCGCTGGATTTCGGCTTGTCTGCTGCGCCCGCCTTGGCGTTTGCAAAGGACTGCGTCTCGGCGAGGCCACGACGGATGTAAAACACCGCAATCGCAAGAACGCCGCCAATGAAGAAGGGAATGCGCCAGCCCCAGGAGCCGAGTTGTTCCGGTGTCAGAACCCGCTGCAGGACCAAAAGCACCGCCAGCGCCAGAAGCTGACCAGAAATCAACGTCACATACTGGAAGCTGGAGAAGAAGCCGCGACGGTTCTTGCCGGCCATTTCGCTGAGATATGTCGCGCTGGCGCCATATTCGCCGCCGACGCTGATGCCCTGCAGAAGACGCGCGAACACCAGAATGGCGGGTGCTGCAATACCGATCGTCTCATGGCCGGGCGTAATCGCGATCAGGAGCGAGCCGAGGCACATCAGCGTGACTGACAATGTCAGGCCAGCCTTGCGGCCCTTGCGATCGGCATAGGTTCCCATGAACCACGCCCCGATGGGCCGCATCAGAAAGCCAACGGCGAACACGGCGGCGGCGCTCAGCAATTCGGCGGTCTGGTTACCGGAGGGGAAAAACACCGGTGCGAAATAAAGGGTGAAGGCCGAATAGACGTACCAGTCGTACCATTCGACGAGGTTGCCCGCCGATCCACCGATAATGGATTTCAAACGGGTTTTCTGATCCGGTGCCGCGGCGGGACCATTTGCCATAATATTCACGGGTTGACTCCAATTCATCTTCGCCTGGAGATGGAAGGGCGAACGGAAGGTGTGATAATTTGTCGCTCTCGGAGGGGGTATATACCCGGCATATTGCAATGCGCAAGTTTACGCTGCAATGCAACATAGTGACGGACACCTTGGTTTCCCATCTTCCGCACCGGACCATTGCAAGCCACCTTGTCACCCGGCCGTGCTCAAACTAAAAAATATCAATGATTTACGATATATCGGACATCCAGATCGAAAAGCTTCTCATTGCCGCCGCCCGCGCGGGCGAAGCGCTGGCGCGGCTGGACGAGCGGATAAGCCGGTCACCGATGAAACACGGTTTCATCGAGAGACAGGATTTCACCGATGCGATTTCCTCCATGTGGGTCGATGGTGAACTCGTCCATATGGAAGATCTCGTCCTGCATGACGCCCATATGGATGTGCGGGCGCCCACCCATGAAATGACGGCGGCGCACCGGATTCTCCGGTCGAGACGGCTGATTTTTTCCAACGCGCCAGGCTGGGCCTTCACCGCACCGGGTCTTTCCCGCCTGCGCGGCAGGATGGCAATTGCCGCCGACGAGACGGCATTTACCCCGGAAACCGTGGATCATTCCGGCGATGAAGAGGTCGACACAGACGGGGAAACACCGCTGGATGGGGCCTTTTCCGAACTGGACGCGCTTCTCGCGCGAAGTGCTGCCACGCTGAACGCGATCACTGCCGGCAACGCGCTACCGCCCGTGATACATCGGGACGAAGGCAATCCAATGGTCAACGATCCCGATTGGGACGAGGAGGAAAGGCTGCAAGAATGGCGGCAGGTCCACAGCCGGACGGACGAACTGCCGGCGATCCTGCGGACCGCAATCCTGCTGGATGCCTGGAACATGATCGAGGTTCTGCAACGCAGCCCCTGGCTCGGCAGGCTTATGGCCGCCGCTTTTCTGCGCGACGGGGCCGTCGCGCCCGATCACCTGCCGGCACTCAGCGCCGGTCTTCGCGCAGTCCCCCGCGAGCGTCGGCATGCCAGAAACCAGACACAACGCCTCGCAGCCCTCCTCGACAGTTTCTACGAAGCCGCTCTGGCCAGCATGAAGGAACATGACAGGCTGACCCACGCCAGAGAGCGCATGATGCGCAAACTGGCCGGCCGGCGCTCGTCTTCGCGCCTGCCCGAGCTGGTGGAGCTGGTGGTCTCCCGGCCGGTGGTCTCGGCGGCGATGATCGTCAAGGAACTCGGCACCACGCCGCAAGGGGCGATCGGGCTCGCCAATCAGCTGGAATTACGGGAGGTTACCGGCCGTGGCCGCTTCCGCGCCTGGGGTATGCTTTAGTGTCCAGCGCTCCGCCTTAATCCGCTAAAACTCCGAAAAATCATATTTTTTCGACCCCTTTTCCGGCTGAAAAATGCCGCGATCACGAAACTTAACAAAATTTAACTATTGCGTAGGTGGGTGAAGCGGCTATGTTCTCGCTGCGTTGCAGCAACGATTTTTTCTCCGGCAACGCGGCCGCATTCGGCTCTGGCAACCTTTTTTTGCCACCCGCATTAAAGTGTCCACCATGAGGGAGATGCAAAAAAATGACAATTTCAGTCTCACAGCCCAATTCCGATCACGAAACAGATGCTCCTTTCGCCCGAAAGGTTCTGACGGCGCGCAATCTCGCCGGATATACCATCGAACAGCTCGCCATTACCTGTGGCCTGACGACCAGCGAAATTCGCGCTCTCGAAGAGGGTACGGATAGCGATCCGTCGCGCATCAGGCGCGTTGCCGCCGCCCTGCATATTCCTGTCGAAACCGTTATCTGATCGTTCACAACGATCCGAACCAAATCTCAGCGCCGCCGGGACGATGTTCACGGCAACATCCAGGCGGCGCGCGTAACCGGCTGAACGCCGCCGGTTCCTCCGGAACATTTTCCGCTCCGCTCTCTTAACATTTCCGTTACCCGGCACCACATGATGTCCGCACCACGGACCACGTTCGGCATCTGGCCCGCCCGCACGAGAGCAGCAACAACCTCCGGAATCCTGCGATGACACTTAATCTCGACACCGAAGAACGGGTTTCTTCAGCATTGGATGAATTGTGGCCAGCGGAGAAAACGGAAATTCTCGACTGGCTCGTCACCGGTACGAAGGACCAGCGTTTTATCGATGAGATATTCTTCGAGCTTTGCAACAGGTTGCGGGAGAGCGGAATTTCCGTCGCGCGGGGCGCGCTTGCCTTCCGCATTCGTCATCCGCAATGGCTTGGCGCGCGGATCCTGTGGAAGGCTGGCATATCAGCCGCCGAGATCACCACCTATGGCTATGGGGCGGAGAATACGCCCGAATATCTGAACAGCCCCATCAACGACATCCATCAGGGCGCGACCGAGATCCGCCTTCGGTTGAGCGGTGACGACACCGACCTGCCTGGTTATACGATCTATGAGGAACTGCGCGCCGACGGGCTGACGGATTATTTCGCGTGGCCGATCGAACATACATTCGGCAAACGTCATGTCGCCACGTTTTCCAGCGACCGGCCGGGCGGCTTTTCGGAAGAGGAAGTCCTCGCCTTGAAAAACCTGCTGCCGGCGCTCGCGCTGGTCAGCGAAATACGCCTGAAAAACCGCATGACCCGCACCCTGCTGGAGACCTATGTTGGCCCCCATGCGGGCGAAAAAATCCTCAATGGCGCAACGACGCGTGGCAGCGGCATAACAGTGGGCGCCGCGATCCTGATCTGCGACCTGCGCAACTTCACCCATATTTCCGATCTCTGGCCGCGCGATGACGTGATCGAGCTGCTGAACGGTTATTTCGACGCCATGTGCGATCCGATCGAGGAATTCGGTGGTGAAATCCTGAAATTCATGGGCGACGGGCTGCTGGCGATTTTCCCGCTCAGCGATCCGCAGGCCTGTGAAAACCTCATGAAAGCCATTGCCAGCGCCCAGAAAAGTCTCGTTGCCCTCAATGACATCAATTGCGAGAAAGGCCACGACCCGCTGGGTTACGGCATCGGCGTGCATGTCGGCGATGTCATGTACGGCAATATCGGCTCGAAAACCCGCCTTGATTTTACCGTCATCGGCCCTGCCGTAAACATCGCGTCGCGGCTTGAAACGTTGACCAAGGAAACCGGCCGCAACGTGCTTTTTTCCGAAGAATTCGTCCGCATGGCCGGCCATGAGGATAGACTGGAAAACCTGGGGCCATGGCTGCTGCGCGGCCTAGAAACCCCGGTCGAGGTCTATGCGCTCCCCCAGCATACGGTCCCCACACCCTCCGTCGACTGAGCGTCTACGCAAACTTTCGCTGGTGTCGCGCGCGCCTCCAGAGGAATGATTTCAGCCGCCCCGACCATCGTCAAAACGCTTGACACGCCTCCGATGTCGATCTAGCAAAATAGAACATATATTCCATATCGAAACATTGCTTGCATTCATATTCTGTCTTTCCGGGAGTGGAAGACGGGTGTGAGGAACCGGAGGAAAGATGGTTACGAAATTGGCACTGCTCGGCGCTGGACGGATCGGCAAGGTCCACGCCAAGGCGATCACCACCGACAGCCGCGCAAAGCTGGTAGCCGTTGTGGACGCCGTGGCCGGTGCTGCGGAAGCAATCGCCCGTGAAGCGCAGTGCAAGGTCAGCACAATCGATGAGGTTCTGGCCGACAAAACGATCGACGCCGTCATCATCTGCACGCCGACCAACACCCATGCCGACCTGATCGAGCGTTTCGCCCGCGCCGGCAAGGCCATCTTCTGCGAAAAGCCCGTCGATCTCGATGTTGCCCGCGCGGAAGCCTGCGCCAAGGTGGTTGAGGAAACCGGTGCGAAAGTGATGCTCGGTTTCAACCGGCGTTTCGATCCGCATTTCCAGGCCGTGCACAAGGCAATCGAGGACGGCCGCATCGGCAAGGTGGAAATGGTGACCATTACCAGCCGCGATCCCGGCCCGCCGCCGGCCGAATATATCAAGGTTTCCGGCGGCATTTTCCGCGACATGACCATCCATGATTTCGACATGGCGCGGTTCCTGCTCGGGGAGGAAGTGGAAAGCGTGTTCGCCACCGGTTCCGTTCTCGTCAATCCGGAGATCGGCACACTTGGCGATTTCGACAGCGCCAGCATCATTCTGACGACGAAAAGCGGCAGACAAGCAAGCATTTCGAATTCGCGACGCGCGACCTACGGTTACGACCAGCGCATCGAAGTGCACGGTTCGCTGGGTTCGGCGGCGGCTGAAAACCAGCGACCGGTCTCCATCGAGATCGCCAATGCTGAAGGCTATACCCGCCCGCCGCTGCATGATTTCTTCATGACGCGTTACACGGCGGCCTATGCTGCGGAAATCACCGCTTTCATCGACTGCATCGAAAACAATGTAGCTCCGTCGCCTTCTATCAAGGACGGGCTGATCGCACTGAAACTGGCCGACGCGGCGCTGAAATCCGTGGCCTCGAAAGCGGCCGTGACGATCGGCTGATCGCCATACATACGCAATAGCGTATTGCTGAATACCTGTCCGCCGCGCAATTGCTGACGGCGGACAGCCCGTTTTACAAAGGCCTCGAATGGGAGAGCGAAAACCTCTCACCAAATTCCGAGTCACCCTCGGGCTTGAACCGCGGATGACCGAGGAGAGGTTGTGGCGGTAAAGCCCCATATCGGGGGGCACAGCCAAGGCTGCTGCATCCTCACGAGTTCGAGCGACACCGCCCCCACATCCCCGGCCAGCAACCTGCCTATTGAAAAGGCAGCCTCCGCACTTGCATACCAGCTATTCGGAAAATAAGGTTGTCTGACAACACGCAGCCAGACCATATGGTTGCTATTCACCTTATTAACGCCGAATCCTCTTTTGCCGGCAACAGCCGGACAGCGGTTTATTTATGCCATCACCCAAGACCGGTTATCTTTATGCGCTCATCGCCTTCACGATCTTTGCAGCGCAGGATGGCATATCGAAACACCTGGGTAGCTCTTACCCGCCCGTCTTCGTTGCCATGCTTCGATACTGGGCCTTCGCCATCTTCGTTTTGCTGATGGCCGCAAAGTCCTCGGGCGGCATCCGGGGCGCCGTCATGGCCAACCGTCCGTGGCTTCAGGTCGGCCGCGGTGTCCTTCTTGCCGTCCAGATCGTTTTTTCCATCTTCTCCTTTGCCGTTGTCGGGCTTGCGCACAGCCATTCCATCCTCGCTTCAGCACCGCTGATCGTTGCCGCACTTTCCGTGCCACTGCTGGGAGAACATGTGGGTTGGCGGCGCTGGTGCGCCATTTTCGTCGGCTTCATCGGCGTCCTCGTCATTCTGAAACCCGATGGCGAAGGTTTCGACAACCGCCTGCTGATCACCTTCATCGCCGCCTTCATGCTTGCGCTTTACAGCGTCCTGACCCGCCTCGGCAGCAAGAGCGATTCGGCGATGACGAGCTTCTTTTATACCGGCGTGGCCGGTGCGGCGGCGCTGACACTGGTCGGCCCGTTTTATTGGGTTAGCCTCGCACCTCAGGATTGGGGCTGGATGCTGGCGCTGTGCATTACCGGCATGAGCGGCCATTATTGCCTGATCAAGGCATTCGAACTGGCGGACGCGGCTTCCGTGCAGCCGTTTTCCTATTACCAGCTGGTGCTCGTCTCCATCATCGGCGTCACCGTCTATGGCGAGGTTCTAACATCCAATATGGTTCTGGGCGCAGCGATCGTGATTGCCGCCGGCCTCTTCACCATCTGGCGCGAACATGCGGTTGCCCGGAAGCAACGCCGACAGGCGGACTAACTTCACGCCCGTTAGCACCCTCTCAGGCGAGAGCCGCCTCGCAACGCAGCAGCATTCCAAACAGGTCGCGCGGCTCATCCGGATCGGCCAGCAAATCCAGCTCCGTGTAAAGCCCGGTGGCAGCCAGTTTCGAGCGCACATAACGCAGCGCCGAAAAATCCTCGGTCGCGAAACCGACGCTGTCGAACAGCGTGATCTGCCTGTCGGTTACCCGTCCCTGCTTTTGACCTGATATGACCTGCCATAGTTCGGTGACGGGGTAGTCCGCCGGCAATTGCTGGATTTCACCTTCGATGCGCGTCTGCGGCGGGTATTCCACGAAAATATCGGATCGGAGCAGAATGTCCCGGTGCAACTCCGTCTTGCCGGGGCAATCGCCACCGACAGCGTTGATGTGAATGCCGGGGCCCACCATGTTGTCGGTCAGGATCGTCGCATATTGCTTGTCAGCCGTGACGGTGGTGATGATATCTGCACCTTCCACTGCGCTCTGCGCGCTATCGCAAATCTCGATGGTAAAACCCTGCCCGGCAAGATTGCGGGCGCATTTTTCACTGGCGGACCGGTCAATATCGAAGAGCCGTACCGTGTCGACGCCGAGAATGGCCTTGAAAGCGCGCGCCTGGAATTCGCTCTGCGCGCCATTGCCGATGATGGCCATCGAGCGGGAATTTTTACGGGCGAGATGTTTTGCAGCGACGGCTGAAGTGGCGGCGGTGCGCAGCGCCGTCAGGATCGTCATCTCGGTCAGAAGCAGTGGATAACCGTTGCCGACATCGGAAAGTACACCGAAAGCCGTCACCGTCTGGCGGCCTTCCTTCATGTTCTTCGGATGGCCGTTCACATATTTGAAGCCGTAAAGCGTACCATCGCTGGTTGGCATCAGTTCGATGACGCCCTCCTTCGAATGCGAGGCGATACGCGGCGTCTTGTTGAAGCTCTCCCAGCGGCGGAAATCCTCCTCCACCACATCGGCAAGCTCGCGCAGGAACGTATCGATCCCGACGCGCAGCACGAGTTTCATCATGTGATCGACGCTGACGAAAGGCACGATATTGAGGTTCGGTATTACCGTCATCGCATCATCCCCTTCAGCCGGCCCGCGTCGGACGGTCCATGACCCGCTTGCCCATCAGGCTGGCGGCCAGATCGACCATCAAGGTCGCCGTCCTGCCGCGCTCATCGAGAAACGGGTTAAGTTCCACCAGATCGAGACTGCATACCAGCCCGCTATCATGCAGCATTTCCATCACCAGATGCGCCTCGCGGAACGTCGCCCCGCCCGGAACCGTGGTACCGACCGCAGGCGCGATGGACGGTTCGAGGAAATCGACATCGAGGCTGACATGCAACAGGCCGTTTGCCGCCTGAACCCGCGCCAGGAATGCCCGCAGCAGAACCGCAACGCCATGTTCGTCTATCGAGCGCATGTCGTGAACGGTGATGCCGCTGTCTTCCAGTGCGGCTCTCTCTGCCGGATCGACGCTGCGGATGCCGATCATGCCGATATTTTCTTCTGGAACCGTATGGGAGAGCGGCGGGAAGTAACCCGCAAATCCGTCACCACCGCTGAAATAAGCGACCGGCGTGCCATGCAGGTTACCGCTGCGCGTCGTTTCCAGCGTGTGGTAATCGGTGTGGGCATCAAGCCAGAGCACGAAAAACGGCCGGCCACTTTCGGCCACCCGACGCGCCATGCCGGCCACGGTTCCGGCCGAAATCGCATGGTCGCCGCCGAGAAAGATCGGCACGGCGTCGGCACTTTCACGATAGGCCGCCTCCGTCAGCGCCTCGGTCCAGGCCACCGTTTCGGAGAGGTGATGCACCGCCGGATTGGGATGGCAAAATTCCCTGAGCGGCGCCGGTGTCACGTTGCCGGTATCGACCACATGATGGCCCAGATCCTCCAGCGCGCGCGTAAGACCGGCAATGCGATACGCACTCGGCCCCATCTCACACCCCAATTGCCCGGCACCGATTTGCAACGGCGCACCGATCAGCCTGATATCCATTTGAGTCCTCGTTTTTCCCAATCGACAATCCCAGTCTCTCACAGAGACATGGCGGAATGAACATAAAATATTGGCAATATTATCGAAATAGGCTATCGATCTGGTAAAATTTATTGATCAGAATGGTTAGTGATGGACATCCTCGACGAACGACTCGTAACCCTTTTACGGCATAACGGCCGACGCAGCATTTCTGATCTGGCGATCGAGACGGAAACCTCTCGCGCGACTGTGCGCTCGCGCGTCGAAAAAATGGAAAACGACGGAACCATCATCGGCTACACCGTCATCCTGCGCGCCGACGCCGTGGAGGCGGCGATCCGCGGCATCATGATGATCGAGATTGAAGGCCATGTGACGGACCGGGTCATCCGCACGCTCGGCGGTTTTCCGGAAATTTCCGAAATCCACACCACCAATGGGCGCTGGGACCTGATCGTGGAGCTTAACGCCGCCACGCTCAGCGATTTCGACGCCGTTCTGCGCCGCATCCGCCTTGTGCCCGGCATCACCGGCAGCGAGACCAGCCTTCTGCTCTCCACCCCACGCTCCACCCGTGCGCGGCTCTAATCAACAGACGAAACGCAAAAGAACAGCGAAAACGCATTTTTCGATTTTTTCGACTTGCGCCCCGCAAGAAATCATCTATATGACGACCCACCAAAGCGAACGCGACAACGCGCTTCAGGCTTTTGGGGAATAGTTCAATGGTAGAACGACGGACTCTGACTCCGTTAATCTTGGTTCGAGTCCAGGTTCCCCAGCCAAATTTCTCCAAACAAAATCAAACTGTTTCGAGTACGCAAGCTGCACCGCCGTGCGTTGTGGCTATCAACCGCAATTATACGCACGGCCCGACCCCGCTCAGGCGTTTCCGCACACTCTCGCATCCGGTTGACCTAATCCCGATAAACCACCGCGCCCCCGGTCATGCCCGCCCCCGCGGCGGTCAATAGCAGCGTTTCGCCCTCAGCAAAGGGCCGTTCGGCATTGGCGACGGAAAGCGATAGCGGAATGGTTGCGGCAGAGGAGTTGCCGAAGGTTTCCACCGTGCGGATCGTCTTCTGCCGGTCGATGCCGAGATTGCCGCAGACGGCGTCGAACATGCGGGCATTGGCCTGATGGGGTACGAAGCGGTCGACATCGGCCGCGGTCATTCCGGCCTGTTGCAGCGCCCGTTCCGAAGTCTGCGTCATCATGGCCACGGCGCGGGAGAAGACCTCGCGTCCGTCTCGCATCGTCATCAAAGTATCTTCAATCTGCGTGTCAGCGGAAAAAGGCTGGCTGCTGCCGCCGGCCGCTATCTGGATTAGATCGTAACCGCTGCCATCGGAAACGAGATCAGCCGACAGCAAGCCCCGCTGCGCATCCCGGCATGGGGCAAGCACAACGGCACCGGCAGCGTCGGCGAAGAGGACCGCGCTCGCCCTTTCCGCCGGATTGATACGGCGGCTCAGAATATTGGCGGCAACGACGAGCACCGCACGACCGTGAGTGCGGACAAAACCGTCCGCAAGAGTGAGTGCATAAAGAAAACCGGAGCAGGCCCCGGCAAGATCTATCGCGCCTGAGTGCGTCAGGCCCAGCCGGTGCGCGAGCAGCGGTGCGGAAGGCGGCAATAGATGATCTGGCGTCGAGGTCGCCAGAAGTGTCAACGCGATATCGTCGCAGCCGATTTTCGCGTTTTCCAGCGCCATGCGGCCGGCCTTTTCGGCAAGGCCGCTCAACGTCTCGCCCTCTTCGGCCCAATAACGTGTACGGATGCCCGTCCGCCGCTCGATCCAACCAGCCTCCAGCCCCAGACGCGTCTCTATCTCGGCATTGCCGACACATCGCGTCGGAACTGCATGGCCGAAACCGACCATGCGGGAAGAACGTATCTGCATTGTCAGGCCTTTCGGAGACGGTTCTGGATCCCCGCCGCGCGCGATTTTACCGGAGCGGTTTCGGTCACGATCGAGGCTACTTCATCGATGGCGTCGAAGGCGTGGGTCAGGTCCTGCGCCGTCGCGCAATAGGGCGGCATCAGATAGATCACGTTGCCGAGCGGGCGGATGATGAGCCCGCGCTCGCGAAACAGTTGCCGCATGCGGGGGCCGGCTTCGGCGAGATATCCGCCGGAGGGCACCACGAGGTCGAGCGCCGCTATCGTCCCCAGCTGGCGAATGTTGGCGAAACGCCCGTCACCTGCAAATCGCCCGAGATTGGCGTGCAGGGCTTCTTGCAACTGCCCGATGCGCTGCGCCACCGGCTCATCCCGCCAGACCTGCAGATTGGCGACGGCGGCAGCGCAGGCAATCGGATTGGCGGTGTAGGAACTGGAATGGAAAAAGGTCTTGCGGCGATCGGTTGAAAAATGCGCATCGAAGATATCGCCGCTGCAAAGCGTTGCCGCAAGCGGCAACGAACCACCGGTAAGCCCCTTGGAGGTGCACAGAATATCCGGCGAAATCCCCGCCTGTTCGCAAGCGAACATGGTTCCCGTTCTGCCCCAACCCGTCATCACCTCATCGGCGATGACAAGGCAGCCGTGACGTTCGGCGATCTGTTTCAGCCCGGCCAGAACATCCGCGCCGTAAATCTTCATGCCACCGGCACCGAGCACCAGCGGTTCGATCAGCAAGGCGGCGACGCGGCTCGAACGGCAGAAGCTCTCGAACATATCGAGCGTCTCCTGCTCGCGACCCACTTGGGGAAAAGCCAGTCGGTCGACGCCGAAAAGCAGCGGTTCGTAAGCGGCATTGAATACACCACGTTCACCCGTCGACATGGTGCCGATCGTATCGCCATGGTAGCCGTGCTCCATAACCACGATGCGGTCACGCTTTTCACCGCGATTGTGAAAATAACCGAGCGCCATTTTCAACGCCACTTCCACCGAGGTCGAACCGCTATCGGAATAAAACACATGTTCCAACCCGGCAGGCGCGAGTTCGAGCAGCCCTTTGGCCAGCGTTTCAGCCGGCTCGTGGGAAAATTCGGCAAAGATGATCTGGTCGAAAGCCTCGGTCGCGGCGCGGATGGCTGCCATGATCGCCGGATGCCGATGGCCGTGGGTAATGACCCACCAGGATGAAATGGCATCGAACAGCCGCTTGCCATCCTCGTCAACCAGATAGGCGCCTTCCGCCGAGACGATGCGTTTCATCGGCGGTTCCAGGCCGTGCTGGGTGAAAGGATGCCAGACAGGGGAACGGCTCATGCCGGCACCTCCAGAAAATCAGCGAGATCGAATTGTTGGGCGAATGCCTGATGGAGCGCCTCGGCGTTCATCTCCGGCAGATGAGGCAAGCGGCCGAGCGAACGAACCCCGCCAATATCGGCGATGATGCGCTGGTTTTCCCGGTTCTCATCCCCGACGAAAACCACGCCATGCACCAGAATGGCTCGGTGCCGCAGCGCCTCGAGCGACAGCAGCGTGTGGTTGATGGTGCCGAGCGAAGTTCTGGCACACAGGATCAGTGGAATTCGCCAGCGGGCGAAGATATCGGCAAACAGCAATTTGTCGGTGAGCGGCACCAGCAGACCACCCGCGCCTTCGATCACCAGCGGCCCATCTATATCCGGCGGAAGCAGAAGCTCGGGCTCGATTGTCACGTTTTCAAGGCGGGCCGAAAGGTGCGGTGACGCAGGCATTTTCAGGCGATAGGCCTCCGGCAGGATGCGCGCGCGGGGCACGCCGCCCAGCCGCGCCACCACCTCGCTATCGGTCTCTTCATCGAGACCGGATTGCACCGGCTTCCAGTAATGGGCTTGCAGGGCATGGGTGAGTCCAGCGGAAAAAACCGTCTTGCCGATGCCCGTGTCGGTGCCGGAAATGATGAAACGAGGGTTCATCGCTCTTCCTCCATAGCGAGGGCGAGCAGCCCGATCATGGCGGCGATCTGGCTTTCATCCACATTGAGCGTGATGGATATGCGCAGACGCGCCGTACCTTCCGGTACCGTCGGCGGGCGAATAGCCCGCACATCGAAACCGCCATCGCGCATACTTGCGGCGATCTTCAGCGCACGGGCATTGTCACCGATCATGACAGGCACAATCTGCGAACCGCTGGGCGTCACGCCCAGCCGGGAGCGCAATTGTTCGCCGGCAAAGTTTATCAACTCCTCCAGTCGCGTGCGACGCCAGGGTTCGTCAGCGACGATCCGCAGGGCTTCCCGCACCGCCGCCGCCATCAACGGCGAAGGCGCGGTCGAATAGATGAAACCGCGAGCGCGGTTGATGAGGTAATTGGCCAGAACCGCAGGCAGGCTGAGTAGCGCGCCGGAGAGACCAAGCGCCTTGCCGCAGGTGTGTAGCGCCACCACATTGCCTCGGCCTTCCAGTTCGGCGGCGAGACCACGCCCGCCGGGTCCGAATACGCCGGTTGCATGCGCCTCGTCGACGACCAGGAAGCCTCCATGCTTCTCGGCAAGATCGGAAAGGGCAGCAAGCGGCGCGTAATCCCCATCCATGGAATAGAGGCTCTCGACTGCGATCCACGGCCGGCCCTTGCCGCCCGCCTGCCGCCAGTGGTTTATTTCCCGTTCGAATGCCTCGACCTGATTATGCGGTACGGCAACGGCCTTTGCCTTGCCAGCCGCAATACCGTCATGCACGCTGGCATGGATTAGTTCATCGTGGAGAACGAGGTCGTCCCGCAGCGGCAACGTGGAAAAAAGCGCGACATTGGCGGCAAATCCGCTGCCGAAATAGATCGTCTTTTCCGCGCCAAAAAATGCCGCCGCCTCCGCTTCAAGCGCTTCATGTTCCGGGTGGTTGCCGCGCAAGAGCCGCGAACCGCCGGCACCGACAGGCACACCCCTTTCGATTGCGGCGTTAATCGCCGCCTTCAGCCGGGGCGCATCGGCAAGCCCGAGATAATCGTTGGAAGTGAAGTCGACCCCCGCCTGAGGGGTGAGCGCGCGCAGTCGCGACTTGCGGTGCAGGCCGGCAAGCTTCACCTCATAGGGGGACAGCGCCGACGAGTTCACCGGGCCTCTCCCGCTTCCGCCGTTTGCAACTCCATCGGCTTCAGGCCCAGCCGCCGGAACAGCGCCGTATCGTGATCTTCGCCGGGATTATCCGCCGTCAGCAGCGTCTCGCCGACGAAGATGGAATTCGCCCCGGCCAGAAAACAGAGCGCCTGCGTCTCATCGCTCATTTCCGTGCGTCCAGCGGAAAGCCGCACATGCGAGCTTGGCATCAGGATACGTGCAAGTGCGATGGTGCGGACGAAATCGATCGGATCGACGGGATCGGCATTGGCAAGCTTCGAGCCGGGGATCGGGATCAGCATGTTGATCGGCACGCTTTCCGGCGGCACCGGCAGATTGGCAAGCGTCACCAGCATCGAAATTCGGTCATCGACCGTCTCCCCCATACCGAGAATGCCGCCGGCGCAGACTTTCATGCCGGCATCACGAACATTGGCGAGCGTTTCCAGCCGGTCCTCGAAGGTGCGGGTGGTGATGATCTCCGAATAAAAGCGCTCGGACGTGTCGACGTTGTGATTGTAATAATCGAGCCCGGCATGGGCGAGCCGTTCGGATTGCTCCGGCGTCAGCATGCCGAGCGTCATGCAGGTTTCCATGCCGAGCGCCTTGACGCCTTCGACCATGGCCACCACCGCCTCCATGTCGCGTTCCTTCGGGTTGCGCCAGGCCGCCCCCATGCAATAACGCGTCGCCCCGCCTTCCTTGGCCTTGCGCGCCTCTGCCAGCACCCGCTCCACCTCCATGAGTTTGGAAGCCTTCTGACCGGTCGGGTTACGGGCGGACTGGCTGCAATAGCTGCAATCTTCAGGGCAGCCGCCGGTCTTGATGGATAATAGGCGGCTCATCTGGATGGCGTTGGCATCGAAATGGCGACGATGCACCTGCTGCGCTTGGAACAAGAGATCATTAAACGGTAAATTATAGATAATTTTCGCCTCTGCGAGCGACAAATCCGTTTCCACAACGGGCGTTCGCACCGGATTTTGCTCAATTTGCGCGACAATCTGATCCATTCAGCAGCCTTCTCTTCAAAATAAATAGATAGAACTTCTTTTTATCTATTTTTTTTATCACGCTTTTTGCAAGGGCTTTTTTCGAGAAAAATTTCCGGCGCTGCAGATGGAAGAGAATATGCGGGATCAAATCCCCGGGTTTCGACACGGAAATTCAGCCAATGCGAACACGCTTTGTGGACAAGAGCGGAATGGCCCCATGGCGTGAAAAGCCGGTAATTGCTAAGGATGAAGCATGATTACACTTCGCTCCTCCGACATCCGCGACACGACCCGCATCCTTGAAATATGGCGCAAGGCCGTCGACGCCACCCATGATTTCCTGCACCCGGCAGATCGCATCGCGATCGAGGAAGAAGTGACGGCTTTTCTGCCTGAGGTCCCTTTAACGCTCGCGGTGGATGCATCGGATCAGCCCCTTGGCTTCATGTTTCTGCATGAAGGGCACATGGAGGCGCTTTTCATCGACCCTGACCATCACGGCAAGGGAACCGGCAAGGCGCTCGTCCAGGCAGCGCTCGCCGCACACCCTGCGCTGACCACCGATGTCAACGAACAGAACGCGCAAGCCATGGGCTTCTATCGTCGGCTGGGTTTCGAGCCGACGGGGCGCTCCGACCTCGACGGACAGGGGCGACCCTATCCGCTCGTTCATCTTCAATTTCGCGCAACGGAAAAATAAGCCGCCGGGTGCGGGATCATCGGGGAGGACCAAGTCACGAACACCATTATCCGTTTCGCAACCGAGGATTTTCAGCCCGAGCACCGTTTCGACCAATGGCGCGAGGTGCGCGGCAAAAGCCTGTTCGGCGTGACGATCGAACTGGCGCAGGACCGTCGCCACGCCTTCAAGGGTTCGTTTCAGGCACGCGCCATTGCCGGTGCTGTCGTGAGCGAAATGCGCGCGTCCTCTTACCGGGTCAACCGTACGCAAGCCGATATTGCCCGCATTGCCGGTGACAGCCTCTGCATCGGCTTGCAGGTGAAGGGTTCGGGGTTGCTGCATGCCGGCAGAGACCGGGTGCACGCCGTTAGCGGTGGCGACATCACGATCAATTATTCGGACTTGCCCTATGACGCGATACCGGGCGACGAGGCGGATTTTCACTACAAGATGCTGAAGATCCCCGTCGACTACGAAGTGATGCTCGGTCAGGCGGCCGATGACCTGTTTGCGACGCGTTATTCCGACAATACCGCCTTCTCCCGACCCTTCAGAGCGCTCTTTGATGCGCTGAACGCCGACAACGGCAGGCTCATCGATCCCGCACGCGATGTGGTGCATATCGCCCGTCTTGCCATGACGGCGCGCGGGCGGCTTTCGACCGCCATGCCGGAGGTGCGCGCCGCACTCCGCACCGGGCTTTGTTATGCGGCCCAGGACATCATGATGCGGAAAAAATCCCGGCAGACCCTCACACCTGCCACGGTGGCAAAGGAACTGGGCATTTCGCTTAGGCAGTTGCACGTCGTTTTCGAAGGCGCGGAACTGTCGTTTTCGCGCACCCTCGCCTCCATGCGTATCGAGGAAGCGCGGCGGTCTCTGCTGGAGTTTCCCACTTTGCCGATCACCCAGATCGCCTATGGCTGCGGCTTCGACAGTCTTCCAACCTTCTACCGGGTGTTCAGCAATACCTATGGCATGACACCAGGCGAAGCCCGCACTATCAGCCTGCCGAAGACATAAATTTCACCTCTGCGCGCAATGAGAAGACGCCTCATCCCGGTCCCTGTAAGGCCGATGGATCATACAATTCCACAACACCCCGCAAGAAGGGTGATGGGGCAATTCGAGGGGCGCTGCCATGACCAATTTTTTCGATTTCGCAATTTCAGGGTTACCGGATGTAACCGCATTGCGCCGCAGCTTACCACCCAGCGAAATCGACAGGCTGCTTCGAACGGAGTCTTTCAGGACGGCGCTGCGCCTGCTGGCGGGAAGTTTCATCACCCTTTACGAAGGCTCGCCGGACATGACCGTGCTTTTTGCCACGCGCCAGAGCCGGCTTCTTTGCCATGCACTGTTAGCGCTCTATTTTCAAAAACGTGACATGTGTGAGACCGCAATGGGCGAACCGACCCTGACGCGGGAAGATTTCGGCCATCTCGCGCTCCGGCATGGCCTCGCCAGCCACGATGTCGCTTATGCCTTCTTCGAAGAGGCTTTGAAACGCGGGCTGACAAGGCCGGTGAACCAATCGGGCGAAGGGCAGACCGACGAAGTAGTGCCTTCGCCGCCGACCCTGGCGATGCTCGCCCAATGGTACGACGTGCATTTTCAGGCGCTTGATCTCATCGACGAGGGGTTCAGGGCCTCAAGGTTCATCGAGCGGTCGGACACCATGCTCGCACATATCCATCCCCGCGTGACACAGGCGCTTCTCTCCAATCCGGAGGTGCGCTGCCCCGGCCCGCTTTCGATCATCTTCAACTGGTTCGATGCGGGCGGGCTGCTGATGGACCGCCTGATCGCCGGCATCGACTGGGAAAACCCACCCGAGCAGGGCAGACACCTGACCGATGTGAGAACGGTGTCACAATTGGCAGAGCCACTGGCCCTTTCCCGAAACCATGTCGCCCGCAAGCTTGCAGCGGCCGAACTGATCGGCGGCATCGGCTGGAGTGCACGCAAGGGCCGTTCCGCACTCTGGATCTCGCATGGTTTTTATGAGGAATATTCCCGCACGCAGGCGCGCAAGCTCCTCATTCTCGATGATGCCTTCATGGATATCGCATGAGGTTCGGCAACCGGCTGACGTGATATTTATCGATGGTTATAAATGATATCCATTGACAAACTCCGGGACTGCGGCTCTTCTAGAACGCATGCGTGGGATGTTGCGAACATCGAAATTGATGGCCCTGTTGTTTAGACTGGTGATGATATTGTCACTGGCAGGCTACAGCGTTTCCACCGTCAATGCCGCAATGCATGCTCCAGATGCTGCGGAAATGCAGCATACCCAATCCGCCATGATGATGGATCACGGCGCGATGATGGACCATGGCGGTTCGGCCATGATGTCCGACAATCACCATAATATGGATGCGGCAGACCACGACAGCGGCGTTAAAAAGCCCGTCAAGCAGCAATGCTGCAACGATTTCTGTCTCGGCATGGCTGTGCTGATTGCGCATGACACCCTTGGCGGCCCCGTCGTCACTTCCATCCGTTCCTTCCTCGACGACAGCAAGACCGTGGGCCAGATCCCGCTGCTTCACCGTCCACCGAATATCTGAACAGGCAAAGCCCGCCTCTCGGGCAATGATCGTGCGTGAGCGGCTTTAGCGCCCTCACGCCGTTGCATCTCCTGTTCGGACATTACCATGAATCCTATCTACATCGTGGTTGCGGCGCCCCTTTTGCTGGGCGGCTGCACAGCCACATCCTCGATGAACGAGGCCGCTTCGTATCAAGACGCGGCGAACCCGTCGCTCGGCGTCGCACCTCTGCGCTACCAGACACCGGTCACCGGTTATACGCACCGCGCCCCGGTGGACCCCAAACCCTGGCGTAACCAGAACGATGCGCAGGCTCCGAAAGGAGACGCATCATGACGATACGCGCGCTCAAACTCGCGGCCGTCCTTTCCGTTCCGCTCGTTCTTGGCGGCTGCGTCACCGCCGCCGACTACACCTCGAAGAACGCCGGCTTCACCACCGTCTCGGCCAAGACATCCGAAGCGACCGGGAAGCAGACGGTCTGGATACAGAACCGGGCCGAGGCGCAGGCAACCCAGACCCGCGTCAAGTCGCTGATGGCAACGAAAACCATCGATGTCGAGACGGCGGTTCAGGTTGCATTGCTCAACAACAAGGGCCTTCAGGCGGCCTATACGGATCTCGGCGAATCTGCCGCAACCGCCTGGCAATCGACCATGCTGGTCAATCCGAGAGTCGGCATCGGGCTGACGGGCATCGGCACGCCGGGGCTCCGGGCCTACAAGGCGATCGAGGGCGTGATCGTCACGAATATTCTGGCGCTGGCCACCCTCAAACAGAACGTCGAGATTGCCGACACCGGCTTCCGCAAGGCGCAGCTCGCAGCCGCGTTTAAGACGTTGCAGCTGGCAGCGGACACCCGTCGTGCCTGGATCACGGCGGTTGCGGCATGGGAAAATGTCGGCCAGCTGGCTCAGGCGCAGACTGCGGCGGATGCCGCCTCGGAACTTGCCAAAAAGCTTGGCGAGGCAGGCTCGCTGAACAAGGAAGGTCAGGCTCGTGAGCAGGTCTTCTACGCCGAACTGACTGGCCAGATCGCCAAGGCGCGGCTTGAGGCCCGCCTTGCGAAGGAAGAACTGACAAGGCTGATGGGCCTTTGGGGAGGAGATATCGAATACGCCATCCCCAACCGTCTGCCGCAGCTTCCAAAAGATCTCGCCAAACGCGACATGATCGAGGCGGAGGCGCTGCAACGCCGCGTTGATCTGCAGATGGCGAAGCTCGATCTGGAATCGACCGCCCGGTCGTTCAAGCTCACCGAAGCCACCCGATATGTCACCGATCTCGAGCTTCGTTCCGGTTTCGAGACCGAACGCGAGCGCGATGAAGACGCCATAAACAAGCAGACGACGGGCCGCGCAGAGCTGGAATTCGTCATTCCGATCTTCGATTCCGGTCGGGCAAGAATGCGGGAATCCGAACTCTCCTATATGCGCGCGGCAAACCTGCTGGCGGAAAAAGCGGTCAATATCCGCTCCGAAGCCCGCTCGGCCTATCAGGCCTATCGCTCGAACTACGATATCGCCCGGCACTATCGCAACAGCGTGGTGCCGCTGCGAACCAAGATCGAGGAGGAGTCGCTGCTGACCTATAACGGCATGCTCACCAACACCTTCGAACTGCTCGCCGACAGCCGCGAAAAGGTCAATTCGAACCTGCTCGCCATCAATGCCAAACGTGACTTCTGGCTCGCGGAAGCTGGCCTTGCTCCCGCCATTTATGGCGGCGGCGCGGGTACGGCTGGCGGAGAGACCGAAGTTGCCGCCGCTGGTGGCGGCGGTGGCGGACATTGAGAAAGGAAACGACCATGTTCAATAGAAGAAACTTTTTGGGCGTCGGCGCCGCGATGGTCTCCACGGCCGCCTGGGCAAAAACATCGAATAGCAGCCTGCCGGAAGCAGCCGTGATGGAAACGGCCGCGACCCAGGCGCCGGTCAAGCCCACCACCGGCCCTGATTACAACCCGGTCGTCACCCTCAACGGCTGGACCCTGCCCTTCCGGATGAACAATGGCGTCAAGGAATTCCACCTTGTCGCCGAGCCGGTGGAGCGCGAAATGGCGGAGGGCATGATCGCCCGCCTCTGGGGCTATAACGGCCAGTCTCCCGGCCCGACCATCGAGGCCGTGGAAGGCGACCGGGTGCGCATTTTCGTCACCAATAAGCTGCCGGAACATACGACGATCCACTGGCACGGCATGATCCTGCCGTCAGGCATGGACGGCGTCGGCGGCCTGTCGCAACCACACATCCCCGTCGGTAAGACCTTCGTTTACGAGTTCGATCTCGTGAAGTCGGGCACCTTCATGTACCACCCGCATTCGGACGAGATGGTGCAGATGGCGATGGGCATGATGGGCTTCTTCGTCATCCATCCGAAGGACCCGGCATTCATGCCTGTTGATCGCGACTTCGTGTTCCTGATCAACGCCTTCGACATCAACCCCGGTTCCTATGTGCCGAAAATCATGACGATGACGGATTTCAATCTGTGGTCATGGAACAGCCGGGTGTTTCCGGGCATCGATCCGCTGGTGGTTTCCAAGGACGACCGGGTGCGTGTACGGGTCGGCAACCTGACGATGACCAATCATCCGATCCATATGCACGGTTACGATTTCGAGGTGACCTGCACCGATGGCGGCTGGGTGCGGCCCGAGGCGCGGTGGCCAGAGGTCAGCATCGACATCCCCGTCGGCGCGATGCGGGCCTATGAATTCGACGCCAAATATGTCGGTGACTGGGCAATCCATTGCCACAAGTCACACCATACGATGAACGCAATGGGGCATGACGTCCCGACCTTCATCGGCGTCGACAAGAAAACCGTCACCGAAAAGATCCGCAAGGTCCGGCCGGAATATATGCCGATGGGCACCGCCGGCATGGCCGATATGGGCGCGATGGAAATGGAAATCCCCGAAAATACCGTTCCCATGATGACCGGCTGGGGGCCCCACGGCCCGATTGAAATGGGCGGCATGTTCTCCGTGGTGAAGGTTCGCGAAGGCATTTCCGCGGGCGATTACTCGGACCCCGGCTGGTACCAAAACCCGCCCGGAACTCAGGCCTGGGAATGGACCGGCGACGTGCCGGATACCCAAAAGACCAATGATCCAAAAACACAGATCACGCCGAAACCGATGAAACACGGCTGATCGTGCACACCACAACCCCCACAGAACCAAGGAAAAACGCAATGACCAGACTGAAACTTGCACTGCTTCTCACCGCTCTTGCCACGCCCGCCTTCGCCTCCGGCACCCACGGCGGCGGCCATGAAGCGATGGCGATCGGCGAACCCGGTGAAAAATCCAAGGTAACCCAGACCATCCAGGTGACGATGAAAGAAACACCTGACGGCAAGATGCTGTTCACCCCCGCCAAGTTCGAATTCAAGAAGGGCAAGACCGTGCGTTTTGCCGTGAAGAATGTCGGCGAGCTGGACCATGAATTCATTCTCGACGAACAGAGCGCCAATCTGGAGCACAAGGCCGCGATGGCGAAGGCCCCGGAAATGGAACACGACAATCCGAATGCGATCAGCCTTGCGCCGGGCGAAAGCGGCGAAATCATCTGGAAATTCACCAATGACGGCATGTTCGAATTCGCCTGCCTGAAACCCGGACATTACGAGGCCGGCATGCGCGGCGATCTCAAAGTTTCGGCAAAGTAACCCATCGACAAAAGGAACCTGACCATGAAGACGATCGTTAAAATCACCGTAGCAGCCGCACTGTTGCTTGCCGCTCCCTTCGGCGCATTCGCAGAGGAATTCACCAAAGGCACGGTGAAGAAGGTGGATGCTGCGGCCAAGAAAGTCACCATCATCCATGAGGAACTGAAGAACCTCGACATGCCGGCCATGACGATGGTGTTCCGCGTCAAGGACGACGCCCTGCTCGCCAAGCTCAAGGAAGGCGCGAACATTGAGTTCGTCGCCGAACGT
Organism: Rhizobium sp. AN73; assembly: GCF_030757975.1. Taxonomy (NCBI): domain Bacteria; kingdom Pseudomonadati; phylum Pseudomonadota; class Alphaproteobacteria; order Hyphomicrobiales; family Rhizobiaceae; genus Rhizobium; species Rhizobium sp. AN73. The sequence goes on from NZ_JARWME010000001.1 coordinate 834,330, forward strand.
GCGGACGGCAAGCTGGTCGTCGCCCAGGTGAAGTAAGGCAATCTCAGCCTGAGCATGCCCGTGCCAGACCAACAGGCACGGGCATGTGCGATTTGAGCAGGCGGCGGCCGATCCCCGAACACAAATTCATTGCTCGGGGCATGACCTTTGTTCGGCGCCATGCCGTGTTCCCATGAATTTGCGCAGAAACGCAGCGTCGATCGCGTCCCCATGCTTCGTGAACAGCCGATGCAGTGAAAGGAACACGGCGAGCATCAGTGGCCATGCAATCAGCACATCGGAGAGGAAGTGGGCGCCCATGGCCACCCTGTTCAATGAGCAAAGCACGATGAACGGCATCAAGATCGCTGTCACACTCAGGCGGAATTTTTCCGGCAGCAGGATGATGAAAGCCAGCAGGGCGATTGCGGAAGCGCTTTCGCCGGATGGAAAAGAGCAATTGCGCGTGCAGCTGCCATCAAGGGAAAGAACGGGTGTAAAAAACAAATCCGCTCCGAATTCACTGATATGTCGCGGTCTGGCCCGACCGAACAGGTTCTTCAGGACGTGAACGGTAGCACCCGGCCCCAGCGCATAAAAGGTGAGAATAAGCAGCAATTTGTGAGGACGGACTGCCCGCCGCAAGCCAGAGACAAACGGTATGACAAGGAGCAGGCAGACAAGCCCGGACAATAAAATAGCGGGAAGCGCGCGGTTCAGATCGCGGACTGAAACCAGGAATTGATCCTCGCCAAGACGAAAACCGTCTGTCCAGAACCAGCGACTGGCGTCGAGATCGATATCCGGCCTGACGGTGAAGAAGACCATCATTGCCAGCGTGGACGAAAGCGCGAGCAGGGACGGGCTGCCGGAAACCCATGCGAAAGTCTGGCGCGCCGTGTCGATGACGGCAAAGCGGAACTTTGGCTTTTCGGGCCGGCTTGGCCATTTCTGTTCGGTTTTGTGGGAGAGATACTGGTGCATGGCCAGCTTTCTTCCGCAGAAATGTCAAGGTTCTGCGGAGGTCCCCCCAAGACTGAGGAGGAAAAGCGTGCCTGCAGCATCTATCTCGGGCGACGACTCTTGCCCGGCGCTTTGTGTCGGCTTAGCGTCCCGGCAATAAAACGGGTAACATTAGTGAATTCGCAGGGTTAGCATGGACAAAGGGCTCATTCTCATCGTTGAAGACGATCCTGATATCATGCAGATTCTGGACGCCTATCTCATTCGCGATGGATACAGAACCGTAAGAGCCGGGGATGGGGAAACGGCGGTAACGCATTTCTCCATGTTGAGACCGGATCTCATTCTTCTCGACATCGGGCTACCGAAGCTCGATGGCATCGATGTGCTGACGCGCATCCGGCGGGAGCGTGATACGCCGATCATCATGGTCACCGCCCTTGCCGAGGATATGGACAAGCTGACCGGTCTGCGCCTGGGTGCCGACGATTACATCGTCAAGCCTTTCAACCCGCAGGAAATGGTCGCCCGGGTGAATGCCGTTCTAAAACGCTCGCGTCAGCCGACTGGCAGCGGGATCCTGCGTTTCGGCGCCATCGAAATAGATACCGAAGCTTACATCGCGGCTGTGTGCAACGATACGGGACGAACCGTTCTGCCGTTGACGCTCAGCGAATTCAGAATTCTTGCCCATATGACGCGTCGCCCCACCTATGCCTTTCAGCGGGCCGATCTTCTGGATGCCTGCCTGCCGGAAAGCGATGCGCTGGCACGCACGGTCGATACGCACATCGCCAATCTGCGTAAAAAACTGACGGATCACGGTGCTGGCGGTTATCTGGTGTCGGTGCGCAGCATCGGCTACCGACTTGCCAGGGAGCAGACATCATGAGGTTCCGGCGGCTCCGCCTGCGCACGATGACGGCGATCACAATCACCACAATGCTCATCTTTGCGGTTGCGTTGGTCTATTTCGGCGTTTCCTGGTATTCGGACACCATTGAGGAGCGCGTCCTTGCCGAACTGTCGCCTGATGCCGCCAAGGCTTTCTCGGATATTGACCGGGGCGTGATGCCGGATCAGCGCCAGCTTCAGGCCCTTATCGAGGTTTTACCGGGCCTTGAGGACCAGGCAGATAGCGAACTTCTCAAATCGGTGTTCCTCTTCGGATTGCTCGGTGTCTTCCTGTGCAGCTTGCTTGGTTATTTCATCTCCCGGCGCATTGCAGCACCTCTCGGCGAGCTTGCAGATGCCGCGCGACGCATGGCGACCGGCGACTTCAGCGGAGGCGCAAAGATCAAGGCGAGCCGCATCGCCGAAGTCGCATTTCTGGTCGACAGTTTCGAGACTTTGACGCAGGAGCTTCAGATGATGGAGCGCCGGTTGAAGTTCAACACCATGGCGGTGGCCCACGAGCTGCGCACCCCGCTGACCATCCTGCAAGGCCGTTTGCACGGCATTGCCGATGACGTCTTTCCGCTCGACAAGCAGGCCATTCGCCACCTCATCGGCCATGTGGAGGGGCTTGCGCGTCTTGTCGATGATCTGCGGACGCTTTCGCTGGCGGAAACCAACAGCCTCGTTACGGAGATGCGGCCACTTGATCTCGCTACCGAATGCGCGGCCGTGGCGGAGGCGGCGCGACCTCTTCTCGAAGAGGCAGGAATTCGTCTCGATATGTCGCTGCAGACGGCTCCCATTAGCGGCGACCCTCAACGCCTTCAACAGCTGCTGCTCATCCTGATGGACAATGTCCGCCGCTATGCGGCGAGCGGAAAGAGCCTCTTCTGCTCAACCGGTATCCGGGAGGGACGCCCCTTCATAACAATCGAAGACAAAGGTCCGGGCTTCCCCCCGGGCATCGAGGCGCACGGCATCGAACTCTTCTGGCGGACAGAGCCGTCACGCGCCCGCAAGACCGGTGGCACGGGCCTCGGCCTGTCGATTGCCCGCGCCATCGCCCGGGCGCATGACAGCGATTTGCAGATAGGCCCACGCCAGGATGGCGGAGCCGTCGTGACGGTTCTCTTCAAGGCTGCCACCTGAAAAATCCCGGCGGGTTTGCACCCGCTGCCCGCCCGCTGACAGTGCGCGCTGTTGGAAGCCCATCGGGTTTTCCCCGCGCCATGACTACTGTCGGGAATGAGGTGATCGCAAAACTTCCCTACGCCAAATTATTTTCTATAAAATAGATAGAAAAAGAACGACCTGTCTTTCTTGAAGCGCTCCTCATGCCTAGTTTAGCTGTCATCATTGACCGCCGTTAGGCAACATCGGCTCGACTGAATTGGAGGAAAAGGTGACACGATACGTTATCATCGGCGCAGGCGCGGTCGGCGCAAGCCTTGCCGCACAGTTCGAGCTTACCGGCATCAAATATGCTCTGGTTGGGCGTGGCACACAAATCGTTTCCATCATCAAACAGGGTCTGAGCTACCAGCGCCCCTCGGGCACGCGACAGATAAGGCTGAATGCCTTCGATGTGTCAGAACCGCCCAAACTGACGCTCGACGATATCCTGCTATTGACCGTCAAAACCCAGGATGCGGCAGCCACGCTGGCGGACTGGTCGTGGCGTGAGGTATCGGGCACAGATGGTGTAACGGCCGCTCAATTGCCGGTGGTTACCTTTCAGAACGGTCTGGCGACTGAAGCGCTGGCGCTTAGAACCTTCGCCAATGTCTATGGCGCCAGCATTCTGACCCCCGCCCGGTTTACGCAAACGGGCGCGGTTGCCGCGGCCGGCGATCCGCAGGTCGGCGTGGTCACCATCGGGCGTTTCCCAGCCGGTTCCGATAAAACGGCAAAGGAGATTGCCGCAGACCTCACCCGCGCCAATTATCTTGCGGAAACCAGCAACGATATCCGCCGCTGGAAATCGGCAAAACTGCTTCACAATGTTCGCAATGTGCTGGATCTGTTCGAAGGGGAGGACGATCTGCGGACTTCGATCGCCGAAGCGCTGGTCAGTGAAGCTCGTCAGACACTTGAGGTAGCCGGCTATAATCTCGCCTCTCATTCTGAACGGACCGTCGATATTTCAGGCTGGAGCATCGCTCAAAACAGCGGCATCGAGCCCGGCCAGCAATCGACCTGGCAGAGCTTTGCCCGGGGCGCCTCCAGCGAGGTCGATTTTCTCAACGGTGAAATCGTGCTGCTCGGCCGTCTGCACAGCATCGCGACGCCTTACAACGAGGCCGTCCAAGCTCTTGCCGGCAGGCTGGCGCATCAGGGCGGCTTCTCGAAGGCGCTGCCGCTTGACGCGATCCGGTCTCTTGTCGGCCAGCTCCGTGATCGCGACACAACCGGTCTTGCCGCCGCGCAATGATGCGTGCGGGCTATTCTTCCCATGAAAACCACCAGACTGAAGCGATAAGATGAGAGAAGCCATACCAGACCAGATCCTCACCGCCGCCGGTGCGCTATTTTACAACGAGGGTATCCGGGCAGTCGGGATCGATCGCATCATTGAAGAAGCGAAGGTCGCAAAAGCCACTCTCTATCGCCATTTTCCGTCCAAAGATCACCTCGTCGCCGCCTATCTTCAGGACCGCCACGACCGCGTCATTCGCTCGCTGCAGGATGTTCTGACCGCGACGACGGATCCGAGGGATCAGCTCCGGGTGATTTTCGAGCGGCTTTACGAGAAGGCGGACAGCCCCGAATTCAGAGGTTGCGCCTTTGCTCTCGCGGTCGCCGAACACGGCGATTCCGAACGGGTCGTCACCGTGGCCCGAACCCATAAGAGGATGGTGCGGGACATTTTCGAAGCCGTCATGTCGAAGGCCGGCGTGCGGCCGGATCAGGCGGCATCTCATCTTTCGCTTCTTTACGAGGGCGCACTTGCCACGGTCGCGGTTGGGCGCGATCCGCATGCCGTTCTCATCGCCCGGGACTGTGCGCTCTCGGTATTCGATCTCGCAACCGGCCAGACATCCGCAGGAGACAAGGCATGACAAAGACCATCGACTATTTCTTCGGCATCGGCTCCCCCTGGGCCTTCCTCGGCCTGGAACCTTTCGCCGCGCTTGCCGGTGAGCAGAACGCCACGATCCGCCCCTATGTCATACCGCTGATCGAGGATAATGGCGCGATCTATTCGCGCAATCGGCCGGAGGCGCGCCGTGCTTACTGGACCAAGGATTTGAAACGGTGGGCAGCACTACGTGGCAAGTCGCTGAACTTCGATAACCGCGCTGCCCTTTCCGATCCCACGCCTGCGGGCTCCATGGTCATTGCTGCCATCGAGGCCGGCGAAGACTGGCTGAAGCTGACTAAGGCGCTTCAGGAAGCCTTCTGGGAACGTGGCGAAGACATCGGCAACGCTGGCGTCCGCCGTGCAATCGCGGACAAAGCCGGTTTCGACGGCGCGGCATTGGACGAACGCGGCGGAAGCGACACTGTCGCGGCCATCCGCTCCGCCAATTACGAGGCCGCCAAAACGGCCGGCGTGTTCGGGCTTCCGACATTCCGTTACGAGGACGAGCTTTATTGGGGGCAGGACAGCCTGCCCTTCCTCGAACGCCATCTCAAGGGCGAAAAACTGGTCGCCTGATCCTTACCGAAAACCGTGCGCTCGTTGCCTCATGCCTGCGCCCGGTTTGCGGCTCTCTCCGGACTGTTCTTGTGGAGTTTCCCATGTTTCTTTTCCCGCCGGCACCACGTGGAGCCCTGCGATGAGCGCGTTATCTTCCGCTCTTTCAGAAGCTTTGCGTAATCGTTTCGGCGAACGTTTTTCCACAGCGCAGGCATTGCGGGAACAGCACGGCCGTGGCGAATCCCATCATACGCCTGCTGTCCCCGATGCCGTCGTTTTTGCCGAAAGCACGGATGATGTGGCGGAAACCGTTCGGCTTTGTGCAGCCGAAGGTGTTCCCGTCATCGCCTTCGGCACCGGCACCTCGCTCGAAGGCCATCTGACGGCCGTGCGCGGTGGCGTTTCGGTCGATTTGTCACGCATGTCGACGATCGTCCGCATTAGCGCCGAGGACCTCGACTGCACGGTGGAGGCCGGCGTCACGCGCGAACAATTGAACACGCATCTACGCGACATTGGCCTGTTCTTTCCGATCGATCCGGGCGCCAACGCCTCCATCGGCGGCATGGCCGCAACACGCGCCTCCGGCACCAATGCCGTGCGTTATGGCACCATGCGTGAAAACGTGCTGTCGCTGACGGTCGTTTTGCCCAATGGACAGGTGATCCGCACCGGCGGGCGGGCGCGTAAATCCTCGGCGGGCTATGATTTGACGCGGCTCTTCGTCGGCTCGGAGGGGACGCTTGGCATCATCACGGAAGTGACGTTGCGACTTTATGGAATTCCCGAAACCATCTCGGCAGCGCTCTGCTCATTCGAAAGTGTCGAACAGGCAGTTGCCGCAGCCATCGCGGTGGTGCAGCTCGGCATTCCCGTCGCCAGAATGGAATTGATGGACCGTGGCCTGATTGCAGCCGTCAACGCCTATTCCAATCTTTCCCTCAAGATCGAAGACACACTCGCCTTCGAGTTCCACGGCTCGCCGGCCGGCGTGAAGGAACAGGTCGAAATGGTCGCCGCTATCGTGGACGATAATGGCGGCAGGGATTTCGAATGGGCGAATGCGCCGGAAGACCGCAATCGCCTGTGGAAGGCGCGTCACAATGCATTTTACGCCGTGGTTTCACAGCGCCCGAATGCCAAGGGCTGGTCCTCCGATGTCTGCGTGCCCGTCTCTGAACTGAGCGGTTGCATCGTCAGGACCCGTGAATTGCTGCGAGACTGCAGTGTGCCCGCCGCAATTCTCGGCCACGTGGGTGATGGCAATTATCATGTGGTCTTCGCTGTCGACCCCGCAAACCAGACCGAACTCGATGAGGTGGCTGCGATCAACAAGAAGATGGTGCAACACGCCATCTCGGTCGGCGGCACCTGCACCGGCGAGCACGGGGTCGGCACCGGCAAGATCGCTTATCTGCGACAGGAACACGGCGATGCGTTGGACCTCATGGCCGTCATCAAAAACGCCATCGATCCGGCCGGCATCATGAATCCGGGTAAAATTCTGCCGAGCCCAGACTCGCGCAGCCGCCAAGAAACACATTGATCGCACTGGATTTCGCAGATGGACACTTACAAGACCCACAGCTCTCACTGGGGTGCGTTTTCCGGCCGCTACAGTGACGGCAAGTTGGATATCCGTCCACATCCCGGCGATCCGCACCCTTCGCCCTTGCTTGGCAATCTACCGGCGGTCGCCGATAGTTCCGCCCGTATCCGGCGCCCGGCAATCCGGCGTGGCTGGCTTGAGGGAAAACCCGGCAACGCGCAAATGCGTGGGGTGGACGACTATGTGGAAGTCAGCTGGCCGCAGGCGACAGACCTCGTCGCAAAAGAGCTTCAGCGCGTTTACGCCGAATACGGCCCGCGAGCCGTGTTCGGCGGGTCTTATGGCTGGTCGAGCGCCGGGCGTTTCCATCACGCGCAAAGCCAGGTTCATCGCTTTTTGAATGTGCTTGGCGGATATGTGCGCTCCGTCAACACCTACTCCTCCGGCGCGGCAATGGTCATCATTCCGCATGTGCTCGGACCTTACGATCATTTCGACCGCAAGAGCGTTACCTGGGATGCAATCGAGCGCAGCAGCGAATTGATCGTCGCCTTCGGTGGCATGGCGATCAAGAACACGGATGTGCATGGCGGCGGCAACAGCGTGCATGTCGTACCGCAGAAGCTGCATAGCGCACGCGCACGCGGCGCGCGCTTCGTGCTCATCAGCCCGCTGAAGGACGATTTCCCGAAGGAGCTGAACGCGGAATGGCTGCCGATCACACCCGGCACCGATGTTGCGCTGATGCTCGGCCTTGCGCATGTTCTCGTCACCGAGCGCCTGCATGATCGCGCATTTCTTGACCGCTATACCGTCGGTTATCAACGTTTCGAGGACTATCTGCTGGGCCGGACCGACGGCGTCGCAAAAAGCCCCGAATGGGCATCCGGCATTTGCGGCATCGACACCGACGCGATCAGAAGACTCTCCCGCGCCATGGCGGGCGCAAGGACATTGATCACCGTCAGCCATTCACTTCAGCGCGCCGATTATGGCGAACAACCCGTATGGCTGGGTATCGTGCTGGCCGCCATGCTCGGGCAGATCGGCCTCGACGGCGGCGGATATTCCTATTCCCTCGGCGCTTTGGGCAATGTCGGCAAAAACCTGCTTGCCGTTCCCCTGCCGACACTTAACCAGTTCAAAAACCCGGTGGCAGATTTCATTCCGGTCGCACGCATCGCTGATATGCTACTCAATTCGGGCGAGGAATATCACTACAACGGCCAAAGGATGCACTATCCCGATATCCGCTTGGTTTACTGGGCGGGTGGCAACCCATTCCACCACCATCAGGATATCAACCGGCTGCGGGCAGCTTTCAGACGGCCGGAGACTATCATCGTCCACGAGACCGCATGGACATCGTCGGCGCGGCACGCCGATATCGTGCTGCCGGCGACAACGACGCTGGAACGCGACGATATTGGCGCCGCCGACCGCGATCCCCTGATGATCGCGATGAAAAAGCTGATCGAGCCGGTTGGCGAGGCGCGCGACGACTATGAAATCTTCTCCGAGATCGCACGCCGCCTCGGCAAATTTGAAACCTTCACCGAAAACCGCAGCAGCCGGGAATGGCTTGCCTTCCTCTACGAAACGACACGCGAAGCGCTTGCCGCAGGTGGGCACGAGGCTCCCGATTTCGAGACATTCTGGCAGCGTGGAGAGATAAGTCTGCCGCTGAAGCCGGATGATGGCGGGCCGGCGCGGGCGTTCCGGAACGATCCTTCCGCCTTTCCGCTAAAGACGCCGTCCGGCAAAATCGAAATCTTCTCCGAGACGATCGAAGGTTTCGGCTATGATGATTGCGGCGGCCATCCACAATGGTATCCCGGCAGGACGAAATCGGAAGACGAAGCGCTCTATCCGTTGCATCTGGTCTGCAACCAGCCGCATCAGCGTCTGCACAGCCAGCTCGACTATGGCGCTTTCAGCCGCTCCACCAAGATCAAGGGCCGGGAGCCAGTGCGCATCAACCCCGAAGATGCCGCCCGCCGTGGCATTGCCGATGGCGACATCGTCCGGCTGTTCAACAGCCGCGGCAGTTGCCTTGCCGCAGCTGTTCTGAGCACGGATGTGCGCCACGGCGTGATGCAGCTGGCAACAGGCGCGTGGTTCGAACCGCATGACCCGCAGGCAGAGCATACCATGTGCATTCACGGCAATCCGAACATCCTGACGCGCGACATCGGCACCTCGAAACTGGCGCAGGGTTCAACCGGGCAGATCACCAGAGTGGAAGTCGAGCGTTTTGTCGGAGAAGCACCGCCGGTGCGGATTTTCGAAAAGATGACGTTTGCAAAAGCGGTAACGGGGCGGTGATTGTCTCCGCCTGCTCTACCCACGGCCGCGGTGTTCCGGCACTGACCGAAAATGCCCACCGGCGGGCATAACGAGCCCCGGAAAAGCTGATCCTACCACCTTCGGAAACCGTGACAAAATAATCCATTAATTCGATAGAAAAAGAACAACTGGTCTTTCTCCTTTCGACCACCCTGCTACGTTAGGTGCCACGATCCGAATATCAAAAACAAAGGGACCGCGTCATGACCGCACGATGTATCAGCAAGCACGGCCTGCGATCGAATGAGCCGGCAAAGGCTGAGCAGTAACGGCGACGCCGTAACGCCGGCCTGAGCCTCCAAGAGGCAATGCAGGCACATCTATCCCGATTTCAGAACATTTGAACCACCGGCAGGCTACCGTGTGAACGCCTTCCCGTGTCCGCAATCGACAGGCGTGGAGCGACGGTGGTCCCTGAAATCACAAAGACAAGACACAACTCGACCAATCAGGATTTTTTTAATGACTATAAGGTCTTCATTCTTTTCTTTCTCCCGACGGGGTCTGCTGACAACCACTCTCGCAGGTGCATTCGCGCTTCTGACGGCGGTGGGGCCTGCACCGGTTCAGGCGGCCGACAGCCCGCGCAACGGTGGTGACATCACCTTCCTCATCGATTCACTCGGTGATACCTGGATCCCGAACAACAGCGCCATCTCCAGCTTTCAGGGCCATATCTGGGGCCATGTGACCGACAAGCTGCTTTATGTCGATGCCGACGGTAAGGTCAGCCCCTGGCTTGCCGAGCGCTGGGAACAGAACGACAAGGCCACTGAGTTCACGCTTCACCTCAAAAGCGGCGTGACCTTCTCCGATGGCACGCCGCTGGATGCGGCGGCGGTCGTTGCCAATCTCGACATCTGGTATGCCGGACGCAAGGCCGAAGGCATCAACCCGATCGGTCTCTTCCCCAAGACCTACGACCATGCAGAAGCGGTTGATGCGACCACGGTAAAGGTCTTCTTCAAGAAACCGACGCTCGGCTTTATTCCCACGCTTGGCTACCACGGCTCGATCCTGATTTCCCCGAAGACCATCGCCCAGCCGGCAACCCAGCAGGCGGACCTCAGCAAGACTTCCGGCAGCGGTCCCTATGTGGTCGGATCCTGGAAGGAGGGCGATTACGTCAAGCTGGTCAAGCGCAAGGATTATAACTGGGGTCCGGCAGCCGTTGGCCATACCGGCCCGGCCTTCCTCGACACCATCACCTACAAGCTGGTGTCGGAACCGTCCCTGCGTGTCGCCTCAGTCCAGTCCGGTCAGGCCGATGTCGCCTACAATGCTTCGCCCCAAGAGTTGAAGTCGCTGCACGAGGAGGGCTTTACCGTCGCGACGCCGCGCTATCTCGGCTTCGTCAATGGCTGGGCCGTCAACACCAAGCTTCCCCCCTATGATGACGTGAAGGTTCGTCAGGCACTTCAGACCGGCATAAACCGTCAGGAAATCATCGACACTGTCTACACACCGGACTGGAAGCTCGCCACGTCCTTCATCCAGAGCAACGTGCCGGGCGCGACCGACCATAGCAGTCTCCTCGCCTATGATCCCGCAAAGGCTGAAAAGCTGCTCGATGAGGCTGGCTGGGTGAAGGGCGCCGATGGCATCCGGACCAAAGACGGCAAACCGCTGACGCTGACAATCCACTCCAATCCCTATCTCGCGACATCGAAGTCGGTCGATGAACTCATCGCCCAGCAGCTCGGCAAGCTCGGTTGGAAAGTCGCCATCCGCGCCTACGACGTCGTGACCTTTGGCGAAAAGGTGAAGTTCGGTGGCGCGGCCGTGCCAACCTATGAGGTGACGCGCAGCTTCATCGATGCAGGCACCGTCGCCAGCATTCTCACCAACGCCAACAACGGCGAGAACTGGTTCGCCCTTGATGATCGCGACACAACGCTCAACGGACTGCGCGACAAAATCGCCGGCGCCGGCTCGGTCGACGAACGCAGCCCGCTTCTCGATGAGCTGCAGAAATACGTGCTCGAGCAGGGCTATTTCATTCCGAGAACGCAGATCGTGCAGCGGATCTACGTGCAGTCCCCGAAGCTGAAGGGCGAAGTGTATAACGGCGTGGCTTATGCCAGCTACTACACCGCCTCCATCAGCGACTAACGCGCACAATCGAGCAACGTGAAGGAGGTCACCGGCATGAGCAATGCCTACCTAACCTACGCCGCAAAGCGGCTTGGCCAGGCGGTCGTCGTCATACTGCTGGCCTATGTCTTCACCTTCGTGGTCGTCAGCATTCTGCCTGGCGACCCGATCACCAGCGTGCTGCGCAACCCGCAAAACGGGTTCACGGAGCAGGAGATCACGGAAATCATTGCAGCGCAGGGTCTGGACAAACCGATTATCGTGCAGCTCTGGTCGTCTCTATCAGGTTTTCTGACCGGTGATCTGGGCATGTCTATGCGCTCCAACCGGCCCGTGGCGACCCTGATTGCCGAGGTGCTGCCCTCGACGCTGATCCTTGCATCCACGGGACTGGCTGTCGCCCTGTTTCTGGCGATGGCGGTTGCCTACGGAACCCAGGTCGTACCAAAACGCTACGGCCAGGGTCTGTTACGTGGTTTCCCGTCACTGTTTCTATCGACGCCGAATTTCGTGATTGGCCTGATACTCATCCATCTCTTCGGCTTTCAGCTGCGTCTTTTCCGCGTCATCGAGCCCGATAGCTTCTGGGCAACACTGTTTGCAGCAATCACAATCGGAATTCCGTTTTCCGCACAAATCGCCGAGGTGCTTATCGCAAACCTCGACAAGGAGGCGGAACAGGAATACGCGGCGGTCGCCCGTAGCCGTGGCATCGGACAGGCGCAACTGTTTGCAAAGCATCTGCTCAAGCCGGCCTCGTTGCCTGTCGTCACCGTCATCGCCATTACCGTCGGTGAACTGCTTGGCAATTCACTGATTACCGAGTCGGTCTTCGGGCGTACCGGTCTCGGCAGTCTGGTGCAGCGCTCCGTGAGCACGCAGGACCTGCCTGTCCTGCAAGCGATCGTTTCTCTCGGAGCCGTGGTCTTCGTACTCGTCAACCTGATCGCCGATCTTCTCTATCCCTTGCTCGATCCACGCGTGCAAATTCTCGGCGCGCAAAAGCCTCGCTCGACCATCGCCGAGGAACCCTCCACCACCAAGGCGGTGACACCATGACTTTCGCCTCAAACGCCTCCCTGCCGGGCGCCAACCCTGCAAACCGGCTGGCAGCACTGCGAATACCACTGACCGTCGCTTTGTCCTTCGCCATTATCGCGCTGGTAATCGCCTGGTCGCTAGCGCCCGGCCTGTTTACCAACCACAGCCCGGTCATCGGGGTGCCGGCGGACAAATTGCTCGGCCCAAGTCTCGCGCACTGGTTCGGCACCGACCACCTCGGCCGCGACGTCTACGCACGCGTCGTCTACGGCACGTCCTCTTCCGTCTCTAGCGCATTGGTCGCGGTCGTCATCGGCGTCTTCGCCGGTGGTCTCATCGGACTTATGGCGGGTTTTCTCGGCGGTTGGGTCGATATTGTCCTTGCCCGGCTGGTCGACGTACTCCTGGCAATTCCAAAATTTCTGCTGGCGGTGATTGTCGTCACCGCCATCGGCTTCGAGACCATAAATGCCGCCATCGCCACCGGCGTCTCGGCGGTGGCGGTCTTTGCCCGCGTCACGCGTGCGGAGGTCATCAAGACCAGACAGGCGACATTCGTGGAGGCCTCGTTCCTGCTCGGCGGCTCGCGCTGGTTCATTCTTCTGCGCCACGTTCTGCCCAACGCCTCACGCTCGGTGCTGCCGCTTGCCGTGTTGCAATTCGGCGAGTCGATCCTTGTGATCGCAAGCCTTGCCTTTCTCGGATACGGCGACCCGCCGCCCTCCTCCGACTGGGGTCTGCTGATCTCGATCGGCAAGGATTACCTCAAATGGCCGTGGCTGGTATACGCCCCCGCCTTCGTCACAATCGCGACCGTCCTCTCTGTAAACAGGATCAGCCGATGGCTACGCAAGACAGACTGACCACCACTATTGCCCACCCTGTCGCCTTTGCACCCAGAGCGCAGCAGGCTCCCGTCCCGCTTCTTCGGGTCGACGACCTTTCGGTTGCCTATGGGCGGCAAGAGGTCGTCAGCAATGTCAGTTTCGAACTCGGCCGCGGCAAGAGCCTTGCTCTCATCGGCGAGTCCGGTTCAGGCAAATCAACGATCGCCCGCACGGTACTCCGGCTTTTGCCGAGCGGTGGACATGCCACCGGCCGCGTCACCTTCGGCGGTCAGGAGATATTGGCATTGCCGGAGCGCAATTTCCGACCGCTGCGCGGACGCGCCATCGGTTTCGTCCCACAGGACCCCGGCAATTCGCTTAATCCGGTACGAACAATCGGCGTACAGGCGATGGAAGCGGCGGCACTGCTCGATGAGCCCAACAAGGCTATCCGCAAGGCCCTCATTCTCGAGACCTTCGCGCAGGTGGGGTTGGACAATCCGAGCGTCGTCTACGATTCCTATCCGCATCAATTGTCCGGCGGCATGTTGCAACGCGTACTCATCGGTCTTGCGGTTCTGCCGCGTCCGTCGCTGCTGGTCGCGGACGAGCCTACCTCGGCGCTCGATGTGACGATCCAGAAGCGGATTCTCGATCTGCTGTCACGGTTGCAGCACGAGCTGGATATCAGCCTGCTCCTCATCACCCACGATCTGGCAATTGCCGCAGAGCGGGCGGATTCGCTGGTGGTCCTGAAGGGCGGCACCGTTCAGGAAGCCGGAAGCACCGCATCGGTGTTTTCCGCACCGGCCTCCACCTATGCAAGAAAACTGCATGCTGACGTCCCGGCCCTCAATCCGGACCGTTACGCCCGGCTGCGCGACCCGGGTTTCCGCTTCCTGAAGGCCGACGCCACCAAGGCGCCGAAGATCGCGGTTAAAGCCGTCACCAAGAATTTCAGGGTTGGCGACCGGGTGTTGACGGCAGTCAACAACGTATCCTTCAACGTGCCTGCCGGCACCACCCATGCGCTGGTCGGCGAGTCCGGCTCGGGCAAGACGACAACCATCCGGCTGCTACTCGGCCTCGAAGAACCCGACACCGGCTCGATATCGGTAGCCGGCGAAGAGTTGGCCGGACGTTCCCAGGCATCGCTGCGCGCAACCTGGCGTCATCTCCAGTTCGTTTACCAGAACCCGTTCACCTCGCTCGATCCCACCTGGAGTGTCGAACAGCTGGTGCGTGAGCCGCTTGACCGTTTCAAGATCGGAACCCGCGCGGAACGGCTGGAAAATGTGCGCGAGGCTCTGGCCAATGTGGGCTTGAGCGAACATCTGCTCACCCGCAAACCGACGGCCCTTTCGGGCGGCCAGCGCCAGCGCGTGGCCATTGCAAGGGCGCTGGTTCTCAGACCTGATGTGATCGTGCTCGACGAGCCGACCTCCGCGCTCGACGTCAGTGTGCAAGCCGACATTGTCGAAGTGCTGCTTTCGCTGCAGGCGAAGCTTGGCCTGACCTATGTGTTCGTCTCGCATGATCTCGCGCTGGTGCGCCAACTCGCCCACACCGTCTCGGTGATGCAGCGCGGGCGTATCGTCGAACATGGAACCGTCGGCGATATCTTCGACAATCCGCAGCACCCCTATACCGCGTCGCTGCTGGATTCGATCCCGTCAGGTGCAGCCACCATCGCCCGTGTGCCACAGGCCGTGCCCCGGCGGGTTCTCGACAAGGAAAAGATCGCATGACCATCGCCGCACCCATCGATACTGCGTCCACGCCCTTCCGCCCCAAACAGCGGCTCGGCTTCAACACCCGCGTTTCCTTCAACGACGATGCCGGCCCGGCACAGGGCTTACGCGAAGGTATCGAGCTGTTCAAAGCCGCCGAAAAACTGGGTTACCAGTCCGGTTGGGCCTATCAGCGGCATTTCGATCATTATCTGTCCTCGCCGCTGCCGTTCTTTGCCGCCGCCGGCCAGCATACCCGGCATATCACGCTGGGTTCTGCGGTCATTCCCATGCGTTATCAGGATCCGATCCTGCTCGCCGAGGCGGCCGGCACGACCGACCTGCTGATCGACGGGCGGCTGGAACTCGCCATTTCGACAGGCGCAAACGCCACCTTCGATGCCGTGTTCGGCACGGTCGACACCGACGCGCGCACGGAAGCGAGACGCCGTCAGGCGCGTTTCCTCTCGGCAATCGCGAGCGATGTCCTGCACCATGTCGAAGGAGGTCAGGCCAACCCGGAGGGCACGGCACTGCGCGTAACACCGCACAGCCCGACCCTGCGCTCGCGTATTCGGCAGGGTGCGGCCAGCGTCGGTTCGGCGATACAGGCAGCGGAACTCGGCATCGGCCTTATCTCGGGAACCGTCCAGCACGATCAGGCCGAGGGCGAGAGTTTCGGGCATTATCAGGCGCGCATCATCAAGGCTTTCCGCTCCACATGGCGCAAGACATGGGCAACGGAACCGCCGCCGGTTGCCGTCGCCGCCTCCATTCTCGTTGGCCCCACCGCCGAACTGCGGGAAAAATACACCGCCTATGATCTGGAGCGGCGCACCAAGGGTATTGCCGCATCTCGCCCCAAAGGCGCTCTTGAACAGGCAGTCCAACCGGCAGGCTATCAGATTTCGCCTGTCTTTCAGGGCACACCCGATCAGGTACTGGAAGCGGTGTTCAACGATCCGGGCCTCGCAGCCGCCGATGAGGTCGTGCTGTTTTTGCCCCCTGCTTTCGGTCTTGCCGAAAACATCCGGCTGCTGACCGATCTTGCGGAAACCGTAGCACCGAGTCTCGGCTGGTCACCCGCCTCTTAACGACGCGGCGGCATAGACTCGAAGACGGAAACGCGGCAGCGGTTGCTGGTCCTATATCAGAGGCAGTCGCAGGGAATATTTTCTACATATTCCATAGAAAAAGAAAGACCTGTCTTCCTCGTTCCTGCACCGCGCCCTAACATGCATGCATTGAACCTGAAGGAGCGCCCATGTCCGCGGAATTTATCAGCGTAAGCTTTCCCAATGCATCGAACGACTTGAACCCTGTTCCCGATGCGCCTGTGGATCCTGTTTTTCTGGAGCGCTATGCCCGCGCCCTTGATGATTACGGTTTCAACTATACGCTGATCCCCTATTCCTCCTCTTCTTTCGATCCTTTCACGCTGGGCGCCACGGTGTTGGCACACACGAAAAACATCAAGATCATCGTCGCCCTGCGCCCGAATACGGTTTACCCGACCGTTGCCGCCAAGTCGCTCGCAACGCTCGATCAGTTGAGCGGCGGGCGTGTCGTGGTGCATTTCATTGCCGGCGGCAGCGACGAAGAACAGGCGCGCGAAGGCGATTTCCTCAACAAGGAAGAGCGTTACGAGCGGCAGGAGGAATATATCCGCATCCTGCGTCTGGCGTGGACCTCCACAGAGCCCTTCGACTTCGACGGAAAATATTACCAGTTCAAACAGTTCCGCAGCGCCGTGCGGCCCACCAACGGGCTTATTCCGATTTCGCTCGGCGGCTCCTCGGATGCCGCCTATCGTATCGGTGGTGCACTCTGCGATATTTTCGGACTCTGGGGAGAACCGCTTGCTGAAACCAAACAGCAGATCGAGCGGGTTTACGCGGAAGCCGCAAAGGCCGGCCGGACCGATCGCCCCCGCATCTGGGTCACATTCCGGCCGATCGTCGCCGAGACGGATGAGCTTGCCTGGGAAAAGGCCCACAGAACTCTGGATCGGTTGAACGAGAGCCGCCAGAAAGGTGTAACCCGCGCACCGCTCAATGCGCCGCGTCCGGCCAATGTCGGTTCGCAACGGCTTCTGGAGATTGCCGCACGCGGCGACGTGCATGACCGTGCCCTCTGGTATCCGACAGTCACCGCCACCAATGCCAGTGGAGCCACCACCGCACTGGTCGGTTCCCCGCGCACGATTGCGGATTCCATCCTCGACTATATCGATCTTGGCGCCGATCTGATCTCGATCCGCGGTTATGACAATTACAACGATGCGGTCGATTATGGCCGGTATATCCTGCCGCTTGTCCGTGAGGGCATTCGTGAACGGGAAAATGCGAAGAAAAAGACCGCTGCCTGATGCCGCGATCCGGCCCAGTCGCCTGACCGGGCACTTTTTTGAAGTGCAGAAGGAGCCGGCCACCCCTTCCCGGGAGATGGCGTTCCACCACAGCCAGAGAGCCTCGACCCACATGTCCCATGATACAGCCGTCCTCGACGCAACCGTGCGCATCCTCGCGCAGGCCGCACCGGATGCGGACCAGACCGGCCAGTTTCCCTGGACGGGTATTCGTGCCGTTCACGAAAGCGGTCTTCTCGAAAGCACGGTTGCGACGCGTTACGGCGGCCAAGGTGCCACGCTTGCCGATACCGCCCATATTCTGGCGGCACTCGGCCGGGGTGATCCTTCCGTGGCCCTGATCAGCGCCATGACGATCTTCACCCATCTCGCCCAGACAGCAAAAAGCCACTGGCCCGAAGATCTCTACCGACGGCTTTTGGTGGACGCAAAACAACGGCCGCTGCTGCTCAATGCCGCGCGTGTCGAGCCGGAACTGGGGTCGCCCGCGCGCGGTGGCCTGCCCGCAACGCTTGCCCGCCGGACAAAAAACGGCTGGTCGATCACCGGCCGCAAACGCTTCGTGACGGGTGCATATGGCCTGACGCATTTTCTTGTCTGGGCGCAGACCGATGAAACACCGGCGCGTGTCGGAACATTCGTGGTGCCGAACGGATTGCCGGGCATCAAGGTCATCGAGAACTGGCAGAGCCTTGGCATGCGCGCCACGGGATCGCACGACGTGGAATATACCAATGTCGAAATCCCGGCGGAAAACGTCATCGACCTCGTCGACCCGTCGGTCGCCCAGCAGGACAACCGGGCGCATGCGGCGCTCACGCTGGCTTTGACCGCGCTTTATCTCGGCGTGGCCGAGGCCGCTCAGGCCACCTTCATCCGCTTCGCGCATGAGCGTGTACCGGCCAATCTCGGCCATCCCATCGCCCGCACAGAGCGTTTCGTCACGCTTTCTGGCGAAATCGACCTGCTTGTTTCCGGCGCCCGCCAGATCATTTTCGGCACGCTCGAAAACAACAATGGCGAGGCGGAAGGTTTTATCAGGGCAAGGCTGCTTGCCGGCCGGCAGCTGCGCGATGCCGTGCAGATTGCGGTGCGTGGCATCGGCAACCCTGGTCTCGGTGCCGATCTGGGGCTGGAGCGGCATTTCCGCGACATCCAGACCGTCCTCGTCCATGCACCGCAGGAAGATACGTCGATTTCCATTTTAGGCCGCGCTGCCTTTGGCCGCTGGAGCCGCGAAGAGACCGCCGCTGCCCAACCTTCGGTGGGGCTGCAAATCCTGAAAACTGCCTGAATCACCCTGCTGCGCAAAAACCGCCCCTAACCATGGGCAAGCTTTCGCGCCGGCCCGAAGACTATAAAACTGAGAGCGGCGAGCAACCAGACACTGACGCCGGCATAGAGCATGACCATGCCGAAACCGTCCGCGAGTGCCTGATGGACGAGCGCGGCCGAAACACGCTCTGCCGACGACCCCGCGGTTCCTGCGGCGATCTTCTCTGCAAGCGAACGCAGGTCAGACACGTCAGCACCGGAGGGCAGGTTCGCCCGAAGCGAAGACCAGACGCCCTGAACCAGAATGAAGCCCATGATCGGGATGTTGATGGCGAGCGAGATCATTCGCGCGCTCATGTCGATGCCCGACGCCATGCCGGAACGGGCGGCGGGAACCGCACCCGTGGTCGTGTTGGTGACCGGCGTGTTGGTGAGGCCAAGCCCGACACCGGACAGGATGCAGCCGGGCAGCATGGTCAGCCAGCTCGCATTTGCGGCACCGCTACCGAGCTTCATCAGCATGAAGCCGAGACCGATGGTGAACAACCCGGCCGGGATGACAAGGCGGGGTTGATAGCGCAACGACAGACGCTCGGCCAATGGCGGCACGACCAGCGCGGGCAGCGTATAGGCGAGCAGACCGAGACCGGCGGTGACGCTGTCATAACCAAGGCCTGCCTGAAACCAGATCGGCAGATAGATCATGAACGGCCAGAAGCTGATGTTCATTGCCGCCGAACCGATGATAGCACCGGAAAAAGGCCGGATCTGGAACACGGAGAAGTCGAACATCGGTCTCGGAGTAAGCTTTTCCACGATGACGAAGGAAATGAAACTTGCGACCGACACGCCAAGGATCAAAAGCGCCTTTGGACTGGCAAAGCCGAGTTCCGGCCCCTGCGTGATAAAAAAGGCAAGGCAGAATACGGCAATCGAAAGCGTGGTGATGCCGGCAAGATCGAGACGCGTTGCCTCTGGATCGCGTGATTCCTTGACGCCACCCACGGCAAGCAGCAATGTCACGACGCTGAGCGCCACATGAACGAGGAACACCCATTCCCAGCTCCAAAGCGCAACGATGGCGCCACCGATGATCGGGCCGAAACCGAGCCCCACACCGGAAATGATACCCCACCAGCCGAACGCCATGCCGCGCTCGCGCGCCGTGCGAAACTGTTGCGACAGGATGGCGATCTGGCACACCAGCATTGCCCCGCCGCTCAGGCCCTGAAGGAAACGCGTGCCGATCAACACCGCCACGCTTTCCGTCATGCCGCAGGCGAGGGAGGAAAGGGCGAAAGCGACGATGCTTGCGATGAAGACGCGCTTGCGACCAAAACGGTCGGCCAGCGCGCCGGTTGCCATCAGCACCATCGTCACACCGATCGTATAGGCATTCATGATCCACTGAAGCTGCCGGAAATCCGCATGCAGCACCTGTTCGAGCGTTGGCAGGATCGCCGGCACACTGGAGATTTCCAGTCCGAACATCAGGGCGGAGAGACAGACGGCAGCGAGCGCGAAGGCGCTTTTGCTGCCGGTTGGGGCGGTAACGGCAAGGGTCATTCTTCAGCCTTTTATGGTTCGGACCGTCGCGGCGAAATCCTGTCGTGGCGGAAAGCCGCACTCGCTCCAGTCCGTGAGTTGCAGAGCCGGGGGCAAACTAACCAAAGCTTGACCATAACTGAATTGGATGATTGGATATTTCAGAGACAACAAAATAGGATTATCGATATGACCACGCTGGATGTGGATGCCGTCCAGGCCTTCGTGACGATCGCCGATCATCAGAGCTTCACCCGCGCCGCCGAAGCGCTCGGAACTACACAGGGCGCCATCAGCGTCAAGCTGAAGCGGCTGGAAGACCGACTCGGTCAGCGGCTGATTGAACGGACGCCACGCTCGGTGCGACTATCGGCGCAGGGTGCCGTATTTCTCGCGCCCGCCCGCGAATTCCTTGCGGCGCATGATCGCGCCATCGTCGGTCTTTTCGCCTCGCGCCGACGTTTCGGCCTTGGCATTGCCGCGCACGTTGCGGGGCCGGAAGTGCCGACCCTGCTGGCGCGGCTCAACGCACATGATCCGGGACTGACGATTGAAGTGCGGATGGACCATTCCCGCAACTTGCTGGACGCTTTCGACCGGGGTGAAATAGACGCCGCAATCATCCGGCGCGAAGACGACAGGCGCGACGGCGAGGTGCTTGGGCAGGAGCATTTCGGCTGGTTCGCAGCCCCGCAATTCGAACATCGTCAGGGCGAACCCTTGCGGCTGGCAGCGCTTTCGCCAACCTGCGGCGTGCGCAACATCGCCGCCCGCGCGCTCGATTCCGCCTGCATTGCGTGGACGGAAGTCTTTCTGGGCGGCACATCATCGATGGTGAGCGCAGCCGTCTCGGCGGGACTCGCCATTTCAGCCTTCTCTTGCCGGCTGGCGCCGCCCGGCACTATCGAGGTAAGCCAGCGTTTCGGCCTGCCGCCGCTTCCACCCACGGAGATCATCATGTTCTCCACCCTTACCGACAGCAGATCCCGCGAGGCGCTGCGCGCACTCGCCGCCGCTTTCCGGGAACATCGGGCGTGACTGTGAGGGATGGCAACTCTTGCCAGCCGATTGTTCCGGCGCTATAGAACACACGTCGAAAAAAGGCACGACTTGGTGTGGTCTAGCCCAAGTCCTTTCGGAAACGAAAGATCTGTCCATGCCCTGTGCATGAGTCCCACGACGAACAACGGCGCTGTTCAGGCGTCAATTTGTTCGTCCGTGTGGTTGTCAAAAACGACGAGCCGCTCCGGTCGAACGACCCAAAGGAGCCGCTCATGCCAAATACCGCAGAGATTTATGATGTCGTAATCGCCGGCGCCGGCCCGGTCGGTCTGTTTCTCGCCTGCGAGCTGCGTCTCGCAAACCTCTCCGTACTGGTGCTGGAACAAGCGCCGGACCCTTATTCCCCGCTAAAGAAACTCCCCTTCGGCATGCGCGGCCTTTCCGCACCCACCATCGAAAGCTTCCATCGTCGTGGTTTGCTGGATGATATTGCCGAACAGCAGGCGAAAGAACAATCGAACGGCAGCAACGCGTTGGCCGCTCACTGGATGCACCAGAAACGCCGACCGGGCGGCCACTTCGCCGGCATTCAGTTCTTCCACGACAATGTCGATACATCGAAATGGCCCTATCGCCTGCCCGGTTCGATGCCTGTCACCATGGCCTCCAGCATGGCAGAGATCGAATCTGTTCTAGAGAAACGCGCAACCGCAATGGGTGCTGAAATCAGGCGTGGCACCGGTGTTGATGGCTTCGAGCAATCGGACGAGGTCGTGACCGTTCATGCCGACGGTCAGGCATTTTGCGGGCGCTGGCTCATTGGCTGCGATGGCGGCCGCAGCACCGTGCGCAAAAAAGGCGGTTTCGATTTTATCGGCACCGATCCCGAATTCACGGGCTATTCCGTGATGGTCGAGATGGCGGATCCGGAAAAACTCGTTCCGGGCCGCCACTACACGCCGACGGGCATGTACACCTATCAAGAACCCGGAATCATCGCGATGGTCGATTTCGACGGTGGCCGGTTTCATCGAACCCAACCGATCACACGGGAACATGTGCAGGCAGTATTACGGCATGTTTCCGGCACCGATGTCACGGTGACGAGCGTTGAACTCGCAACCACCTGGACGGATCGCGCTTATCAGGCAACGACATACCGCAACGGCCGGGTATTGCTGGCGGGAGATGCCGCGCATATCCACTCGCCGCTCGGCGGCCAGGGGCTTAATCTCGGACTGGGCGATGCGATCAATCTTGGCTGGAAGCTTGCAGCAACGATCCATGGCGATGCGCCGGATGGATTGCTGGACAGCTATACGAGCGAGCGGCACCCGGTGGGCGCGCAGGTCCTCGACTGGTCACGCGCCCAGGTCGCGCTCATGCGCCCAAGCCGAGGCACGCGGGCGCTGGAGGCCATCATCCGCGATCTCATCGAGACCCGCGATGGCGCGACATATTTCGCCGAGCGTGTATGGGGTATTTCCCTCCATTATGACCTTGGCGGCAACCATCCGCTGGTTGGCCGCAGCGTTCCGGACTTCGAACTGGCTGACGGGAGGAAGATCGGCGAACTTCTGAGGAGAAGGTAAAGGTCTGCTTTTGAACTTCTGCGCGGATGCATCGCTTGAAGCGCTGGCTGGTCGTTGGGCCGGTCGGATATCATATGTCGCAGGCGAAGCCATGGACCAGCTGGGGTTAAGCACCGTGCTGGTGCGCCCCGACGGCATTGTCGCATGGGCCTCGGAAGCTATTCCCGACGAGGATGAGATAGCAAAGGCAGCAGTCCGATGGTTCGGCACGGCTTAAAGTACATCTGAAGCGGGCAATCCGCTTATGCAGGGTTGAAAAATTCGCCGATATTTCGCAGCACCTCCTTGAAAGCACCAATGAAGTGCTTTATATATTTCGTATGAACACGAAACTGTTGTCCAACGTCGTTTTGGCACTCAATCTGTCGGAGGAGGACCGGTCTTCTCTCGAAGAAACACTCTTTGCATATCGGCTTGCAATGGCGATCCTCGACCAGACCGAAGGCGCCAATCTCGTTGCGCTGCATGCAGCAGCTTACGAAGAAATCAGGGCCAAGACCGGCCTTCCTTCCCGAATGGTGACGCTGGCTTTACGCGACCATAGCCATCGTGATCCGCGGGAGCCGGTGCGGGACATCCCGCTCGACAGCAAGCTGTTTTCGGTCAAGGGGCCGGATACTCTCAGCATCGCCACCCTCTCGGGCCGCGTCGTGGTGCCCTATATCGTGCGGGGCTATCAGGACGGCTGGAATGACTTTTCAGAAGCACGCCTCGTTTTTGAGGGCGAAACCATCAGCATCCATGCCGGCATAAAAGCCGGTTTCCAACCAAACAGGGAGGCTTCGATGAACAATGAAGGTATTCTTGGCCGACTCGGCCGTGTCATCGCCGGTGTCGTGAACACCGCCGTCGACGCAGCTGAGGCATCCAATCCGGTCGCTGTCGCGCAGCAGGCGGTGCGGGAAATAGCAAAGATCGCCGATGAGGCACGATCCGCCCTCGGCGTGGCAGTTGCCGCTGGTCATCGCCTCAAAGCCAAGGCAGCCGATCTCGACGAGGAAATCCGCGATCTCGACGACAAGATCAGGATCGGGCTCGAAAACGGCCGCGAGGATCTGGCACGGGCGGCTACCGGGCTGCAGATCGATCTGGAGGCGCAGCGCGAGGCGCTGAACAAGGCTATCCTCGAGAATGCCGCCGAAATTGCAGAGGCTGAAACCACGTTGCGCAGCATCGCCTCTGCCAAGGCGGATGCGCAAAAGCGGCTTGAGGACGCCAAGCGCGCCGAACGCATCACGCCCACGGCCGATACGACCCCATCCCAGCGCAACGACCGCCGCCTGGCTGACGCGCTCGACGCCATCGAAAGAGTAACCGGCACCCCGGCCAAGCCCAACAACGGCGCAGCAGAGGTTGATGAACTCGGCCGCATGCAGCGCCAGAGCGCCATCGAAGCGCGGCTCAAGGCATTCCGCGAGGGACAACGCTGATGGAGGGCATTGTCCAGCCAGGCACTGCTCCCTTCTGGATCGCCCTGCTGACGGTCGCCGGACTAGGCATCGTTGAACTTGTCTCGGTTCTGCTTGGCATATCGGCTTCAGGGCTTATTGATGACAGCTTCAGCTATCACGCGCCAGGCGATACCGAAGCGGGATTGCTCGGCAGCTGGATGTCCTGGCTCAACGCCGGTGGTGTGCCGCTACTTGTTCTAGCGGTTATCCTGCTCTCGGCTTTTTCCGTCGCCGGTTTTTCCATCCAGGCAATCGCGTCAGCAACGTTCCTTGGGCCGTTGCCGCTTTATGCGGCCGTGACGGGCGCGCTCGCCGCCAGCATTCCGACGACACGGTCACTCAGCCTGGCCGTTGCGAAGATCATTCCACGCGATGAGACAAACGCACTCGAGCAGGCCGATTTTCTGGGACTTGTGGGCACGGTCACCATCGGACCTCTCGATCAGGGCAAGCCCGGCACCGTGCGGGTCAAAGACCGGCATGACAATATTCACTTCCTGCGCGCGCAGGCCGCATCCGGTCATACGATCGATACGGGTGCGCAGGTATTGATCGTCGACGGCGTGGACGGGCTTTTCCAGGCCATTCCGGCGCCGCCGGATCTCGAAATTTATCATAGCGGGCATAACAGGGGCTAACTCACCATGGATTTCTTTTTCTTTGAGCCTGATTGCCGGGGTCATCGTCACAGCGATCGTCGTCATCGGCATCATCATGACGTCGCTTTATACGCGGTCGACGCGCGATAAAGCCTATGTCAGAACCGGCCTCGGCGGCAAAAAAGTCGTTCTCGACGGCGGCGCGATCATTCTGCCGATCTTCCATTCCTATTCCTGGGTCTCGCTCAGCACGCTGCGGCTGGAGGTCAAAAGGTCCGAGCATGAATCGCTCATCACCAAGGACCGCATGCGCGCCGACATCACTGCCGAATTTTACGTGCGCGTGAAGCCGGACGCCGAAAACATTGCGCTCGCCGCCCAGACGCTTGGGGATCGGACAAACGACGCCGATGCGCTGAAATCCCTTGTCGAAGCGAAGTTTGTCGATGGTTTGCGCTCGGTTGCCGCTACCATGTCGCTGCGCGATCTGCAGGAACAGCGCGCCGAATTCGTCAAATCGGTCCAAGCAGCCGTCGCTCACGATCTGCAATCCAACGGCCTGGAACTGGAATCGGTCTCGCTGACCCGGCTCGACCAGACCGACATCAAGCATTTCAACCCCAATAACACCTTCGATGCCGAGGGTTTGACGGCGCTCACAAGGATCACCGAGGAGCGCAAACGCGAGCGCAACCAGATCGTCCGCGATAACGAAGTCGAAATTGCCACCAAGGACCGCGAAGCGGTGCTGCGACGCCTGACCATCGAACGCGAACAGCGCGACGCTGAGTTGACGCAGGAGCGCGATATCGCAAACAAGACTGCGGAAACCCGCGCGGAAGCGGCAAGAGCCGAACAGGCGGCCCGTCTCAACGAGGAAACGGCAAAGCTCGATACGGAGCGTGGCATTGCCGAGCGGGATGCGGAAGCCCGTCAGGCACGGGAAACCGCCCGCATCGAGGCCGAGCGCGGTATTGCCGAACGAGAGGCGGAGGCACGCAAGATCACGGAAACGGCACGCATCGAAGCGGCCATCGCCGTCGCGCAGAAGGTGGAGCAGGAACATGCCGCCCGTGCCAAAGCAGACGAGGCAAAAGCTGCCGCTATTACAGCGGAAGAACAGGTTGCGACTGCACGCGAAGTGGAAATCGCCGAACGTGCCAAACGTATTGCCGTGATCGACGCTCGCAAGGCGGCCGAACAGGAAGCGACAGCGATCACCGTGAAAGCGGAAGCCGAGCGGGAGGCTGCGGAAAACCTGGCCGCCGCCGCCAAGATCGGCGCAGAAGCCGAGGCGCAAGCCGCAAAAATCCGCGCCGAAGGCATCATCGCGCTCGGCGATGCGGAGGCGCAGGCGGAAAGGGCAAAGAACGATGCGCGCAACGCACTTTCCGGCGATATCATCGAATTCGAACTCGCCCGCGCGAGGATCGCCATCATCCCCGAGGCGCTTGCCGAAGCGATGAAACCCATCGAGAAGATTTCCGACATTCGTATCTTCAGTGCTGGCAATCTGGCCGGTGCACTCGGCGGCAGCGGCAACGGGCAAAGCGGCAATGGCTTGGGCGATCTTTCAAGCCAGCTTCTCAGCTTTACCGCGCAGAAGCCGGTTCTAGACGAAATTCTGGCACAGGCCGGTTTCAAGGGTGCCGACCCGACACAGGCCCTGCTGGCGGCCTCGATCACGAATTCCGCTGATCGACCAGCTTCCGGAAAGCAACCACAGAAAGACACGTAAGGTCATATTGCCCGTTACGACAACAACGAAAAACGCGGTCAGCCCGAAGGCGACCGCGTTTTTCTTTGCCGTGCTTTCAGGAAAGCTGCTGCAGGTTCCAGCAATTTATCGGTCTCCGCGCCGATACCTTTGCCCGAAAGCCATTGCCACCCGCCGACGATTTGGCTAGAAAGCGCTCGTGCGGGACGACCCGCGCCTTGAAGCGTTGCGGGGACGGCCCTGATTCTCAATCTTGGGATCAGGATGACCGACGTAACGACCACCCTCCCCATTTCTGATGCTCCACCAAATGCGCAGTCTTCCTGCGTCCGGCACAGCCGCGACCTCGAGCATCAATGTATCCCCGTCATTGCCGCAATTTACTGAAGGACCTTCCATGGCCGGCCCTATCGAACAATTCGAAGTCAAACCTCTCGTTGAAATCACCATCGGCGATATCGATCTCAGCTTCACCAATGCCTCGGCATACATGTTCCTCACCGTCACCCTGGCGAGTTCATTCCTGTTTCTGGCGACCAGCAAGGCCCGCCTGGTGCCTGGCCGGTGGCAATCCAGCGCGGAAATGCTTTACCTGTTCGTCGCCAAGACCCTGCGCGACAATGCCGGAGAGCCGGGAATGCGGTTCTTCCCCTTCGTCTTCTCGCTTTTCATGTTCATTCTGTTTGCAAACATGATCGGCATGTTTCCTTACGCTTTCACCGTCACAAGCCAGATCATCGTCACATTCGGTCTTGCCATGATGGTGTTCAGCACCATCACGCTCTATGGCCTATTCAAACACGGCATCCGCTTTCTCGGCCTGTTCAAACCGGCCGGAATCCCGGTTATTCTCGCGCCCATCATCGTGCCAATCGAAATCATCTCCTATATTTCGCGCCCGGTCAGCCACTCCGTCCGCCTGTTTGCCGTCATGCTTGCCGGTCACATCACCCTGAAAGTCTTTGCCGGTTTTGTCGTGTCGCTGGCGAGCATCAATGCGCTTGGGATGGTCGGCGCCATCGCACCACTTTTCATGACGGTCGCGATCACGGCATTGGAGTTCCTGATGGCCGCTATTCAGGCATATGTGTTCACGATGCTGACCTGCATGTATCTCAATGACGCATTGCATCCGGGTCACTAACGCAGCGATCAGGAAATCGGCCATCTCCTTGTCGACAATTCCGGTCGGAAAATTTAGCATTGCGTGAAAACTTGGCGACCGACATATATTTCGGCCCTCGCCAAACGGAGTCATCATGTCCCTTCCCCAGAAAATTGGTTTTATCGGAACCGGCGCGATCACCGATGCGATGGTGCGGGGGTTGCTCAGCAAGCCTGTCGCCGTGCCGCATGTCATGGTGTCCCAGCGCAGTGCGGATATTTCTGCGAAGCTCGCCACCGATTTTCTGCATGTGATCGTCACCAGTGACAATCAGGCGATCGTCGACGGCTGCGATACCGTCGTTCTGGCGATCCGCCCGCAGGTTGCCGAAGACGTCATCCGGCCCCTGCGGTTTCGCGATGGCCAGAAGGTCATAAGCGTCGTTGCCGCAACCGACCGGCAAGCGCTGCTCGACTGGATCGGCGCGGATGTGCGTCTCACACAGGCGATCCCCCTGCCCTTTGTCGCCCGGCGCAAGGGCGTCACCGCCGTTTATCCGTCCGATGCGGAGACCGCCGCAATCTTCAATGTGCTCGGCAATGCTGTGGAATGCGAGACCAAGGCGGAATACGACCTTCTCGCCGCCGCAAGCGCCCTGATGGCCACCTATTTCGGTATCCTGCAACAGACGACGGAGTGGCTCGCCGAAAACGGCCTACCGGAAGAAAAAGGCCGCGCCTATCTTGCACCCCTCTTCGCCGGGCTTTCCGAAGTGGCGCTCCTTGCGGGCAAGGACACCAACTTCACCGATCTCAGCCGTGAATTCGCCACCAAAGGCGGGTTGAACGAGCAGGTCCTGCAGGACTTCGACAGCAATGGCGGTTCGGACGCATTGAAGCAGGCTTTGAGCCGTGTGCTGGAGCGGATCACGCAATAGGCGAAATTCGACGCCTACAGCGCCCTTGCCCAGTCGTGGCCCGGGTGAAGGCGATCAAGACAATCCCGTAACCACCGATGCTCAGGCGCGGGCAATTTCGGCGTGGCATTTGCGAAGTCCTCTTCGTCCTTGGGACGGCGGTACTTTGCCTTGAACAGAAGTACGGCGGAAGGATTGAGGTAAGGGATACCGTCAGCGGCCAGCGCCACCATTTCGGTGCGGGGCCGTGTAATCTGCGGATCCCTCTTGTAGACCCATAAGTCATTCGTTCCCGGCTCGATCATCATATCGGCCCGCCAGCGGCCGGCGGCGCGATCGAAACACCAGATTTGAAAAATCTCCGTTGCCGGTTCCTGATCTGCGGCCAATAGTTCGAGCACACCGTCATTGACGGTGTAGAATTCCATATCGTTCAATTCACGCCTGATGACGCCCAGATCTTCACGCAGGACCGTGAATTCAAGATCGTCATGCTCGCGCGTCTTCTTCCCGTGCCACAGATCGAGAGCCCAGCCGCCAACGACGCACCAGGGCCTCGATACGCCACCCAGTCGTCGGGATAGTTCGGCAGGGCTCCAGGGTTCCCAGGCATCCTGGTCCGGTACAACAGGGCGTTTATTCATGGCTGTCGGGTCTCTTTTGTCTAATTATTGTTGTGGTGATTTAGCTCGTTGGGCCGCCGCCTCAGCAGCCCCGCCAGAAGCGTCAGCGCCCCGGTCAAGTCATCGAAGGACGGACTGCCGAGGCAAAGCCGAATACCACTCGCCTGATCTTGCCTATCCACCATCATGGACTCTGGAGCGGTCAGCCTAATGCCGCTTGCGGCTGCGACGGATAAGAAATGATTGGCGGCATCGCGTTCCATCGGCAGCCAGACATTGTATGCATCGGGATGCGAGACAAGTTCGCTCGCACCGAGAAGGGAAACGGCAAGACCGGAGCGTCGCCGCGCCTCATGGCGCAGATCGCGCTGGATCGACGAGATGACGCCGGTTGTCAGCCAGTCCTCGACCACCGCGCAGGAGAGTGCCGAGGGAGCCATCGGCACATCCTGCAAAAGGCGTGCCGCTGCATCCTTCTGCCCTTCCGGCAATGCCAGCACACCGATCTGCAAACCGGGACCGAGCGACTTGGAAAGCCCGTTCACATGAAACGAGATATCGGGAGCGAGCGACGCCAACGGGAGCAAGCCACCCCGATCGGATGCCGCATAAACGCCGTCCTCGATGATCCAGACACCTGCCCGGCGGCAAATATCCGCAATGGCCTGCCGCCGTGCCGCACCCATGGTGGCGGTTGTCGGATTGTGCAATGTCGGCGTTAGATAGACCGCCCTGCGGCCGTGTGGTTCCATGCCGGCAAGTGCTTCCGCCAGCGCCTCCGGCACCATCCCCTCGGTATCGATCTCCACACCCTGCATCCGGCATCCTTTGCGCCTAAGAAGTGCGAGCGCACCGGGATAGGTGATCCGCTCGGTCAGCAGCAGGCCGTCCGGGCCACAGGCAAGATCGAAGGCCAGCGCCAGTGCCTGACGGGCACCACTCGTCAGCACCAGATCTGAGGGATCAACGGACAAGCCCAGCGTTTCGAGCCAGCGGGCCAGAACACGGCGATGTTCCACATGCCCGGCGGGAGGAGCATAGAGGTTGAAATGATCCGCATCGATCTTGCGGGCGATCCCGGTCAGCGTCTTTGCCAGAATGCGGGGATTGAGCGTGGCCGGCGGCGCGTTGGACGAGAGGTCGATCTGCCGGTCACCATGCGCCTCCTGCAACGCCACGAATGTCCCCCGGCCCTTGACGCTGCGCGTCAGGCCGCGCCGTTCAAGAACGGCATAGGCTTTGGTTACCGTACCGAGGCCCACGCCCAGTTTCCACGCGAGATCGCGATGGGCTGGTAGGCGGGCACCGCCCGTCAACCGTCCCTCGATGATGTCGTCGGCAAGTGCAAGCACCAGCCGTTCAGTGGCATTCGCCTCGATATCTGCAAGGCGAGGCACCCAGGGGGATTGCAGCAGCACGGTCGTAACCTCGTTAAAAGTGTCACGTTACACTATTTCAATAACCAACAAGTGTAACATAAGCTATGACGGTGCTGAATGAAATCCACACTTTGCAACAGGCGACGGCCATTCTGGCGGGCGCATTGAGGTTCGAATGTTCAGCCACGTAACCGTCGGAACGCGTGATCTTCAGCGGGCGGGGCATTTCTATGATGCCGTGCTTGCCCCACTCGGCCTGAAACGCCGGGCAATTACACCCGACGGCGGCCCTGCGGCGCTTTGCTGGGTGGCCACGCGATCTCCCTTGCCGCGCTTTTATGTCTATCGTCCCTTCAACGGCGAAGCGGCCACGGTTGGCAACGGCAGCATGGTCGCCTTTCTGGCCCCCTCGAAGGAGGCGGTGAACGAGGCCCATGCCGGCGGGATGGCACATGGCGGAACGGACGAGGGCGCCCCCGGTCTGCGTCCGAACTATGGCGACGGTTATTTCGGCGCCTATCTGCGCGATCCCGACGGGAACAAGGTCCACATCGTTCACCGCGGCGATCTCCCGCAATAGTGCGGACAAGCGTTTTGATTTCCGGAGAAAGCCCTCGTGATCGCCAGCCAGCTCGCCCTTGTCTACGGCACCTATCTCATTGCCACCGCCAGTCCGGGGCCAAGCAACATGGCCATCATGGCAACGGCGATGCGTGACGGCCGTCTGCCGGCTCTTGCTCTGGCGGCCGGTGTCATTACCGGCTCGCTTTTCTGGGCGATCCTCACGGCGACCGGCCTATCCGCCGTGCTCACCGCCTATGCTCAGGCACTTTTCGTCATCAAGATTATCGGCGGCGTCTACCTGCTTTATCTCGCTTTTCGCGCCGGTAGGTCGGCCCTGAAGCCAGCATCCGACTTTGCACGGACGAATACCAGGCGTGCGACGCCACCTTATCGGGCGCTTTATCGGCAGGGCCTTTTGATGCATATCGGAAATCCGAAGGCCATCCTGTCATGGATAGCGATCATGTCGCTGGGGTTTCGCGAAGACGCGCCCGCCGGCATGTTGCCGGCAATCATCGGCGGCTGCGCCATTCTCGGCATTATCGTATTCGGCAGCTATGCCCTGCTTTTCTCGACCGCCTCGATGATTGCGCTTTACACCAGATTGCGGCGCTGGATCGAATCTGTACTTTCTGCCGTGTTTGCGGTTGCGGGGCTCAAACTGCTTGTCTGGCAAAGCTGATGGCCCAACATCGGCGCTGCCAATTGATCCAAACTGAAAGACGATGTCATGACCTATGCTATCCAGATGATCGACGTATTCGGCTCCGGGCCGCTTTCCGGCAATCCGCTGGCCGTCGTCACCGGCGCCGACAACCTGACGACGGATGAAATGCAGCAGCTGACGCGGTGGTTCAATTTGTCCGAAACCACCTTTCTGCTGCCGTCGACGCATCCGCAGGCTGACTACCGGGTCAGGATATTCTCGCTCGACAGGGAGTTGCCTTTTGCCGGGCATCCCACGCTTGGCACTTGCCATGCCTGGCTCTCCGCCAACGGCTCACCCAAGAACGAAACGGGCATCGTTCAGGAATGCGGCGCGGGACTGGTCACGATCCGGCGCGCGCATGGGCGGCTTTCTTTTGCAGCGCCGCCGCTTATCCGTTCCGGTGCGCCGACACCGGCCGAACTGGAAGAGGCGCGGCAGCTGTTGGGGATCGAGGCCCAAGATATCGTTGATGCCGCCTGGATTGACAATGGTCCCGGTTGGCTGGGGATCAGGCTGGCATCGGCCGAAAAGGTACTTGCTCTTGAACCGGCTCGCAGCTGGCCAGGCCGGATTGATATCGGTGTGGTCGGCCCTCACGCGGAAGGCAGCGAGGTTTCCTTCGAGGTTCGCGCCTTCTTCAGCGATCATCTGGGCACTATTGCCGAAGACCCCGTTACCGGAAGCCTCAACGCCTCGCTCGCGCAATGGCTGTTTGCCACGGGTGTGGTCACTGAAGACTATGTCGCCGCTCAAGGAACGCGCCTTGGCCGTCGCGGCCGCATTTACCTGACCCGCGATGATGCCGGCCAGATATGGGTCGGTGGCGAAACGTGCACGCATGTCGAAGGCCGGTTGCACGGCCTTTGAAAGACAGATGAAAACGAGGTGACTTGATGGATAGCAGTGTTTACCGCCCAATTTCCGAACGCGTGTTGGCGGATGATTGGGGACGGCTGACCAAATATGAATATGAACTCCAGCTAAGGGATGGAAGCTGGCAGAAGCAGACCCGGGAGGCCTATGATCGCGGCAACGGCGCAACATGCCTGTTGTACAACCCGGAAAACGGCCATGTGCTTTTGACCCGCCAGTTCCGGTTGCCGGTTCTTTTGAATGGCGGGCTGGAATCATTGATTGAGACACCGGCTGGGCTGCTGGAAGGCGCCGAACCGGCAACACGAATGCGTGCGGAACTGATGGAGGAAACCGGTTATGAGGTTTCCGAACTCACACATCTGTTCGATATCTATATGAGCCCCGGATCGGTGACCGAATATCTCGCCTTTTTCTACGGCGAATATGCCGAGAAACACAAAGTGGGCGCGGGCGGCGGCTCGGCTGATGAGGGAGAGGACATCGACGTGCTCGAAATCACCCTGCCTGAGGCGATGCAGATGATCAGCCGTGGCGATATTCGCGACGCCAAGACGATCATTCTGCTTCAGCATCTCGCCATCCGACTTTTGCAGGAAAAGCACGGGACACTCTGATCCCCACTTACAGGCGTCCGAAGCAATAAGAAGAGGGGCCATCGGCCCCTTTTCCCAGTTCACGCTTTCCCTGGACGATTGATCGTGAGGAGTGTCCGGTGATGGTAGGTGAGCGCCATCGCCAGACAGATGGAAAGAGCTGGCTCCGGCAAGGGTGCAGATGGCGGCAGCAGGATTGCTCTGTTGCCGTGATAGGCAAAGGCATCTGGAAATTGAGTGCGAAAGGTTTCCACCAAAGACGTTTGGCAGTTGAACAGGATAGCAGCGGTGTCGGCCTGTGATTTCAGGACGCCGAGCCTGATCGTGCTGCCGCTGTGAGTGGCGGCGGTCAAATAGGCGGGTTCGCCCCATTTGAGCGCTTCCATCAGAGGACCGACACCGGGGGTCTCTTCTGCCACCTCGAAGATCAGGCAGCGAATACGGAGGAGTTGGCTACGGGTCGGCTCCGAAAAAGCCTCGAAGGCTGCGGAAACCACGTTTGACATCGGCGGCTTCGCATAGTGGTCGCGCATCACAATACCTTCAGCGGCAGATGGATATCGGTGAGGAGGTCATGGGGCGGCGTGTCGCGCGGGTCGTTGAGATAGGCTTCGAAGGCCGGCGCGTCGTCCTCCTCGTAACCCGAGCCGGGGAGCCAAACGCCGAAGAGCCAGCGATAGGCATCCTTCATATCCGCATATGGACCTTTGTAGCGCAGGCGCGCATAGAGGCCACCGCGAAGGACCGTTTCCATGAGAGGTGGCGTAAGCGTAATTTCTTCACCAACCGGAATGCAGGCCTGCGACCGCAATCGATCCACCGGAACAAGATCGGGATCGTCGAAAAAGACGGCGGCCATTCTCGGCTCCGGTGGGGTAATGCCCTGCGTCGAAAGCTGGGTGAACAGGTGGCCCATTGCGCGGTCGATCTGGATGTAGGGGCCGGTATGGGCAATGGCAGCACACCGGGTTGATGACAGCGTCTCGATGAAGATCGGAAAGCCGTTTGCATCCCGCTCCCTGTTCGCGGTCTTGAAGGCCGCGTGAGAACCGTTTTCACGATAGGCCATTGGCGTCATGCCATAAGCATCCTTGAACGCGCGCCCGAACGCATCGGCCGAACCGTAGCGGGCGCGTGCCGCGATCACGGCGAGAGACATGTCGGAATTCGCCAGCCGGTCAGCCGCGCGCAACAACCGCAAGCGCCGGATTGTCGCGGTGATTGTCTCACCACGCATCGCGACATAAATCCGGTGCCAGTGATAAGGCGACAGGCAGACGATTTCCGCCAGTTGCTCGAAATGGATATCCTCCTCGATATGGAGGTGGATGTAGTCGGTGACACGGTCGAGCCGCGCTTCGTAACTGGACTGGGCCATCTCTTGCATCCCTGCTCCGCAGTGCCATCTGCACTTCGACAAAAATACATGGGCGCGACCGATAAATCTTGCGGAAGTGCAGCGTGCATCGACGGTGTCGGGTTCGGGGAGTTTACGGCCCTCAAAGAGTAATGTGCCCAGTCCCGTAGGTTGAACGCCGCCGCGAGAGCGAACATTGCTATTTTTGAAATTAGGGGAGGGGCATTGCGCCCCTCCCCGTCCTACATTTGCATTCAGGCTTTGCCGGGCCGATTGATCGTGAGGAAGTGGCGCACGACCGGCTTTTCCAGACCTGAGTGATAAGCGAGCACCTTGCCTTGCAGATCCGCGTCGGCGTTGGAGACCCGGTGGTGCTGGCGCAGGTGTTCCGCCCAGGATTCCACCATGAACCATTCGACGATCTTCTGCGGATCGGCGGGAGTCCTCGGTCACGCCCCAGCCATAGGCGCCATCACGCCGGCGTTCCTGGGAAAGTTCATCGAGTGCATGCAGGAAAGCAGTGCGGTGATGCTTTTCGACATGGTATTCGATGAGGATCAGAACCGGGCCGCGGTCATGGGCCACCGGCTCCGCAACGAGCGGTTCGGGCCAATGGTTGGATGGCACCATATCCGCATCGCCGGCAGGCAGTTTCAGGCGGTGCATGACGAGACCGGCAACCAGCAATCCCGCAGCGCCGATCAGCAACGCGCCCGGCACGCCGGTGGCTTCACCAACCGCACCCCAGCCAAGGCTGCCGGCCGTCATCGCGCCATTAAAGACGGTGAGATAGACGGCAAGGCCACGGCCGCGCACCCAGTTCGGCAGAACCGCCTGAGCGGCACCATTCAGCGTCGTCAGAGCCGTGATCCACGCACCGCCGAGGAAGAGCAGAACAACGATGGCAGCCCACTTCGGAGGGGCAAGCGACAGCACAGCCATAACGATTGCGGTAATGATGGCCGCGCCGAGCAGCAGCCCGTCGGAATTGAAGCGCTCACGCAGCTTCGGCATAACCAGCGCGCCACCGATTGCCCCGGCGCCAACAGCGCCAAGCAGGATACCGTAGAAGCTTGCATCGCCACCAAGAAGCTGGCGGGCAACGAGCGGCAGCAGGGCCCAGACGGCACTGGCGAAGGCAAAAAAGATCGCAGCCCGCAACAGGACGACATGCAGTGGCCGGCTGGCACGGGTATAACGAAGGCCCGCCCGGAATGCGCCGAAGAAACCTTCGGCCAGCGCATCATTGGCGTTCTTTGCCCGCGGCCACCAGAGAAGTGCGGCGATGACGACGAAGTAACTTGCGACATCGGCACCGTAGGTGAAGGCCGCGCCGAATGCTGCAAGCAGGATGCCGCCGGCGGCCGGGCCGATGGAACGGGCAATGTTGATGCCCAGCGAGTTCAGCGCCACGGCACTTTTGACATCCTCGCGTTTCACCAGCTCAGGCACGATCGCCTGCCAGGTCGGCCCCATCAGCGCAGCACCGATGCCGCCAAGGAAGGTCAGGCCGATCAGGGCACTGACGGACAGCATTCCGGTATGGGCAAGGATCATGAGGCTGACACTGACCGAAGCCAGCAGCAGCTGCACGGCGATCAGGAACTTGCGGCGATCGAGAATATCGGTCAGCACACCGGCCGGAATGGCCAGCAGGAAGATCGGCAGGGTTCCGGCGGCCTGAACCATGGCAACCGCTGCCGGTGAGGCGGAGAGATCGGTCATCAACCAGGAACTGGCGACATCGCGCATGAAACTGCCGGTATTACCAAGAACCGTGGCTGCCCAGAGGACGGCAAAGACCGGTTGCGCAAGGGGAGCAAAGCTGTTCGCAGAGGATTTTGCGGCACTCATTTGCCTTTTCCTTTCGTGAGATCGATTGCGGCAACGGTGACAAAGGCGCCAGCCAGGCCGAGATGCTCGAAGAAAGCGTTCGTGGCCATCATGCGGTCCATGCCGGGCGCCATTTCCCAGAACCGAAGAGCGATGAAGGTGGCCAGAAGCGTGAAGCCCGCAAGTGCCAGAGCGCCCGCCCAGCGCAGGAAGCCGGACACCACCATTGCGGAGGCTGTCAGCTCGAAGACGATGACAACGACGGCAAATGCGGCTGCCGGATGGAGACCGAAGTGGTTCATCTCGCCGATTGCGCCAGGAAAATCGAAGATCTTGGTGAGCGGCCCCTGAATATAGGCCGAGCAGAGCGCCAGAAGTGCCACGGTTTTTGTAACGGGCGTGGCGACGACGTCTGCAAGCAGCCCGCGAAGGCGAAGTGTTGAAGATGAATCGGTCATTTTGTGCTCCTGCGATCTTGGCCGGTCGGTTCGAGCGGCGCTGGGTTCATTTGATGGAGCGATATTGACCGAAACAATTATCGCCAACAATTGCATCAATAGTTTCGATATAATTGTGATTTTCGCAATATTGGATATGGACCGGTTCACCGGTCCTTCTGTACGCAAGAAACGGGCAGCGGCACTCCGCTGCCCGTTCGACGGTTTTTTACATTCACCTTGCCGGGCTTAAACCGCCCAGCAGGAGCAGCCCAGCGCTCCGAAGAAGCCCTTCAGATCGGCGATCGGCAGCTTGGATGTCCAGGCACCCGCGTGATCGTGGCCGTGGACACCACAATCGCTGGCGCAGCCACACGAGGCGATCGCCGTGCGGCGCAGGGAGTTGCGGCCTGCACCTTCCGGCTCGCCCCAGGCGGCATAACCGCCGAACTTGCGCACCGGCGACCAGTCGGGCATGGCGGGCGGCAAGTCGTTCTCATCGAGCGCCTTGAAGTCACCCGCGCCATAGACGATCTTGCCGCCGACCATGGTGAGTTCGGAGGTGAGGAAGGAGATTTCATCCTCGGCGCAGGAGAAATAATCCTTGTTCGGCACCACGAGATCAGCGAACTGGCCCTTTTCAATACGGCCCTTTTTGCCTTCCTCGTTCGAGAACCAGGTGACCTTCTCCGTCCACATGCGCAGCGCCGTCTCGCGGTCGAGGCAATTGGCGCGTGGATAAAGCTGCATGCCGCCCACCGTCTTGCCGGTCACCATCCAGAAAAGCGAAACCCACGGATTGTAGGAAGCGACACGCGTCGCATCCGTGCCGGCCGAAACGTTGACGCCCTTCTCAAGCATGCGCTTGATCGGTGGAGTCGCCTCGGCAACGCCATGACCATAACGCTCGACAAAATATTCACCCTGATAGGCCATGCGATGCTGGGTCGCGATGCCGCCACCGAGAGCCGCGATACGGTCGATCGACCGTTCGGAGATCGTCTCGGCGTGGTCGAAGAACCAGTTCAGCCCTTCGAGCGGGATATCCTTGTTGACCTTCTCGAAGACATCGAGGGAGCGGGAGATCGTTTCGTCATAGGTGGCGTGCAAGCGCCAGGGCCAGCGGTTTTCCGCAAGAACCCGAACGACGTCTTCCAATTCGCCTTCCATCTCCGGCGGCATGTCCGGTCGCGGCTGGCGGAAATCCTCGAAATCGGCAGCGGAAAACACCAGCATTTCCCCGGCACCATTGTGGCGGAAATAGTCGTTGCCCTGCTTGTATTTGACCGAAGAGGTCCAGTTGAGGAAGTCCTCTTTTTCCTGCTTGGGCTTCTGCGTGAAGAGGTTGTAGGCGAGACGCACGGTCATCTGGCCTTCGTCGGAAAGCTTCTGGATCACCTGGTAATCGTCAGGGTAATTCTGGAAACCGCCGCCGGCATCGATCACGCCGGTCACGCCAAGCCGGTTCAGCTCACGCATGAAGTGGCGGGTGGAATTGACCTGATAGTCCAAAGGCAGCTTCGGTCCCTTGGCGAGCGTCGAATAGAGGATGCCGGCATTCGGCTTGGCAAGCAGCATGCCCGTGGGGTTGCCGTTCGCATCACGGGTGATCTCGCCGCCGGGCGGGTTCGGCGTATCCCTCGTATAACCGACGGCACGCAACGCTGCGCCGTTCAGCAGCGCCCGGTCGTAAAGATGCAGCAGAAAGACCGGCGTATCGGGCGCTATCGCATTGATCTCCTCGATGGTCGGCAACCGCTTTTCGACAAATTGCTGCTCGGTGAAACCGCCGACGACGCGCACCCATTGCGGGGCCGGCGTCACCGCCACCTGCCGCTTCAGCATGTCCATGGCGTCGGCCAGCGAGCGCACGCCGTCCCAGCGCAGTTCCATGTTGAAGTTCAGGCCGCCGCGAATGACGTGGGTATGATTGTCGATCAGGCCCGGCAGCACGCGCTTGCCTTTGAGGTCGACGATCCTGGTCTCCGGACCGGCAAGCGCCATGACCTCGGCGTCCGTTCCTACCTCTACGAACAGCCCATCCTTGATGGCGACAGCCGTTGCATTCGGATTGCCGCGATCAAGCGTCGTGAGGCGGCCATTGTGAAGAATGGTATCGGGATGCATGGAATAAGCTCCGGTCTGGATGGGATCGGCGGCATTGGCCGATGAAAACAGATGGGGAAAGGCAAGGCTTGATGCCGCGCCGAGAAACGTGCGACGAGTCGGCATCAGCTTCTCTCCTGCCCGTTCTGCTGTTTAACCTTGGCGAGATCCACAGTTTCCTCACCACCCTTCGGCATGTGGCCGAACATGTGCGGCTTGATGTGGTTGATCCAGGAAACGGCGGCCGGCTCCCTGTCGAGGAGCGTTCTGGCGAGGGGAATGATCTGTTCTCCCACCAATATGCCGAGAAGACCGACCAGAGCTATGACGGGCGGCGCCGGGGAGCGCACATTGAGCAGGCTGTAAACGATACCGACCAGCAGACCGGCGCCAAGAGAAAAAAGATAGACCTTCATGGGGACCTTCCTCGCGGGTGAAAGCCGCACCGACTGGAGATATATCCCGCCGGCGCGGCGCGGTTGAAAGCTTATTTGGCGGCCGGGTTCGGGCCGATGCGCTTGCCGTGCTTGACGCGCTCTTCACCGCCATGGACGTGGGTGACCGCGTAATCGATGCCCATGCCGTAGGCGCCGGAATGTTCCTTCACCAGCGAGGTGACGGCATCGTAGGTTTCCTTGCGCGCCCAATCACGCTGCCATTCGAGCAGGACCTGCTGCCAGGTGACCGGAATGATGCCGGCCTGAACCATGCGGTCCATCGCGTATTTGTGTGCATCGAGCGACGTGCCGCCCGAAGCATCCGCCACCATGTAGATCTCGTAGTCTGCGACATCGTGGAGAGCCGAGAGCGCGAAGGTCGTGTTGCACACTTCCGTCCAGAGACCGGAGACGACGATTTTCTTGCGGCCGTTGGCGGCGTTCTTCGCCAGCGCATCGCGGACGTTCTGATCGTCCCAGGAATTCATCGAGGTCCGCTCGAGAATATCATTTTCCGGAAAGACCGCCAGCAATTCGGGGAAGGTATTGCCGGAGAAAGATGCCGTCTCGACGGTGGTGATCGTCGTCGGGATGTTGAAGATCTTTGCTGCCTTGGCGAGACCGACGACATTGTTCTTCAGGGTCTGGCGGTCGATCGACTGCACACCGAAAGCCATCTGCGGCTGCTGGTCGATGAAGATGAGCTGGCTGTTAGCGGGGGTGAGGACTTCGAGCTTGGACATTTTCAGTTCTCCGTTCAGGTGCGTTGTGCCGGTATCCGGCGGTTGGGAAACTTCGCCGCTCCGGTTGACCGGGTGCCTTGAAGGGCGTCCGATGTTTCCGTTGCGTCTCTGTTGGCAACATATCTAGCCCGGCCGAGCGCCCAGAAGAATTGCAATAATAATCTCGACTGAATTGCGATTTATGAAACAATTAGCCCGCAGCGCCCCGGAGCTACGGGTCTTCCCCGAAACCCGCCGCTGCAGACGGCCTTTTTCGTCAGGAAAGCTGGCAACCTATGCCTGGGTATAATGTTTACTGCGGTAAAAACGGGTATTCTGGCATCAGGGATGCCGTTGTGCGTCCTCCCCATCTCGAACTGCGAAACGTAGAGGAGTGCCGAAATGGAAGATAAACGCCCGGAAGGTATCGAAAAATACGATCATCCCGCCGGTGGCTGGGATGCGCTCAAGGCCGTTGCCAAAACCCTCGCCCACCAGCAGATCATCGCGCAGGGAACGATGACACTGCTCAAGGCGAACCAGCCGGAAGGGTTCGACTGTCCCGGCTGCGCCTGGCCCGATCCCAAGCACACATCTTCCTTCGAGTTCTGCGAAAACGGCGCCAAGGCAATTACCTGGGAGTCCACCGCCAAGCGATCCGGGCCGGAGTTCTTCGAAAAACACTGCGTGTCCGAGCTGTGGGGCTGGACCGATCACAAGCTGGAGGATGCCGGTCGCCTGACGGTTCCCTTGCGCTACAACAGCGAGAGCGACCGTTACGAGCCGATAGAATGGGATGACGCCTTCAGCCTGATCGCGCAGGAACTGAACAAGCTCGATCACCCGGACGAGGCCGAATTCTACACCTCGGGCCGGACCTCCAACGAGGCAGCGTTTCTTTATCAGCTTTTCGTGCGTGCCTTCGGGACCAACAACTTCCCCGACTGTTCCAACATGTGCCACGAAGCAACCAGCGTCGGCCTTCCCAAGTCCATCGGCGTTGGCAAGGGAACCGTCACGCTGGAGGACTTCGACCATGCCGATGCGATCTTCAGCTTTGGGCACAATCCCGGCACCAACCACCCGCGGATGATGACGACTCTGCACAATGCGGCCCGTCGCGGCGTGCCTATCGTGGTTTTCAACCCGTTGAAGGAACGCGCGCTGGAACGCTTTGCCGCCCCGCAGGATCCCGTGGAAATGGCGACGCTATCCTCGACGCAGATCGCTTCCGCCTACCATCAGCTTCGCACCGGCGGCGATCTTGCCGCCCTCAAGGGCATCATGAAGGCCGTTTTTGCATTGGATACGGCAAACAGGGCCGAGGGCGGCCCCGGCCTTCTCGACCGAGCCTTCATTGCGGAGCACACCGAAGGCTTTGAGGCGCTTTACGCCGATGTGGACCAGACATCCTGGGAAAACATCACCTTCGTCAGCGGACTGACGAAGGAAGCGCTCGAAAGCGTTGCCCGCATCTACGTCAAAGCATCGAACGTCATCATCTGTTATGGCATGGGCATCACCCAGCATACCAAAGGTACGGAGAACGTGCAGCAGATCGCCAATCTGCTGATGCTTCGCGGCAATATGGGACGACAGGGAGCCGGCATCGCGCCAATTCGAGGCCACTCGAACGTGCAGGGCGACCGGACGGTCGGCATCACTGAGATCCCGAACAAGGCTTTGCTCGACGGCATGGAGCGTGCATTCGGTTTTCGCCCCCCAGCGGAAAAGGGACACAATGCCATCGAGTGCATCGAGGCGATCGCTGCCGGAAAATCCAGGGTGCTTATCTGTCTTGGCGGCAATCTCGCCGTTGCCATGTCCGACCCGGCGGTGACCTTTGAAGGCATGCGCAAGCTGGACCTTGCCGTCCACATCGCAACGAAGCTCAACCGCTCGCACCTCCTGACCGCCAAAGCATCCCTCATATTGCCGTGTCTCGGCCGCACCGATCTCGACA
This sequence comes from Rhizobium sp. AN73, assembly GCF_030757975.1. Taxonomy (NCBI): domain Bacteria; kingdom Pseudomonadati; phylum Pseudomonadota; class Alphaproteobacteria; order Hyphomicrobiales; family Rhizobiaceae; genus Rhizobium; species Rhizobium sp. AN73. The sequence continues at coordinate 876,565 of NZ_JARWME010000001.1, forward strand.
CGCAAGCGTCCGGCCCGCAGGCCGTGACGGTGGAAGATTCGATGTCGATGGTTCATGCCTCGCGCGGCTTTCTCAAACCGCCGGGAGAAATGGTGAAGGCGGAGCCGGCCATTGTCGCCGGCATTGCCAAGGCCACGCTCGGCAATCGCCATGGCATAGACTGGGAGTGGCTCATTGCCGATTACGACCGTATTCGCGACAAGATCGAACAGGTCTTTCCGGACTTCCGCGACTTCAACCATCGGGTTCGGGTACCCGGAGGTTTCCGCCTCGACGTCGCGGCATCCTTCCGGCGCTGGAACACGGAGAATGGCAAGGCAAACTTCCTCGTCTCCGCGGGCCTCGACGAGGATCCGCTGATCGCCAATCCCCAAGCCCTCGTTCTCACCACGATTCGAAGCCACGACCAGTATAATACGACGATATACGGCATGGATGACCGGTATCGCGGCGTGTTTGGCCGCCGCGATGTGATCTTCATGAACAGGGAAGACCTCACCGAACGCGGCCTCAAGGATGGCGACCGCATAGACATTCGCGGGCTTGGCGCAGAAGACCCCGGCAAACGTCTGGTGCAGGGCTTTACCGCCGTCGCCTACAATATACCGAGAGGTTCGGCTGCGGGATATTATCCGGAAATGAACGCGGTCGTTGCACTTGGTCACCACGATCCGCTTTCGGGCACGCCCTCCTACAAGGGAGTACCGATCACGATCTCCGCCGCAAACGGCTAAAAGCAGATATCCGTTGATTGTGCCCTGCCGCTGCGACGGCGGGGCACACTGGAAACGCAGCGGGTAAGACCCCATGGCCCGCAAAGAGGGCGACCTGAGGCTATCGCCCTTTCAGATCAGGACTGCAGTTCGACATTAACGATATTGACCCAGTAGGACACGCCGTAAGGCAGGGACGCGTCGTTGAAATCGAACTTGTCGGTATGAACGTCATGCACCAGCCCATCCGGCCCTAGGCCGCCACCCATCCAGGCATAGGTGCCGGGAACGGCATTCGCGAGGAAAGCGAAGTCCTCCGCACCGGTCGACAATGTGCGCTCCGTATCGACATTGCCGTCTCCGAATGTACGGGTAGCCGCCTCAATGGCGATTTTAAAGGCTTCGGGATGGTTGACGAGCGGCGGGGTGCCGTAGTCGATCCTGACGTCGACCTCGCAATCACATGCACGCGCGAAAAGTTCCGCCTGTTCGACGAGACGGGTTCGGATGATCTCAAGTGTTTCGGTCTTGAAGTAACGCGCGGTGCCGGAAACCAGCACCTCCGCCGGCATGACGTTTGGCGAGCCTTTCGAGCCACCACCGATGTGGCCGATGGAAATGACAGCGGCATCCAGTGCCGGGACCTTGCGTCCGACGATGGTCTGAAGGCCGAGAATGAAATGGGCGACGGGGATAGTCGCGTCCTTTGCCAGATGCGGTGCCGCACCGCCGTGGCCAGCCGTGCCCTTGAACGTGACATGGAAGCTGAGCGATCCCGCAAGCGCAGCGCCCAACCGCGTCGCGATCTCGCCCACCGGTTGGCCCGGATGGGTGTGAAGACCATAGACCGCATCGCAGGGGAAACGTTCCAGAAGTCCATCACGCAGCATGGCGGGTGCACCGGTGCCACCTTCTTCGGCAGGCTGGAAGATGAAGTGGACCGTGCCGGCGAAATCCGGATCTTCGGCAAGATAACGCGCCGCACCGAGCAGCATCGTGGTATGGCCGTCATGACCGCAGGCATGCATTTTTCCCGGAACGGTCGATGCATAGTCGAAGGTGTTTTTCTCGAAGATATTCAACGCATCGATGTCGGCACGCAGGCCGATGCATCTTTGCCCCGGCCTTTTGCCCTTCAGCACGCCCACGACGCCCGTTCCGCCAATGCCCTCGTGAACTTCGATCCCCCACTCGCGCAGCCTGTCCGCGACAAGCTTTGAGGTTCGCACCTCTTCAAAGGCGGTTTCGGGATGGGCGTGAATGTTGCGCCGCAGCGCGACGAGTTCGGGGAGATAGGCGTTCAGTCGGTTTTCGTCGATAGCGGACATGGGAAAGTTTCCGTAATTGGACAAGAGTGACCGTCCGCGATGATCGCGGGCGGTATCGGATCGGGTGGGGCGCAGCGGCGGGTTAGGCTTTTTCCCGTCCGGCCATGGAAATATCGGGGACCGCCTTGATCAGCATCTGCGTGTATTCGTGACCGGGCTGTTTGAAGAGCGCACGCGCCTCCTGCACCTCGACGAGTTTGCCGAAATGCATGACGCCTATGCGGTTTGCCATATGGCGCACCACCGCAAGATTGTGGCTGATGAGGAGATAGGTAAGACCAAGCTGCTCCTGCAAATCGCGCATCAGATTGAGGATCTGTGCCTGAACCGACACATCGAGCGCCGAGGTCGGCTCGTCGCACACGATGAATTCGCACTTCGAAGCCAGCGCGCGGGCAATCGCGATACGCTGCCGCTGCCCGCCGGAAAATTCATGCGGAAACTTGCGGTCGTCAGCCGGGCTGAGCCCGACCAGCGCCAGCAGGCGGCGAACTTCTTCCTGCGCCTCTCTTTTTGAACCGACGACGGAGAGGGCAAGCATGGGTTCGGCGATGATACGCCCCACACGCCAGCGCGGATTGAGGCTGGCATAGGGATCCTGAAAGATCATCTGCATGCGCCGGCGCAATTGCCGAAGTTCCGCCCTGTCATGGTGTGCGGTGATGGGAATGCCATCGATTTCGACCCGGCCGGAGGTGGGCGGCAACAGGCCCACGACCATTTTTGCGACGGTCGACTTGCCCGAACCGGACTCGCCGACGAGCGCGAAGGTCTCACCCTTGCCGATGGTGAAGTTGACGTCGGTAACAGCGTTGACGAAGCGGCGCGGCTGTTTCTCGATGATCCGGTTAAGAAACGGCTTGGAGACGTCAAATACCCGGTTGAGATTTTCAACCTTCACGAAAGTGTTGTCGCTCATGCCACATACTCCCTCGGATAGAGATGACATGCGGCCATGTGCCCCCAACGCCCCGCAAGTTCCGGCTGGTCGACACGACAGATATCCATGACCCGCTCGCAGCGCGGATTGAAGGCACAACCTTTCGGCGTCGCCGAAAGCGAGGGCATGGAGCCCGGAATTTGCCTGAGACGCGGTTCATCGCTTTCCAGCGAAGGGATGGCGCCCATAAGTCCCTGGGCATAGGGATGCAGCGGAGACTTCACCACATCCGCCACCTTGCCGATTTCCGCCACGCGACCCGCATACATCACCGCCACACGGTCGGCTGTTTCAGCGATCATGCCCATGTCATGGGTAATCAACATGAAGGCCGTACCATGCGTCTCGCACAGTTTCCGGATCAGGCGGATGATCTGCGCCTGCACCGAAACGTCGAGCGCCGTGGTCGGCTCGTCGGCGATGACCAGTTCTGGCCCCGCGCAGAGCGCAAGCGCGATGACGACGCGCTGCCGCTGCCCTCCCGAAAATTCGTGAGGGTAAGAATCCATGCGCACGGCGGGATCGGGGATGCCGACCTCTTCGAGCAGTTCCACCGCCCGGTCGCGGGCAGCCCGGCGCGAAAGCCCGAGATGCACACGCATGGTCTCCATCAGGTGCTCGCCCACCTTCATCAACGGGTTGAGACTGGTCAGAGGATCCTGAAAGACCATGCCGATATGGCGGCCGCGGATGGCTTCGATTTCTGCCTGGCCGAGATTGTCGATCCGGCGGTCACCGAGATGGATTTCCCCGCTCGAAATACGGCCGGGACGCGGGATAAGATGCATGATCGCCGATCCCGTCATCGACTTGCCGGCGCCCGATTCCCCGACGACGCCGAGAACCTCGCCGCGGCGGATATCGAACGAAACATCGCGCAGAGCAGTGAGCGTGCCACGACGGGTATTAAATTCGACGCGCAGATTGCGGACTGAAAGAAGAATATCGTTCATTTTGCGCCTCCTATCGAAGCTTCGGGTTGAGCGCGTCGCGCAACCAGTCGCCGAGAAGGTTGATGGTCAGGACGAGAACAGCCAGTGCGATGCCCGGAAAAGCCACGGTCCACCATTCCCCGGAAAACAGAAACTCCTGCCCGGTGCGGATGAGCGTGCCGAGCGACGGCTGCATCGGCGGCAAGCCGACGCCAAGATAGGAAAGCGTCGCCTCGGTGATGATCGCCAAGCCGAAATTGATGGTGAGGATGACGAGGATAGGTCCCATGACGTTCGGCAGGATGTGACGGACCATGATGGCGACATCCGGCAGCCCGAAAAGCCGCGCCGCGCTCACATAGTCCTTCTTCTGCTCGATCATGGTGGAGGATCTTATCGTGCGGGCATATTGCACCCAGAAGGACAGGCCGATCGAAATGATGATCACCCATGAAGCGCTGTTTTCACGGCTGACGGACGGGATCATGGAATGCAGAAGCCCATCGACAAGCAGCGCCACGAGAATGGCCGGGAAGCTCAGCTGAATATCGGCAATGCGCATGATGACGGCGTCCACGACGCCACCGAAATAACCGGCGACAACCCCGAGTGTGATGCCGACCACCGCCGCGACGGCGACGCCGAGGGCACTGATGATGATGGAGATCCGCAGGCCGTAGAGAATGGCCGACAGCATGTCTCGACCCTGATCATCCGTCCCCAGCAGGAACTGCGCATCGCCATCCGCCTGCCACACCGGCGGCAGGCTCGAGTTCATGATGTCGAGCGAAAGGGGATCGTAAGGGTTGGTCGGGGCGATCCAGGGTGCCAGCAGCGACGCTGCCAGCAACACCAGCAAAAGAACGCTGGAGATGAGCACCAGCCGGTTGCCGAGGAAATCGACGAGGAGATCATTGTCCGCAAGGCGGGCCCAGAAGCCGACCGGGGCGGAAGTTTCGCGTGGAGATGTATCGGTCACGATTTTCCAACCTCCTTCAGGCGCGGATCAATAGCGTGGTAGACGAGGTCGACGATGAGATTGATCATGACGAACAGGAAAGCGATGAGCAGCAGGTAGGTCGACATGATGGGGATATCGACATTCTGCACGGCCTGCAGAAACAGAAGGCCCATGCCCGGCCACTGAAACACCGTCTCGGTGATGATCGAGAAGGCGATGATGGAGCCAATCTGCAAGCCGACGACGGTAATGACCGGAACGAGCGTGTTTTTAAGCGCATGCCGGAAGTAGATGCGCCTTTTCGGCAGGCCGCGCGCGGTGGCGAACTTGACGAAATCGGTGCGCAGAACTTCGAGCATTTCCGAACGGACGAGGCGCATGATCAGCGTCATCTGGAACAGGCCGAGTGTCACGGCCGGCAGAATGAGGGATTTCCAGCCCTGCACCGTCAAAAGGCCGGTCGACCAGTTTTGTGTTATCTGCACGAGCCCGCTGCGTCCAAAGGCCGGCAGCCAGCCGAGCGTCACCGAAAAAATATAGATCAGCAATATGCCGATCAGGAAGGTTGGCAGGCTGACGCCAACGAGCGATACGCTTTGCAGAAGGCTGGAAATGCGCCCGCGCGGATTGAGCGCGCAATAGACGCCCAGCAACACGCCGGAGACGAGCGAAAGCACCGCTGCCACGAAAGACAGCTCCAGAGTGGCTGGAACACGTTCCGCCAACAGCTTGGTGACGGGTTGGCGAAACTGGTAGGACACGCCGAAATCCAGCGTCGCGACCCGGCCGATATAGCGCGTAAACTGCACGATGGTCGGCTGGTCCAGTCCCAGACGCTCGCGAACGGCCTGCCGCTCGGCCTCCGTCGTCTCGACGCCGACCATCTGGTTGACGGGATCGCCCGCGAACCGGAACATGATGAACGCCAGAAGAGCCACGGCCAGCATGACCGCCAGCGACTGCAACAGCCGGCGTATGATGAGTGCCAACATGAAAGATCAAACCTTGTAAATTGCACCTTGCGGAAAACCGCGCGGCCGGACCGGAGCCGGGATCGCGGAGCGACCCCGGCAGTCGGGCTCAGTTCTTGGTGACCCAGTAGAACCGGAAGTCGTTATCGGCGCGCTGTACGACGGTGACGCTCTTGGACACGCCCCATGCAAGCGACTGCTGATGCAGCGGAAGGTAGGCCGCCTCCTTGTTCTGCGCAATATCGAAGGCCTGACGGATCAGGTCGTTACGCTTCGTCTCATCCGGCTCCTTGCCGATCTGCTTGATGAGCGCATCAACCTCGGGGTTGCAGTAACCGCCGACATTGGATGTTCCGCCATTACCCTTGTCGTCGCGGCACCGGTAGAGATCCTGCAAGACGCCGAGGCTACCCGAACCGTTGGTCTGCCAGCCGAGAAGGTAGAACGAGGTGTCGTAGCCGCCGCTTGCGAAGATCCGGCCGAAATAGGTCGCCTTCGGTTCTGCATTGAGATCGACCTTGATACCGACCTTGGCCAGCATCGGGACGATGGACTGGCAGATGCGCTCGTCATTGACGTAACGATCGTTCGGGCAATCGAGCCGTACCTGGAAACCATCGGGATATCCGGCCTCCTTGAGAAGGGTGCGGGCCGCTTCCGGATCATAGGCCGGGCGCTTGAATTCGCCTGCGAGCGGGAAGAGTTCCTTGGCAACGATCAGCGACGTCGGCACGGACGCGCCGCGCATCACCCGCTTCTGGATGGCTTCGATATCGATGGCCGTGTAGAAGGCCTGCCGGACGCGGGCATCCTTGAAAGGGTTCTTTCCCTTGACCGAGGAATATTTCAATTCGTCGCGACGCTGGTCGAAACCGAGATAGATCGTCCGCACCTCGGGACCCTGCAGGACCTTGGCATTGCTGCTGCCGTTGATACGGTCGACGTCTTGCAACGGTGCCGGTTCGATCATGTCGACTTCGCCGGACAGCAACGCGGCAACGCGGGTAGCACCTGAAGAGATCGGCGTCAGCACCACTTCGTCGAGATTATGAACCGGCTTGCCCCACCAGCCCGGATTGGGTTTCCAGACGGTGCGAACACCCGGCTGATGCTCCTGCAGGATGAAGGGACCGGTGCCGTTGGCATTCAGCGAAATATAGGATGGGGCCGCAGAAGCACTCGCGACATCGGTCGCGCCATGGGCCTCGGTCCAAGTCTTCGAAACGATATACCATGTGTCCCAGACAGCGTCCAAAAGCGGCGCCGGCTCCGGCGTGGTGACTTCGACGGTGTAGTCGTCGATCTTCTTGAAGACTGCATTGGCCGGAACGCGCGTTTTAAGGTCGGAGCCGGAAGAGCGGACGCGGTCCGCGGAAAACAGCACGTCATCAGCCGTGAAGGCTTCGCCGTTCTGGAACTTGACGTTCTTTCGCAAATGGAAAGTCCATGTCCGGGCGTCGGGCGATACATCCCAGCTTTCGGCAAGAGCCGGCACGATCTTTAGGTCCTTGTCACGGGCCACAAGCCCTTCGTAAACGCTGCCGATCATTGCCAGCGAAAATGTTTCCGCAAGCGCGTAGGGGTCCAGCGACTTCAGATCGCCCTGTGTCGCAAATCGAAACGTATTTGCATAAGCCGGTGCGGCGGCCGTGACCGCGACGGATGCCGCCAGAGCGAAAGCAGCAGACGCAATGATGGTTTTTAGGTTCAATTCATTCTCCCATTTCTATTGCCCTTATTATTCGGGCATTCCCCTGTCGGTGGTGGCTGCACCACTCTGCCGGAACCTTAGGCGAATAAATGTTGCCAGCAATGCCACAAAATAATATCGTTCGTTGCGTAGAATGCAACGGTTGAGCAAGATTGGCAGAGATGCTGGATCCTCTAAAATTACGATATCTTTTCTTCGTCGATACCTATGGCGGTGTGCGGCAGGCTGCCGACCATTTGAACGTCAGCCCATCGACGATAAGCCGGCAGGTGTCAAATCTTGAAACGGATCTGAACCTGATCCTGCTCGAACATGCCGGGCGGAATGTCCGTCTGACCGAAGTCGGCCGGACCCTTTGCGATTATTATCGTAACCAGCAGTCGGCGGATATTCAGTTGCGCGCGCGGCTGGACGAGTTTCGCAATGTCAAAAGGGGCCTGATCCGGTTGTCCATCGGCGAAGGCTTCGCCGAGTGGATCGTCAACGAGCCGCTGCGGGATTTCCAGCTGCAATATCCGGGCATCGATATGGAGGTCATGGTGCACTCCACCTCGGCCACGGTAAAGGCGCTTCTTGATGACGAAGCGGATATCGGCGTCACCTATTTTGCGCCCAACGACAGGCAGCTGAAATTTCACGCGCGCTCGGATGTTCCGATTTGCGCCGTCGTCCATAAGGACCATCCGCTGACCCGGCTCGGCAGGGACCCCATGCTCGCCGACCTGCTGATCTATCCAATCGGCCTGCTCGAGCTTGAATTCGGCGGGCGGCAGATAACCGATCTGATCGCACGGTCTGAAAACGTCGTCATTCGCCCGAAACTGGTCGCCAATTCCTATCGCATCCTCAGGAATTTCGTCTCACTGGGAAACGGCGTCTTCATCATGCCGTACAGACCTTCTCCGCAGCGGGAAATCTCGGATGATCTTGTTCCGCTTCCGCTGAACTACGTCACCAAGGTGACATCGCAGACCCAGATCATCACCCGGATGGACAGGCACCTTACGAACGCCATGCGGACGCTTTTGCGTTTCCTGATCAAGTCGGGCGATTTCGACATGTCTTCTATCGACTAGTCGAAACCGACATCACTAGAAACGAGCGCGTCGGATTTTACGCACCATCGTCGAAGCGGAATGCGGCAAAGCCCTTGATATCCGACGGGATGACCCACACGCCGCCCGAAAGAGGAACCTGGCTCAGCCTGTCTTCCGTCATATTATGACGGTGCGACGTTACGAAAAGCGAACCGAAATCAGGCCCGCCAAAGCAGGGCATGGTTGGATGCGGAACCGGCATCTTTATCGTCCCGATCTGTTGACTGCCGTCTTCCGAGAAAATGTTCAAAACACCGGCAGAGACACCCGCGCTCCAATATCGGCCACTTGAATCCAGACAGCCGCCATCGGGCCTTCCGGTCTCTTCCTGCATTTGCGCAACCAGCACGCCGTCATCGAATACGCCGTTGGTTTTGTCGAATGTCCGCTTGCGTATCCATTTCTGCACGGAATCGCTTTGCCACATGACGGAACCGTCCTGCGAAAAGGCAAGACCATTCGGACATGTCAGCCCGGTCTGGACGCGTTCGGCCTTGTCCTTCGTAATGCGCCAAAGCTCGCCAAGCGGCTGCATCTGTGAGAGAGGAACATTGTGCATGGTGCCAACCCAGAAAGCGCCATCCGGGCCGACACGTCCGTCATTCAACCGGCAGGCAATGCCCTCTGGTGCGGGAATGGAATGAAGAGTGCTTGCCTCACCGCTTTCCGGGTTGAGGATGAGTATCTGCATACCGCAAGCGACAATCAGGTCACCGGTCTCACAGAGCCCGAGGCTGGAGACGGTTTCCGCAAATGTCCATTCGCGATACCCGACACCGCCCATGCCGGCGGACCGCACCTTCTTGCCAAGGATGTCGCACCAGAACAGGAGCTGGCGCCTTTCGTCCCATACCGGGCTTTCCGCAAGGGTGCTGATTTCGTCGCACAGCAGTCTGGCCTGATCGATCGCAGGCGCATCGTCAAAATTTGTTGTTTTCATTTCTCTTGTCTGAACCGTTGAATTGCGCAGCATGGCGTTATTCGAAATATTCCTGATGTGCGTCGAAAATCTGCGACAGAATGCCGAGGACGCGCCGGAGATGCTGGCGCAGGTAATCCACCGCACTCTCCTCCTCACGCGCCTTGATTGCATTATAGACGGCCTCATGTTCCGTCAGCAGTCTGGCCATATGCGCTTCGTCGGTAATGGCCAGCGCCCGCAGACGGTCGAGCCCTGCCTTTTCACGGATCAGCAGGTTCTCCAGCCTTTCGAGACCAGTCGCGGCGGCAAGCGCGCTATGGAACTGGTCGTCATGCACGCGGAAAGCCTTTTTGTCGCCAAGCGCCATCGCCGCGCGCTGACCATCCAGCGCATGCAGAATTTCCTGGTCTGCCTCGGTCGAAATGCCGGTCTGGCAAAGCCTGCGCGCCGCAGCAACCTCGAGCGCCTCACGAATGAACTGTGCGCTGCGGATATGTTTTTCCGATAGTTTGGAAACATAAGTGCCCCGGCTCGGCAGGGTGACGATCAACCCGTCGTCACGCAGCCGGCTCAAGGCCTCGCGCACCGGGGTGCGGCTGGAATTGAACAGCTGACCGATTTCGTTTTCCGACACGGCCTGGCCCGGAAAGAGCTCCCGCGAAAGGATGGCCGATTTCAGCGCGGAATAAATCTGGTCCACAACCGGGCGGTTGAGGTCCAGTCGTTCCATCGTCGGCACAGAGCCGCCTGTCATCGGGATTTTTGGCATGCGCGCTCCAAATGTCTTTTCCTATAACCGGTATACCGGAACACTGGTGTGTTGACAACCGGCATACCGGTATGCAATTGAATGGCCATGGGAAGGAGGCTCCCGAATGCAAAATATCAAGACCTGCGTCATCGTCGGTGCCGGAATGGTAGCGAAGACGCATGTGCTCGCCTGTGCGGCAAGCCCTGAAAAAATCCGCTTGAAAGGTATTGTCGACGGTGGCTCCGGCCGCGCGAAAGCGCTGGCTGCCGAAGCGGCCAAACATACCGGCCACGACGTTGCCGTTTACGCGTCAATCGAGGAAGCAGCGAAAGACGGGGATGTCGATTTCGCCATCATCGCGACGCCGCCCAATGCCCGCGCCGATATCATCGGACCGCTTGCAACAGCCGGCAAACATATTCTTCTGGAAAAGCCGGTTGCCCGTAACACGCAGGAAGCGAGCGATCTCGTTGCGCTGTGTCGCAACGCGGGCGTCACGCTCGGCATCATTTTCCAGCACCGCATGCGCGCCGCATCGCAAAAGGCACGCGAACTGGTCGCGTCCGGCAAGCTCGGCGAACTCGGCCTTTGCGAGATTTCCGTGCCGTGGTGGCGCACCCAGGCCTATTACGACGAGCCGGGACGCGGCACGCTGGCGCGCGATGGCGGCGGCGTTCTGATTTCGCAGGCAATCCACACGATCGATCTGGCGCTGAGCCTTGCAGGCCCCGTGGCACGTGTGCAGGCCATGGCGGCAACGACGCGTTTTCACAAGATGGAAACCGAGGATTACGTATCGGCCGGCCTTCGTTTCAAAAACGGTGCGGTAGGTTCGCTCGTTGCAAGCACCGCGAGTTTTCCCGGCGCGCCTGAATCCATTCTTCTCCATTTCGACAAGGCAAGCCTGCGGCTCGCATCCGGCTTGCTGCATGTCGACTGGCGCGACGGCAGCCAGGAAACGTTTGGCGGCGCCGCATCCGGCACCGGCGGCGGCGCCGATCCCATGGCTTTCACGCATGAATGGCATCAGGGCGTATTCGACGATTTCGTCGACGCCATTTCTTCAGGGCGCCCGCCGGTCGTCACCGGCGAAGCGGCTCTTTTGTCTCACAGACTGATCGACGCGATCATTAACTCGGCCGAAACCGGCAAGGAAGTGGAACTGCAGGATGAGTAAAGCAATCAGGTTCGTGGCTCTTGGCATCGAGCACAGACACATTTTCGGCATGGCGCAGAACCTGCTCGACGCCGGCGCGCAATTTGCCGGCTGGTGGACGGAAGGCGAGCCGGATGTGGTTGAAGGCTTCGTAAAGCGCTTTCCGGACGTACCACGTGCTGCCTCCAAGGAGGATTTGCTGGCCGACAAGAGCATCGATCTCGTCGTCATCGCCGATATTCCCTCCAAGCGCGCCGATCTGGCGGTCGCAGCCATGGAAGCCGGCAAGGACGTGATGTCCGACAAGCCCGGTTGCACCACCTTCGAACAGCTTGATCGCCTTCGCCAGACCGTCGCCAAAACCGGGCGCATCTGGACCGTAGACTTTTCAGAGCGCTTCGAAGTTCCGAGTGTCACGAAAGCCGCCGAGCTGGTTGCGCAGGGCGCCATCGGCCGCGTCATCCAGACGGTTGGCATGGGCCCACACCGCCTCAACCGCCAGATTCGCCCGAAGTGGTTCTTTGAGCGCGAGGCCTATGGCGGCATTCTCACCGATATCGCCAGCCACCAGATCGACCAGTTCATGTTCTTTACCGGCTCGACCGAGGTTGAGATCGTGTCTGCCACCGTTGCCAATTACGCCAACCCGCGCGATCCGGGCCTCCAGGATTTCGGCGAAGTCGTGCTGCGCGGTGACAAGGGCCATGGTTATATCCGCGTCGACTGGTACACGCCGGATGCACTGCCGACCTGGGGTGACGGTCGCCTGACGATCCTTGGAACCGAAGGTTACATCGAGCTGCGCAAATACGTCGACGTCGGCAATACCGAGGGCACCGACCGGCTGATCCTCGTCAACGGCGACCGTTGCGAATATATCGACGCATCCGATGCCGGCCTGCCTTATTTCGCCCGTGTATGCGACGATATCCGCAACCGCACGGAAACGGCCATGACGCAGGAGCACGTCTTCAAGGTGTGCGACCTCTCGCTTCAGGCGCAGGCCAAGGCCGAAGGAGCCGCAGCATGATCGGCGTCGCCATTATCGGCGCCGGTATTGGCGCACAACATCTGAGCGGTTATCTGGCGCTGCCGGAACGTTTCACCGTCAAGGCCATCTGCGATCTTGATGTGGAGCGGGCGCGGGCGGTAGCCGGCAAAGGCTCTCCCATCCACATCACGGCGGATCTCGAAAAAGTCCTCGCCGATGACAGCATTTCGCTGATCGACATCTGCCTGCCGCCGCATCTGCATTTCCCCGTGGCGCTGAAGGCTCACGCGGCCGGCAAGGACGTGGTCTGCGAAAAGCCGCTGGTGCGCTCGCTGGAGGAGGCAAGCGCGCTGCTGGAATCCGTCAAGAAGACCGGGCGGCGCGTCTTTCCGGTTTTCCAGTATCGTTTTGGTCACGCTCTGCGGCAGTTGCGCGCCCTTATCGACGCCGGACTTGCTGGCAAAGCCTATGTGGCAAGCTCGGAAGTGCACTGGAACCGTGGCGCGAACTACTACGACATTCCCTGGCGCGGCACCTGGAAGGGTGAGTGCGGCGGTGCGATCCTCGGTCACGCCATTCACGCCCATGATCTTCTGTGCCACGTACTCGGCCCGGTCGATGAAGTCTTCGCAATGGCCGATACGCGGGTGAACAAGATCGAAACGGAAGACTGTGCCGCCATAAGCTTCCGCATGAAGAGCGGTGCACTTGCCACCAGCTCGGTCACGCTTGGTGCTGCCGACGATACGTCCCGTCTGCGGTTCTGCTTCGAAGGCTTCACGGCCGAAAGCGGAACGCTGCCTTACCGTCCGGCCGAAGATAAATGGCACTTCACCGCCCGTGCACCGACCACGCAGGATCAGATCGACGCCGTTCTTGCGACGGTGGAAGATGGCGAAAACGGCTTTACCGGTTTCGTCGAGGCGATTGCCAATGCGATGGAGGGTCGCGAAGGCAAGGAAGTGACGATTACGGACGGCATGCAGTCCATCGAACTCGTAACCGCCATCTACACATCGGTACAGGAAGGCAAGGCCGTTCGCCTGCCGCTTACCGCTGCAGATGAGCGGTTCAAGGGTTGGGCTCCGCGCTCGTCCGCCACGGCATAATCATCTAAAGGGAGGAAACCAGATGAGCAGAAAATACAGCTTGGCGTTTGCCTTGGCGTTGGGGGCGGCTTCGTTTGCCGGCGCCGCCCAGGCCCAGGAAGTTCGCTTCACCTGCGCCTATGACGGCAACGGCTGCGAAGTCCTCAAGGACATTCTTGCGCGTTACGAAAAACAGCATCCCGACGTCAAGATCGTCACGGATATCGTGCCTTACAAAGCGCTTCTCGAAGGCCTGCCGGTGCAGCTGGCCGGCGGCAGCGGCCCTGACTTTGCGACCGTCACCGATCTTGGCGGTCTCAACCGCTATTATCTCGACCTGACGCCCTATGTGGATGCGAAATATTGGGAAGACAATTTCGCAAACGTGCTGAAATGGTATCGCAGCGGCCCAGACGACAAGGGCATCTACGGTATGCATACCCAGCTCACCATCACCGGCGCCTTCATCAACCGCACGCTGTTCGATCAGGCAAACGTTGCCGTTCCCGGCAAGGATGCGACGTTTGACGATTGGGCCAAGGCTGCAAATGCGGTTGCCAAGGCAACCGGCACGCCTTACCCGATGGCGATCGACCGTTCCGGCCACCGTATCGCCGGTCCGGCTATTTCCTACGGCGCGAAAATTTTCGATGCCGACGGCAAGCCGATCCTGGTCGACGAGGGCTTCACAACTTTCGTGAAGAAGTTCGTTGACTGGAACAAGGACGGCACCATGGCGCGTGACGTCTGGGCCGGCCAGGGCGGCAACACCTACCGCGATGCTGCGCAGGAATTCATCAACGGCCAGCTGGTCTATTATTATTCCGGCAGCTGGCAGACCGCGCGTTTCGACAGCCAGGTTGGTGATGCCTTCGACTGGGAAGTCGTGTCGCAGCCATGCGGACCGGCCGCCTGCACAGGCATGCCGGGCGGAACGGGCGTCGTGGGCTTCAAGCAGACCAAGAACCCGAAGATCGTCGCGGATATTCTGAACTTCCTCGCACAGGACGAGAATTATCTCGATTTCACCGTGCGTACCCGCAACGTCCCGGCTCACAAGGCCGTCGGCGAAAAGGGTGTCACCTACACCGGCGCGACACCGGCGACACAGAAGGCCATGAACGCCTGGCTCGATCAGGTCCCCGGCATCAGCCCCATCGCCTACGCCTATCAGGGCTACAAGAACAACCGTGCGATGTTCAACATCTCCGTCCAGCGCGTGACGCAGGCGATTGTTGGCGAAAGCTCGATTGACGACGCCATGACGCGTGCGAAGGCCGATCTTGAGGAAGCGTTGAAACAGGCGAAGTGATCCATCGCCTTCCGGCGCGGCGCAAGCCGCGCCGCGCCGGATCGAAGGAGGACCATCAATGTACAGACTTCTCGCGCCCGTCATGGGCATCATCGAGCTGCCCTTCGCCCTCTTGCAGAAAGTGCTCGGGCATCGGCGCATCGCCTGGGTGTTCCTGACACCCAATCTCCTGTTGTTTGCGGTCTTCGCGTTTTTGCCGATCGTTCTCAACATGGCTTATTCAGTGACCGGCAGCGAACATATCCTGCTGTCGGAGCGTCCCTCCGTGGGCGGCGAAAACTTCTCGGTCCTTCTGTCGTGCCAGAATTACTTCGATCCCAATTCCTGTCAGCGCGATCTTTTCTGGCGCTCCGTCTGGAACACGCTGTTCTTCGTCGTGTTGCAGGTCGGGTTCATGGTAGGCTTCTCGCTGATCACGGCGGTCGTGCTCAACCGTGACATCCGGGCACGCGGTTTCTTCCGCGCCGTCTTCTTCTTTCCCGTGCTGCTGTCCCCGGTGGTCGTGGCGTTGATATGGAAGTGGATACTCCAGCGCTTCGGCGTATTGAACGCGGCACTCGACGCCGTCGGCATCGGCTCGGTGGACTGGCTGCTGGAAGCCAATCTCGCCTTCGGCTGGTCGGTATTCCTCTCCGTCTGGGCGCATATGGGCTTTTACACGCTCATCCTGCTTGCGGGTCTCCAGGCCATTCCCCGTGACGTCTATGAGGCGGCACAGTTGGACAAGGCAAGCCCGTGGCGGATTTTCCGCCGGATTACGATGCCGCTTCTCGCACCGACCATGCTCGTGGTCCTCGTGCTGTCCCTCATCAAGGGCGTACAGACCTTCGATGAAGTCTTCGCGTTTACCGGCGGCGGTCCGGGTTCGGCAACGACCTTCATCATTCAATTCATCTATCAGACTGGTTTTGCCGGAACGCCGCGCAATTTCGGACTGGCCGCGGCCGCTTCGCTGCTGCTTGCCGTGGTTCTCGTGGTGCTGACCGCCCTGCAATTCCGGGCCAACAGGAGCAAAGTCGATGGCTAGGATTGGCGCATTTCTAACCCGCACACGCGGCAGAAACGGCAAACTGCACTGGACCGACTGGCTGTCCTACGCCTATCTCGGCGTAGCCGTCCTGATGATGTTCGGCCCCGTCGTCTGGCTCGTCCTGTCGTCCTTCAAGACGGAAGCCGATCTTCAGCGGTTTCCGCCACGCCTGCTTCCCTATGCGCAGGAAACGGTGGTCATTGACGGTCAGGCCGCACCTTTGCCGGCCTTTGTCGACAAGGAAGGCCGCAAGCTCGGCATGATCAGGCGCGTCGGGCTCGTCGCCCAGGTGGTGGACCCGGCAAAGCCCGGCGAAGTCATGAAGATGCCGTTCAACGAGCTGCGCCCGGCCGAGAAGGTGGCGCTGGCGACGGAGAACTACACCGAGCTTTTCCAGCGCTTCAACTTTCCGCTCTATTTCTGGAACTCGACCTTCATCACCGTGACGTCGACCGTCATCATGCTGATCGTCAACTCCATGGCGGCGTTCGCGCTGTCGAAATACAGCTTTAAGGGCAGAGGCGTGGTCCTGGCGCTCGTCGTCGGAACGTTGATGATCCCGCAGACCGTCGTGCTCGTTCCGCTTTTTCTCATCACCAGCCAGCTTGGTATGATCAACAGTCTGTGGGGCGTCATCATTCCGGGTGCGGCAACGCCGACCGGGGTGTTCCTGCTGCGCCAGTATATGTTGACCATCCCGGATGAAATCCTCGATGCGGCACGCATGGACAAGGCCAGCGAATGGAAAATCTACTGGCGCATCATCCTGCCGCTCTCGGCGCCGGCGCTTGCGGTGCTCGCCATCCTCGCCATCATGTGGCGGTGGAACGACTTCCTGTGGCCACTTATCGTGCTGACCCGTAACGACAATTTCACCCTGCAACTGGCGCTCAACTCCTTCCAGGGAGAAATGACGACGGAATGGAGCAATCTGCTGGCCATGACGGTGCTGACACTGGCGCCGATCGCACTGGTCTTCATGTTCCTGCAAAAATATATCGCCACCGGCATCGCATCGACCGGCGGAAAATAATCCTCAAGGGAGGGAATGAGACAATGGCAAGTATCGAACTTCGTCAGGTCAAAAAGACATATGGCGCGCTTGACGTCATCAAGGGTATCGACCTCGATATCAAACACGGCGAGTTCTGTGTTTTCGTCGGCCCTTCCGGTTGCGGAAAATCGACGCTGCTGCGCATGATCTCCGGTCTTGAGGAGTTGAGCGGCGGCGATATCGTCATCGGCGGCGATGTGGTGAACGCGGTTCCTGCCGCCGACCGCGGGCTTGCGATGGTGTTCCAGTCCTATGCGCTCTACCCGCATATGACGGTTCGAGAAAACCTGTCCTTCGGCCTCGAAAACATCGGCACGCCGAAAAAAGACATCGTCGAGAAGGTCGCGCAGGTGGCCAAGATGCTGCAGATCGACCAGCTGCTCGAACGACGCCCGAAGGATCTGTCGGGCGGCCAGCGCCAGCGTGTCGCGATCGGCCGCGCCGTCGTGCGCGAACCGCGGGTTTTCCTGTTTGACGAGCCACTGTCGAACCTCGATGCGGAACTGCGTGTGGATATGCGCGGCGAAATTTCGAGCCTGCATCGCCGCCTCGGCAATACCATGATCTATGTGACCCACGATCAGGTCGAAGCCATGACGATGGCCGACAAGATCGCCGTGCTACGCGCCGGAAAGCTCGAGCAGTTCGGCGTTCCGCTCGATCTCTATAATCGCCCAGCAAACCTCTTCGTTGCGGGCTTCATCGGTTCACCGAAGATGAATTTCTTCGCCGGCGAAGTAGTGGTGGACGGTCAGGCGTCGCTTAAGATTGCGACAGGCGAATTGATCCCGTTGCCGCAGAGCGGTTTTTCTTACGCACCCGGCCAGAAGGTCACGCTCGGCATCCGCCCCAACCATGTGCAACCGACGCCAGACGGCGCGCTGACGATGTCCGTACGCACGGCAGAGCAGCTTGGCGGCGAATCCTATCTCTATGGAAGCCTCGGTGACGGCAGCCACGTCACTCTGCATCTTTCGGGACAGACCTCGACATCGGCCGGCGAAGTCATTCGCATGTCGGCACCGCTGCAACATATCCATCTCTTCGATACGAAAAGCGGGCTGACGCTGAAGCAGGACTAAGCCTCCGTCGCGACGCCCCCGTAAAGCAGGACCTTTGACATGACCGACAAAAAACTCCGTTCCGCCCGCTGGTTTGCGCCCGACGATCTGCGCAGTTTCGGCCACCGCTCGCGCATGATGCAGCTGGGTTATTCGGAGGAGGATTTTGGCGGCAAGCCCGTCATCGGCATTCTCAACACCTGGTCCGAGCTGAACACCTGTCACTCGCACTTTCCCGAGCGCGTGAAGGATGTGAAGCGTGGCGTGCTTCAGGCGGGCGGGTTCCCGGTCGAGATGCCGTCCCTTTCGGTCGATGAGAGCTTCACCAAGCCGACCTCGATGCTCTACCGCAACATGCTGGCGATGGAAGCGGAAGAAATGATCCGTTCGCATCCGCTTGATGGCGTGGTGCTGATGGGCGGTTGCGACAAGACCACGCCCGGCCTCGTCATGGGGGCGATCTCGGCCGGCGTGCCGATGATCTACCTGCCGGCCGGCCCGATGCTGCGCGGCAATTATGCCGGCAAGGTGCTGGGCTCCGGCTCCGATGCCTGGAAATACTGGGACGAGCGCCGCGCCGGTAACGTGACCGATGAGGAATGGCGCGGTGTACAGGGCGGCATTGCCCGCTCCGCCGGCGTTTGCATGACCATGGGCACGGCATCGACCATGACGGCGATTACCGACGCACTCGGCATCACCTTGCCGGGCGCCTCCTCCATTCCGGCGGTGGATGCCGAACACCAGCGCATGTCGGCAGGCTGCGGCCGTCGCATTGTGGAAATGGTGGCCGAGGAGCTGACCCCGGATCGTATTCTGACTGCGGCCGCGTTTCGGAATGCGGCCATCGTTGCCATGGCGACCGGTTGTTCCACCAATGCCGTCGTGCATCTGATTGCCATGGCGCGCCGCGCCGGTGTGCCGATGACGCTGGACGAGCTGGACGAACTCGGCCGCGTGACGCCGCTCATCGCCAATGTCCGCCCCTCCGGCAAAGATTACCTGATGGAGGATTTTTATTACGCAGGCGGCCTGCGGGCCCTGATGAAGCAGATCGAAAGCCGTCTGGACTGTTCCGTGCTCACCGTCACCGGCCGCAGCATGGGCGAAAATCTCGAAGGCGCGCGGGTCTATAATGACGACGTCATCCGCTCGCTGGACAATCCGGTTTACGCGGAAGGATCGCTTGCCGTGCTGCGCGGCAATCTCTGCCCCGACGGCGCGGTCATCAAGCCCGCCGCCTGCGATCCGAAACTCCATGTCCATGAAGGCCCGGCGCTGGTTTTTGACAGCTACCCCGAGATGAAGGCGGCAATCGACGACGAAAATCTGGATGTGACGCCCGACCACGTTCTGGTTCTGCGCAATGCAGGCCCACTGGGTGGCCCCGGTTTTCCCGAATGGGGCATGCTGCCCATCCCCAAGGCGCTGATCAAGAAGGGTCACCGCGATATGGTGCGCATATCCGATGCCCGCATGTCCGGCACCTCCTACGGCGCCTGCGTTCTTCATGTTGCGCCGGAAAGCTTCGTCGGCGGGCCGCTTGCCCTGCTGAAGACCGGCGATATCGTGCGGCTCGATCTGCCACAGCGCAGTCTCGACATGCTGGTCAGCGAAGAGGAAATCGCCCGGCGCCGTGCCGCATGGCAGGCGCCGCCGCCGCGCTATGAGCGTGGTTACGGCTATATCTTCTCGAAACACGTTACGCAGGCGGATGCCGGGTGCGATTTCGATTTCCTCCAGACGGATTTCGGCCGCACCGCTGGCGAACCGGACATATTCTGACACGGGAGCGCGCAAAAAATGATGAAGCGTTTGCTGATTACGGGTGCGGGCGGCAAGCTGGGCAACATTTTGCGCGGCAGGCTTGGCCACCTTGCAGAGATCATCCGGCTTTCGGATATCGTTGACATGGGCGCGGCGGCAGCAAATGAAGAGATCATCCGCTGCTCTCTGGAAGACGAGGCCGCCGTCCACGCGCTGGTGAAGGACTGCGACGGCATCGTCCATCTCGGCGGCATCTCCGTCGAAAAGGCTTACGATCCCATCGAGGCCGCCAATCTGCGCGGTGTCTACAATCTTTATGAGGCAGCAAGGCTGAACGGCTTACCGCGCATCCTGTTCGCCTCCAGCAACCATACCATCGGGTATTATCCGCAGGGTGAGCAGCTATCGCCGGAGACGCCGTTTCTGCCGGATGGCCTTTACGGTGTTTCGAAGATCTTCGGCGAGGCGATGGCGAGCCTCTACCATTCCAAATTCGGACAGGAAACAGCCATCGTGCGCATCGGCTCCTGCGAGAAGAAACCCAGCAATTGGCGCATGTTGTCCACCTGGCTCAGCCATGACGATCTGGTCTCCCTGGTCGAGGCCGTGTTCCGCACGCCGAAACTCGGATGCCCGGTCATCTGGGGTGTTTCCGCCAACGACGATAGCTGGTGGGACAACGCCCATGTCGATTTTCTCGGCTGGCAGCCGCGGGATAACGCCGCAAACTTCCGGGGTGATATCGACCGCGATGTTCCACGCCCCGATCCGGATGCCGCAATCGCCAAATATCAGGGCGGCGTCTTCATAGACGAGCCGATCCACAAAAACTGATGTGCAGACACTCACGCCCTTCGAGGAGAATAAGATGAATACAGAAACCCGGGAAAAATTGATGACGGTTTCCGTCGCCACACTCGCGACCGCGCTCTACAAGCGCGGCCTGCGCAACCAGGTCATTCAGGGCGTCCACCCGCTTGGCCACAAGGGCGCAAACATGGTCGGACCGGCTTTCACGCTGCGTTACATGCCCGCCCGCGAAGACCGCAACCAGCTGGTGGAATTCCGCAACCCCGCACATCCCCAGCGCGTCGCCATTGAGACCTGCCCGCCCGGCCACGTACTGGTCATGGACAGCCGGAAAGACCCGAGCGCTGCTTCGGCGGGTGATATTCTCATCACGCGCCTGATGGTGCGCGGTGCCGCCGGCGTGGTTACCGATGGCGGTTTCCGCGATGCCGCAACGATTGCAGAGCTTGATATTCCCGCCTACCACACCCGGCCGTCCAGCCCCACCAATCTCACGAAACACGAAGCGATCGAAATCAACGGCCCGATCGGTTGCGGCGATGCCCCGATTTTCCCCGGCGACATCATCGTCGGTGATGCGGATTGCGTTATCGTCATCCCCGCCGGAATTGCCGACGAGATCGCGACGGAAGCGGTGGAAATGACCGCTTACGAGGATTTCGTGGTCGAACAGGTCAAGGGCGGCGCAAGCATCATCGGCCTTTATCCCTGCACCAAGGACGAGCACCAGAAGGCCTTCGCCGTATGGCGCGAACAGAGAGACCGTTCGGGCGCGTGAGCCGCACGGAACGCTTGCCGGTTTCGTCCGCAATGCTTTGAAGTATAGCCTGCATGGGTGGTATCCCGTCCATGCAGGTAGACGTTATAATGTGCCCTAATGATCAATCGCCGAGGCCAATGAGCCGTCAATTTTCACGCGTTGAAAACCGAACTGCAACGGGTTTCGGTCGGTGTTCGTAAAACGATCCCCATGAGCTTTCGGGGTTTTAGAACACCCGAACAAAGACGTTGACTTCATCAATATTTCCATTAATCTGGATATATGGAACAAGAACAAGCTATTCTCGCTTTGGCCGCGCTCGCGCAGCCGACCCGTCTCGAAACTTTCCGGCTGCTTGTGCGGCACGCACCGGAAGGCCTGCCAGCTGGCGACATTGCGCGCGCTCTGGTGGTGCCGCAAAATACCATGTCCGCGCATCTGAATGTTCTGTCCCGCGCAGGGCTCGTCTCGTCGCAACGCCAGAGCAGAATCATCATGTATCGCGCGCAGATAGAGCAGCTTCGCGACATGACGCTGTTTCTCCTGAAGGATTGCTGCGGTGGATCGGCAGAGCTTTGCGCTCCGCTGATCGCCGAACTGACGCCCTGCTGCATCCCGGAGGCGAAGCTGTCATGAATGCCATCGGGCTGGAGCAGGCAACATTCTTCGCGAGAATCGCAAAGCTTATCAGACCGCCAACCTAACCACGGACCAAGATCATGACCGAAAAGATCTACAACGTGCTCTTCTTGTGCACGGGCAATTCCGCTCGCTCTATTCTCGCCGAATCCATCCTCGCCAAGGAAGGCGTGGGACGGTTTAACGCCTATTCGGCCGGCAGCCAGCCGAAGGGCGAGGTCAATCCTCACGCCCTGAAGGAACTGGCGGCGCTGGGTTATCTTTCCACGGGCTTCACGTCGAAGAGCTGGGACGTGTTCGCCGGGTCCGGCGCACCGGAGATGGATTTCATCTTCACGGTCTGCGATAACGCCGCCGGTGAAGCCTGCCCGGTCTGGATCGGCCATCCGATGACAGCCCACTGGGGTGTCGAGGATCCCGCCGCTGTCGTCGGCTCCGAACTGGAGGTCCAGCGCGCCTTCGCGCAAGCTGCCCGTTTCCTCAAGAACCGGATCACGGCTTTCGTCAGCCTGCCCCTGCAGTCGATCGATCGCATGGCGCTTGAAACGAGGCTTCGCAATATCGGCGCGATGGAAGGCTCGACAGCGCCGCAGGGAAAGTCCGCCTGATGTCCACGTTCGAACGTTATCTGACCGTCTGGGTGTTTCTGTGCATCATTGTCGGTGTTGCCCTCGGCCATCTGATGCCCGGCGTCTTCCAGCTCATCGGCGCAGCCGAGATCGCCAAGGTGAATATTCCGGTCGCCATCCTGATCTGGTTGATGATCATTCCGATGCTGCTGAAGATCGATTTCCGCTCTCTCACGCAGGTCGGCACCTACTGGCGGGGTATCGGCGTTACGTTGTTCATCAACTGGGCGGTCAAGCCGTTCTCGATGGCGCTGCTGGGCTGGCTTTTCATCGGCTGGCTGTTCCGCCCCTATCTTCCCGCTGACCAGATCGACTCCTACATCGCCGGGCTGATCATCCTTGCCGCAGCGCCCTGCACGGCCATGGTGTTTGTCTGGTCGAACCTGACACGCGGCGAGCCGCTGTTCACGCTCTCGCAGGTAGCGCTCAACGATGCGATCATGGTCATCGCCTTTGCTCCGATTGTCGGCCTGCTGCTTGGCCTGTCCGCGATCACCGTTCCGTGGGACACGCTTGTTCTCTCCGTTGCCCTCTATATCGTTGTGCCCGTCATCCTCGCGCAGCTCATCAGGCACCGGCTCATGGCGGATGGAACGTCACGGATGCTGGATCGCATTCTCGCAAAGCTGCAGCCGATTTCGCTGGTGGCGCTGCTGACAACGCTGGTTCTTCTCTTCGCTTTCCAGGGCGAGCAGATCATCGCGCAACCAGCCGTCATTGGCCTGCTTGCCATCCCGATCCTGATCCAAGTCTATTTCAACTCCGGGCTCGCCTATATTCTCAATCGCATGTCCGGGGAGCAACACTGCGTTGCCGGTCCGTCGGCCCTGATCGGCGCTAGCAACTTCTTCGAACTCGCGGTCGCGGCCGCCATCAGCCTGTTCGGCTTTCAGTCAGGCGCGGCGCTCGCAACCGTTGTCGGCGTCCTCATCGAGGTACCGGTCATGCTCTCCGTCGTCTGGATCGTGAACCGTTCCAAGGATTGGTACGAGGCATCGCCTGCAGTTTCCCGAACCACCATCACGGAAAGAACCTGATCATGAACGTTACCATTTATCACAACCCGGATTGCGGCACCTCGCGCAACACTCTGGAACTCATTCGGCACGCTGGTATTGAACCCACTGTCATCGAGTACCTGAAAACCCCGCCGAGCCGTGAGCAGCTCGTCAACATGATCGCCGACGCCGGCCTTTCGGTGCGCCAGGCGATCCGCGAGAAGGGCACGCCCTATGCGGTGCTTGGGCTTGGCTATCCGGAGCTGACCGACGACCAGTTGCTTGACGCCATGCTCGAGACGCCAATCCTGATCAACCGGCCGTTCGTTATCACCCCAATGGGTACGCGGTTGTCGCGCCCCTCGGAAGTGGTTCTGGATATACTTCCGGCGGATGCATTCAAGGGGCCGTTTACCAAAGAAGACGGCGAAAAGGTCCTCGATGATGAAGGAAAGCGCATTGCCTGAGACATTCCCCGCACTGCAAGGCGAAAACCTGCATGCAATTGACGTCGGTGCTCTGCGCCCGGCCTTCTCGACCCACAAGCCTCGCATTCTGATCCTCTACGGTTCGCTTCGCGAGGTGTCCTACAGCCGTTTGCTGGCGTTCGAAGCAGGACGACTGCTGGAACGGCTTGGATGCGAAGTTCGGATATTCGATCCGAAAGGCCTGCCTTTGCCAGACGAAGCGCCGGTGAGCCACCCGAAGGTGCAGGAGTTGCGTGAACTCTCGCAATGGTCGGAAGGCCAGGTCTGGGTCAGCCCGGAGCGCCACGGCGCCATGACCGGCATCATGAAATCACAGATCGACTGGATACCTCTTTCGCTCGGATCGGTTCGCCCGACGCAGGGCAAGACGCTCGCCGTCATGGAGGTTTCCGGTGGCAGCCAGTCCTTCAACGCCGTGAACCAGATGCGGATCCTCGGGCGATGGATGCGGATGATCACCATTCCCAACCAGTCCTCGGTCGCCAGAGCCTATCAGGAGTTCGACGCCAATGGCCGGATGAAGCCGTCATCCTATTACGACCGGGTGGTGGATGTCTGCGAGGAGCTGGTGAAATTCACGATCCTCACACGCGATGCTTCGGCCTATCTGACCAACCGCTATAGCGAACGCAAGGAACAGGCAGACGAACTCGAGAAGCGTGTTTCTCTGAAATCGATCTGACGTTCAGGCCGTTGCGGTGGCGGGTTACCGCGAGGACGCTGCGACAGCAACGAATGCGGCAATGCTGATCGCCCCGAGACAGGCGTTGGCAGCGAGCGCAAAGCCGATGCCGACATTCTCCATCACTGCTGCAAAGACGAATGGCGCTGCGGCACTCACCGCCAATCGCGCGGCCGCCATCCTGCCCGTGATTGCCCCATAGCCTTCGGAGCCAAACAAATAGAGCGGCAGGCTTCCCTGCGCGATGCTGTTGATGCCGGAACCGAGACCAAGGCAGATCGCGAAGGCAACAGCTCCCGGCAACCAGTCACCTGTCATCAGCAGGATCAAAACACCGACGACGATCAAGATTGCGGAAAGCGCCGCAAGCGCCGGTGGCGACAGGCTTTTGCCAAACACCATGTTAATCAGCCGGCTCAGCACCTGGGCTGGGCCGAAGAGCGATCCGATCACCACCGCAGCGGCGCCAAGCCCGATCGACCCGAGCATTGGAACCATATGCGCGAGCATGGCAGAGAGAGTAAAGCCCAGCATGGCAAAGGCAAACGACACGAGCATCATGCTGCGCCGGCGCGCATGGGCAGGAAGCGTCCCGATCACCGTCTCACGCGTTCGGATGGTGGAATCAGCGTTCACTCCTGCTTTCGCGACGCGCATGATCCAGTAGTGAAGCGGCATGCACAGAAAGAGATTCAATCCCGCAAAGGCGAGATATATTTCGCGCCACGACAAGTATCCGGTGAGTGCGGCCGATATCGGCCAGAAGATGGTCGAGGCGAAACCACCGATCAAGGTCAGGTAAGTGATGCTGCGGGATGCTGTTCGGGGATCGCTTTCGACCAGCGAGGCGAATGCGGCTTGATACTGCACCATGCCGGACGACACCTCGAGCAGGATGATGGCGACGGCGAAGATTACAACCGACGGTGACCAGGCACAGGCCGCCAACATCAAGGCAGCTAGGGGCGAGCCGATCGTCATCACCCTGGCGGCTCCGATCCGATCCATCTGCCTGCCAATATAGGTTGCCGACAGACCGCCGATGAACAGTGACACCGAGAACACGCCAAATACCTGCGCCAATGTCAGGCCAAGGTCCTTCGCCATGCCGGGTGCGAGAATGCTGAAACTGTAATAGAGAGTGCCGTAACCGATGATCTGTGTCAGGCCAAGCGCGGAGACGATGCCCGCGGGTACTTTCGAATTATGCAACGATATTACCCCCGTCGGACGAAGTGCCGGCCGGACTGCCGCATCCATCGCTTCGCTCGACATTCTCCCGAATCGACGGATGTTCGGCGCAGCAGTCTTCTATCAGGAATTTCACAAGCTCGGCCAAAGTCTCGTAGCTGGCGCTATAAAGGATCGACCGTGACATCCGTCGTTGCGAGATCAGGCCAGACCGCTCCAGTTCCTTGAGATGGAACGATACGTTCGTCGCCGAGACGCCCATACGCACGGCGATCGCGCCGGCGGCTAATCCGTCAGGACCGGCAACGACAAGCGCTCGAACGATAGCGAGACGCGTCTCCTGAGAAAGGGCGGCAAATGCCGAAAGAGCCTGATGTTCATCCATACTTCAATAATCCTTGAATTATTGAAGTATGGATAGCGTACAGGAATGCGATCGACAAGGCGATTTCGTGCGGCATCACGCCAGTTCTCCCGACAGCCCCTATCCGCGTTCGCGGTGACAGGGATTATGAGGCGCGTATGCCCTGCGTCTTTCGCGCATCCCTGTGAAACGCCTCAGACGCGAAGCCGGTGAGTTCGCGGATGAAAAAATCGAGCACCGTCGAAGGCTTCTCGGCGGATCGCGTAGCAATGACGAATGTGGACTGGATGCGGGTCTTTGCCGCCATCAACGAGCGGAAAATTCCCTTCTGGACCCAATCATCCGCGTAGTGATCGGGCAGATACCCCACATAGTGCCCGGACATCACGAACATCGCCTGCGCTTCCATGTTGGAGGCGGAAGCGCGCGCCCTTGCCGCCGGAAAATATTGCAGTTCGCGCATATTGGCATAGGGCCGCACGACAAAATCGAAAGCCTCGATACGCTCGACGGAGAGTTCAGCGTCCAGAAGATGAAAGAGCGGATGTCCCTTGGCGCAATACAGGGAGTGCGCCTCTTCCCTGAAGTGCGATAGCTTCAGGCCCTGATACGGCTGCGTCTCCGGCAGCAGTGCGATATCCAGGCCGCCATTGGCAATTTCCGACAAAAGGGCGTCCGGTGTGTCGATCACCAGTTCGATACGCGCTTCCGGCGCCTTTTCGCTGATGCGGGCGATGATCCGGTGAATGGGCAGGTCGTGGTCGGTAATCGTGTTATCAACAAGCCCGAGCCGCAACGTGCCGGTAATACGGTTCTTGAGCGTGCCGATATCGCTTTCGAAGGCATTCAGCGCCAGGAACAGCACTTTCGAACGCTCGTGTACCAGCGCGCCGCGATCCGTCAATTCGAAACCGGAGCGCCCCCGGCGACAGAGCTTGAAACCCAGCCTGTCTTCGAGTGCCTTGATATGGAAGCTGACAGCCGACTGGCTCAGCCCGAGCGTGATTTGCGCACCGAGAAAACTCTTGTGCTCCACGACGGCGCGGAAGACGGCGAGCGAACGAAGATCGGATTGCGCGAGTTGCATGGCGAACCGTTACATCAATTTTACTAATATGAACTCCATCAGTTTCCTATTTTTCTGGAATATTGTCCATGGTTTCCTCCCCTCTAATCACAAACCAATAAGGGGAACGAAACCATGCAAAACCTGCTCAATCTGAAATCCCTCATGCTCGGCGCAGCCTTCGTCGTCAGCATAAACGCATCAGCCCATGCCGCCGATCTTCTGGAAAAGATCAAGACCGATAAGGTTTTCACGGTCGCGACCGAGGCTCGTTTCGCGCCGTTCGAATTTGTCCAGGATGGCAAGATCGTCGGTTATTCCGCCGACATCATGCAGGAAATCATGAAAGCTCTGCCGGGTGTCGAGTTGAAGCGTCTCGATCTGCCCTGGCAGGGCATCCTTCCGGGTCTTGCCGCCAGCCGTTTCGATTATGTCGTGACCTCGGTCACCGTGACGCCGGAACGCATGAAGGCCTACAAGCTCTCCGCGCCCGTCGCCGATGCGACGATGGCCATATTGAAACGCAAGGGCGACGCCGAAATTTCCAAGCCGGAAGATATTGCAGGCAAGCCGGTTGGTTCACAGGCAGGCTCCGCACAGCTGAAGGCGCTCGAGACGTTTTCCGCCGAGCTGAAGGCGGCAGGTAAGGACGCCACGACGGTCTCCAGCTATACGGATTTCTCGGAAGCTTATGCCGACCTCGGCGCCGGGCGCCTGCGTGCCGTCGTCAACTCGCTTCCAAACCTTCTGGAGGCCGCGCGCCAGCGCCCGGACGCTTTTGAAGTCGTTCTGCCGACCTTCGGACCGAAGACCTATTTCTCCTGGGCGGGTCGCAACGATGCCGATAGCGCGACGCTAAACACCTTCATGGACAGCGAACTGGCCAAGCTCAACGCTTCCGGCAAACTGGCCGAACTCCAGAAGAAATGGTTCGGCGCGCAGATGGAGCTGCCTGCCACGCTGCCGGCGACAGAGTGACCGGCAGGTCCGACCGGTCATGGACAAGACATTTTTTGCCATATGGCCGGTTCTGCTGGACGGCCTCTTAACAACGCTGACCGTCAGCCTGTCGGCGCTCCTGCTTGGAGCGCCGCTGGCCCTCTTCCTCGCGGCTGCCGGTCGGGGCAGCCGCCTGCCGCGCCTGGCATCGGGCCTCTACGTCTCCTTCTGGCGCGGCACGCCCATCCTCGTTC
Source organism: Rhizobium sp. AN73 (assembly GCF_030757975.1). NCBI lineage: Bacteria > Pseudomonadati > Pseudomonadota > Alphaproteobacteria > Hyphomicrobiales > Rhizobiaceae > Rhizobium > Rhizobium sp. AN73. The sequence continues at coordinate 905,170 of NZ_JARWME010000001.1, forward strand.
AGCTGCTGATCGTCTTCTATCTCCTGCCTCTTATCGGGCTGGATCTGGAACCGATCGCTGCAGCGACGCTGGCCCTGGCTCTCAACACGGCTGCCTTCCAGTCGGAGATATACAGGGCGGGCCTGCAGTCCATTCCGAAAGGCGAGCGTGAAGCCGCCGCCATGCTTGGGCTTTCCGCCGGCCGCACCTTCCTGCATATCGAAGTGCCACAGGCCTTCAGAACCATGTTGCCGGCGCTCATCAGCGAGATACAGGCTCTTGTGAAGAACTCTTCCCTCGTTTCGGTGATCGCCGTTACCGACATGACGCGCCGCGCGCAGCAATATGCGGCCGCCACCTTCCGGCCGCTCGATGCCTATCTCTCGGCTCTCCTGCTTTATGTCGCGGTTGGCGCGCTGCTTGCGGGCATCGGCCTCGTCGTCGAACGGCACCTGACAAAGGGGGCAACGCGATGATTTCCGGCTTCCTGAACGACATTCCGCTCTATGCGGCCGGGCTGCTGGCAACGCTGACGGTCTCTATTGCAGGTATCGCGCTGGCCACCATCATGGGCATTGTGCTGGCGGCTGCTTTACGGTCTCCCTATGCGGCCATCTCGCTGCCGGTGCGGCTTTATGTGGAATTTGCCCGGGGTGCGCCGCTCGCGCTGATCCTGTTTCTCTTCTATTATGGCGGCCCGCAATTGGGGCTGATCCTCAGCCCCTATGCCGCCGGCATCGTCGGTCTTGGCCTCTATGGCGCCGGCCCCTTTGCGGAGATTTTTCGCGCCGGTTTCAATGCCGTGCCGAAAGGCGAGATCGAAGCGGCGGAAATGCTGGGGCTCACCTCCAGCGACACCTTTTTCAGGATCCAGATGCCGCAGGCGCTGGCGGTCACGCTGCCCGCTTCCGTCGGCCAGGCCATCAATCTCGTCAAGGAATCCGCCGTTCTTTCCGTCATCACGCTCAATGAGCTGACCAAGGTCGCCGGCACGATCAGCTCGATCACCTTCGCGGTCGTCACTCCTTATCTCACCATTGCCCTGCTCTACTGGGCAATCGTCGAAATCCTGTCGCGGCTCGGTCTTTATCTCGAACGCCGCCTTTCCACGGAGGGCTCCTGATATGAGCAAACGAACAGCTGCCATTTCCGCACGCGGCCTGGAGAAGAGATTCGGCAACAAGACCGTGCTGAAAGGCATCGATCTCGATGTTCACACGGGCGATGTGCTGTGCATCATCGGACCTTCGGGATCGGGCAAAAGCACGCTCCTGCGCTCGCTTGCATTTCTTGATCCCTATGACGAAGGCGACGTCCATGTCTTCGGCCACCTGATCGGCTGGCGGGAAACCCCGCTTGGCCGCGAACGCGCCGGCGCGCGCGAGCTGGCCGAGACCCGCCGCCCGCTTGGAATGGTCTTTCAGCACTTTCATCTGTGGCCGCATATGAGCGTCATCAAAAACGTGACACTGGCGCTCAGGCTCGTCCATGGCCTGCCCGAAGCAGAAGCCATGAAGCGGGGCCGCGCCATGCTCGAAAAAGTCGGGCTTGCCGATTTCGCAGACCGTCGGCCCGATGCCCTGTCCGGCGGGCAGAAGCAGCGCGTCGCCATCGCGCGCGCATTGGCGGTGAACCCGCGCGCCATGCTGTTCGACGAGCCGACCTCGGCACTCGACCCCGAACTCGTCGGTGAAGTGCTTTCCGTCATGAAAACACTCGCGGCGGAGGGAATGACCATGGTCATTGTCACGCACGAAATGGGTTTTGCCGCGCACGCGGCCAACCGCGTCGTTTTCATGGATGACGGCAAGATCGTTGAGGAAGGCCCGCCACAGACGCTTTTCAGCAACCCGAAGAGCGAACGCCTTTCCCAATTTCTGCAAACCTGGCGCGAACGCGCACTCTGATATCTGAAAGGACATATTCATGGCTGCTCACGGTTACGACGGCGGACGACTGAACCTGCCATTCGTCGGCATCTCCACCTTCGCCAAAAGTCCCTATGTCGAAAACTGGGACGCGATCAACGCGGATGTTGCGGTTCTCGGTGCGCCGTTCGACTTTGGCACGCAATGGCGCGCCGGCGCCCGCTTCGGGCCGCGCGGCATCCGTGAGGCCTCCACCCTGTTCTCCTTCGGACACGCGGGCGCCTATGACCACGAGGACGACGTCACATATCTGGAAGGCGTGAAGATCGTCGATATCGGCGACGCCGACATCGTTCATACCGATACAGAAAACAGCCATGCCAATATCGAGTTCGGCGTCCGCAAGATCCTCGCAGCCGGGGCCTTGCCCGTGGTCCTCGGCGGAGACCATTCCATCAATATCCCCTGCATCAATGCCTTCAGCGATGAGGAGCCGATCCATCTGGTGCAGATCGACGCGCATCTGGATTTCGTCGATGAGCGTCATGGCGTCCGCTTCGGACATGGCAGCCCGATGCGCCGCGCCTCGGAAAAACCGTGGGTCACCGGAATGACCCAGCTCGGCATCCGCAATGTCTCCTCCACCGCAAAGGAAGGATACGAATATGCCCGCTCCCAGGGCTCGGATATCCTCTCCGTGCGCCAGATCCGCAAACTCGGCGTAGAAGCCGTGGTGGAGCGCATCCCGGCTGGCAAACGCTATTATCTTTCGATCGACATCGATGGCTTCGACCCGTCCATCGCGCCTGGAACCGGTACACCGAGCCATGGCGGTTTCATCTATTATGAAGTGCTGGAACTGATCGCCGGCCTTGCAAAACGCGGTGAGATCGTCGGCATTGATCTGGTCGAGGTCGCGCCCGATTACGATCACAGCGGTTCGACCACCATTCTGGCAGCGCAGCTTCTGCTCAACACGATCGGACGTATCTTCATCGCTCGGAAGGCATAAAACCCCGCGAGACGCAGAGGCCGGATCGATCTGTCAGAAATATTTCCGAAGGGGCGACGGATATTGCTCGCCCCTTCGTTGAAAAGGAATAGCGACCTGAAAGCTGTCTGATCAACAAGGTTCAAACGAGCTGGGGCGTTAACGTGGAGACACCGAGCTTTTCCTTACCACAACTTTGCCCTCATCGCCCGCCATCTATCAATTTGCCGCCACTTGGCGACAAGATCACGACAGTCTGGAACGGATGTGCGACGATCCAGAATCAATAGTGACGAAGTCTAAATACCATCATGACCCAGTCGGCCTTCGAGCATCGCTCACAGGCCATGTATTGTATATTGTAAATCCAGTGAAGAACTGGATAGTAACCGCACGTCATCGTGACTTATATTGCTGCGTTGCTCGAAACAAACAAACACTCCTTTCAGCTTCACTTCAGGTTTTCCCAATACGACATTCATCCGCGTTTACTAAAACTTCGTGCGAAGTTTTCGCACGAGCCTCTTTGACACGAGCGTCATACGTCGGCCAGCCTTCTGGCCAAAGGAATGTTCGCTACATGTTTCCTGAAAGAAACCGGTATGTCACCTTTGCTCTCAATGATGGGATTGTCATCCAAGAAGACGATCTCGGCATTTTTTGCCACACTGTTGGTCATGGTCGGGATCGCTTTCGCGACCTCGGCCGAGGCACAGAACTCCCCTGAAAAGAGAATAGCACTTGTCGTGGGCAACGCCGCCTACAAGACAGGTGCATTACCGACACCGGCCAATGATGCCGGCCTAATTGCGCAGACACTCCAGGCCGCCGGCTTCGATGTGATCGGCGCGCGCGATCTCGACCAGAACGGATTGCGGGATACGTTGCGGGATTTCCTGGCAAAAGCGAACGCCTCGGGGCCGAACACCGTGGCTTTCGTCTATCTGGCGGGCTACGGACTGCAATACCAGGGCGACAATTACTTCGCACCGGTGGACGCCCAGATAGTCAATGCGACTGACGTGCCCGTCGAGGCGATCCGGATGACGGATTTCACCAAGTCGCTGGCTGCGATCAACAATCGCGGCAGCATCGTCGTCGTCGATGCCGCAAGGGCCAATCCGTTCGCGCAGTCCAATCAGCCGCTGGCCGGTGGCCTGACGCTCGTTGAACCCGACGCCCATCAGTTGATCGCATTCAACGCAGCACCCGGCACCGTCGCACCGCCGGAAGCAGGCCCCTATGGATCCTATGCACATGCGCTGGCGGAAATGATCCGCGTCGGCGGACTTTCGCTTGGCGATGTGTTCGACCGCACGCGCCTGCGGGTCAGCGATCTGACCAAGGGTGCCGAAATCTCCTGGAACGCATCCAAATTCGACAGCGCCTTTGCCTTCTTCGATCGCGGCCCTGATGCGCCGACGGCTCAGGTGTCTGCCTATGACAATGCGGCCATCCGCACGAAGGCGATCCGCGACTTCGATGAAAAGGATGCGTATTTCGCAGCGCTCGACCGTGACACGCTGCAAGGCTACGAGGATTTCCTTGCCGCCTATCCGAACGATTCCATGGCCCGACGCGTACGCGCAATCGTCGCCGCCCGTCGCGAGGCGATCACCTGGCGCGAAACCTGGGTTGCGGATACGCCACGGGCATATTGGTCTTACCTGAGACGTTATCCGCGCGGCCCGCATGTCTGGGATGCCCGTCGCCGTCTCGATCACTTCGAGGCAGCGCTGGAGCCGCCGCCGTCGTTCACCGTGATCGAATATGACGTTCCGCCGCCACCGCCGACCGAGATCGTTTATGTCGATCGACCAGTCCTTTATTTCAACGATGCCGATTTCGGTTATGCACCGCCACCGCCGGTCGTTTTTCTGGCGCCGCCGCCACCGGATTTCGTCGTGTTGGCACCGCCACCGCCAGTGGTCGATCTCTATGCCCTGCCGGCACCGGCCTTTGTTCCGGTCGCAGCCTGGGTTCTGCCGCCGCGCGATGTGGCACCGCCGGAAAACAACGTCATCTTCAATAACATCCACAACACGGTGGTGAACAACACCGTCATCAATAACGATACGGTCAACAATAACAGCAGCAACACCGTCAACGAGACCAGTGCCGCACCCGCAGCACCCGGCCTGACGACCGGACAGAAGCTGGCCGGAGCCGCCATTGTTGCCGGTGCCGGTGCCGGTGCAGCGGCATTGCATGTGGCCCTTCCGCCCTCGATCCAGAAGAAGGCGGCAGTTCTGCAGCCGCAGGTTCCGGCGACAGCGGCGAAAATACCTGCCGGCAGTCCCGTCACTCCTGCTGCGCAACCGCAGGCTGGAAATGCCGCCACCGGTCATGTTCTTCCCGGCATCAACGGCCAACCCTTGCCAATGGCGGGCAAGCTCCCGGCCGCTCAGGAGCAGGTGCAGCCAACGAAACAGGCACAATCGCCGCAGGTTGTGCCCGGTGCTGCCCATAGTCCGGCCGTCACGACTGCGGCACCTGCTCCATTGGGTGCGAATAACAATGCCCATGCGCTTCCCGGTGCAAAGGGGCAGCCACTGCCTGTTGTCGGCAATACGACTGCAGCCAAGGGTGTGAGCCAGACCGCGAAGACCGCACCGCCGCAAGTGGCTCCGAGCACCAAACAGAACCCGGTTGCGGCAGTGCCAAAACCAAATGCCCATAGCCAGCCGGTAAAACCGGCAGCGCCTGCCGTTGCCGCCAAGGCTCCTGCCAAGCCGAAGGCCGTCAACAACAACCAGCCGCATGTTGCAACAACACCACCGCAGCATGCAAACCCCGTGGCCTCACAGCCAAAACCGGCGCCACACGCGGTTGCGCAGACGAAGGCGCCGCCAGCTCCTAAACCCCAGGCTCAACCAAAGCCGCAACCTCAGCCGAAGGCTCCACAGCAGGCAAAGAGCGCCCCGCCACCAAAGAAGCCCCCGGCAAAGAAGACCTGCGGAGGACCGGACCTTCCCGCATGTCACTGAAGTGACGCGAGGCCCATGTGTCGGCAGCCAAACAACAATTGCTGCCATTTGAAAGGTCGCGGCCCATACGGCCGCGATCTTGAATTTCAAGCCCGCCAGCCCCCCTCAAGGCGTAGCGCAAAGACCTCGGCGATCGACGGTATACCTAGGTATAACCGCGTTGCACCAACGCCTGATTGACCGTCCATCCCCCCCCGTGACAAAACCACCATGCCTTCGCAATGCAATGCACCGCGAGGCTTATCGAAACAACAGATCAAGGCACCAATGGACAGCGACCTTAGTCGCCATCCGGTTGCGGCGTCAGGCCGTGAACGGATGGTCATCACAACAATCTGGAACGCTCCCGGCGCAATTGCCCGGGCGAGCGCCGGTCGGGTCTAGCCTGTCCGGTTCGCCGCCCGGACCCGCCGATAGCGGGCCAAGGAGGTGAACCATGAACAGCATCGTTCTTTTCCGCGGACAGATGTCCGCATGCGAATTTCCGGTAACCCGGGCATTGCCCGCCAATTCCGGCCTGCCGAGCAAGAACCCAAAGCGCGGTCAGCTTGTTGCCGTCTGGCACAGCAATCCCCTCAGCGGAAAGCTGGAGTGCGCCTGGACCACAGAAACCGGTGAGCCTCTCGATGAAGAGGACAGGCCGGTTCGGACAACCAAAGGGCGGCGTAAAGCCGCCCAATCTTCCCCTTCGGTCGTGGAATGTCGACGGCATCGCCCCGGCGATTGCATCCCTAATCGCGCCGACACTTCCCACATTCTTCCATGAGGTTATCACATGGTTTTTCTTTCCAATGATCGCCGGGGGCATAGCGCCGTTGCCGAACTGGCGCGGGCCCGCATCCTGCCGAATGGCTACGATCTCGCAGCGTTCGCCTTCGTCGCCGCACTCGCCGTGCTCGCTCTGCATGGGGCGGCCGAAATGCGTGCTCCGCTGGAGGGCCTTGCAAGCGCTCCCATTTCGCTCGACCCCGCGCGGTTGCCGGAATATGCCCTGCGCACGACGCTGCGGATGTTCGCCGCAATCGGGGCATCGCTGATCTTCACCTTCGTTTTCGCAACGCTGGCGGCCAAGAGCCGGCGGGCGGAGATGATCATCATTCCCGCCCTCGATATCCTGCAATCCGTGCCGGTGCTTGGCTTTCTCACCTTCACCGTCACCTTCTTCATGGGGATTTTCCCCGGAAGCCAGCTTGGCGCCGAATGTGCATCGATCTTCGCGATCTTCACCAGCCAAGCCTGGAACATGGCATTTTCCTTCTATCAGTCGCTGCGGACCGTGCCGCGCGATCTGGACGAAGTGAGCCGTGGTTTCGGCCTCTCCGCCTGGCAGCGGTTCTGGCGGCTGGAAGCACCTTTTTCCGCACCCGGGCTGATCTGGAACACGATGATGTCGATGTCTGGCGGCTGGTTCTTCGTTGTTGCCTCCGAAGCGATCACCGTGGGCAATACCACGGTGCAGCTGCCGGGCCTCGGCTCCTGGCTCGCCGTTGCCATCGACAAGCAGGATTTTGCGGCGGTGAGCTGGGCCGTGCTCGCCATGGGCGTCGTCATCGTTCTCTATGACCAGCTGCTGTTCCGGCCAATCGTTGCCTGGGCCGACAAATTCCGGTTCGAGCAGATCGCCGGACAGGAAAAGCCCCGCTCATGGGTCTATTCGCTGATCCAGCGCACGCGCCTGCTGAAGCGCCTGATGAGACCGCTTGCCTGGGTATGGGGCGGCCTGATGCTCGTCCGACTGCCGGCGAAGACCCGAAAGGCAACCGTCGACAGGCCCAACACTGGCATGGCCACACGCCTGTTCGATTATGCCTGGTTCGCCATGATCGCAGCCATCGGTATCTGGGGCATCTGGAACGCCTTTGCCTTCGTGAGCCAGACCCTGACATGGGGCGACGCATGGGAAGCCTTTCAGGGAGGTCTCGTTACCCTGTTGCGCGTGCTTGTGCTGATTGCGGTGGCGTCCGTCATCTGGGTGCCGATCGGCGTCTGGATCGGTCTCCGGCCTGCCGTTGCCGAGCGTGTTCAGCCGGTGGCGCAGTTCCTCGCAGCCTTCCCCGCCAACGTCCTGTTTCCCTTCGCGGTCATTGCAATCGTCGCCACCGGAGCAAGCCCGAATATCTGGCTATCGCCGCTCATGGTGCTCGGCACGCAATGGTACATCCTCTTCAACGTCATCGCAGGTGCGAGCGCCTTTCCAACGGATTTGAAAGAGGCCTGCTCGGTCTACCAGCTCCGGTCATGGACCTGGTGGCGGCGCGCCATCCTGCCGGGGATTTTTCCCTACTACGTCACCGGAGCGCTGACCGCTTCAGGCGGCTCGTGGAACGCCAGCATCGTCGCCGAAGTGGTGAGCTGGGGCCATACCAAGCTCGAAGCCTTCGGCCTCGGTTCCTACATCGCCAAGGCCACGGAGGCCGGCGACTACCAGCGTGTCATCCTAGGCATTGCCGTCATGTCGCTCTTCGTCACGCTTCTGAACAGAACTCTCTGGCGCCCGCTCTACGTCTTCGCCGAACGACGCCTGCGCCTCAACTGATCATTCCAGTCGGAGTAACAATCATGGAAAACATCACACTCACGAAGAAGGCAGGAATTGCCGAAGCCGCGCCGCTGGTCTCCGCCAGACAGGTCTGCCAGATCTATGACAAGGGTGCATCCGGCTCGCTGGTCGTCCTCGACAATGTCGATCTGGAGCTTCGCTCCGCCGAGATCGTCGGACTGCTCGGGCGCTCCGGTTCCGGCAAGTCGACCCTACTGCGGGCGATTGCCGGCCTGATCAGGCCAAGCAGGGGCGAGGTCACTTTCGAGGGCCGGCCCGTGACGGGTCCCAATTCGGGCGTCTCGGTCGTCTTTCAGAGTTTCGCGCTCTTCCCCTGGCTTTCGGTCCTGCAGAACGTCGAACTAGGCCTCGAGGCCCAGGGCGTCGCACCGGCGGAACGGCGCAAGCGGGCGCTTGCCGCCATCGATCTCATCGGTCTCGACGGCTTCGAAAGCGCCTATCCCAAGGAGCTTTCGGGCGGGATGCGCCAGCGCGTCGGCCTTGCCCGCGCCCTCGTCGTGCGCCCAAAGGTGCTGTTGATGGACGAGCCCTTCTCAGCACTCGACGTGCTGACTGCCGAAACACTGCGCACCGATCTTCTCGATCTGTGGTGCGAGGGCCGGATGCCGATCGAGATCCATCCTAATGGTGACCCACAATATCGAAGAGGCCGTGCTGATGTGCGACCGCATCCTGATATTCGGGTCGAACCCCGGCCGTGTCATCGCCGAAATTCGTGTCGACCTGCCTCAGCCGCGCAACCGCCTCGACCCCAGCTTCCGGGTTCTGGTCGAGGACATCTATGCAAGGATGACGGCGAAAACCGGCACGACGGCGCGCGACGGGCTATTCCCCGGCACCGGCATTGCCATGGCCTTGCCGCGGGTATCGACAAACCTGATGTCCGGCCTGATCGAAACGGTCGCGGCCGAACCCTATCGGGGACAGGCTGACCTGCCGCCGCTTGCCGCGCATCTGCATCTCGGCATCGACGACCTTTTCCCCGTTGCCGAGACGCTGCAACTGCTGCGCTTTGTCGATCTGGAAGGCGGCGACATCCGGCTGACGGCACCGGGCCTGCGCTTCTCCGACAGCGATGTCGATGAACGCAAACGCCTGTTCTCGCAGCATCTAGCAAGCTATGTGCCGCTTGCCGCCCACATCCGCCGCGTCCTTGACGAGCGGCCGACGCATCGTGCACCGGCCCGGCGCTTCCGCGACGAGCTTGAGGATTACATGTCGGAGGACTATGCCGATACCACGCTGAAAGCCGTGACGAACTGGGCCCGTTATGCCGAATATTTCGCCTATGACGAAAATGCGGACCTGTTCACGCTGGAAAACCCGAGCTGAGGACCATGTCTTGTTGATGCCGGCCATTGGCCACCCCAATGGCCGGCATTGCCGATGGGCTTCCGATCGTGCACCCTGCCGTCGCATGTGCGGCGGCAGATTCGTGTAGGAAGGTTAAGACGATATGAGGCGCGAGGTCCTGCATTATCTGGTCGAAGCGCCGTTGATGTGGCTGGGCATTACGCTGCTCACCACCCTGATTTTCGTTGCGGACACCGTGACCAATCTGGAGATCGCCTTTGCGGTGCTCTATGTCTCGGTGATCCTCCTCTCCGTCCGTTCCGGCCGGCCCGGAGCCGTCATGGTCGTGGGGATCGCCTGCGCCGTTCTCACCATAGCGAGCTATTTTTTGACGCGGCATGGGGACTTCCAATCCGGCATGGTCAACGGGGCGATCAGCCTGCTTGCAATTGGCGCGACCACCTATCTGGCAATCAGGATCGAGACAACCGAGGCAAGGGCCAGACAGGCCCAATCCGAGCTTGCGCGGATGTCGCGCATCATGACGATGGGCGAACTCGGCACGTCCGTTGCCCATGAAGTCAGCCAGCCGATCACCGCGATCGTCGCCAACGGCAATGCGGCGCTGCGCTGGCTGTCGGCAACACCTCCCGACCATGAGGAAGCACGGCACGCGCTTGACAGGATCGTCAGGGATGCCGGCCGCGCCGGCGAGGTGATCGGCCGCATCCGTAGCCTCGTTGCGCGAACTGCACCATCGCGCGACAGGATCGACATGGTCGAAGTCGTCACCGAGGCGCTGGCGCTGGTGCGCGGCGAAATCCGCGAAAACCATATCCTGCTGCGCACCGAACTTGCCAGCGATCTGCCATCCGTGACGGGTGACCGGGTTCAGCTCCAGCAGGTAATCCTGAACTTCGTCATCAATGCCATCGAGGCGATGGCGGGCGTCGACACGGAAAAACGCGAGCTGCTGGTCAGTGCCGCAACTGACGACAGGAAAATAACCATCAGCGTGCGCGACACCGGCACCGGCGTGCCGTCTGCCCCTTCCGAGAAAATGTTCGAGGCCTTCTTCACGACCAAGCCGACAGGAATGGGAATGGGGCTGGCGATCAGCCGGTCGATCATCGAGGCGCATGGCGGTACGGTCTATACGGCACCCAATTTCCCGCACGGCGCCGTGTTCGGCTTCATCCTGCCATCGAATGCCGGAGCAAGGGGATGACCATGCCGGAGCCGAAATCGACCGTTTACGTCATCGATGACGATCCGTCCGTCCGGGATGGGCTGGACAGCCTGCTGCGCTCGGTCGGCTATGACGTCAGCAGCTTTCCATCGCCACGCGATTTCCTCGGCCACCAGCGATCCGAAAGCCCTTCCTGCCTTGTCCTCGACGTCAGGATGCCGGATGCAAGTGGCCTTGATTTCCAGGATGAGCTGGCAAGGACCGGCAATCCCCTGCTGATAATCTTCCTGACTGGCCATGGCGATGTGCCAATGTCGGTCAGGGCGATGAAGGCCGGCGCGGTAGAATTCCTGCTCAAGCCCTTTCGGGAACAGGACCTTCTCGACGCGATCCGGGAGGCTTTAGAGAAAGATCGTGCCCGGCTACAGCAGCAGACCTCTGCCGCTGCTCTCCATGAGCGCTTTGCGACGTTGACGGCTCGCGAGCGGCAGGTGATGGCACTCGTCACGCGGGGTCGCCTCAACAAGCAGATCGCGGCGGAGATCGGCCTCAGCGAAATCACCGTGAAAGTCCACCGTGGCCAGGTCATGCGCAAGATGCGGGCCGAGTCCGTCGCCGATCTTATCAGGATGGCCGATCGTCTTGGGGTATCCGACGCGTCCGTCAACGGCAATGCAAACCCGCCGGCATCCTGATCAGGCGATTATCGGAAGTGATCTAGAGAAAGGCAAACGCCTGCACCGTGTTGTCATGGACCCGGACAATGCTCGCGGTGGTTCCAAAGCCCGAGACAACGTCCAATCGGTCTCTTGCGGTGCGTGTTTCGATCTCGGCTGCATCGATGCGTGAGGCTATGCCCAGGCATTTGGCGTGTGCTTCCTTGGCTACCCAACGCGCGAGGAGGGCAGCACTTGAGGCGCCCTGGAGTTCGATGGCTTCCGCCGGGGTGAAGCTGTCTTCGGCAGGCGGCTCGGCGTCAAGCGGCTCTATATCAACGCCGATGGGAGAGCGGCTTACCCCGATCAGGCAATGCGGCCAACGGCCAGCGACGCTGATGTTCCACCCGGCGGGATGAAGTATCCGCGGTGCGCCAGGCTCCGTTCTGCCAACGATGATCTCATCCGGATGAAGGCCCGACAGACGCGCCAGAAGAACCTTCAATAGCCGGCGACGGATGCCCCGCATCCCCGCTTCCGGTCGCTGTGCCAAATCTTCCAGATCGGCACGCGACAGTGTTGCGGAATGTGCCGTCTTTTCCGTGTCCGCGTCGTCGAGGCGCACGTACCAAACAACAGGCGCATCACCGGGGTCGGCAGGCAGATCCAGATATCCTGAATGCCAGACGACCTCCGTCACGGGTTACGCACGAGCTGGGCCGGAGAACCTTCCCACGACGTTCCGGCGGGTAAGGTCTCGCCTTTCATCACCACGGAGAGATCGCCAAGTTGCGCATCTTCGCCGATCTCCGCATCGTAAAGCACGATGGAATAGGAGCCGATGACCGCGCGGTCGCCAACCGTTACACCGCTCACTTTCATGACGCGATCCTCGAACAGATGCGTTTGCAGACCGGAAAATTCGTTGAGCGCGACTTCGTCGCCTATGCGCACCAGATCATGTTCGGTGATATCTGTCGTATCGATGAAGCAGTCGCGGCCGATCTTGCAGCCGAGAAGGCGAAAATACATCGGCAGCCAGGGTGTGCCACGCAACGGCTCCAGCAGGTTGGGAACCGCCAGGTTTTCGTAGGTCGCCGTCACCAATTCCGTTCGCCATACGAAGGTGCTCCACAGCGGCTTGGTCGTTGGTTTGTACCGTCCCATGACCAGCCATTTGAGCGCGACGACGGAAAGACCGCAGGCGAGCGCAAAACACAGGTAGAGAAGGGGGAAAACCAGAGCAATCAGCGACTGGCTGTCATCGAAATCCTGAATGTCGCCCACGATGGAGAAGAGCAGGCTGAAAAATGCCAGAAACAATGTCAGCGGCAGGATTACCCTGATGGCCTCGATGGCGAGACGGGTTGCGACAAGACGTGGCCGCGGGTTGAAGCGCGCACCTTCGTCGAACAGCCCCACAGCCTGCCGGACTGGCAGCGAAATCGGCGGAGAGCCAAACCAGGTTCCATCCGGTCGCTCGGCGCCGCCGTCCACGGGCGGTTTGGAGAGCACGCCGATCAAAACGCCATCAGCGATGGTTGCGCCGGTCGGCAGCAGCGCCGAATTACCGATGAAGGAGCGTCGCCCGATCCGGGTGTGAGCCAGTTCGATAATTCCTGGCTCATGCCGCGCCGCGCCGAACACCACCGCATCCGCAATGAAGCTCTCCGCACCGATGTCAACCAGATCTGGAACGATCTTGGCGGCGGTCGAGATTTCGGCTCTCTTGCCGATACGCACGCCCAGCGCGCGATACCAGGGGATCACATAGAGCGTGGCATAGATCGGATGCAGCAGCGCCAGCGCCAGATCCGTTACCTGCTGAACGAACCAGAAGCGCAGGTAGAACCAGCTATGGATTGAATAACGCCCGGGCCGGACCGGGCCGAGGATCAGTCGCTTGGCGGCGACGGTCAATACGCACATCAGAACGATGTAGGTGAGGGCGAGGAACGGCGAAATAAGGAGATAGGAGTAGCCCTCAGTGCTCCAGTCTATTTCGATCATCGCAATGAGACCCGGCGCAATCGGCAGGATGGCGACGAGAGGAAGAATGGCGGCGGCGATGAAAAGCCCGATGCCGACCAGCAGGCGGCGCAAGAAGCCAGCCTCTTCATCGCACTGCGCCACCCGGCCAGTTGTGCTGCATTTCGCAGGCGAGCCGCTCCAGCATTCCCCGTCAGGAATTGACTTGTTCATCGGCAGGGAAGACAGGTCGTCCAGCGCCGCCGCATCTCCAATCGAGCTGTCGCGTCCGACCACGGACATGGTGCCGACGAAAGCGCTTTTTCCAATGGTAACGCGGCCAATGCGTAACAGGCCTCGCTCAACCGAACTGGTAGCCAGCATTGCATAATCGCTGATGATGGTATCGTCGCCAATGCTGACAAGATCGGTCGTATCGATGCTCACCGTTCCGATGAAGGCACGGCGACCGATTTTTGCGCCCAACAGGCGATAATAGAAGCGGATCATCGGCGTGCCGCTGAGATAAGGCGTGGCGATGACATCAGAGAGGCGACGAACGAACCACCAGCGCAGGTAATAGCTGCCCCACAACGGATAGTCCCCTGCCCTGTAGCGGCCGATGATCAGCCATTTCACGACGATCGCGAACAGCATCCCCAATGGCGGAATGAGAAGAAAGGTCAGACCACCCAGAAGCAGGGCCTTCACGCGACCGAAGTCTTCGACGAGATAGGTGTAGGCGAGGTAAGGGAAAAACCACTGCAACCCGGCAACCGCGTAAATGGGCACCAGAGCGATTGTCTGGAGTACCCAGCACAGACGCTTCTGAAATGCCGAGACGCGATGAAAAGGCTCCAGAACCACGGTGTCCGCAACGATGCGATCCCGCAGCCGCTCGGCAAGCCGCCGGATCGTGGGTGCTGCGTAAAGATCCTGGATCGAGACGCCGGAAAGGCCCGGCGACTTGCGGATGGCGGATGCAAGACGAGCGGCCTTCAGGGAATGGCCACCCAGATCCTCGAACAGGTCGTCCTCCACCGAAACCTTTTGCGGGGCAAAGGCGTCTGACCAGATGGCGTGGAGTTGTGCTTCGAGCGGCGTCTCGGGAGCAACTGTTTCCCGGTCTGACACGGGGACGACGACCGGGCGCTGCAGCGCCTTTCGATCCACCTTGCCGGAGGCCGGCAGGGTCGGCAGAGCATCCAGCACCTGATAGGCAACCGGTCGCATATAATTCGGCAGACGATCATGCACACGTTTGCGAGCGGCTTCGATGTCGATCGCCGCATTTCCGCGCGCCACAAGGAATGCGGCCAGGAATTCCGCACCGTCATTATCGCGGAAAAGATGGACGACTGCCTGTGCAATGGAAGCATCTTCGGCGATGACCGCTTCGATTTCGGCCAGTTCCACACGAAACCCGCGGATCTTTACCTGCGTGTCTATTCGCCCCATGAATTCGATGTCGCCGACGGCGTCCAGACGCACGAGATCACCTGAACGATAGATCCGGACCGGTAACCCATCCGGTCCATTGAAGGGGGTGTTGACGAACTTGTCCGCTGTCAGATCGAGGCGATTGACGTAGCCGGAACTTAAACCCGGCCCCCCGATCACCAGCTCACCTTCAGCGCCCGCATCGACCGGCCAAAGCTTTTCGTCAAGGATCCAGGCCGTATATCCCGGCAGCGGGCGGCCGATCGTGACGCGACGGCCGGGCTGCACCTCGGTCCAGGTTGCCGTTACCGTCGTTTCGGTCGGGCCGTAGGTGTTGAGCATCCGCAGGCCGGGACGCGCCCAGCGGTCGACGAGGTCTGGCGGACACGCCTCACCACCAAGGTTGACGAGCCGAAGCGTGGGTATTTCCGCCTCGACCAATGTGAACAGGGAAGGCACGACATGCCAGACGGTGACGCCTTCCGAGGCCAGAGCGACCGCCACATCGGGTCCGGCCTTATGCAGGGCTTCGTTGGCAACAAGAAGTTCCGCGCCGGCAGAAAACGCGCTCCACATCGTCTCGATCGACATGTCGAAAGCAATGCTGAAGCCACCGAAAACCTTGTCGCTTTCATCGATTGCGAGAACGGCACCTTCCGAGCGCAGGAAATGGCAGGCGCTGCGGTGGGAAATCATGACACCCTTCGGGCGACCGGTGGTTCCCGAGGTATAGATAATGTAAGCGAGGTCATCAGGAGACGCACCGCTTTCGGCGCGCGTGATCGGCACCGCATCCTGAGCAGCCAGATCGCCGAGGGTCTCGTTGACCACGAGTGTCCTGACAGGCATGTCGCCCGCGCGCTCACCATCCGTTACGATCAGAGTGGCGCCGCTATCCTCGGCGATGAAATCGATCCGGTCCTGCGGATAGGTCCAGTCAACAGGAACATAACAGGCTCCGGCCCAGAGTGTGCCGAGGATGGCCATATATTGATCGAGGCCGCGCGGCAGACAGATAACAACGCGATCTCCACGCTCAACGCCCATGGAGCGAAGCTGCCGTGCGAACCGGATGGCGCGCTCGCCGAGCTGCGAATAGCTGAGTTCCGTGCGGCGACTGTTTTCGGGATCGTGACCAAGAAGCCTGACCGCGCATTTCGAATAATATAGCTTGCTCGTGCGCTCGAATATTTCGTGCAACATCTCATCGCGCGCGTAAGGCTCATCCTCGCGTACTGGCAGCGACGGCGCAATCGGTGCAAATACTGTGAGTTCCGGCTGCCTGTCAGCAGTCATATTCCGATTCATTGGGTCACCCGGCATCTAAAATCGATGCTCGTATACATGATTTCGAATTGCGTCGAAAGGAGCAGCAGCCGGGCACGCAGACACCCGCTTATTAAGAATAACGCATCCCTGCGAAGGGACGACGTCACGCTTTATCGAGATTGTTCGGGGCGGTAAAGGAAGTGGAGGTTGTACTGCGCGGCGATGTCGCTGAAACCCTGACGCTGTCGCCGAAACGACAAAAGCCCTCCGCGTTGGGAGGGCTTTTATTTGCATTGCTTGCAGCTTCGGTGGCAGCCCTGACGGCATCGCGATTTATAAAATTCGCGGCCCTGAACGGACTGGAATCGTCGGCCTGGACCTTCCCGGAATGTCAGATGCGTTTTGCTGCACCACGCCGAAATCAGATATCGACGACAAGTCCCTTTGCCTTCAGGACAGGCTCCAGATTGCTGACTTCGATAACGGATTTGCCCTGCTTGTAAGCTTCGATGAAGCCCGCTTCGGCATCTTCGCGAATTTGTGAGAGACGGGCCGACTCCTGCGCTTCCGCACGACGCACGACGACCAAACCGTCCGCATCGCCAACAATGATGTCGCCGGGGTTGATGATCTCGTCGCCAATGATAATCGTATCGTTGACTGCCGCAATCGTTTCCTTGACGGTACCCTTGATGCAGACGCTAAACGAGAACACGGGAAAGCCGAGGTCTCGAAGCTGCAAGGTGTCGCGCACACCGGTATCCGTCACCAGACCACCGATCCCCTTTGCGAGGCAGGCATTCGCCAGAACGTCACCAAAGGAACCCGCTTCTTCGTATTCACCGGCCGAAACCACGATGATGTCGCCGGGCTTGGCGTAATTGATGGCCAGCTGCAGCATGATGTTGTCACGCGGCGCGCATTTGACGGTAAAGGCCGGACCACACAGTTTCATGCGGTAATCGATCGGCTTGATACGGGAGGAAAGTGCGCCTCTTCGACCCTGCGCCTCGTGAATGGTTGCTGGCGAAAACTTCGAAAGGGCTTCGACGTCTGCCTTGCTTGGCCGTTCTGCTATATCTTTAATGTGGATCATAAAAACCTCCCACGGTAAGGCTGGCGGCGGGAACGTCCCGCCGCTCGCATTGAGTTTAATTGTTATGTTTCAATCGTTGCCGTGGCTCGAAGCCGGCCGGATCAGGGGATCGGGTCGAACTTCAGCTCGGAAAGCGGAACGACCTTGTCGGTACGGGTCATCTTGTATTCGGTGTTCGGGCCAAGCCACTTGTCCCAGATTTTGTTGATCTCACCGGAGGCGTCAAGTGTGCGAAGCACTTCGTTGATCTTGGCAGTCAGCGCCGGATTGTCCTTTGCCATGCCGACACCGATCGGCTGATAGAGCATCGGCTCCTCGATCATGCGCATCGGCTTGCCCTTGGTCTTCGATTCATTGACGAACTTGGTGGTGGTCATGGTGTTTGCCACCATGCCCCGCGCCTTGCCCTGCTGAACGGCAAGATAGGCGGACGCAGTATCCTGGAAGGTCAGCGGCTCGGACTTGTTGAGCTTGATCGACATTTCAGAGGTCGAGCCCTTGGTCGAGGCGACACGCTGGCCTTCATAATCCGACTTCTTCTTGCCGGCATCATCAACCGGTACGATCAGCATTTCCTTGGCGAGATAATAGGGATCGCTGAACTGAATCTGCTCTGCACGGCTTTGTGTGTAAGCGAGATTGGCAACGGTGATATCAACGCGGCCGAGTTTGACTTCCGGTACACGGGCTTCCACCGAGACCGGCTTGACTTCCGCCTTTACGCCCAGTTCTTTGGCGATCGCGTTGCAAAGATCAACATCAAAACCGGCCATTTCGCGGGTCTTCGGATCCGGCGCCGCAAATGGCACGACATCGGCGAAGGTCGCGCAACGCAGCACCTTGTTCGCCATGATCGTGTCGAGTTGATCAGCCGCCGCCGGCGAAGCGAGAGCGGTTCCGGCCAGTGCAACGGTAAGTGTCAGGCATTTCCAGTTCATCGTCAGTTCTCCTCTTATGATTGATTGGTATCAGTGGCGCAGATCGGAAAGGAACCGCTGCGCGCGCGGATGGCGTGGTGCTGTGAAAAACTCTTCCGGCGTCGCTTTTTCGAGAATTTCGCCGGCGTCGATGAACCAGATGCGATCGGCCACTTCACGGGCAAAGCCCATTTCGTGGGTCACGCAAAGCATGGTCATGCCCTCTGCGGCCAGCCCCTTCATAACGGCCAGCACTTCGCCAACCATTTCCGGATCGAGCGCGCTTGTCGGCTCATCGAACAACATGACGGGCGGCTCCATGGCCAGTGCACGCGCAATCGCCACGCGCTGCTGCTGGCCGCCGGAGAGTTGCCCCGGATAAGCGCCAGCCTTGTCGGACAGGCCTACCCGATCCAGAAGCTTCAAAGCCTTCTCCCGAGCAACGTCAGGTGCGATGCCTTTTACGCGGATCGGCGAGATCGTGACATTTTCGACAACGGACAGGTGCGGGAAGAGATTAAAACTCTGGAACACAAAACCCACTCTGCTGCGCAGAAGATTGAGTTCCCTTGTTTTCTTTGCGGCATGAATATCCTGCCCATCGAGCATGATGGAGCCGCTGTTGATCTCTTCGAGACGATTGACGGTACGGATCAATGTGGATTTGCCGGAACCGGAGGGGCCGCAGATGACGATAACCTCGCCCCGCGCAACTTCGGCGTCGACATTCTTCAAAACCTCGTAGTCGCCATAGCTCTTGCAGACATTGGAAATACGGATCGTCTGCTGTTTCGATGCAGTGATTGTCATGGCTGCTCCGTTAAGATTTTCGCCTGCGCCTGCAATGCCTGTTGCGGGCGATTGACCCCACCGGCACGGCGTTTGGCGATACGCCGCTCGACGGCATTTGCGAGATACGTCAAGCTCCAGCAAATGGCGTAGTAGACAACAGCGAGGATGAGGAAGACCTGGAATGGTTGGGTCAGAAGCTGATTGTTGACCTGACTTGCCGCGAAGGTGAGGTCGGGTACATTGATGACGTAACCGAGCGTCGTATCCTTGATCGTGGCGACAAATGTCGAGATCATGCTCGGGATCATGTTGTAAAGCGCTTGCGGCAAGATGATGAAGCGCATTGCACCGATATAGCTGTGGCCAAGCGCCCTTGCCGCATCCATCTGTCCGGCACCGAGAGCGACAATGCCTGCCCTTACGACTTCGCTGAGAAATGCGCCCTGATAGATGACGAGTGTCGTCAACATGATGACGAAACTCGGTACATCGGCACCGGTCCAGAGCGGGACGAGGAAATAACTCCACAGGATGAGCATGAGCAAAGGCACGCCGCGCGTGACATAGACCAGCGCCGTTACCGGCCACCGCAGGAACCGCCACTTGGACAGGCGAGCCAACGCCATAAGGATGCTGACGGGAAAGGCCAGTGCGATGGCGAGGGCGGAGAGGATGATCGTGTTCGCAAGGCCGCCAAGCGGGCCGTTCGGATACTGACCGATCAACAGCAGCAACCAGTAGTCATGAACGATGGTAATCATGTCGCCGATCATGCGCGTGCCCTCCACGCCGGATCGAGACGCATCGAAAGATAAGCACCGGCACCCATTATCAACAGCGAGAAGAACAGGTACAGAACGGTTCCGACAAGATAGATCTCGAAGGTCTGGAAGCTGAGATTTTCAATTTCCTTGATGGCATGGGTCAATTCGGAAGCCCCGATGATGAGGGCGAGGCTGCTGTTCTTGAACAGAGAGACGCTGTGATTGATGAGCGGTGGCAGGGCATTGCGCACGCCTTGCGGCATGATGATGAAGCGCATCGCGGAGAGATAACCATGCCCCAATGCCTTCGCCGCTTCCATCTGGCCCGGGCTGACGGAACGCAGGCCTGAGCGCAGATCCTCGCTGAAATAGGCTGCCTGACAGAGCCCGAGACCGACCACGGCAAAGATTGCCTCGGCATTATGAGCAATCAGCCAGTCCGTCAAACCCGAAGGCAGGAGAGTGAATATCCCGAAGTACCACAGCATCAATTGCACGAGTGTCGGCACATTGCGGTGGTAGGAAACATAGGCGGCCACGGCGCGATCAGCAAAACGGGACGATGAAAACCGCACGCATAACAGGACCAGCGCAAGCGTCATGGCGAGAGACCAGG
Organism: Rhizobium sp. AN73; assembly: GCF_030757975.1. NCBI lineage: Bacteria > Pseudomonadati > Pseudomonadota > Alphaproteobacteria > Hyphomicrobiales > Rhizobiaceae > Rhizobium > Rhizobium sp. AN73. The sequence continues at coordinate 925,555 of NZ_JARWME010000001.1, forward strand.
ACCCGATAAAGATGACGAAGGTCATCTGCAATCCATGCCAAAGCATTGCAATATATTGCGGGTTGCTCAGGATTGCCGACAGGTCGAAACCGCTCACGGCTTTTGTTCCTTCGGTGCGTCAGCCTCCGCCAAAGTCTGCGGTTTGGCCGTCTGAAGTCCGCCCATAACCTGCAATGTCGGGGTGATTTCCATATGGCCGATATTCATGGCAACCGGTGCGGCAATGGCAAATGCGATCGCCTCGGCAATATCTTCCGCTTTCGGCAACTCGAAACCGTCGATGAAGCGCTCGCGCACACTCGGATCGTTGCCATGAACGTGATTGAAGATATCCGTCGCCACGCGGCCGGGGCAAATCTCCGTTACGCGTACCCGCCTGCCGAACGCATCCAGCCTCAACTGGTTCGACAGCATGGCGACCCCGGCCTTTACGGCATGATAGGTCGAGTTGCCGCCGAAATTATAGTTTCCGGCAATGGACGAGATATTGACGACATGCCCGCGATCACGCTCCACCATGCCCGGAACGATCAGGCGGCAGATGTGAAGAACGGCGCGGAGGTTCACATCGATCAAAAGGTCGATATCTTCCGCATCCGCCTGAAGGAACTTCTTCGGCCTGTCGACGCCGGCATTGTTCACCAGAATGTCGAACTGCACCCTGTTCGCAAGATCGGCAATTGCAGCGCGATCCGTAACGTCAATCGCATGCGGAATACAGCCGGTTCGTTCGGCCAGTTCATTCAAGGCGCCGGCACTGCGGGCGACCGCATGGACTTCAATGTTTTCGCGGCAAAACCGCTCGACGATGGCGGCACCGATACCGGATGAAGCACCGGTGACCAAAGCGGTCCTGTAATCGGAGAATGGCATTCTGATCCCCTTATTTGTTACCATGAACACTAGCGAAGCTTTCTGCGCTTGCCTAAGACCGATTATTTTTGGAGTAATAAGTAACTTTTATGGAGGCCCACAAACGGGTACTTCGACACGGGATTCCGGCGCGATTTTTAACCCGGACAGGAGCATCCCGCTCGGGCTCCCAGATTGCAAAACCTGCGCGAGCCTGTAAGCTGTCGCAAGCATGGATATAAGACGTCTCAAATCATTCATCGTCATCGTAGACAGCGGCAGCATCACGCGCGCCGCCGATATTCTGCACCTTGCGCAACCGGCGCTCAGCCAGCAACTAGCCGCCCTTGAAGAGCATTTCGGCCAGAAACTGCTCATCCGCAGCCAGCAAGGCGTGACGATGACGGATGCGGGACATGCCGTTTACCGCCACGCACAGATCATATTGCGCCAGATGGAACAGGCACAGGTCGACGTATCGGCCGCGGGCAACTCACTTGCCGGGCGTGTCTCTGTCGGCTTGGTTCCATTCAGCAGCGCGGCTACGCTTTCCGTGGAGCTGTTGGCGGAAACGCGAAAGCGACATCCGGGGATATTGATCCACCTGACGGAAAGCGTCGGTCAAACCTATAGCCAGATGATCATGAATGGGCGTCTGGAATTGGCATTGATACACGGCGTCGGGCCGATCAAGGGTGTAAAATTCGAGCCTCTGCTCAGCGAAGAATTTTATCTTGTTGCACATCGCGATTTCGCAATCGAAGCGGACTCCAAACCGGTGCCGATTGCCGCGCTGGACGGCATGCCCATGCTGATGCCACCAGCCTATAATTTTGTCCGGCGCGCTGTGGACACGGCATTTACCCGCAGCCGGATCAATCTCAAGGTCGTCGCGGAAGTGGAAATCGTCAGGACACTTGCCCGGGCCGTCGCCAGTGGTCTCGGCGCAACCATCATGCCAAAAGCCATTGCCAACCGGATCGTCTCGGAAACGAGCGAACCGCTTATTTGCCGGCTCTTGTCGCCACGGATCGAAGAGACCCTGTCGCTGTGCATGTCCGACCAGAATTCACTGTCGGAGCCGGCTTTTGCCGTGAAGGATATTCTGGTGGAGCTGACGGAAAAATTGAAGCTCTAGGACAATCATCCTTTGGCCCGGCAACCGGGCCAAAGGATCGTGTCAGGATCAACGCATATCCTGGCAGAACTGAGCAATGCGTGCGCAACCCTCATTCAACATCTCCATACTCGTCGCATAGGAGATCCGGAAATGCGGGCTCATGCCATAGGCAGCGCCTTGCACCGTTGCTACGTGGTGCTCATCCACCAGCGCCATCACGAAATCGACATCGCTTTCGATCTTGCGCCCACCCTTGGTGGTCTTGCCGATAAGCCCCGACATGTTGGGATAGAGATAGAATGCGCCTTCAGGCTTATGGCAGCGCAAACCCTCAATCCCGGCGAGTTTACCCAGAACAAAATCGCGACGCTCCCGATAGATAGCGGCACGTTCCTTGAGGAGATCCTGGGGACCATCAAGTGCTGCAATCGCTGCCGCCTGCGAAACGGTAGCAATGCCGCCGCCGTTCTGGCCGTTTACGTTGCTTATTGCCGCGATGAGTTCCTTCGAACCGCTGGCACAATAACCCAGACGCCATCCCGTCATGGCGTAGGCCTTCGACACGCCGTTCATGGTCAGCACGCGGTCATAAAGTCGCGGTTCAACATCGGCAATTGTGCTGAATTCGAAACCGTCATAGACCAGATGTTCGTAGATATCGTCAGTCAGAATCCAGACATCGGGATGGCGCAGCATAACCTCTGCGATTGCCGCCATCTCCGCACGCGAGCAGGCAGCACCTGTGGGGTTGTTGGGAAAATTGAGAAAGAGCCACTTGGTACGCGGCGTAATCGCAGCTTCCAAATCTTCGGCGCGCAGTTTGAAGCCGGTTTGTTCAAAACACGGCACAGCGACGGGAACGCCACCTGCGAATTTGACGATATCCGCATAGCTGACCCATGACGGCGTGGGAATAACGACCTCATCACCCGGATTGCAGGTTGCGAGCATCGCGTTAAAGATCACCTGTTTGCCGCCGGCGGAAACGATGATCTGGCTGGCATCATAGGTCAGATTGTTGTCCCGCTTGAACTTTCTGGCGATCGCAGCCTTCAGCGCAGGCGTGCCATCCATTGGCGGATATTTCGTCTGCCCGCCAACGGCTGCTTCGTGCGCAGCCTCGACAGCGTGAGCGGGCGTCGGAAAGTCCGGTTCACCCGAGGAGAGGCTGACCACCTTGACACCCTGCGCGGCCAGCTCTCTGGCGCGTTGGGTCATGGCGGCGGAAGCGGAAATGGAAACGTTTTTCAGGCGGTCTGATGTAGAGGGCATCTGCGTGATCTTTCGGTAAGATTTGGAAAACGGGCCAACCAGAGGCCCATTAAGACGCGAGTTCTGCGGCAGGCGCGAGCGTTGCGCCGGAGGCGCTGATTTCACTACGCACGATACGCGCCAGCTCCAGTGAACCGGGCGTATCGCTGTGGACGAGGATGGAGCGAGCCGGCATTGTGATGATCGTGCCATCGATGGCTTTGACCGTGCCATCGGTCAGGAACCGGCAGACACGGGCGCGCACCGATGGTTCATCCTTGACCAGCGCGCCGGGAAGACCCCGCGCGACAAGGCTTCCCTTGGCGTCATAGGCGCGATCGGCCAAAAACAATGCTAGGGTCTTCAAGCCAGCGCGTTTTGCCGCTCTCTCGATTTCGCTGTCCGGCGTTACGAACACCACAAGCTTCGGATCAACGGCAGAAATGGCATTCATCATCATATCGGCAAGCGCCGGGTCGCGATTGACCATATTGCCCATGGCCGCATGAAAACTGAAGTGCCCGACTTCGACGCCTTCGCTTTTGGCAATCGCGATCAAGGCCCCGAGCTGATAGAGCATCTGCTGTCTCAACTCATCCGGCTGAAACGGCATTTCGCGTCGGCCAAAACCTGCTCGGTCCGGCAACCCCGGATGCGCGCCGATGCCGACGCCGTTTTCCTTCGCAAGACGAACCATTCGGGCCATGGTGTCCGGTTCACCGCCATGAAAACCGCAGGCAATGTTGGCCGACGATACGAGCTTCATCATCGCTTCGTCGTCACAGAGCCGGTAAGGACCGAAGCCTTCGCCCATGTCGGAGTTCAGATCGATCTTCATCGTTTCCTCCCTTTGCTCCCCTGTTTTCCGTCAACCCATCGCATTCAGCGCCCGCTTGACCATCTGTGAGGTCTGGCGAACATCATCGACATATTTCGCAACTGCCCGCTCGGCCATGCGTGCTTCCTCATGATTTGATCGCACGAATTTGATCTTCCCGCCCGCGCGTGCCTGTCCTAGCCGCCACAGGTCAGCCTCGATCACACCCGCAATCTTGGGATAACCGCCCGCCGTATTTGCATCGCTCATCTGGATGATCGGCTCGCCACCTGGCGGCATCTGCACAACGCCCGGCACCACACCGTGGGAGCGCATTTCGATGGTTTCGGTCGGCTTGACGGGATCACCCGACAGCCGGTAGCCGGTCCGGTCGCTGCGGGAAGATATCCGCCAGATCTGGCTCCAGAACGCCTCGCCGTCATTGGCAAACAGCTCGTGTTCGCCGGCCGGAATGGCACGTATTGGCAATACGCCGTCCACCACAGGCGGGAAGATATCGCTCAAAGCCACGGAAGGTTCGACCACTGCAAGTCCGTTGGATGGCAGCGGCAACAGATCGGCAGAAGTCCCGATTTCCAGCCTGTCACCTTTTGCAAGCGGTCGTCCATCGTGACCGCCGAAACTACCGCGCAGCGCCGTGCTTCGGGATCCCATCAGAACCGGAACATCCACCCCACCCGCAACGGCGATATAGGCACGGGCGAGTTTCGGCGGCTGCTTCAGTTCCAGTATCTGGTCTTCCTTGCCGATATGAGCGCACCAGGAAAGCAACTCTTTCCCATCCAGCAAGGGACGCCCATCCGTCCCGGTAACGGCAAATATCGCCGCCCCTGTAAAACGCAATTTGAATGGAAAAGTTTGGACCTCGATGACGGCAGCATCTGCCGCATTACCAGCCAGAATATTACCGATCTTGACCGAAAGAGGGTCCATGGCACCGCCGGCGGAAACACCGATATCGCGGTAACCGGGGCGACCGAGGTCTTGCACTGTATTGAACGGGCCGGTTTCGATGATCTCGATCATAGCTCGATCCCCGTCGGTATGAAGCGAACCGTATCTCCCGGCGCCAAAAGTGCTGGTGTAGAGGAAGAAGGATCGAACATCTGCAGGTCCGCGTAACCGATGGAATTCCACCCATTCGGCCCGGTCAACATCGCCACACCCGTCTGCATTCCACCGATGGTCACGCAACCCTTTTCCATCTTGATCGACGGCACGGTTTTTCGCGGCATGTAAATGCGGGCATCGAGACCATGCAGGTAACCAAAGCCCGGTGCACTGCCAAGCGCGAAGACGCGGTAGGTCGCCTCGTGGTGAATCCGTACGACTTCCCGGTCGCTCAGCCCTGAAAAATCACAGAGAGCGGGAAGATCGGCGGCGTATTCACCACCATAATGTACCGGTATTTCAACCGTTTTCCCGACAAGGTCCAGACTGGCGACCTCATCCCAGGCGTCGAGCAACTGGGAAACGATGAGCTGCGGATCTTCAGGCGTTTCCTCAAAAATCGCCAGAAGGTTCGTCATGCCGGGAATGACTTCGGCGACACCTGCCCAGGCTTTTACCGCTTGCGCTAGAGCCCAGATCCAGCGTTGTGCGGGCAGGTCGAACTCGCCGGACGCTTCTAGCAAAAACGACCGGGAGCCTATGAAGGAAACGCGCGCCTGTCCTTTGATTGCGGGCTGAATTTTGTGGCGCGGTGCAAGGGGGTTCGATGTAACAATCATGATTGAAGCTCGATTTCGAACAGCGGATCACCGAAACCAACCAGAGCATCCTGCGTCGCAAGCTGATTGGCGAGAGAACCGTTACGACCGGCGATGACCGGAATGAGAATCTGATCGATGCGGATAAATCCAATCACGTCATCTGCGGCAACCAAACGCGGAAGATTTTCCGTTTCGATGGGCAGAGAAGGGTGAGAAAAACAGAAGTGACCGGCAATCGGCGCTTTTACCACCACTTTCGAAACAGCGGCCGTTGGTGAGCAAGCAGTATCGGAGACGGAAATCGCAGTTTTTGCCGGGGCAGAAACGATAATGCGTACCTGTCCGTCAGGCGTCGTGATTTCTACTCCGTCCACGCCCGCGTCCGTCAGCATGTTGGTCAAGGCTATGAGTGAGCCGGGGTCGCTGAAGTCAGGCCTGCTCATGCCGCCCTCCGTTCTTTTAGCCATTGTTCAAGATAATGAATGTCTCTTTCGCCCTGCGCGAAAGCTTCGTCCTTAAACAGGGCGCGCAGGAGGGGCAGATTGGTTGAAATACCCTCCACATGTGTGCCCTCAAGCGCTTCGCGCATCCTCACCATGGCCTCAGCGCGGGTCGGCGCATGCACGATCAACTTGGCGATCAGGGAATCATAATAGGGTGACACTCGGTAACCGACATGGATGTGGGTATCGACGCGAATCCCCTCTCCTTCCGGCAGCACAAGATCGGTCACGACGCCTGCCGACGGTAAAAAGCTATCGGGATCCTCGGCATTGATACGGCATTCGAAGGAATGCCCGGCGCAGGTAACGTCGGCCTGTTGCAGATCCAGAGGTTTACCCTGCGCCGCCTTGATCTGGGCCTGAACGATGTCAATGCCGCTCGTCATTTCCGTGACGGGGTGCTCAACCTGCAAGCGCGTATTCATCTCGATGAAATAGAACTTGCCGTCTTCAAACAGGAATTCGAAAGTTCCCACGCCGCGATAGCCGATCTGCCGGCAAGCCTCGACGCATGCCATTCCGACTGGCTGGATCACATCGGCCGGAATTCCAGGCGCTGGCGCTTCTTCCACCACCTTTTGATGGCGGCGCTGCATCGAACAGTCGCGGTGGCCGAGCCATACGGCATTGCCGTGCGTATCGCACAGGACCTGTATCTCGATGTGACGGGGATGCTGGAGAAACTTTTCCATGTAAAGGGCTGCAGAGCCAAAAGCTTGCCTCGCCTCCTCCCTCGTCAAGGAAATCGCTTCATGAAGCAAGGCTGGTTCCTGCACCACCCGCATGCCACGTCCACCACCACCGCCCGCGGCTTTGATGATGACTGGATAGCCGATCTCATTGGCGATACGCTCCACCGTCCCGGCATCTTCGGGAAGCGCTGTATCCGGTCCCGGTACGCATGGCACACCCGCCTCGATCATTGCCCGTTTGGCAGCGATTTTGTCGCCCATCGCGGAGATTGATCTAGCGTCCGGCCCGATGAATACGAGACCGGCGTCTTCAACAGCCTGCGAAAAGGCAGCATTTTCAGAGAGAAACCCATAACCGGGATGGATCGCACCCGCACCCGTCAAACGGGCGGCGATTAGAATGGCGTTTTGATTGAGATAGCTCTTGGCGGCATTCGCCGGGCCAACACAAAGGAAAGTGTCAGCCGTTTTGCCATATGGGGTCTGCCTGTCCGCCTCCGAGCAGATCGCCACGGTCTTCAAGCCCAATTCGCGGCAAGCGCGCTGAATGCGCGCAGCAATTTCACCCCGGTTGGCGATCAGAACCGTATCGAAGCCCCGTGTATCGGATCTGGGGTTGAGACCTTCCGTCATCACGAGATCTCCGCCAGCAAATCGTTCACCTCGACCTCGCCGCCATCAACCTCCGTAAGATAGGTGATGCGGCCCGCACGCGGCGCAACAATCTTGTTGAACACTTTCATGGCTTCAATAATGAAGAGGGTCTGCCCCTCCTCGACCGTATCTCCGGCCTCGACAAACGAAGGCTGCCCTGGCGCGGACGCGCGATGCAAAATGCCGAAAATCGGGGCGAGGACGGAGGTGGCCGATGGGCTGACGTGAAGCCCAGATGCAGGCTCATCGCTTAGAGCATCACTCCCGGTTGTCACCGAGATATTGCTGGTAGCATCTGTTTGGAGTGCGGTTTTGAATATCCGCACAGTCACGTTTTTCTCCGTCACCATGAGTTCGGTGACGTTCGTTCGCCCGACAAAATCAATCAGCGTCTTTATCTTCGGCAGGTCCATAAGCGTACTCGGCATTGTCCAAAGCCACCCGGTAATCCAGCACAATCCGGATTACTTTCAGCTGCCGTAGCCCTAACACGATAGGCTATTTGATGGGGTCAGAAGAACTTTTGATGGAGACGTTCGATTAATTGGGGCGATGAGCTATTGAGTTCTCTACGCTCGGCGACAAGCAAGTATCACATACTTCAAGAAACTCTCGCCTTGATGAGCTTCGAACTAGAACCCATCAGACAAAAATCGCCATCAGCCAGCACGGTGCTGCTGGCGGCACCAAGTCTATGGCTGGGAAATGTCTGATAAACCCCGGAAATGGAACGGTTCGCTCTGAGACACCATCGTGCAGCGTCTCACTCTTGACATCCTCTCGCAAACCTTGTTTATACGCATAAGCAGCTAATACGAATTAGCAGACAAAAAATGAGGTTTCGATGGTTAGGCGCTTGACGCAACGTGACATTGCGATCTTTGCGGGGGTCAGCCAGGCAACGGTTTCGCTCGTGCTCAACGAGGCGAAATCCGCTGAAGGCCGTATCCCGCCTGAAACGCGAGAGCGCGTGCTGAAGGCCATTCGCGACACCGGTTATGTGGCGGATCCCGTCGCGCGCAGCATGGTCAAAGGCGCCAACCGGATTCTGGGTGTATTCACCTATCAGCCGGCTTTCCCGATTGCGCAGGCGGATTTCTACACGCCGTTTTTGATGGGAATTGAGGAGGAGGCGGAGAAGCTGGGCTACGACCTGCTGCTGATGACGGCGGCGACGCGCGACGATAACGGCCGCAAGCAGATCTTCGGGGAAACGGGGCGGCTTCGACTTGCTGACGGATGCCTGATTCTGGGCAGTCAGTTCGATCGCGATGAATTGGCCCGACTGGTTGCCGGTGACTATCCCTATGTCGCAGTCGGCCGCCGTGACGATGCCGGCGGGCCGGTGCGTTATGTTGGCGCGGATTACGTCACAGCCACCCATGCTCTTGTCCGAGAGGCACTTGTCGCCGGCCATCACCGCTTCGCCTTTATCGGCGCGACGGGTCCGGCGGAATCCATCAGCGACCGCTGGCGTGGTTTTCTGGCCGCAATCGAGGGCGCAGCGGAACTGGTCTATTCCCACGAAAGTGAAAATGGCGATCCGGCCGAGCAACTGGCCGCCGTTCGCGCCAGCGGAGCAAGTGTCGTTTTTTTTGCCGAGGTGGCCGAAGCGGTGGTCTTCGACAATCATGCCCGTGCCCAGGGGGTGAGCGTCCCCGGCGATGTTTCCATCGTGGTGCTGGGCAGCGGCACGCGCACGCATACGCTCCGCTTGCAACGCGTCTTCACCTCCTATGCCATCCCCCGCGAAGAGATGGGCAGGCAGGCGACCTCCATGCTGGTGGAAACCCTTACCAGCCCCCCGGCCCCGTACGACAGGTATTGCTGGGCTGCGACATCGTGGCGGGCGAAACGCTTGCTTCCCCAACTCAAGGAAAGAGAGCCTGACGTGAGAGAATACAATGCAGATATTCTTGTGGTTGGCGGCGGACTTGGCGGCGTGGCCGCGGCGCTTGGGGCCCTACGCAACGGTCGCAGCGTTATTCTGACAGAAGCGTTCGACTGGATTGGCGGTCAGCTGACCAGCCAGGCCGTGCCGCCCGACGAGCACAGCTGGGTCGAGCAGTTCGGGATCACGGCCAGCTATCGCGCCCTGCGCACGGGCGTGCGGCAATATTACCGCGACCACTATCCGCTGACAGACGCCGCCCGGGCGGATCTGACGCTCAACCCCGGTGACGGCAATGTATCTCGCCTGTGCCACGAGCCGCGCGTTTCGCTGGCGGTGATGGAGGCAATGCTTGCCCCTTACGCGGCCGGTGGCAAGCTGACCCTCCTCAAGCCCTATGAGCCGATCGCCGCAGAGGTCGACGGCGACACTGTGCGCGCCGTGACGCTGCGCCATTGCAATACGGGCAATCTCATTTCCTGCTCGGCCCGCTACATTATCGACGCCACCGAATTGGGCGATCTGCTGCCACTGACCGCAACCGACTATGTCACGGGTTTCGAAGCCCAATCCGAAACCGGCGAGCCGAGCGCACCGGCGGAGGCGCAACCGCACAATCAGCAGGCCGTCTCGATCTGCTTCGCCGTCGATCAGGTTGACGGCAATCATGTCATCGACAAACCCGCCCGGTACGACCACTGGCGTCAGGTTGCCCCCGAATTCTGGGGCGGCCCGCTATTGAGCTGGGACTCACCCAATCCACGTACACTGGAGCGCAGCCGCCGATTTTTCGATCCCAACCCGGTCGACAACGCAACACGCGATGTTGCCGACCAGCGCCACAGCGCTGGCGATATGAGCCTGTGGATATTCCGCCGCATTGCCGCCCGCCATACATTTCGGCCCGGCGCCTATGCCAGCGATATCTGCCTCGTGAACTGGCCGATGATCGATTATTTCGAGGCGCCGATCATCGACGTTACCCCCGAACAATATGCTGAGCGGCTGGCCGACGCGGCAAGCCTGTCCTATTCCATGTTCTACTGGATGCAGACCGAGGCACCTCGCCCGGATGGTGGCCAGGGCTTTCCGGGCCTGCGCCTGCGCGGTGACATTACCGGCACGGAGCATGGCCTGGCAATGGCGCCCTATATACGTGAAAGCCGTCGCATTCGTGCCCTGACCACGGTGCTCGAACAGGATTTGTCGCTTGCAGTGCGCGGCGATCGCGGCGCGGTGCATTACCCTGATAGCATCGGTGTCGGCATGTACCGCATCGACCTGCACCCCTCGACAGGCGGCGATAATTATATCGATGTCGGCGCCTGCCCATTCGAGATTCCGTTGGGTGCTCTTATTCCCCGCCATAAAACAAATCTGCTGGCCGCGGCCAAGAACATTGGCACCACGCATATCACCAATGGTTGCTACAGGCTGCATCCGGTCGAATGGAACATCGGCGAAGTAGCTGGCATGCTGGCCGCCTATTGCCTCGACAGGGGCGAGACCCCGCATGGCGTGCATGCTGACGAAAAGCGGCTGGCGGAATTCCACACCCATATCGAACGCCAAGGGGTGGAGCGCCATTGGCCTGATATTCGCGGCTACTAGCTAACACGTATAATCTGGGAGGATTATTCATGCGCAGGACCATAGTCAAAATTGCACTGACCGGTTTTCTGATCACATCCGGGCTGGTTTCGCCGGCGTTGTCGCAGGAATTGCGGATGGCGATCTGGAGCGCCAACGAAGCCCATCTGGCCCTGTTCAACGAGATTGCGGAAGAGTTCGAGGCCAGCCATCCCGGCGTCAAGATCACCTACGATTCGCTTGCCTACGAAGGCTATGCTACCACCTTGACCACCCAGATCGCCGGCGGCAATCCCCCCGATCTGGCCTGGCTGTTCGACACGACCGCGCCTGACTTCATGGCGGCCGGGGCGCTTTATCCCCTCACCGAAACCTTTGCCAGTACTGAAGGTTACGACATGGGCGACTTCCCCCCGGCAACACTCACCGCCTGGTCGTATGAAGGAATACAATATCTCTATCCCTTCTCGACATCGCCCTTCGGCGTCTTCGTCAACAACGACTTGATCCGGGCGGCAGGCGCAAAGACACCCGCCGAGATGATCGCTGCCGGCGACTGGAACTGGGACAATGCCATTGCGACGGCCGCGAAAGTCGCGGCCACAGGCAAACAGGGATTGATCATTCGTGATTTTGAATACAAGGCCTGGGAGAACCTTGCCGAAGTCTATACCGGCTGGAATGCCTATCCCTGGTCGAAAGACACCAAGTCCTGCGCTTTTGCCAGCCCGGAGATGGTTGATGCCATGCGCTTCATCCACGATGCGATCTTCGTGAAGAAAGCCATACCGGGCCCTGGTGTTTCAGCCGATTTCTTTGCCGGGGATGCGGCGATGACGACCACCCAGATCAGCCGCGCAGCGCTGCTGCCGAAAGGCGACAAGGCCTTCGACTGGGATCTCGTGCCTTTGCCTACAGGACCTGCAGGTGACTATGCCTTTACAGGTCGGGCAGGCATTGGCGTCATGGCCAGCGGCAAAAACCCGAAGCTGGCGGCGGAATTCCTCGCGTTTTTCTCCTCCAAGCCGAATGTGGCCAAGCTCGCGCGGTTTTTCCCGCCGGCACGGCAGAGCCTGCTCACTGCCGATGTGCTCGCGGCCGCCAACCCATCGCTGTCGCGCAAACAGATAGAGGCCGTGGTCATTCGCGGCGTCGCCACCGGCCAGTCGACGCAGCAGGTTCGCAATTTTGCCCGGCTGCAACAGACCGTTCGCGCTGGCCTCGACGGTCTCTGGCGTCCCGATGCCGATGTCGCGGCTGTCCTGCAAGCGCTTTGCAGCCGTCTCAACCCGTTGCTGGCGGCCAATTAACGCTTTGTAGTCATCCGATTTTCCATGGATGCGAAAGGCAAAAGGAAGAAAAGCCATGACGCTTGCCCTCCAAACAGCGCAAACACAGGCTAGGCGCAGCTTCTGGACCATGGCGCGCCGCGACGCCGCCACCGGATATCTGTTCATAGCGCCGCAACTCATCGGTATCGTTGTCTTCGTGCTCGTTCCGCTGGTGTTGGTCTTCTGGTATTCGCTGCATGAGTGGAACGTGCTGGCGGGATCTTTCCGGTTCACCGGCGTCGCCAATTACCAGAAACTGCTCAGCGATCCGGCCATAGGCGAAGTGCTGGCCGTGACCGCCGTGTTCTCGGCCGGACTTGCCCTGCTCAATATGAGCCTGGCGCTGGGGCTTGCGTTGCTCTTGAACCAGAAACTGGCCTTCATGACCGTGTTCCGCACGCTGTTCTTTTCCCCTGTCGTGGTGTCGCTGGTCGCCTGGACAATCGTCTGGGGCTTTTTGCTGCAGAACAATGGCGGGATCAACGGCCTCCTGCAAATGATCGGCGTCGAAGGTCCCAACTGGTTGCGCCACCCCACAACGGCGATGATCTCGGTCGTCGTCGTGCAGGCACTCAAAAATCTCGGTCTCAACATGATCCTGTTTCTCGCCGCGCTACAGGGCGTGCCGCGGGAACTGTTCGAAGCCGCGCGCGTCGATGGCGTGCCGCGCTTCAAGCAGTTCTATCGCCTCACCCTGCCGATGATCAGCCCGACGATCCTGCTGGCCTCCATCGTCACCATCGTCGGCGCGTTGCAGGTCTTTGCGCAGATCATGATCCTTACGCAGGGCGGGCCGGGTTTTTCCACGACGGTTCTCGTTTATTACCTCTATCAGCAGGCCTTCCAGTTCTACCTCTTCGGTTATGGCTCGACACTCTCCATCATCCTGCTGGTCATTGTCGGCGCTCTCACCTTCATCCAATGGCACCTGCGCAGAAAGTTCGTATTCTATGAAAACTGAACTCAGCCCACGCGCGCAGACGCTGATCTATTTCATACTCTGCGTGCTGCTTGTCCCCTTTGTCTTTCCGACCTGGTGGATGGTCACGTCGTCGGTCAAACCTGTCAGCCAGATATTTGCCTTTCCGCCGGACATCTGGCCGCGGGCCTTCGATTTCTCGTCCTATTCCGAGGTCTTCAGAATACAGCCCTTCGCGCTGCAATACTGGAACTCCGCCTATATCGCCGCAATCGTCACCATCGGCACCATGGCTGTGGCATCGATGGCCGGATATGCCTTTGCGCGCATCAGGTTCCCCTTCGCCAACGCCATCTTCATGGTGGTGCTGGTGGGATTGCTGATCCCGTCCGAAGTGACGCTGGTTCCGCTGTTCCGGATGTTTCTCAGATGGGGCATGATCAACACGCACTGGCCGCTGATCCTGGTACCGATCTTCGGCGCGCCGGCGGTCTTCGCCACCTTCATCATGCGCCAGTTCTTCATCTCCCTGCCCGTGGAACTGGAGGAAGCCGCCCGGGTCGATGGCCTCGGCCGGTTCAAGATATTCTGGACCATCGCCCTGCCGCTTGCCCGTCCGGCGCTTGCCGCCGTTGCGATCTTCACATTTCTCGGCAGCTGGAACCTTTATCTCGAACCCATCGTCTTTCTTTCCAGCCCCGACAAGTTCACGCTGCCCCAGGCGTTGACACAATTTACCGACGCCTATGGCGGACCGATGTGGAACATCCAGCTTGCCGCCGCAACGATGACCGCCATCCCCGTACTCGTCGTCTTCATCGTTGCGCAGAAACAATTCGTCGAAGGCCTCGCCCATACCGGGCTTAAGGGCTAATCGAAAGGCTGACCCATGGCACCCGTTACCCTTAAATCCGTCAAGAAAAGCTATGGCGCACTCGCCACCATCCATGGTGTCGATATCGATATTGCCGATGGCGAATTCGTTGTCCTCGTCGGCCCTTCGGGCTGCGGCAAATCCACCCTGCTGCGGATGATCGCAGGCCTTGAGACCGTTACCAGTGGCGATATTTCGATCAGCAGCCGTGTCGTCAACGAGATCGAACCGAAAGACCGCGACATCGCCATGGTCTTCCAGAACTACGCGCTTTATCCGCACATGAGCGTGGCCAGAAACATGGCATTCTCGCTCGAGCATCGCGGCGGCAGCAAGGCCGAGATCGCCGAGCGGGTGAGCTGGGCAGCGGAGATATTGGGGCTGACGCCATTGCTCGAACGGTTCCCCCGCCAGCTTTCCGGCGGGCAACGGCAGCGTGTCGCCATGGGCCGCGCAATCGTCCGCAATCCTCAGGTTTTTCTGTTCGACGAACCGCTCAGCAATCTCGATGCCAAATTGCGCGTGGTGATGCGCGGTGAAATCAAGGGGTTGCACCAGCGTCTGGGGGTCACGACCGTTTATGTCACGCATGACCAGGTGGAAGCCATGACCATGGCCGACAAGATCGTGGTGATGAATGCCGGACGGGTCGAACAATGCGGAGCACCGCTCGAGCTTTATGACCGGCCCGCCAATCCCTTCGTCGCCGGCTTCATCGGTTCGCCAGCGATGAATTTCATCAAGGGACGACTTACCGCTGATGGCTTCGAGGCTGACGGCGTCGCTTTGCCCCTCCCGCCCGGTCCCGTCACAGGCGAAGCGATATACGGCATCCGCCCGGAACATTTCGAACTGGTCACACATGGCCTTCCCGCGACCGTTTTATTGGTGGAGCCGATGGGGTCGGAAACGCAGGTCACGATGATGATCGGCCATCACCAGGTCATCGGTGTTTTCCGCGAGCGCGTACAAGCGCAGCCGGGCGCGACCATCCAGGTTCAACCAGATCTGGCATCGATCCACCTGTTCGATGCCAGGACAAGTCAACGCCTCAACTAGCGGACCGCTCGCCATGACACGCCATCGCAAACCGGGTCTGAAGACGCACCGCGCCGACACGCCACCTCTCGGCATATTTTCACCATCCGAAATTGCATCGGATCCCTCATGGGTTCCGGATATGGCTGTTTTAGGCGAGCCGGCGATGACTGCGGAAACCTATATTGCCGCATATCTTGCCGACGTTGATGCATGGTGGTGGTCAACGAACCTGCATCACGAGCCAAGAGATTTAGCGTTAAAACGTACCCTCGCCATTATCACACGAGCAAAGATGCCCGATCACGAACGGGCTCTCGGCCAATTGGGTGTCGATCCCTTGGAGAACATGATGTCCGATGAGCTGCTCGATCTTTTGAGAGCCTGGATGCCGTTCACTCCCGCAATGTGCTACGCCCTCGGCTGCGTGCGGATGGAATTTGAGCCGCCCATGCTGCAACACCGCCTGGGTGCAATGATCGCGGAATCGCAGCGCAAGACAGAATTCAATGATTAAAAATCACTGTTTATTGGAGGCGGGTGGCGTTGAACTCGGAATAGACAGTATGAAATCAACGTGTCAGGTGTTGGAAAGCCGTCATCGGAGGGACATGCAAATTTGCACGAACGCAACGCGCCGTAACATCGGTCTGGTCCCTCCCTCTTTCTCGCTGCCGGGCTGATATTCCAGGCAACGATGGCAGTCAGCCCGGCCCAGGCGGCGGAGAGCGTGACCGTTCCACCTTATGAACCTGCCATCGGGGCTGAGCGTCATTATCGCGTCCAAAAGACGACCGAGACCGACATGTCGCTTTGGTTCGACCGGCCGGAAGCATCGCCCGTTGTCATGCGTGGCGATTTCCGTCAATCGGCAACGGTCCTGTCGCGAAACGACGAGGGGATGCGGATGAAATGGAGGCTTTCCGCGGACACTCCTCCGGACGCGACAGGCGCTGCGGATTCCTATGCGATGAACGCCATGTTTCGCAATTCGCTCGCCGCTTATGGTGTTAAGGAGCTGGAATTCGACGCAGATCTGAGCGGTGCTCCGACGGAGCTTATCGGCGCCGATCAGATCATTGCCAATATGGAAATGCTTCTGTCCACGTCCGCGTCAGATAACACGGCCTCTCGCATGCTCCAGACCGTTAAAGGTAATCCTCTTGTCGTTATCGACGTGCTTGCGCCGGAAAGCATGATCCTTGCGCTTGGGCAATCCTCCGAAGCTTTCACGACAGATATCGGGCAGGAATGGACGGTTGCGGGAAGCGAAGAACTGAAGGGGCTGCTTGTTCCGACAAGCACCCTCTGGAAACTCGAAGCCGCCGACAAGGCCCGGCAAACAGCCACATTCAGCGCGAAGGTAACCTACGATCCGGTTGCCCTGCTGCAATCCCAGCAATCTTCGATCGATGGCATGATCGCAAGCTTCGCAGACCGGGCGAAGCAACTGACCGATGCGCAACTAGCGCAGGCCAGAAACGCCGGCAAGTCGCGGACTGTGACCTATGTGAATTCAACACGCGACGGCTCAACAATCGAAGTGCTGGAAAACACGGTCGCAAGTGTTGACGGCATGAAGGTCACCGTGGCTGTGCATATCTGGCGAGAGGATCAGCCACCGGTCCTGCCTGCGCCGCATGCCTGGACTGCCGAGACCCTGTCTGGTCAACGCGTTGAGCCGTTACCCGAAAACAATACGCAAACTTCGATCGATCTGGACCAGTACCGCCCGAAGACCGATGCCAATACCGCTTCCTCTCCCAAACAGAATGATGGTGGCAAAACCTCTGCCGACAGCGGCGGGGACATTGCACCGATTTCGCTCAAGGTCGCAAAGGTGAAAACCTCGGTCGATCCCGCTGTCGGACCTGCGGTGGAAATTGCGCTGACACCGGAAAGCGCCAAGACCTTCGAGGATTTCACACGTGCAGCTCTCGGGCAAAAGACCCAGTTGCTGGTTGATGGAGAAGTCATCTTCGAGCCGGTCGTGAGAGAGCCGATTATGGGCGGCAGCGTCACCATCAATGGCCTTGATTCAGCACAAGCTCTGGTCGTCGAGCGGAAATTGTCGTCTTCCGAGGCCACGATCATCGTGCGGTTGGCGCCATAATCCTCGATCTCCATTATCTTCATAATCGGACCGATCCTCATCGAAGTCGCGGGAACCAGGGTTCACTTTCTTTGATTTTGCCGAGAGCAAGCCATCTCGCTCTTCGCGCGTGAGACCTTCTTCTACCAGTAGCGACCGCGCGTAGATCGTAGAGTAAGTCGTCACCACACTGTCCTGGACTGAATCGCAGAAGCGCCGGATACTTGCGCCAGTGTGTACCGGCGACCACGGCGCACGGTAAGAAACGAATCCGGGTAGCACCGGATCTTCCTGCCGCCCCTGATTTTTTGAGAGCTTCAACACTCTGAAGATAACTCATGCCGCTATAGTAGTCGATGATCGCTGAGCCGACGTACCTTCTCAAAAGGTTAGGTTGATGCGATCCAGTTCTCATTGTAGTTTCCGCTTCGTAATCTTAGCACAAGACGTAGGAACGGAATTCCATGGCAACCGGAACGGTTAAATTCTTCAACGATGATAAAGGCTTCGGCTTCATTACGCCTGAAAATGGCGGACAGGACGTCTTTGTCCATGTCTCTGCCCTGCAACGCGGCGATTCACTTCGTGAAGGTGACAAGGTTAGCTTCGAAGTTGGACAGGATAGAAAGACCGGGAAGTCCAAGGCGGAGAATGTCTCGGTCCTGTAATTTGCGGGCGTCGCTACTGCACAGCCTGTCGATCTGGCTTAAGCGAAGTGCAGTGTGGCGCTTGCTCTCGACGGCTTGAGGAAGCACGGCTGGGTGGAAGAGGTTTGACTGAGGACCGACACATCCCCGGACTTCTGGCGGAGATCGCCACCTATGGCACGGCCAGCGTCAAGCCATCTATTGCGGAAGGAATGCTTGCTGGAGCATTCCTTCCAACCAGTCCAGCAATTTGCCTACACAGACGGCAAGAACGCAATGGACGGTCACGAATTTGGGGGCGAGGCTTTTTCCAGCCGATCAACCGCAACCTGCTCCAACGCCACCTTATGGAGCGCGGCCCAATCGTCAGGCGAATTACCGTCTTCCAGCATCCCCTTTGAAGACCTGTAGGCATCAAGGTCAACCTCCGTTTAATTAGGAGCGACAGAAGCAAACACCTCGACTATGAGGCGTCAGCCTTCGCCCGAGGTCCGGGCGACCTGCATAAGCATCCGCTTCGCTTCCCGCGTCCGGCCAGAGACGAACGCCTGCCAAACTTTCTGCGCTCCGACCCAGCGGTTAAGATTTGAATGGATGTTCATTGATATGCCTTGCGATCTGAAGTTGCCAGCATACAAATAGACCAACAAGTCCCTGCATAGTAGGCTCTGCGACTGCAACCCAGCAATGCGTTTTCGCCTGATGATCATCCGTACAGCTTACGATCTCGGGCATTGACTTAAATTCTGCAGAGAGCAGACAGGATAGAAATGCAAATCCCGATCAAGGCAATTCTGGTGTTTCATTCCGCAGCACGTGCGGGAAGTATAGCCCGCGCCGCGGCGGAGCTGGGCGTAACACCATCGGCCGTCAGCCAACAGATCCAAGTGCTGGAAGTGCAGCTTGGTGTCACGCTTCTGACCAAGGCCGGGCGCGGAGTTGCTTTGACCGAAGCTGGTGAACGCTATTTTTCGATGATTGCCGACAGAATTGAGGGTATCGAGGAGGCGACAGGCACAATCCGTGGATTTCGCTCGGTCACGACTCTGACTGTTCGCGCGACTCCTACCTTCTCCAACAAGTGGCTCCTGCCTCGGCTGGGAAATCTCCTCAACCAACATCCCGATCTCGAACTCAGGCTTGATGGCACCAACGAGCCAACGGACTTCAGCCAGGAACTGGTCGACATCGAGATAAGGCATGGTGATGGTCGGTGGCCCGGCCTCTTCGTCGAAGCCGTGGCCGACGAACGGTTCTACCCTGTTTGTTCACCCGACTATGCCGCGACCGGAAGCATGGCTGCGGCGGATCTGCTTCATCATCGGCTGATCCATTCCGCAAAATCGCAGGCCCAATGGAACAGTTGGTTTCCGCTGGCGGGTATCTCGACACAGCAGCGATGGCAGCGGGTACTTTTCGACCGCAGCCATATGGCGATCGACGCTGCCGTCAGGGGTATGGGCATCGCACTGGAAAGCAATCTCATGATGGGCGATGAGCTGAAAAACGGTCGGCTTGTCTGCCCTGTGATTGCGCCGCCTCGCGTCGAGTTGGTTACTCAGTGGATTGTCTGCCCGCGTGATCACCTACGACAAAAAAAGGTTCGTGTATTCCTGGACTGGCTGCGACTTGAACGTGCCGAGTGGCAGGCAGCCCATCCTTCAGGCTGCCTGCTGGACTGACGTTCAGCCTAATACATTCCCAACAACCGGATGGGCCCAAGCGTCAGGATGGGGAAGAGAACCAGCGCGAAGATGGCAAGTGTCAGCACTGTCATCGGCGCTAGCGATCCCCGTATGACATCTTCGACCTTCATGTTGGCAACCTGGGCGGCCGCAAACAGGCAGACCCCGACGGGCGGCGTCACAAGGCCAAGGGTAAGCGTCATGACGGTGACAATAAGAAAGTGAATGGGATCGATGCCAATCGCCTGCACCGGTGGCATCAGCACCGGGATCAGGATGAACATGGCGGGGATAGCCTCCATGAAGATGCCGATGATCAGCAGGAAGACAAAGATCACAAGCATTCCCGTCATCGGGCCGAGATGCATTGCCTGGAAAGCTTCGGCAACCTTTTCCGGTAATCCATCATAGGTAAACACCCAGGCGGCGATTTGCGACGTGGCCGCGATGAAGAGGATCGTACCCGAGATACGCGCCGTCGAGATAAGGATTTCCGGCAGTTCGCTGACCGGAAGCGTTCGATAAACGAGAATACCGAGGATCGCGACATACACCACAGCGATGGCGGCCGCTTCCGTTGGCGTGAACAGCCCGCTGGCGATCCCCACGATCAGGATCAAAGGCGTCAACATCGGCAAGACGGCACGCAGGCCTGTAACAACGACCATGCGCATGCTGAACGGTGATGGCGGGTTATAGCCGTAATAGACGGAATAGAAATGATTGAAAACGAGGAAAGCGAAGGCGATGAACAGGCCGGGTACCAGGCCTGCGACCAAAAGCGTTCCGATCGACACGTTGGCGATCGAGCCAGCGATGACAACAAGGATCGACGGCGGAATGATGGAAGACAGGGTCGACGTGCAAAGCGTCATGCCGACGGCGTAACCTTTCGGAAACCCGTGCCGTTCCATCGCCTTGATCTCGATTGCACCAACGGACGCGATATCGGCCACCGACGAACCCGATACACCGGAAAAGATGACGGACGAGATGACATTCACATGGCCAAGTCCGCCAGGGAGCCAGCCGACGATCGCCTCCGCGAAATCGAAGATCCTCTCCGCTACCCGCCCTCGTTCCATGACAGTTCCAACGAGAATGAACAGCGGCACCGCGACCAGCAGGAATGAGTTCATGGACGAAAACATGGTCTGGGCCATGAGGTCCATCGGCATTGACGTGAAGAGCCAGAGTGTGACAACGCTCGCCAACGCCAGGGCGACGGCAAGAGGGATGCCAAGCATGCTCAATCCGAAAAAAGCAACGAGAAGAAATACCGACATAACTAATGCCTCGCAGTGATGGAAATGTCGGCATGGGCGATTTCGCCCTCCGGCAAACCGAGTTCGGGAAGCGCGATCAGATCCCGACGGCTACGCAGCGATTCGACGATAGCAAGGACCGCGATGACGGCGGAAACGGGCATCACCATGCCGATCAGCCACATTGGAATGGGGAGGGTTGCAGCTGTCTCGGTCATCATGATCTGCTGGCGAACCAATGTCAGACCCGTCCAGCCCATCAAACCGAAAAAGAAGACCGAAGAAGCCACATAGATCGGTACCGCCAGATGCTGGAACAGGCGCCGGCCCATGACGAGAAAAACTACGACGCGGGCGCTTTCGACCGTTCGAAAGCCGGCGGCCAAGCCCAGAAACACCATCCAGATAAAGAGGAAGCGGGTCGCCTCCTCTGTCCAGGGTAGCGGATGACCGGTCAGTCGTCCGATAACCTGCAGCAAGACGACGACCAGTATCCCAAAGCAAGCTGCCCCTGCGGCGACATCTGCAATGATCCTGACGAATGTTCCAAGCGACGAACCCAGGGAGGCGCGCATCACGTTACCCTTTTCAAACAGAGATAAAAATCCGATGCCGGCACTTTGCCTTCAGGCAAAGTGCCGAGGAAACATCAGTTCGTCGCGATGAAGCTGCGGGTACGCTCGAAGAAAGATTTGTCCTTGATCAGCGCCGAAAACTTGTCGGAAAGGCTGGCAGCGACATCGACAAAGGCCTTGCGCTGCTCTTGGGTCAGTTCGTTGACCTCCATGCCGTTGCTCTTGAGTGTCGCCAGCGATTTTTCGATATCAGCGGCATCATTTCCGGCCTTCCAGGCCTCGGTTTCCTTTGCTGCATCGTTCAACGCAGCTTTAAAAGTGTCACTCAGGCCACTATAGCGGGCCGGGTTCATGCCAAGCACCCAGGCATCAGCGATATGGTTGCTGATCGTCGCATACTTCTGCACTTCGTAGAGTTTTGCGCTGACCGGAACATTGATCGGGTTTTCCTGGCCGTCGACAACTTTCAACTGCAAGGCATTGTAGACCTCGGCAAATGCCATAGGCGTCGGGGCCGCCCCCATCGCGCCGAAGAATTCCACCCAGAGCGGATTATTGGGAACACGCAGCTTCATACCCTTCATATCTGCCGGCGAGGTGATGGCGATCTTGGAATTTGTGATCTGACGCAAAGGGCGGGACCAGAGGTCCAGCCCCTGGATACCGATCTTGCTAAGGTCGGACTGAAGT
Organism: Rhizobium sp. AN73; assembly: GCF_030757975.1. Classification (NCBI taxonomy): domain Bacteria; kingdom Pseudomonadati; phylum Pseudomonadota; class Alphaproteobacteria; order Hyphomicrobiales; family Rhizobiaceae; genus Rhizobium; species Rhizobium sp. AN73. Next base: position 947,774 of record NZ_JARWME010000001.1, read on the forward strand.
TCCTTGCCGAGATCGCTGTCGAGGTAAGCCCGCAGCTGGTCGATATCCCGGAACTGATAGGGGATGGCGATGGCCGTGAACTTGGGATTGAAGGTCGCGTAAAGCGATGTGGAATTGAGCAGCATATCCAGCGAACCACCCGCCAGCTGCTTGACCCCGGCGGACGGATCTCCACCATAGAGTGTGCCGTTAGGGAAGACCTTGACCGTGAGCTCCCCGTTGGTCTTTGCAGAAACGAGTTCGGCGAATTTCTTTGCCGCAAGGGTAATTTCGGACGTATCCGGATCGGGTGTCGACAGTGTCAAGGTCTCGGCCTGCACCACACCGGCCGTGAAAATGGCGGCGGCGGCGATAAGGCTACGGATGCTCAGATAGTTCATTGGTTTCTCCTCCCATTGTTCGTCGATTCGAGAATGCCGATGGCATGCTCAGCTTGCGTTCATTCGCTGCAGTTCGCGGATAATCCCGCTGTGGTCCAGATCGCCATCGCCATTATCGACCATAGCCTGGAATAGTCGGTCAACCTCCTCGCTGACCGGCAATCTCAAACCGCGGTTTCGGGCAAAACCCAGAGCCGTGGATGTATCCTTCACCTGATATTTCGCCGGACCACCGGGCTCGAAATTTCCCTCTACCATTCGAAGCCCATGTTGGCGGAACACCGTCGAATCCGCGAAACCCCCGAGCAGGGCCTCGCGCACCCGCGCCGGATCTGCCCCGCCGCTCTTGGCAAGCGTCAGTGCTTCGGCCACCGAACAGATCGTCGAAGCGACGATCAACTGATTTGCGAGCTTGGTCAGCGATCCACTTCCAACCGGACCGACGTGCGTGACACGCCCGAGATAGGCAAGAACGGGTCGCATCGCGTCCACGAGCGTCGCGTCACCACCCGCCATGATCGCCAGTGTCCCTTCCCGGGCACCCTTCTCACCGCCGGAGACTGGAGCGTCAAGGCATCCGACATCGTGTTCAGACGCGGCATCTGCGATCGCTATTGCGGTTTCCACCGGGATGGAACTCATCACGACAAGCGTGGAGCCTGGCCGCATAGCGGCGATGACGCCTGCCGGCCCCGTGAGCAACGCCTCGCAAACCGGACCGGAACTCAGCATACAGATGACTGCATCTGCGTTGCTGACGGCGTCGATGGCATGATCGGCGACGACTACCCCGCTTTCCCGCAATGCGGCAGCTTTGTCCAAGGTCCTGTTCCAGGCACGCACCGGAAATCCGGCTTCCGCCAGCCGCCCGGCCATGGGACCGCCCATGATGCCCGTGCCGATGACGGCGATGTTGCGGATAGTGTCGACCATCAGCCTTCCCTCCGCATCAAGGGTACCGCCGCTGCAGGAAGCGGATCGGCCTTTCCTCGATGACAAGTGACGGGAAAGCGTCTTGAAAACGCCGCAGGTGCGGCGTTTTCAGATGGCCATCGAACGCTGCACGGCTATCATAGACTTCGTAGAAAACAACCGTATCGGGCTCGCTCTGCGAGCATGCGATGTCGAACTGCCGGCAGCCATCCTCATCTGCGATCGAATGCAAAGCGTCGTCCATGGCGGCAGCCAGGAAAGCCTCGAGCTTGCCGGGCTTGACCTGAAATTCGGCGATCACGACGAAGGCTTTCGTGTCCATTTGCTGCCCTCCCCGATCACTCTGCTGCCATCTTGGCCGGACGGAAGCGATCTTCCATCTCCCGACGCAGGCCGACGACATCCAGATCCTTGACGATCTCTACATCATCAAAGGAGACGATCTGGTCCTTTTTGATCGGCCGCTTGAGCTTGACATTATGGGCAAGGCCGATCGGCAGCGCCTTGAGGTCCAGACTTCGGTTCGCCGGGATGGCGTTAGCCCACACCGCGTAGCCACCCTCGCCGTCCAGCATTTCGCCTGGCTGCATATCCTTCTTTGCTGTTGCCACCGCATCTCCACGAAACTCCGACGAGCAACCCGTCGGTTCGTTCCTGAGCACGGCGGACAATACGCTGACCGATGTTTCAAGGCCGATGATGTGGAATGGCCGCCACATGGAAGCGTACCAGCCAGACGGGTCAGTCAGCAGGCCATACTGCTTGAAGCAGGCACGGGCATATTCGTTATGTGCCTTGAATGTGACGAAGACGCCGTAGCGGATGTTATTAAACACCTCGCGACCATCGGGCTCCTGACTGGCGGCAATATCAACCAGGCCGGACCGCGCCATGCGTCCGCCATCGGACACCGGACGGAAGACGCGGGCGAGATCGTGAAGACCTGCAGGCGGGAAGGCCAAACCATCGTCCGGGCAATCGAGCCCGGTGCCATTAGCAACGGCCGCCATTTCGATGGCCGCCTTGGTTCCGTCGGTGAAGGAATTGTAGAGTTTCGGATTGAGATTGTCAGCCGCTACCTGTTCCTCCGTCCAGCCGAACAGTCCCCAGACCGTATCCGGCGTGGAATAGCGGTAACGCGGTTCGAAATTCATGCCCTTGCCGGCAGAGGTGATCTCAAATCCGGTTGCACGCGCCCAATCGACAAGTTCGCATATAAGTGCCGGCTGGTCGCCGTAAGCCATTGAATAGATGACACCAGCGGCACGCGCTTTTTCCGCAAGGATTGGGCCAACCATGACATCCGCTTCGACGTTGACCATGACGACATGCTTCTTGGCCTCGATTGCACCTAACGCATGGCGCGTGCCGGCAATCGGATGGCCGGTCGCCTCGATCACGCATTCGATCTCGTCGCAACCGAATACTTCTTTGACGTCGCCGGTCACATATGTCTGGCCGGTTTTGATTGCGTCACCGCAGCTTTTCGCCTCATAGCGTTCTTTCGGCCAGCCGACACGCTGCATGGATTCACGCGCTTTGCCGACATCTAGGTCAACGACTGCGACCATGTGGAGACCGCTGATCCTCTGAGCCTGGGCAAGAACCATGGAGCCGAATTTGCCGGCGCCGATCAAGGCCACTCTGACCGGGCGGCCGTTGGCAGCGCGAAGCGACAGAAGGGAAGAAAGATTCATCGTGATTACATCCTCAGCTAGGGACAAATGTGAGGAGCCCCGCTGGTTTCGGCACATATCTAGACCCTGTGCCGAGGCATCACGCCCCGTCACTTGCTCGGATCGAATGGACCTTCCTCCTCTGCGGGATAGCAGTGCGATCTGCCACTCCAGCTGCCTCCCGAGCAGCTTGACCATAACGTACGCTTCCTCGAAACTTAGCTCAATTTAGAAAGTCAGAGACTTTCGTTAGTTTTTCTAAGCAATGAGAGCTCCGAGGAGGCTGCTTATGGGTCAAGAGCCATGTTCGTTCTTGAACAGTATCGAAGCATCGGCCATGCCAGTTCGGCGGATAGATTAATACAATCGAGAAGACCGATCCGAACCACGTTGGAAAAGTGCTGGCAACGTCATGCAGCTGGGCTAGTTGCACCTGTTTCGACGGAATCCGTAGCCCGCCGCTCGGGGATACTGCTCTGACTACCTTTTCGTGAGCATGTCAGCGCCGCGGCGACCGACGCCCGCTGCATGGCCGCTTTGAGTGGCAAGCCGCAGTCCAATCCTGAGGCAAGCACCCCGACGAAACAATCGCCAGCTGCCGTTGTGTCCTGTACGTCAACCGACATGGCCGCGATACGGACATGCTCGCCAAACGCGCAGGCTTCAGCACCCTCACCACCAAGTGTCCGCAGAACACCGGTGTCGAGCCGTGCAGACAATGCTTCTGCCGAAGGGGCGCAGCCCAGCCAACCTGCCAGAGCCTCTGCTTCGTCCTCATTGACGACGATCAGATCGCATAACGACAGAACCTCTTCCGACAGGGGAAAAGCCGGCGCAAGGTTAAGGATCGAGGTCGCCTTCGAGACGAGCGTGCGGCGGATGAGTTTTTCCACTTCCAGTACGTCGTTTTCCATTTGCATGAGCACGATATTGGCGCGCAGCAACAGATCCTCCTCCACAGTGCCCGAGGAGGCCACCAGATTGGCCCCCGCCGCCACCACAATCATGTTCCGGCCCTGGGCATCGATATGGATCGAGGCATTACCGGTCGGTCCGTCGATCGAAGCCACCCGGGTAATATCCGTTGCGCTCTTCAGGTTCTGCAAGCCAATCTCCGCCAGACCATCTCGCCCTACGGCCCCCACCATCACCACTTCGGCACCATCGCGGGCAGCCGCCAGCGCCTGGTTGGCGCCTTTGCCACCGGCTTCCGTCCGGAAACTTTTGGTCAACGGGGTCTGACCCGGCTGCGGCATGTCTTCGACCTCATAAACGAAGTCGACATTGATTGAGCCGAAGGTGATGATCATGGCCTGTTTTCCTTACGCAATCTGAACAAAGTGGCCTTCGGTGGCTTCTTCGTAGATCCGCTTAGGAGGCACGTAATCTGCAGGGCGGAAGGGGCTCTTGATCTCGTCATTGGAGATGCGACGCGTCTGTCGGCGCGACGGATCAGCAATCGGAACCGCCGCCATCAGCCGCTTCGTGTATTCATGTTGCGGGTTTTCGAACACCGCCTGGCGCGGGCCGATCTCGACGATCTCGCCGAGATACATGACCGCGACCCGGTGGCTGATGCGCTCGACAACCGCCATGTCGTGGCTGATGAAGAGGTAGCCGAGGCCGTATTTTTCCTGCAGGTCGAGCATCAGATTGATGACCTGCGCCTTGACCGACACATCGAGTGCTGAGACGGACTCGTCGGCGATCAGCAGCTTCGGTTCGAGCGCCAGTGCACGGGCGATACAGACGCGTTGACGCTGGCCGCCGGAAAACTCATGTGGGAAACGATCCGCCATCGAAGCGGAAAGACCGACACGTTCCAGAAGCTCGCCGACCCGCTGACGCGCTTGCGAGGCCGGCGCCAGGCCATGGGTGATGATCGGCTCGGCAATCGCCTGGCCGACGCGGATGCGCGGATTGAGGCTTTCGAACGGGTCCTGGAAGATCATTTGTGCTTCGCGGCGGATATCGGCAAGATCGCTCTTGCCAGCCGTGAGCACGTTCTTGCCGTCGATCTGCACGTTACCGGATACCGCATCGGTAAGACGGATGATCGATCGACCGGTGGTGGATTTACCGCAACCGGATTCGCCGACCAACGACAGGGTTTCTCCCTGACGCAGTTCCAGTGACACGCCTTCGACCGCGTGGATGCGGCCAACAGTCTTGCGCAGGAAGCCTTTCTTGATCGAAAAGCGTGTGATGAGGTTGTCGACCTTGAGGATCGGTGGCTGATCGTGCTTGACCGTATCCTCGGTTGGCTTGACCGGCTGGATTTCCCCCGTCGCCATGTCCACCAGCGGGAAGCGCAATGGCCGGTCTTTGCCCGTCATCGACCCGAGCTGCGGCACGGCCGACAGAAGTGCCCGCGTATAGGGGTGGCTGGCGCCCGCAAAAAGATCGTGCGTCGTGCCGGTTTCGACCTGCTCGCCACGGAACATCACCACCGTGCGGTCGGAGATTTCGGCGACCACCCCCATGTCGTGGGTGATGAAGAGGACCGACATGCCCTCCTCTTCCTGCAGCGTCTTGATCAGCTCGAGGATCTGCGCCTGGATCGTCACATCGAGCGCCGTCGTCGGTTCGTCGGCGATCAGAAGCTTGGGATCACAGGCAAGCGCAATGGCGATGACGACGCGCTGGCGCATGCCGCCCGAAAAGCTCATCGGGTATTCGTTGAGACGCGACTTGGCCGAGGGAATGCGGACCTTTTCGAGAAGCCGCACGGCTTCCGCCTGTGCCTGCGCTTCCGACATGCCGCGATGCTGACGCAGCACCTCGGTGATCTGTGCGCCGATCTTCAGCACCGGATTGAGCGACGTCATCGGCTCCTGGAAGATCATGCCAATACGGTTGCCACGGATCTTCTGCATGTCGTCGAGCGGGATCGACAGAAGATCCCTGCCTTCGAATTCGATCTTTCCGGTAACGCGCGAGTTGGCGGGCGACAAGAGCCGCATGATCGACATGGCGGTAACACTCTTGCCCGAGCCGGATTCACCAACGACCGCAACTGTTTCTTTTGGCGCAATATCGAAGCTGACATCATGCACGACGTTGCGCCACTCACCGCCAACACGGAATGCTGTGTTGAGGTTGGAAATCGAGAGAATAGGTTTGGACATGATCTTAGCCCTCACGACGCGGATTGAGGATGTCGCGCAGGGAATCGCCGATCAGATTGATCGCGACGATGAGCAACAGTAGGGCGATGCCCGGGAAGAAGCTGATCCAGTAGTCGCCGGAAAGCAGGTATTCGAAGCCGTTCGAAATCAACAGGCCGAGCGACGGTTCGGTGACCGGCAAGCCGATGCCCAGGAACGAAAGCGTTGCTTCCAGCATGATAGCATAGGCGACGCGCATGGTAGCGACGACGATCAGCGGTGGCAGGCAGTTCGGTAGAATATGCCGGAACAGGATGCTGCGGTCCGGCAGCGCCATCGAACGAGCGGCGTCAACATATGCACGCTTGCGTTCCACCAGTGCAGAACCGCGGATCGTACGGGCATAATAGGCCCATTGCGTTACCACCAGCGCCAGAATGATCTTGTCGACGCCCTGACCGAGAATGGCGAGGAAAATGAGGGCAATCAGGATGGCCGGGAAGCTGAGCTGAATATCGACGATACGCATCAGCACCGAGTCCAGCCGGCCACCGACATAAGCACTGGTCAGACCGATCGACGCACCGATGACAAGCGCGATCGCTGCACTGGAAAGGCCGACAAGAATACTCGTGCGCAAACCGTAGAGAATGGCGCTGAACAGATCACGGCCCTGGGTGTCAGTGCCGATCAGGTAGGTCGTGCCCGACATGCTTTCCGAACCGGGCGGCAGGCGACCATCGAGAATATCCAGCTGCGCCAGATCATACGGGTTCTGCGGCGCAATGATCGGTGCGAAGATGGCAGCGAGAATGAAGATCGTTACCAGCACGATGCCGAACAGCGCCAGCTTGTCGTTCAGCAAAGCAGAGATGAGTTCGCGCGCAGGCGAACGCGAGGTGGATTTTGCGCCGCTGTTTGCGGCGGCATGGACCGAAATGGTCGAGCTGTTGTTGTCGGTCATCACGAGTTCCCCTCAAGACGGACGCGGGGATCGACGATCGAATAGAGGATGTCGACCAGAAGGTTGATGACGCTGAACATAACGACGGTGATCATCAGATAGGCGAGAATAACCGGGCGATCGAGAACGCCGATGGCGTCAATGATCAACTTGCCCATGCCTGGCCATGCAAAGATGGTTTCGGTCACAACGGCAAAGGCAATCAGCGAACCGAGTTCCAGCCCGATGACCGTGATCAGCGGGATCAGGGTGTTCTTGAGAACGTGGACGGTGACGATGCGGCGTTCCGGCAAACCCTTGGCGCGGGCGAAACGGACAAAATCGAGCTGCATGGTTTCCATGACGCCAGCGCGGGTCAAACGGATGACGAGCGAAATCTTGAACAGCGCCAGATTGAACGCCGGCAGGAGAAGATGCGACAGACCGTCCAGCGTGAAGAGGCTGAGCGGCATGCCGAGCGCGGATACCGTGTCGCCTCGGCCTGATGCCGGCAGCCAGCCCAGATAGACGCTGAAGAACATTATCATCACAAGACCGATCCAGAAGGTCGGCAGGCTGAAGCCGAGGATGGAGAAGGTCATGATCGACTTGGAGATGAGACCCTTCGGCTTCAGGCCGGCATAAACGCCGAGCGGAATGCCGATGACAAGCGCCATGAACAGCGCAACGAAGGCAAGCTCCAGCGTGGCGGGCATGCGGTTCAGGATCAGCGTCAGCGCCGGCTGGTTGAACACGAAGGAATTGCCAAGATCGCCGGAGAGTGCGCGGGTCAGAAACAGCCAATATTGTTCCCATACCGGCTTGTCGAGACCGAAAGACTGGATGACCTGCAGCCGTTCAGCCGGCGTCGCCGTCGAGCTCAGCAGCACGTCGACCGGATTGCCGACGAGATAGAGGCCGGCAAAGACCAGAACCGACATGACGAGAAGGGTGAGCACGGTCTGCATGGACCGGCTTAGGATATATCCGCTCATGAGCTTGAGCCTCCCGGGGTTTGTCCGTCGAGCGCTTCGCCGCCATGGCGGGAGATGCGCTCGATCAGCAATTCGATGAAACCGGTCTCGTCGATATCGGTGACGACGGTGGCGTTAGCCGCCCGGTCCATCTTCTTGTAGAAATCGGCATAGGTATAACCCATTGTAAGGCCGGTGACCTGAACGCCGACAAAAGCTTCGCAACTGGTGAACAGTTCGGGGCGGATCAACCAGGCGATGGTGGTCGCATCGTGGATCGGCCCGCCCGGGCGACCGAAACGTTTCACGTCGCTGCGGTCGAAGGTGGAGAAAAGGTTGAAGAGCGCATTGCCCGCTTCGCCACCGGCGCGGAATTTTGCAAAATGTTCGGCGGTGAACAGCGCCTTGAATGTCATGTCGAGCGGCATCAGCACGATCGGCACACCCGACTGGAAGACGATCTCGGCCGCATGCGGGTCGGCATAGATATTGAACTCCGCCCATGGCGTGCGGTGGCCAAGTGCGGTGAAAGCACCGCCCATGGCAACGATCCGGCCGATGCCACGCGCGACATCCGGATGCTGGACGAGTGCAAGCGCGATATTGGTCATCGGCCCGATGGCGCAGATGGTGATCTGTTCGCCGGCATCTACTGCAGCACGTGCGGTTCGCACGATGAACTGCACCGCATTTTCTTCCTCCGGCACGATCCCGCCGGCCTTGACCAACCCGTCATCGAAGGCACCAATGCGGGCATATTTGCCAAGCACCTGCTCGCGCACCAGCGGTCCGCTGGCGCCCGCATAGACTGGCACGCCGCGCTTGCCGCTCAGGCCCACCAGCTTGCAGGCATTGGCGACAGTGTCGTGCAGCGGCACGTTGCCGGCAACGATCGACAGACCGAGCACCTCGATTTCCGGCGAGGCAAGCGCCATCAGGATAGCCGCAGCATCGTCCACGCCAGGGTCCGCATCGATGATGACCTTGTGGATACTCATGCGATGGCCTTTTCAGCGTAACGCGACAGGCGTTCGAGGAAGAAGGCGATCACGCCTTCGGCATCAACCTTGGTGACGATGTCGGCGTTGGGTTTAAGACCGCTCTTGCCGTACCAATCGGCAATCGTCTGTCCCATGCAGAGTTCGCTTTCATATTCGACGAAGACACGCGCCTTCTGGGTTTCGAACAGATGCGGTGCAAGAATATAGGCCATGACCAGCGGATCATGCAGCGGGCCGCCGCGCGAACCGTAGCGGGGAACGTCATTGCGGTCCCAGAAAGCCATCAACTCGGCTAGCGTCTGCGAAATGCGTCCGCTGACGCGCGAAAACTCAGTGACATGTTCCGGCTTCAGCATGACCTGATGGGTGGCATCGAGCGCCAATGCGACAATCGGGATACCGCTTGAAAATACCACGTGGACGGCGTGCGGATCGGCCAGAACATTGTATTCCGAGGTCATCGTGCGGTTGCCGGGCTCCCGATAGGCGCCGCCCATCATCACGATACGCTCGATGCCTTCGGCGATCTGCGGCTTCATGCGCAGCGCGACCGCAACGTTGGTCATCGGGCCGAGACAGCAGAGCGTGATACGCTCGCCCTTTTCAGCCGCTCCGCCCAGCGCTTCGATCAGGAAATCGACGGCGGACATGGTTTCCACCTTCTTGGCCGGCTCAGGCAGAACGGTGTTTCCGAGCCCGGTCTTGCCGTGGAACTGGCCGTGGATCGGCTCGCGCAGCATCGGCCGGAAACAGCCGGCATAGACCGGGATATCGGTTCGCCCACCAAGTTCGCAGACCTGCAGGGCGTTGCGCACCGTCCGCTCCAACGGCTGGTTGCCGCAGACCGGCGTGATGCCAAGGATCTTGAGTTCCGGCGACACGAATGCGGTGAGGAGCGCAATGGTGTCGTCGATACCGGGATCACAATCGACGATGATCGAAATCGGCTTCATTCTCAAATGCCTTCAATGTGTGGTGTGGGATCGGAAGAGTTCAGAGCGCGCCGACATCGCGCAGCACGTCGGCAATCTCGGCCCGCGCGGCGTCCCCGAGCGGCAACTGCGGATGGACCGGCGCACCAACGGCGAAACCCTGCAACTCGAGTGCCGTCTTGATGCAGGCGGCAATCGAATATTTCGCGAATATCTCGTTGACCTTCCACATCGGCCGCTGCATCTCCATCGCCAGCATCCAGTTTCCTGCCCTTGCGGCTTCATAGAGCGCTATGCTCTGCCGGGGTACGATGCAGGCGGGTCCCGCCATCCAGCCCACCCCGCCGATCATCATCACGCAAACCGGAATATGCGCGGAGGCGGCAAATACCTGCATTCGTCCGCGGGTTCGTTCGATGATGGAAAGCAGGCGGCCGGTATTGGTCGAAGCATCCTTGATGTAGCTGATATTATCGACGTGGCTCAGCCGTTCAATTACCGGCAGAGAGAGATCGGAACGCTGGAACTGCGGATTGGTATAGAGCACCACCGGACGGCCTTTGGCCGCCTTGGCGATTGCCGTAAAATACGCCTCTACACCCTCGTCGCTGACCGGGAAGTAGGCTTCGAGGATTGCCAAAATACCATCCGCGCCAGCCTCGACCATATATTCCGTCTGGGCGACGGCATCGGCGGTGGACGTGGACGCCACGCCGGCAACGACGGGAACCCGGCCACGATTGGCCGAAATCACGGTATCGACGACGCGGCGTCTTTGCTCCTGGGAGAGATAGGCAAATTCACCCGTGCTTCCGAGCGGCGCCAGACCATGCACGCCCGCGTCGATCAGGTGATCCACCAGATCCGTCAGCACACCTTGCATCACCTGGCCAGCGCTATCGACAGGGGAAACGAGATAGGGAAATACACCGCTGAAAGACATGGTGGACCGCTCCTTTTCTTCGATCAGTTCGGCTTCACGTAGTAGGGAAGCGTATAACCGTCGGAGCGGCCGGCATAATTGATGTCGCTCTTCACCGCCCAGGTGTTGGCAAGATAGAAAACCGGTATGACGCCGAGATCGGTCATCGCGATTTCCGTCGCCTTCTTCAACAGTACCTCGCGCTTGGCATCGTCCAGGGTCGAACGGGCTTCGTTCAGCGCCTTGTCGAATTCCGGGTTGGAATAACGGCCACGATTGCCCTGCCCGGCCTTCTCGCCATAGGTTTCGAGGATCGGGCCAAGAACGCCGGAGGCTTCGCCGGTTTCCACGGCCGCTCCCCCCATGATGAACGAGAACTCGAGGTTCGAGGCGCGTGTGAAATAGACGCTGCCCGGCAGGGTGGCGACTTCGGTCTTCACGCCGACACGGCTGAAGAACTGGCCGATGGCCTGCGCAACCTTGCTGTCATTCGGATAACGGTCATTCGAGGCGTGGAAGGTCAGCGAGAAACCGTTCGGATAACCCGCATCGGCAAGCAGCTGCTTGGCCTTTGTCGGATCATAGGCATCGACCTTGATTGCCGGGTCGTAACCGAAATAACCTTCCGGGACGACCTGACCGGCCGGAACACCCTGTCCGTCCATGATACGATCGACAAGTGCTTCACGGTTGATCGAGAGCGACAATGCGCGACGGACTTCCGGTTTCAGAAGTGGGTTCTTGCCATCAGGTCCCTTGGCGAACGGCGACTCCTCGCGGGCCTGATCCATGTGCAGATACATGATGCGGTTGCCGGCGATATTGACAACCTTCAGCTTGTCCGACGCCTCAAACCGGCGGGTATCGGCCGTCGGGATACTTTCGATCATGTCGACATCGCCAGAAAGCATGGCGGCAACGCGGGCGCTCGGGTTCTTGAAGACGCGGAAGGTTACCTTGTCCCATGCGGCCTTTTCGCCCCAATAGGCATCATTGCGTGCAACAACGACATTGTCGTCCGGCGACCAGGAAACAAACTTGAACGGGCCGGTGCCGATGACACCCTTGCCTGTGTTCATTTCTCCAGTCGCGACCTTTTCCATTTCGGCCGGAAGAATGGCGATACGGCTGAGGTTGTTGAGAAGAAGCGGTGTCGGACCGGCGGTCTTGATACGAACCGTCAGCGGATCGACGGCTTCCACCTCGGTGATGGCCTTCACGTAAGCGGCAAACGAGCTTGGGCTGTTGGTCGAGGCAAGTGGAATGCGCCTGATGCTGGCGATCACGTCTTCAGCGGTAAAATCGCTACCGTCGTGGAACTTCACACCTTCACGCAGCTTGAATTCCCAGGTTGTGTCGTCGACGATTTTCCAAGAAACCGCAAGCGCAGGCTGGATCTGTTGCTTATCATCCTGGTTGACGAGACCATCGAAAATATTGCGCGCCATCGCGCTGTTCGGGCCGACAACATAAAATTGCGGGTCCATGGATGTCGTTGAGGCAGACAGGCCAACGGTCAGATCCCTCGCCTGGCTTGCGAGCGGCATGGCAAAAACGGACGCTGCCACTGCGGCTGCGAAAACAGAAAACTTCATAACGGGGACTCCTCCGGGTTGTCCAACCCGCGCTCCCTGCGGGTAAAAGACGAATTAACGTTTTACCTAGCAAAAGAAAAATTGCATTTTGTACTTAAACCATGCCGCAATGTTATGGAGGAAACCAAGTGAGGCTGAAACCGAGGCAGGTCGAAGCGTTTCGAGCCGTGATGATGACCGGTGGCATTACTGCCGCCGCCGAAGCCATGAACGTCACCCAGCCGGCCGTCAGTCGTCTTATCCGCGATCTCGAAGATATCGTGCAGATGCGGTTGTTTGAACGGGTCGGTGCCAGGTTGGTTCCAACCGCCGAAGCCACGCAGTTTTACCGGGAGGTCGAACGACTGTATCTCGGTCTGGACCAGATCGCCCAGGCGGCCGATGACATACGAGCACACAAGAACACTGTCTTGCGGATCGGCACTGTCACATCATTGGTAAGACCTTATCTTCACAAGGCAATTGTCGAGGTGATTGGTGACCGGCTGGACATTCCGCTGGTCATCGACGTCGAAAACAGCCGCCACATCTGGGACATGGTCGATCAGAACCGCTACGATCTCGGTCTGGTTTTCGGTTCTCCCAGAATGGCAGACAAAAACGCCACGCTTCTACACAGTTCCCATGCCGTCGCGGCAATGACGGCAGATCATCGCCTGGCATCCCGCCGGGTTGTCACGCCTAATGACCTTCTCGATGAACGAGTGCTCATTCCCGGCCGCAATTCTCCGCTCAGGCTGGCGCTCGACCGCGCCTTCTCAATCGAAGACCACCAACCGATAAGCACGATGGAAACATCAATGCTGAACTGCTGCCACTTTGCATCGGCGGGCATGGGCGTCGGCATCGTGGATCATACCAGTCTGCGTTCTGCCGGCGCCGAAGTGGTGGCGATACCATTCGAACCAAAGATCGAAGTGTCCTACTACGCGATACGACCTATTGGTGCACAGAGAATTGCTGTCCTTGATGAGTTGATTAAGCGCATACGCCAAATGATGAGCACCGCAGGAGACCTTGGTTCGCATTTAACATTACGGGGGCCTTGAAAGGACTCAAACCTTCGACCCCGTGGTGCGTTTGGCAAATCTTTGCCATGCTGCGTAGTCGCGCTGAGGGCGACGATGAACACCGCCTATCGCGATAGCGACAGAGCGGAACCATGAGAGACGGACGACATGAAAGCGACCGGCGTGCAATCAGCCAACCGCTGGCAATAGCGCTCCCGCTCGCCCTTGAAATCGTCGAGTTCATGATCCGCCCGAAATCGCGCACGAAGCCCGACCAGGCGACGCGCAGCTTGACAGACAGGTCTTTCCACGGTCGGTCGAACTTCTGAGCTTTCAGTATCTTGCGGACCGCCTCGCGGGTCAGGATCAGTTTCCGGATGATGCGGACATGTTTTTCCGAGATACCGCTTACATCGAAAAGGCGGATGCTTCCAACGTTGCATCCGCCTTCTTTGTCGTCGAACAACGTGACAGGCTTCGTCAAACCGCGATGGGTTTGATCCAGCGGGGGTGTCGCTTTCGGCGCTATCAACAACCGCTTCCACGAAGGCCACGCCTTTCAATCCATCATACGCCAGGGGAATGTTGCGCCCAATCGCCGTGGGTTCGCGCCCTGCCAGTCGTGCACGAATAGCTTCCGCAAAACCACAGTAAAGATTGGCAAAGGCTTCGAGGTACCCTTCAGGGTGGCCAGGCGGTGTTCGAGAGCGAACCTTGGCGTCTTCGGACAGATCGTCTGCTCCCCGCTTGATGGTCTGCACGCGGCCGTCGAGCGGCGCATAGATCAGTTCGTTCGGTTGTTCCTGAAACCACTGAAACGATCCAGTTGCGCCGAATACCCGCAGCCGCACGCCGTTGGAATTCCCAAGCGCGACCTGCGATGACCAGAGAAGGCCCCGCGCGCCGCCTTCGTACCGCATCAAGACGTGAGCGTTGTCATCAAGGGCGCGTCCCGGGACAAAGGTCGCAAGGTCGGCTGCGAGCTTTTCAAGCGTCAGCCCGGTCACGAACCCTGCAAGATGATAGGCGTGGGTGCCTATGTCGCCAATCGATCCGCCACGGCCATTTTTCTTCGGATCGGTACGCCAGGCGGCTTGAGCATTGCCCTTCTGCTCGATCGCGGTCGCCATCCATTCCAGCGGATACTCGACCTGCACCGTGCGGATGTCACCAATCTCGCCACGGCCAACGCGAACCCGCGCCTCATGAACCATGGGATAACCGGAATAGGTGTAGGTCACGCCGACAAACCTCCCGGATTCCCGCGACAGCGTCTCGAGGGCGACGGCATCCTCGAGCGTCGCCGTCAGGGGCTTTTCGCATATGACATCGAAGCCAGCTTCGATCAGCGCCTTCGCAATCGGATAGTGGGTGAAGTTCGGCGTGCAGATCGCCACCGCGTCGACACGGTCTTCGCGCGCACTCTCACCCGCAATCAGGTCCTGGAAGGTCCCATAGCTTCGAGCAGGATCGAGACCTTCATTGATGGCGAATTCACGCCCTCGGTCCGGATCGACATCAAATGCGCCTGCGACCAGTGTCCAGTTACCGTCCAGGCGCGATGCCAGGCGATGGATATTGCCGATATAGGCACCCTGGCCACCCCCGACCATGCCTAAGCGAAGAGGTCTCTTACTCATTGTTCCTCCAGTCCGAGCATTGCCCGGTTGGCGCTGCGATTTGCGCCGGACTTGACGAAATCATCGAAGGCGCGGTCCGAAACGCGTATGATGTGGTCGGCGATGAAGCGTGCGCCTTCAGCCGCACCATCCTCGGGGTTCTTGACGAAGCATTCCCATTCGAGCACTGCCCAGCCATCGAAACCGTATGTCGTCAGCTTGGTGAAAATCGCACCGAAGTCGATCTGGCCATCGCCGGGGCTCCTGAAGCGGCCCGCCCGTTTGGACCATGGCTGGTAGCCGCCATAGGCACCCGATTTTCCGTCGGGACGGAACTCGGCATCCTTCACATGGAACGTCTTGATCCGCTCGTGGTAGTGGTCGATGAAGGCCAGATAATCCATGCCCTGCAGAACCAGATGCGACGGGTCGTACATCAGATTGGCGCGGGGATGCTCATCGACCTTGTCGAGGAACAGCTCCCAGCTATGACCATCGTGCAGGTCCTCGCTCGGATGGATTTCGTAACAGACGTCCACACCATACTCGTCGAAATCGTTCAGGATCGGCTTCCAGCGGCGAGCCAGCTCGTCGAAGCCTTCCTCAACGAGACCTTCCGGCCATTGCGGGTAAGGGTAGAGGTAAGGCCAAAGGAGAGCGCCGGGAAATGTCACATGGCGATCAATGCCGAAACGCTTTGACGCGCGGGCCGCAAACCGCAGCTGCTCTTCCGCCCAGGCGCGTCGCGCGCCGGGGTTTCCGCGGACGTGTTCGGGTGCAAAGCTGTCCATGATCTTGTCATGGGCGGGATGCACCGCCACGAGCTGGCCCGTGATGTGGGATGCCAGCTCCGTGATTTCCAAGCCGTGCTCGCCAAGCAGGCCCTTGAGATCATCGCAATAGGTCTGGCTCTCGGCGGCCTGCTTCATATCGATCAGGCGAGTATCCCAAGTGGGGATCTGCACGCCTTTGAAACCCTTGTCTGCTGCCCAGCGGGCGAGAGACGGCAGGGAATTGTACGGGGCCTCGTCCGCCGCAAACTGTGCCAGGAATACACCTGGTCCCTTGATCGTGCGCACCTCAGGCCTCCAGCTTGCTTGCTGGTACGGGGGCGTCGTCGTAGCCGCCGTATACCGATTGATCGAACGGGATGACTGCCCCTGTCATCATGCCGCTCTCGTCGGACGCCATCCACAGGACCGTGCGGGCGACTTCCTTGGGGTCAAGAATACGGCCGAACGGTTTGGCGGCAGCGGCCCGGTCGATGAAGTGCGGATCGCCGGTTTCCGAGAGTATCAGCTTGCGCTCATGGTCGGAGTTCATCCAGCCGATATCCAGCTGGTTCACATGGATGCGGTGACGCATGAGCGAGAAGCCCGCATGACGCGTGACTGTCGACAGGGCGCCCTTCGAGGCCGCGTAGGGTGCGAGGAAAGGCTGACCAGCCAGACCTGACATCGACCCGATGTTGACGATCCTGCCCTCGATGCCATCGCGGATCATCAGCTTGGCCGCGTCCTGGATAAGGAAGAACGGCGCGCGGGCATTGACCGCAAACATGCGGTCGAAGAGGTCCGGCGTGGTGTTCAGCATATTGCCGCGGTCGGTCAGACCTGCGGCATTCACCAGTATATCGACGCGGCCGAAACGCTTGTCGGCAGCAGGAATGATCGCCTGGACGTCTTTGATCTCGCCGAGATCAGCGGCGACCAGTTCAACCGGCACTCCGGTTTTGTCCGTGATGCGCTTTGCAACGGCCTGGCCTTTTTCCACACCGCGACCGACGATGACGATGCCGGTTGCCCCAGCGTCGGCAAATTGCTCGGCGATTGCCGCTCCCAAGCCTTGCGTGCCACCGGTGATAACCGCGACTTTTCCTTCAATCCTGCTCATTTCATGACCTCATACCCTGCAGCGTCCATGACGCGGAGAAGCTCTTTGTGTCCCTTTTGGGCCATATCCAGTGGTGGATTTTTGACGGGGTCCTGTTCGGCTTCGACGACGAACCAGCCCTCGTAGCCTTTGGAAGCCAAGGCTTTGGCGATCGTCTCGAAGTCCAGGCTGCCATCGCCGGGAACGGTAAAGGCCCCCTTGATAACCGCATCGAGGAAGCTCTCGGCGCTACGGTCGAGCACGTCCACCACTTCACGACGAATGTCCTTGGTATGGACATGGGTGATGCGCGCGTGGTGGTTTTCGATCACGCGCAGCACGTCACCACCCGCAAATGCCATATGTCCGGCATCGAAGAGCAGCGGAACGGACGAATGCTTCATCAGCAGGTCCAGTTCACTTTCCGTCTCGACGGCCGCCGCCATATGATGATGATAGGAGATTGGCATCCCCTGCCCGGCGCACCAGTCAGCAAATTCTGACAGCTTCCGCCCGTAAGCCGCCATTTCTCGCTCATCGAGCCTGGGCTTGGTCGAAAGAGGAGCAGAGCGCACGCCCTGGATCGAGCGCGCTGTTTCGCCGTAGACGATGCATGGCGCTCCTGCCGCGATGAAGAATTCCATCTGCTGCGCAATGCGGTCTTTCTCTGCTTCGATGTCGCCATCCAGCAGCAGGCCAGAGAACCAGCCACCGCAGACGGAAATCCCGTAGCGATCAAGGATTGGTCCGAGCTCCGCCATATCCATCGGAAACCGACGTCCGGTTTCCATGCCCGTGAAGCCTGCCTCAGACGCCTGTCTTAGGCATTCTTCGAGACTGACATCGTCAGACAGTTCGGCGAGATCGTCGTTCCACCAGGCGATGGGCGCGATTCCAAGTCTTGCTTTCATTTCAAACTCCCAAACGCTGCGCTTCGCGGATTTTTTCCTGAGCGGCGCGAGCAGCACGCACGCTTTCGAAGGTCGAGACGGCCGGAACGCCCACATCCCAATCCGCGTCGCCAGGAACCCATTTCCACGCGTCGGAAACGATCGAGATCAGCGTCGCGCCTTCATTGCCCTGCGCCCAGTTCATCGCATCCTCGAGGTCACCAAGGCTCTCCACCTTGCGCGCCTTGGCACCCATGGCCTCGGCATGTTTGACGAAGTCGACATGGAGCGGATTTTCACGATCCTGAATGCGGCAGTCGGCCAGAAGATTGTTGAAGCCGGGAACACCCTTGGCCTGTTGAAGCCGGTTGATGACGGCATAACCACCATTGTCGCAAACGACGACGATCATCCTGTGGCCCGTGAGGGCGGCCGAATAGATGTCGGAGTTCATCATCATGTAGGTGCCGTCGCCGAGCATGACGATCGGGGTGCCGCCAGCGCCGCCCGGACCGTCCTGAGCCATCGAGCAACCCCAACCCGCAGCGATTTCATAGCCCATGCACGAGAAACCGAATTCGCAGTCGAAGGTGTTCGGGTTCTTGACGCGCCAGCCCTTGGTGACTTCGCCGGGTGTACCACCGGCAGCCGCGATCAGGGTATCTTCGGGACGGGCAACCTTATTGAGGACCCCAACCACCTGTGCGTAGGATGGAACCGGAACATTGGTGGGAGCCTGATGTTCGTCGAGCAACTGGTTCCACTCCGCGAACAGCGATTTCGCGCGCTGCATGAGAGATGCGTCGGCCTTGTAGCTCCCGAGGGCCTCGTCCAGCTCTGAGACGGCTTCAAGCGCATCGCCGACAACCGCGAGCGCGCGGTGCTTGATGGCGTCGTAGCGGGCCGCATTGATCGAGATAAACTGGGCGTCACGTGAAAATGCGGTCCAGGACCCTGTCGTGAAATCCTGCAGGCGCGTGCCGATCGCGACGATCACGTCGGCATCCTTCGCCAGCGCATTGGCCGAGGTTGACCCCACGATGCCGATCGGTCCGGCATGAACCGGATGATGGTGGGTGAATGCACCCTTGCCGGCGATCGTTTCGACAACGGGAATTCCGCGCTTTTCGGCAAACTCCGCGAGCTTATCTTCGGCTCCCGAGTATCGAACGCCGCCGCCAGAGATAATGAGCGGGCGCTTCGCCTTCGCGAGGAGTTCAGCCGCTGCGGCAACCGCGTCCCGATCGGGGCGCGGGCGCGGAATCTTCCATAGCCTGGGTTCGAAGAACACCTCCGGGTAGTCATAGGCGAGTTCCTGGGTGTCCTGGGCAAGACCAATGAACGCCGGGCCGCAGTCGGCCGGATCAAGCATCGTCGCGACCGCCTGGGGTAACGACTGGAGCAATTGCTCCGGAAGGACGATGCGATCCCAGTAGCGAACAACGGACTTGAAGGCATCGTTTGCGGTCAGCGTCGGATCACCGAAATGTTCCACCTGCTGAAGAACCGGGTCCGGCAATCGGCTTGCGAATGTATCCCCCGCAATAAGGAGCACGGGAAGGCGGTTCGCCATCGCCACGCCCGCAGCTGTCACCATATTGAGCGCGCCGGGACCAATGGATGTCGCGGCGACCATCAGTTGCCGCCGACGCTTCGCTTTGGCAAAGCCGATTGCCGCCAATGCCATGGATTGTTCGTTCTGGCCGCGCCATGTCGGCAGCTGATCCTGAACGGTTTCAAGCGCTTCGGAAAGGCACGTTACATTACCGTGGCCGAAGATCGCAAACACCCCGGCAAACAGGGGAACGCGCTCGCCATCGATCTCGGTAAACTGATTGCATAGGTAGCGTACAAGAGCCTGAGCCATGGTCAGGCGTATGGTCTTCGCGGTCATCTCGCCTCCTCCTGCGGATGTGAATTTCGGTTTGTTCTGGAATGCATATTGACAAATGGAATAGTTTGCAATGATTATTGCGAAAATATCTCGGGAGGAATTCAGATGCTGAAAATAGCCGTTCTAGGCGTGGGTCGTATTGGTCGGATGCATGCGGAAAACATCGCTGCGCACCCCAGCGCGGCTCTTGCGGGGGTCTTCGATGTGCATGGGCCATCGGCGCAGGAAGTATCCCAGAAACTGGGCGTAAAACAATTCAGAATCGGCCGAAGCTGTGTTCGCTTCGGGCGAAGTCGACGCCGTGTTGATCGCGACTTCGACACCCACCCACGCCGACCTTCTCGAAAAGGCGATAGCGGCTGGAAAACCGGTTCTCTGCGAAAAGCCGATCGACCTCTCCCTTGAACGCGTAAACGCCTGTGCAGCAAAAATTGCAGGGACCAGCATTCCGATCATGCTCGGCTTCGTCCGCCGCTTTGACACCGGGCATCGCGCGGTTCGCCAGGCAATTGAATCCGGAGCCATCGGCGATCTGCATCAGGTGA
Organism: Rhizobium sp. AN73; assembly: GCF_030757975.1. Classification (NCBI taxonomy): domain Bacteria; kingdom Pseudomonadati; phylum Pseudomonadota; class Alphaproteobacteria; order Hyphomicrobiales; family Rhizobiaceae; genus Rhizobium; species Rhizobium sp. AN73. The sequence continues at coordinate 968,067 of NZ_JARWME010000001.1, forward strand.
TCATCACGTCACGCGACCCCGGCATGGCACCCGCCTCATATATAGAGGTGTCCGGCGGGATTTTTCGGGACATGACAATCCATGATTTCGATATGGCACGCTTCATCCTCGGTGAAGACGTCACAGCGGTCAGCGCGACGGGATCAAGGCTCGTTGATCCGGCGCTGATGCAGAAATGCGGTGACTACGACACCGTGACCGTCGTCCTCAAAACCGCCTCGGGCAAGCAGTGCATCATCAACAATTCGCGGCGCGCCATCTACGGATACGACCAGCGCGTCGAGGCGCTCGGCAGCGGTGGAATGGCGATCTCCGAGAACAGGCCGCTCAACACTATGCGTCTCTATAGTGAGAGCTTCACCGATCAGGCTGCTCCTTTGATGAACTTCTTCATCGAGCGCTATGCCGACGCATTCGCCGCGGAAATCAGCTCGTTTGTCGATGCGGTCGAAAAGGGCACACCCACGGAAGTCGGGTTCGAGGACGGACGCCAGGCGCTTATCCTTGCCGAAGCCGCCATGCTCTCGATTGCCGAAGGACGCTCCGTCAACACGAACGAAATCGGGTAAGCCATGTACGCGAAATTTGGATTGTTCATCAACGGGAGCTGGGTGCCCGGCGCTGTTACGGGAGATGTCATCTCCCCAGTCAGCGAAAAGACGATCGGAACCGTACCGCTCGCGACGGCTTCAGAGACTCGCCAGGCCATCGACGCCGCGGCAAGCGCTCTGCCGAAATTGCGGGAAATGGGCGGCTTCGGCCGGGCCGAGGCCCTGCACAAAGCCGCGGATGAAATGCTTCGTCGTACGGATGAAGCCGCACGGATGATTTCAATGGAAACCGGCAAGCCCATAGCGCAGGCCGGGCGTGAATGGGCCCTTGCCTGCGATCAGTTTCGCTGGTTCGCCGAAGAGGCGCGTCGCATCTACGGGCGCATCATCGACAGTCGTGTGCCGGGTGGACGGTTCGAAGTCAGCCGCGAAGCCGTCGGCATTGTCGGGGCGTTCACCGCCTGGAACTTCCCCGCAGCCTTGCCCGCGCGCAAGCTTGCTCCGGCACTTGCGGCAGGTTGCTCTGTCGTCCTTCGACCGTCTTCGCAGACGCCGGGCGTTGCCATGGTCATGGTCGATTGCCTTCGCGCAGCCGGGCTTCCGGACGGCGCGGTCAATCTGGTTGTCGGTTCGACAGACAATACCTACGGTCCGATCATGGCCGACACCCGCGTCCGCAAAGTGTCGCTGACGGGCTCCACCCGCATCGGCCAGCAGATGATCCGGGACGCGGCGGCAACGGTCAAAAAGGTATCGATGGAGTTGGGTGGCAACGCACCGTTGATCATCTACGACGACGCCGATCTCAAGAACGCTCTTGATCTGACCGTGCCGACCAAGTTCGCCAACTGCGGACAGGTCTGCGTCACGCCGGATCGCATCTTCGTCCACGACAGCCTGCACGACGCCTTTGTCGAAGGTTTCGTTGAGCGTGCCGCCAAGATCAAACTCGGCGACGGTCTGGACGCGGAGACGGGGATGGGGCCGTTGATCAACGCTCGCCGCCTGCAGGAAATTGAGGAGACTGTCGCCGATGCCACCCGGGCAGGCGCGACTCTCGCCCATGGCGGCAAGCGGCCTGCCCAGTTGAACCACGGCTTTTTCTTCGAGCCGACGGTGCTGACCAATGTCACCGATGACATGAAGGTCTTTGCCGAAGAGAACTTCGGGCCAATCGCGGCAATCACCCGGTTCAGCAGCGAGGAGGAAGCCCTTGCGCGCGCGAACGCCTCGAACATGGGATTGTCGGCCTACGCATTCACCCGCTCACCCGACAGGGCGCGCCGTACCGTTGCGGCTTTGAAGTCAGGCATGGTCGGCATCAACAGCTTTGCTCTTGCGGCGTCTGAAGCGCCGTTTGGCGGGACCAATCACTCCGGCATGGGGCGCGAGGGCGGCATTGAGGGCATCGATGATTACCTCGACACCAAACTCGCTCAGCTCGTTTTCTAAGGATCAAGATCATGAAAAAGAACAAGCTGAGACAAATCTGGGCTGAAGGACGCCCTGTCCTCCACGGATGGCTTTCGATCGCAAGCCCGTTCACGGCCGAGATCATGGCCGCCCAGGACTACGACGCCATCTCCATCGACATCCAGCACGGTGCGATCGATTACAAGGACGTGTTGGGGATGTTCCAGGCGATGCGTGCGTCGGACAAGGTTCTGATGGCGCGCGTACCGTGGCTGGACCCCTCCTGGATATCCAAGGTTCTGGACGCTGGCGCATACGGAATCATCTGCCCGATGATCAACACCCGCGCGCAGGCCGAACAATTCGTTCGTTACATGCGCTACCCCCCAATTGGGGAACGGAGCTTTGGGCCAACGCGCGCCATCTACGCCGCCGGAGCGAACTATTCGGCGGAGGCGAATGACGAAATCCTCGCTTTCGCAATGATCGAAACTGCCGAGGCAATGGAAAATCTGGAGGAGATCGCTTCCACTCCCGGTCTCGACGGCATCTATGTCGGCCCGGCGGACCTCAGTTTCTCACTCTCCAAGGGACAGCTGACGCCGGCCTTCGACCGGGAAGAACCGGAAGTCATCGAGGCCATCAAGCGTATCAAGGACGCCTGCCACCGTAATGGCATCAAGGCGGCGATTCATTGCGGCACGGCCGAGTATGCAGCGCGTGCCGTCGAGTGGGGTTTCAACATGACGACGGTGTCTGGCGACAGCCGTCTCATTGCGGCAGCCGCGGCCGAATCCGTAGCCACTTTCCGCAAACTCACGACGAAGGTCACCGCCTCCACTGAACGGCCAGGAGGATATTGATGCCAAACCTTCTTGTTGCCGGGAAAATGCACCCTTCCGGCGAGGCCATATTGCGTGAACTGCCCGCGCACGGCTACTCGGTAAACTACGTCGAAGAGGTATCGGAAGCCTCGTATGCGCCGTTCATCGATACGGCCGACGCGATCGTCATCCGCACCCAGCCCCTGTCAGCAGCAACCATTGCCAAAGCCGGGCGCCTGAAGGTCGTATCTCGACACGGCGTCGGCTACGATTCAGTTGACCTCGCAGAACTCAACCGCAGAAAGATCGCGCTGACCATCGTCGGCGACGTGAACTCGGTCTCGGTTGCCGAACACGCGATGATGCAGCTTCTGGCGGGTGCCAAACGCGCCATTTTGGCTGACAGGTCCGTGCGTGAAGCCGGGCAATGGGGCTGGCGCAACAAACTCGAGCAACAGGAAGTCTCCGGCAAGAACCTTCTCATTCTAGGCTATGGTCGTATAGGCCGACATCTGGCCCGAATGGCATCGGGATTCGGCATGCAGATCCGGGCTTACGATCCCTTCCTTCAACAGTCAGGCTGGCCGGAAGGTGCGGTCGCACCGACCACACTTGAAGACGGGCTTCCGTGGGCGGACTACATTTCCGTTCACATTCCGAAAGGTCCGAAGCCCGCCATCGGAGTGGCGGAAATCGCCTCAATGAAGCGCGGTGTGGTGTTGGCGAACACCGCACGGGGCGGCGTGGTCTGCGAACGTGCCTTGAACGAGGCTCTGGTGAGCGGGCGCATCGGTGCGGTTGGGCTGGATGTCTTCGACGACGAACCCCCGGCCAACGATTCGCCGCTGCTTGCACACTACAACGCCATCCTGTCTCCGCATATCGCTGGCCTCACCGCCGAATGCGGAGAGCGCATGGCCATCGCCGCGATCCAGAACGCCGTGAATTTTCTGGCAGGCACCATAGACCGCGCCCTCATCGTCAATCCGGAATACACATATGCCTAACAAACCTGTTCTTCGCGTTGGACTGATCGGTACCGGTTTCATGGGCAAAGCCCACGTCTTCGGTTTCGCCTCCGCACAAAAGGTGTTCGACCTTCCCTATGAGATTGAGCTGCACACCGTCGCCGACATTACCGACGAGGCCGCGGCGCGTGCGGCTGCCGACTTCGGCTTTGCACATTCGACATCCGACTGGCGGTCGCTGATCACCAATCCGGATATCGACGTCATCGATATCACCGCGCCAAACGCCCTGCACAAGGAAATGGCCCTGGCGGCCATTGATGCTGGCAAGCATGTTTATTGTGAGAAGCCTCTGGCACCGCTTGCTGCGGATGCCCTTGAGATGGCACAGGCCGCGTCAGCTCGGGGCGTGAAAACCCAGGTCGGCTTCAACTACCTCTGCAATCCCATGCTTCGGCTTGCAAAAGAAATGATTGTCAACGGTGAGCTGGGTGAAATTCGCGGATACCGTGGGTTACATGCCGAAGACTACATGGTCGATGCGGCAGGGGCGTTCACCTTCCGGCACGATCCGGCCGGCGGGGGTGCTCTTGCCGATATCGGATCGCATGCATTGGCAACCGCTGAATTCCTGCTTGGCCCGATCACCGAGGTCATGGGCGATTGCATTACCATGATCGGCGAACGTCCTGACGGCAGGGGCGGCACAAAAAAGGTGGAAGTCGACGACGTCGGACGCGCCTTTGTCCGCTTCGCCAATGGAGCGCAGGGATCGATCGAAGGCAACTGGATCGCCACCGGACGAAAGATGCAGCATGATTTCGAGGTCTATGGCACCGAGGGTGCGCTCCATTTTAGCCAAGAGCGCTTCAACGAGCTCCACTTCTACTCCAGCCGCGACCCGGTCGGACGCCGCGGCTTCCGTAAGATCGAGGCGGCTCCCGACCACGAGCCCTATGGTCGCTTCTGCGTAGCACCCGGCCATCAGCTTGGGTTCAACGATCTCAAGGCAATCGAAGTCGCCGGCTACATCCACGCGATCGCCGGCACCATCGAAGAACCGTTCGGCTTCGCCGCCGGGCTTCGCATTCAAACACTGGTCGAGACGATCCAGCGCTCGTCATCCACGCGTCAGTGGATCGGCGTACCAGCCTGAGCGGTTTGAAAGGCGGCATGCCCTACTCCCGGACGTCCGGACCCTCCCCCGGACGTCCGCTCCTTTATGAAGGCTCCGATGCGATCGAATAGACCCGATACCCCTTGGTTTTTCGCAACAGATATTGCAAGGTTTTGTCATGAAGCAACAACCCTCGCCCACCGAATCGCCCAGGGACTATGAAGAGTTGATCCGTCTGATCCATGAACGCCATGATCAGATGAGCAAAACCTATCAGAAGATATCGGTCTATCTCACTCAAAATCCCAATGAAGTGGCCGTTCAGTCGGTCAATACGATCGCCGACCGATGCGGTATGCACGCATCGAGCTTCGTCCGGTTCGCTCAGGCCCTTGGATATAAGGGTTTCAAAGAGCTTCAGCTTCTGTTTCAAAAGCGGCTGGCGACGGCTGCGCCGGGCTTCGAGGCCAGGGTCCGGGCACTCGACAACGAACTGCAGAACCGAGAAGACCGTTCCGAATACGGCTTTCTCCACGATCTGGTCGTGCGCGACATTGCCTCCCTGCAGGACATACTCGAACGGACCAGTGGCGAAGACCTCGCAATGGCCGCTGACGTCATCGATGGAGCCGACACGATTTACCTGATCGGCCAGTTACGCTCGGCCCCCGTCGTGGAACTCTTGCGCTACATCCTCACAATGCTTGGCAAGCGCTGTGTACTGCTTGATCCCGGTGGCGGCTTGGCCACGCACATGGCGCGCACGATGAAGAGCACCGATGCGTTGATCGCGGTATCGTTCCGATTCTACGCAAACGAAGTGGTCAACATCGTTGAAGAGGCGCAGAAGATCGGCGTTCCCGTCGTCGCGATCTCAGACAGCACACTCTCTCCGCTGGCGAAGTCCGCCAAGGTCCTGTTTGCTGTTCCTGAACACGACTACACCTTCTCCCGCTCGCTTGCCGCGCCCATGTGTCTCGCCCAGGCATTGACTGTCGCCGTGGCGGCCCGGGTTCAAAAGAACACGACCGCTCCTCGAATTCCAACGGTGACAGGGCTTTAGCGGCTACAGGCCAACCACGCCATCCCATACGAGTTTTGCCCCGACAACGGTGACCGAGATGTAGGTCATCGGATAAAAAATGGCGGCGTCCATGCGGCGGACGGTCCACGCACCGAGCCATGTCGAAGCAACCGCAAGGGGCATCATGATGGCAGCACGGCCGAGATTCTGGAAACCAAATCCGCCAAGCGCGGCATAGGGCACCAGCTTCAGGGCGTTGGTGATCGCAAAGAACATCACCGTCGTACCCGTGAAGATCTTAGGGTCAAGTCGCAGCGGTAACATGTAGACCTGCAGAGGCGGAGAGCCCGCATGTGCCACGAAACTGGTATAGCCCGCGAGGGTTCCCCAAAAGCTGGCAGCCACTGGACGTTCACCGGGGATCGCCTTGGTCGCGTTTCTTCCGAAGACAGCGCGAAAAACGAACGCCAAAGACACCAATCCCACGATCAGCCGCACGGCCGCATCGGATGTGATTTCGGCCGTCAACCAGCCCAGTCCAATTCCGCCGAGCGCGGCCGGCAAAACGAGCAGGAGTATTCTCCAGCTCACCCAATTCTTCCAAGCCGCGACGCTGACGACGTCCATGACGACCAGAATTGGCAGAAGGATTGCCGCCGCGGTAATTGGCGACATTACCAAAGCCATCAACGGCACCCCGAGAAGGCTCATTCCGCCGAGCCCACCCTTGGAAAGGCCCACAAGGAAAACCGCCACTATTGTGACGGCCAATTCCAGGGGGTGGTAAAGAACCCATAGGCCATGTTGCGCCTCGAAGACTGTTAAGCTCTGGGTGAAGACAATTCAGCTCTTCTTGACCCGTGCCTTCTGCCGATAGACGTCGGTTACGACAGCAGCAACGATAATCAGGCCTTTGACTATTTCCTGATAGTAGGCGTCAACGCGTAGGAAGGTAAAGCCGGACATCATCAGACCGAGGATGATCGTGCCAATGACGGTGCCGAATATCCGGCCACGTCCGCCCGAGAGGGATGTCCCGCCGATAACGGCGGCCGCAATCGCATCCAGCTCATACATCATACCCATGCCCGCCTGTGCGGTTTCGGCGCGGGCGGCCGTTACGACCCCGGCAAGGCCAGCCAGAAGGCCCGCGATGGCGTAGACCTTAACAAGGTGCGCCTGCACGTTGATGCCCGAAACACGAGCAGCCTGTGCATTCGCGCCAATGGCGTAGGTGAACTTTCCGTAGCGGGTGTAACGAAGTGCGAGATGGAAAAACACAGCCACGAGCAGGAAGATGGCAACTGGCCACGCTCCCGAACCGATGGTCGCAAAGCCATCGGTGGGGAATGAAATCGGCTGCCCCTTGGTGTACCACTTTGCTATACCGCGCGCGGTAACCATCATCCCGAGGGTTGCGATAAAGGGCGGTATTCCGGTCATTGCGATCAGTGCGCCATTGATAACTCCCGCGATCAATCCGAGACCGACGCCGATCATGACAGGCACGATTACAGGCAAATCGGTGAGCCCCGGATAGATGGCGCGGGCGAATTCACTCGTTTGCGCAAAGCTCATGGCGATCATCGCGGTCATCGCAACGACAGAACCGGAGCTGAGGTCGATACCGCCCGTGATGATGACCTGCGTTACTCCAATGGCGATGATGCCAACGACAGAGACCTGCAGGATCATGATCGTGAGACGTTGCGGATTTCCCAGAAAGCTCTGCCCCTGAACGAACCAGCCCAGGAGTTCAAAAACCAGCGCCACCCCGATCAGCACTGTCAGGATGTTCAACTCCTGCGGCAGTTTTCGTTGGGTTCGGCCGACTGGCTCCGTTTGCACGTTTTCCATCTTGTTTCCTCCTCGGCATTTTCGTCGTTGCGACCTCAGCGGGCCGCAAGTTCCATTATCTTGACTTGATCGGCGTCGGCCCGATCCAGGATTCCTGTCATGTGTCCCTCATGCATGACGAGAATGCGGTCCGACATGCCGAGAACCTCGGGCAGTTCCGACGAGATCATGATGACGGCCACGCCCTGCTTCGCCAGATTGGAAATCAGACGATGAATTTCGGCCTTGGCGCCGACATCAATTCCCCGCGTCGGCTCGTCGAGGATCAATATCTTCGGCTTTGTCAGCAGCCATCGGGCGATCAACACCTTTTGCTGATTTCCGCCGGAAAGGTTTTCGATACGTTCATCAAGGTTTGGTGTCTTGATGCGCATCGCCTTTTTCATCTCGTCGCACAAAATGCGCAGACCGCTCTCATCCACGTAACCCAACTGGGAATGGCCGTGTTGTAGCGCCGCGATCTGCATGTTCTCGAGAATGGTCAGCGGCAGGAAGCAACCCGTTTCCTTGCGGTCTTCCGTAAGAAGCGCCATGCCGGCGCGCATCGCGTCAGCGGGTGAATTGATCGTTGTCTCCCTGCCATTGATCGTGATCGATCCTTCCGTGGCCGGCACGACACCAAAAATGGCTTCGGCAACATTGGAGCGGCCCGAGCCAACCAGCCCCGCCACGCCTAGAATTTCGCCGCGGTGCAAGTCGAAGCTGACACCGCTAAATACACCGCATAGCCCGAGGTCTTTGACTTCCAGGATCACATCGCCGATCGGCGCTTCCTCCTTGGGAAACATGTTCGTGATTTCGCGTCCGACCATCATCCGGATGATGTCGTCGCGGGTAACGTCGGTGCTGGCGTGGGTCCCGACATATTGGCCGTCCCGGAACACCGAGAATTCATCGGCGATCTCGAACAGTTCGTTCATTTTATGGGTGATGTAGACTATGCCGATGTTTCGGGACCTGAGGTCCCGGATGATCTCGAAGAGATGCGTCACTTCCGATTCCGTGAGGGCCGATGTGGGCTCATCCATGATCAGGACGTTGGATCTGTAACTGACTGCCTTGGCGATCTCGATCATCTGCTTTTGCGCCACCGTCAGCGTACTCACTTCCGCGGTCGGGTCGATCTTGATCTTCAGCTGAGCGAACAACTCCCTCGTATTTCCAATCATGCGCTTGTGATCGATGAGGCCGAGCGCATTCCTTGGTTCGCGCCGAATCCAGATGTTTTCGGCGACCGTCATCGATGTCATAAGGGCGAGTTCCTGGTGGATCATCGCGATCCCCCGCTCCAAGGCATCCCTTGGGCTTTTCAAACGAACTTCCTCGCCCCTCAGCTTCATAATGCCGTCATCCGGCGTATAGACGCCCGCGATGATCTTCATAAGGGTGCTCTTCCCCGCACCATTCTCGCCCATCAGGGCATGAACGGTGCCCGGACGGAGGCGAAATTGCACGTTATCCAGCGCAACCACTCCCGGAAACTCCTTACGTATCCCTTCGATCTCCAGAAGATACGGTCCTGCGATCGCTTTGAAATGCTCGATCGCTTGCAAGGTCGCGGTAGAAATCATGTATCACCCGTGGTGTCTGGCAGGCATCGCCAAGTTGGCGAAGGCAGTGGCGACCGGGAACATCCCCGGTCGCCGTTACCCGGTGCTTAGTTGCTGGACTTGTACTGAGCCACGTTCCCCGGCGTTACGAGCTCGAACGGAACGACTACCCGCTGTTCGGTCTTTTCGCCGCGGGCAATCTTGAGAACGGTATCGAGCGAGCCTTCGCCCTGACCTTTCGCAGACTGATAGACAGTGACGTCGAGGTCGCCGGCTTCCAGCGCTGCGAGAGCGTCCTGCGTGGCGTCGACGCCACCGATGATCACGTCATCCATCTTGACGCCGGAAGACTTGAGCGACTGGATTGCGCCGAGCGCCATTTCGTCATTATTGGCGAAAACGATGGCTGGCTTGATGCCCGAGGTCGTCCAGTTGGTCATCAGATCGAGTGCCGGGGTGCGCATCCAGTTTGCGGTCTGCTGGTCGAGCACTTTGATGCCCTTGCAGGCATCACTCTTCAGGACACGTTCCACGGCGGCCGTACGGCCGCGCTGGCCAGTCGTTCCGAGCTGGCCCATGAGGATGACCGCGTCGCCCTTGCCGCCTGCGAGCTTGCAGATTTCGGTAGCCTGCAACTCGCCGGCCTGCTCCTCATCGGAGCCGACCCAAGCCTGTTTTTTGGGGAACGTGTCCATGTTCGCAGGCAGCATGTTTACGAAGACCAATGGAATTCCGGCCTTTTCTGCGACCTTTGACATTGCCTTGCCGGAGTCGGCATCTACGAGCATCGTGATGATGCCGTCGACACCTGCCGCAGCGAAGTTTTCAATCTGGGACTGCTGGCGAGCAATATCGCCCTGCGCGTCTTCCATCTGGACTTCGACGCCAAGGTCCTTTGCATGGCGCTCAATGTTGTGGCGAAGCACAGTGAGATAGTTATCGTCGAACAACGACATTGCGACGCCGATTGTTTCGGCCTGCGCGGCTCCTGCCATCAGAGCGCAAAATGCGGTAGTCATTGCAAACTTCTTCATCATGAATTTCTTCCTCCGTTAAATCCCAGCAATCATCGAAGCGGTGTGAACATTCGTTCCGCTCCTCGCCAGACACGGCTTCGCCTTGGCGTAGAGCGCAAACGCTCCGCCTCGAACGTGATCATGTCTCGCGATTGGCCTCCTCGGCACCATCATCTGCGAAGCATTAAAAACGCTTCGCGCTTCTCTCCCATGCGGCGGGTTCGACCCGTCGCATCGTCAACATACTGATGGAAATTCTATTATGCAATAAAAATTGCTAAACTATTTTTACAGCAATAATGCTTCCCGTTTCACGCGCGCTTTCACACGGGTCGAACACACTATCAGGCTACGACCAGGGCTAAAGTTAGGTAGGCAGACCACTGACGGCCATCTTCGTTGGCGTGTTCGAAAAACCACTTACGTGACATCAAACGAGCTGTTCAACGGGCGCCCAGGTTCCGCCGTCGCCATTCGACCGGATTGAGGCCCACTCGAGACCGGAGCTACGCAACATATTCGGCCGGGACGATAATGCTCCGGCCACGACGTCCCATCGGTCGGACGCTTGGGCGCCTCCGATAAAGTTGCGAAGGCAGAGTGCAAAGCGCTTACCAACCAGGCAGAGCAGCGCAAAGACATGGTTGCTGGCACTGGCGGAGCGGCGCCATTGACTGCTGCTTCGGTGGTCCTGTCGGGCGGTGTGGCTCTGGCCGCCCGCCCGCGCCGCCATTACCGGGCTAGGAATGGAGAGAGATCTCGATAGTCTTGTGGCGCTCTACGTCGCGGGTCTTTGCGGCATCGGCTATGGTCTGCGACAGATCATCGAAGCGCAGGCGAAAGCAGGCGCCGACATACAGCAAATCATCATCAGCGGTGGAGCCGGTCAGCACGATCTGACCCGGCAGATTCTCGCAGATACGAGCGGCAAACCTATCATCTCTCCCCGAACGGCCGAACCCGTGCTTTTGGGTGCAGTACTTCTGGGTGCGACAGCCGCGCATGCCTTCTCCGATCTGAAACAGGCCATGCAGGCCCTCAGCAAGGCAGGCCGCGTCTATCAACCGGTATCCGGTGATATCCGGGCGACCCACAATAATCGTTATGAGGCTTTCTGCGCTATACAGGCGCATCTCCGCAGGATCAGGGATTTCTAACGGGCTGCCGGCGTTGAAGTACAAAAAGCAGAACGGGCACGATCACACCATCCGAAGAGCGTCGATGATCACGTAAGCCACGTGGCGTAGTCGGACACCAGCAGCCGGTACGGATCAGCATCCTCCTCGATGCCGGAAAACCGGGTGACCCTCGGGTCTTCAAAGATGTTGTCGGTCGCGTCATCGTTCACGGTAGACACTTCCGCGACGAATACATCGCACGTCTCGGCCCAGAATGCGTGCCAGTCACCGGGCATCAACGTGACGCTTTCACCGGGCTGCAACCGCAGCCTTGCACCTGGCGGCAACGTCCTCTCGATGCCATCGCAAACCACCGATGTGCCCCTGTCGCGGTCACACAATCCATTACTTCCACCGAACAGCTCGACAACGAGCGTACCGCCGCCGCGATTGATGATGTCTTCGGTTTTCAGAATATGCGTATGGCTCGGCGTGATCTGATCAAGGCGCGAAATCATCGCCTTCTCGGCATAGAGCATTCCGCCGCCACGCTTCAGATCGGCCAGCCTGCCATTGCGGGAAGTGAACAGCAACAAACCGGTCTTTTCGAAGTCTCCCATGCCGAAATCGGTGATGTCCCAGCCGAGACCCGATCGCGTGATATTGGTGATCTCGCCCTCACGCGCCCGCATCTCGGCTGGCGTCCAGTTCGCAAACGGTGGCAGCACGTAGCCGAATGAGGCCATGAAGGTTTCTGCTTCACGCAGAATACGATTGATATCGCTTCTCAGCAGTTTGGTAGTCATTTTGAAGCGCCTTCGGCTTGATCTTAGTGCACGCCGATGCCGGCGGTCAGTCCGCCGTCAATGCGATGATCGGTCCCGGTGATGAAAGCCGCTTTAGCCGAGGCCAGAAAGGCGACTAGATCGGCCACCTCCTCCGGTTCGCCAATGCGGCCGAGCGGATGGGCGGCACCAAAGCGCTGGAATACAGCCTCGATATCGGCATCCGCACCTTCGAATGTGCGCGCAGCCAGTTCCAGTATCGGCGTACGCACCGAACCCGGACTGACAGAAACAACCCTGATCTTGTCGGCTGCGAAATCAAGCGCCATGGCGCGGGTCATGGAATGGATAGCACCCTTCGACGCTACGTAAGCCGAAACACCACTCTGGCAGGCATGTCCCTGAACGCTCGAAATGTTGACGATGACGCCGCCGCCACGCTTGCGCATCTCGGGAACGCCGAACTGTGCGGTAAGATGAATAGAGCCAACATTGACAGCCATGCAGTGCATGAATGTGTCGAAAGACGTCTCGGTCGCATCCCCATAGGGGTGAACTGCTGCCGAATTGACGATGATATCGATGCCACCGGCCAATTCTGCGGCCTTGCCGATAGAGATGCTCACGGCTGCGGGATCGGCAACGTCTGTCTCCAGCACCAGAACGTCGAGCTTTTCGGCGGCTGCAAGTCCTGTGAGCTCGGTATTGGCCGCAACGTCGATCCCAAGAGCGACGACGCGAGCCCCGCTGCGCGCAAGATTGAGCGTTACGGCGCGGCCAATACCGGTTGTTCCGGTCACAACAGCAATCTTGTCGGTAAAATCACCCACGATACCAGTCCCTTATTTGATTTTGGAATTTCGCGACACGGTGGCGTTCGGAATGAACACCAGACCCGCACTCAAATGCCGGTCCATATGATAGGAGAAGGCGATCCGATCCTTACTCCGCAATGCATCGATGATCGCCTGGTGTTCGCCGAATACGCCCTTCAAGGTCGAGCGTTTCGATTTACCCGCCATCATCAACCGCTGGATCACCGGCTTCAGCATGCCATAGGTTTCCGTCAGCGTTCGGTTTCCGGCAGCCGTCACCAGCAGCATGTGGAACTTGAAATCGATCTCGGAGGCTTCCTCGGCACTTGTCGCGGTCAGGATCGACGCATTGACCGTTTCGATTTCACTCAGCTTCTCGGCCGTCAGATGCTCGATGAGCAGATCGAAAAGGTTCATTTCCGTCAGCCGGCGATAACCCTGAATGTCCTGGAACGCGTCGGCCGAAACATCCATCGCGAAGGCGAACAGGTCGCGCATCGCATTGTGATGCTGGTCGGTCAGGACAGCCCCGAGCTTCTGGCGAGATTCGGCGATGCCATAGGCCTTGAGCGTGCGAAACGCCTCGCGCACCGTGTTGCGGCTGGACGCGAACATTTCGGCAAGCTCGACCTCGCTGGGCAACACATCACCGACACCCAGGCCCCGCTCCCTTATCAAAGCGCGTATCTGGCCTACAACTTCATCGACAGCAGACGCCTTGATGTCCTGATCTGGCGCTTTCACTGTAAATCTCCTCATCACATCCGTACGGCATAATATGTTGGTCTTATTTTTGCAAACCCATTTTTATCTTGCCAATTTTCGACTCAGATGTCTTTATTGTCCAACATTATGGGATGGAGACTTCAATGCTGGAAAGTTGGCGGTGGTTCGGAAACAACGATCCGGTCACCCTGTCACACGCGCGCCAGGCCGGTGCCCGCGGTATCGTGACTGCACTGCATCACATCTATGACGGTCGCACATGGAGCGTCGACGACATCCTGACGCATAAGGCGACGATCGAGCGCGCCGGCATGGTCTGGTCGGTCTGCGAATCCATCCCCGTGAACTCGGCGATCAAGCTGCGTAACGATGATTGGCGGCAATATGTCGATAGTTGGAAGGACAGCCTGGCCAATCTCGGCCGCGCCGGAATTCCCGTTGTCTGCTACAATTTCATGCCGGTCGTTGACTGGACGCGTACGAACCTTCGTTACCCGACGGAAACCGGCGGCCTGGCGTTGAGGTTCGATATGGCGGATTTCGCCGCCTACGACCTGTTCGTACTAAAACGCCGTGCGGCGGAAGACAGCTACCAGCCAGAATTGATCAAGACGGCGCAGCAGCGGTTCGAGGCAATGTCGGACGAAGAGATTCTGACGCTCGAGACCAATATCATTGCCGGCCTCCCCGGAAAGGAAGGCACCCACACCCGCGAGGGAATCCGCGCTCAGATCGCCAGTTTCGACGATATTTCGTCGGACGATATGCGTGCCAACCTTGTGGAGTTCCTTAAGGAAATCGTCCCGGTCGCGGTGGAATATGGCGTCCGTCTCGGTATCCATCCAGACGATCCACCCTTCTCGCTGTTCGGTCTTCCGCGTGTTGTCTCACATTCTGGGGACATAGAGGCGATCCTGGGTGCGGTCGATCATGAGGTCAATGGGATTACGCTCTGCGCGGGTTCCTATGGATCACGTACCGGCAACGATCTGACCGAGATGGCCACCCGGTTCTCCAGCCGCGTTCACTTTGCCCACCTTCGCAATGTGAAGAAGGAAACGGACGGATCCTTCTTCGAGTCCGATCACCTCGATGGCGATGTCAACATGGTATCGCTGATCTCGGCACTCCGGCGCGAGGAGCAGTGCCGCGTGGCCGCCGGGCGGACGGACAGTATTATTCCGTTCCGACCGGATCACGGGCATCTGCTGATCGACGACCAGAACAAGGCGGTCAACCCAGGTTATTCGTGCATAGGCCGGCTGAAGGGTCTGGCCGAACTTCGTGGCGTCATCGCCGCCGTTGACCAACTGGAGTACGGCATCGGCTCCTGATGGGCCAACGGGATCACAATCTCGAAGGTATCCGGCTTCGAGATTTTTACATGACAACTGCGAACAATCACGCGCATGGTGACGCTGTCCGCGGATGCAAAGCCTAGACCCCGCCGACCCCTCGTCTCGCGATGACGGATCGGCCGTTCAACCCTGGCGGGCCAGACGCATGACATCCACCGCCAGTCCGATATCAACTCAAGGGAGGAGTAATTATGAGGACATTTTTCACCATTGCCGCGTTGGGCCTGATGGCTGGAACGAGCTTCGTCCACGCGGCTGACAAGCCGGTTGTGGCCAGCATCGTTTTCCAGGGCGATCAATTCATGAAGTCGTTGCAGGCCGGCATGCGTAGCGCGGCCGAAAAGGCCGGCGCCGAGATCCTGGAAACCAACATCGATGGCGACCAGGCCAAGGAATCGCAGGCAATCGACACCTATATCGCCCGCAAGGTCAACGCGATCGTCATCGCACCGGTCTCCGCCAAGAACTCGGCTGCCGCCTTGAAGCGCGCCCGTGACGCCGGCATCACTGTCGTCGCTGTGAACGGCGGCCTGACGGACGGCACAATCGCCCAGGCGACCTTCTCGACATCCAACAAGGATCTCGGCATGTCGACCGGCAAGGCTGCTGCCGCCTTCATCAAGACGACGCTGTCAGGCAAGGCAAATGTCGCCATCCTCGGTTTCAAGTCGTTGTTGCCCGAGCAGAGCGGCGATCGCACCGGCGGCTTCAAGTCCGCCGCCGAAGCCGGAAACCAGATAAAGGTGGTCACCGAACAGGATGCATGGCTGCCGGAAAAGGCCGTCTCCGTGGCAACCGATATCCTGACCGCAAACCCTGACGTCAACGTCATCTATGCTGCCAACGAAGGCGGCACGGTTGGCGCGATGCAGGCGGTCCGCAATGCCGGCAAGTCCGGGTCGGTCTATGTATTCGGTATCGACGGTTCCGAGCAACTGGCCAAGGGCCTGATGGCGAAAGACAATGTGCTGCAGGCGGTCACCGCCCAGTCTCCCTTCGCCATGGGCGCCGAAGGTGTCAACGCAGCGCTTTCGATCCTCAAGGGCGAAAAGGTCGAGCAGCAGACCACGGTACCGGCGATCCTGCTTTCGCGCACCGAACCTGAGGGCATCAAGTCCTTCGTCCAGTCGCTGAAGAACTAAACATCTGGCGGCGCACCCATGCGGGCATGCGCCGCCTAATTCCACGGACTTGAATGGAGCAGGCATGTCGGCCGTTCTTCAACTGCGCGGACTCACAAAGCGCTACGGCGCCGTGACCGCCCTCGACGATTTCAGTCACAGCTTTGCGCGGGGACAGGTTCACGCGCTTCTAGGAAAAAACGGATCCGGCAAGAGTACGTTCATCAAGATCATGTCCGGCGCGACGGAGCCGACCGCCGGTGAAGTGATCCTGAATGACAAACCCTGCCGGTTTGCGCGGCCAGCCGAAGCACTGGATGCCGGGATCGTCACGGTTTACCAGGAACTCAGCCTGGTCCCACATATGAGTGTTGCCGAAAACATCTTCATCGGCCGCCTGCCCAAGATTTCAGGCACGCCGTTCATCGACTGGAAAGCGCTTCGCCGCAAGGCGCGTGCGCTGCTCGACGACATGGGTGCCGGAGACATTGACCCGGACGCGACTGCCGGATCGTTATCGATCGGTCGTCAACAGGTCATCGAAATCGTCAAGGCGATGTCGTTCAACCCATCGATCCTGCAGCTCGACGAACCAACTTCGGCGCTGGCGCAGGCCGAGGTGCAGCAGCTGTTCACGCTCATCAAGCGCCTGCGCGATCGCGGCGTCACCATCATCTACATTTCCCACAGACTGGCAGAACTGACGGAGATTGCCGACACGGTCACCGCCCTTCGCGATGGCGTCCTTACCGGCTCGCGACCGATCGCCGAAGCGACGCCTGACGTGATCCTCGAGCTGATGTTCGGCGAGATGCAGCCCGTGAACCGGCCGCCGCACGAAAAGGACAGGGGCAAACCCGTGCTTTCGGTGCGCAATCTGTCGCTTGCGCCGAAGCTTCAGGATGTGTCCTTCGATCTGCATCATGGAGAGGTGCTTGGCATTGCCGGCATGCTTGGCTCGGGACGGACGGAACTGCTGCGCGCCATCTACGGTGCGGGACCGATGGAAACAGGCGAGATCATCGTCGACGGCAAGACCATCAAGGATGTGTCCATCCCGGTGATGAAAGCACTCGGAATCGGCTACACATCGGAAGACCGCAAGCACGGCGGGCTCGCTCAAATCCTGTCGAGCCACGCCAACCTTTGTCTGGCGGCAATGCAGTCGATCGCCCGGATGGGCTTCGTCTCCACTGCGCGCGAAAAACCTTTCGTCGACCGCCAGATCAAAGACCTGCTGATCAAGGTTGGCGATCCCTCTTTGCCTGTTTCCAGTCTTTCGGGCGGCAATCAGCAAAAAATCGTCGTCGGCAACTGGCTGAACAACAACCCGCGCATTCTGCTCTTCGACGAGCCCGGCCGTGGCGTCGATGTGCTCGCCAAACAGCAGATCTACCAGATCATCTGGGAACAGGCGACACGCGGCCTTGCCAGCATCGTCGTATCGACAGAACTCGAAGACCTGGTCGAATGCTGCGACCGCATCCTGATTTTACGCGACGGCGTCATCGCCGACGAATTCATCAACGATCAGCTCGACCCCAAGGCGCTCTACGCGAGCTGCATGGTGCGTCGGACGCCAAACTGACAAAGAGGATATCAACGATGACAACTTCCCGCGGGACAGTCGGCGCATACATGCGGCAGAACTCGATGCTGCTCATCCTCATCGCCCTCTATATTCTGGTTGCTGCCACCGCTCGCGGTTTCTTCACACTGGATAATCAGCTCAATATCCTGCGCACCATTGCCGTCCCGGGGATGATCGCCTTCGGCATGACGTTGCTGATCATCGTTGGCGAGATCGACCTGTCGGTCGGCTCCATGGTGGCGGCATCTGCCTGTATCCTTGCATGGTTGGTCAATGCGATCTCTGGCGGCGATTTCGAACCGAGTGTCCTCGTCGTTGTTCTCTCGATGGTGCTGACCTTCGCGTTTGGCGCGGCTGTCGGCATTTTCAATGGCTGGCTCAGAAACCGATATATGGTGCCGACCTTCATTTCTTCACTGGCGATGATGGCGACGCTTGCCGGGCTTGCCAATATGATCACCGACGGCACGCCGATCGAATCCTTCCCTTCGTGGTATTATTTTATTGGCAGCGGCCGGATCTTCAGCATCCCTGTACCGGTCTATCTCCTGCTTCTCTCCTTCGTTCTCTCCTATGTGCTGGCAAACTTCACGAGCTTCGGTCGCGCCGTCTACGCGATCGGCGGCAATGCAGAGGCTGCCCGTCTCTCCGGCCTCGCCGTCAACCGAACCAGAATGACCTGCCTCGTCATCACCAGCCTCTTCGCCGTGCTGGGGGGCATCGTCTACTCCTCGCTCCTCAACTCCGGCAATCCGACTATTGCAAAGGGGATGGAGCTGGAGGTGATCTCGGCGGTCATCATCGGCGGGGTCAGCCTGTTCGGCGGCAAGGGATCGATCTGGGGGGCGTTCGTTGGCGTGTTATTTCTCGGCGTTCTCCTCAACGCCATGACGCTTTGGGGCTTCAACCCTTACGCCCAGCAAGTGGTCCGCGGTATTCTGATCCTTGGCGCCGTCTTCATCAACCTGATCATCGAACGCCCGCAGCTTGGCCATGCGTAACATCAACGGCGCCGACCATTCATCAGCACATATTGCCTGGGATTGCGGCGAAGCCTCGCTGCAAAGCCTCGGCGGTATGCTCGGGCCAGTGACCTTTCGGCTACCGGACGGTCTCGAAGTGCAGCCTTTGCACGTCGCTCCCTGGGAAAACGAGGATCTGAGCGATCAGCCGCCTATCCTTCATCGGTTGCGTGGGGAGTGGCCATGCGTGCCGTTCGGCATGCAGCCGGAGGCCGCGCTTCCACAGCGCTGGCAACAGGAAGATCCGCACGCGACGCAACCGTTGGACGTCTCCGGATCATATCCCCATGGCTTCGGCTCGAATAACCATTGGCGTGTGACATCAATCGACACCCTGACGCTAACCGCTGACATCGAGTATCCGCCAGAGAGCGCAATCTCACACCTGAGCCGTCGCATCACCGCTACTCCCGGCAAGGCCGAGCTGACGTTTGAGCTTAGCATCAATGCGCGCCGCGACTGTCGGTTGCCCATCGGTCTCCACCCGGTGTTTGCCCTATCCGACAAGCCGGGATCGATGCGGCTTGATCCGGGCACCTACACCGCCGTCCATAGTCATCCTTTGGATGAAAGTCTCGGCCTGTCGCCTTTCGAGAGCGACGCCGTCTTTCACGACCTTTCGCGCCTCCCAACGCACGATGGCCGGACCATAGACGCATGCCAGCTCCCTCTGGCGTCGCCCTCCGAACACCTTCTGCTGCTCAGCGGCGCAAGCGGCAAGGCTTCGCTTGAAAACACTGTTGAAAGCTATGTGACAGAACTCGAATGGGATCCGGAGATTTTTCCCAGCCTGATGCTGTGGATATCCAACCGTGGCCGTACGCATAAGCCATGGTCCGGACGCCATCTTGCACTCGGTGTCGAGCCCGTCCGCGCCGCATTCGATCTCGGAGAGCGCATTTCTGCGGCAACCAATCCCCTCCGCCAAGCCGGAATTGAAACTACCTGGGCCTTTACTGCTGGAGAATGCCTCCGGACACGTTACGCAATCCGGGCGATGCCTAGCGCAAGAACAGGGTAAATGTCATGGAAATGCATTCTTGTGCACAACCGAGTTTAGCCGGATACACTCTTTTTTCCTGAGCAGCTTTGAATCTCTGACCCGTTATATAGCCTGAGATTTTCTATGAAATATTGCTCCGAAGGTTTACTATGTCGACCAAGGGATCGAGAGCGGACTGGCCTGTAAGCACAATGGTCAGATGCGAACACTGGCAAATGTGTGGTTTAGTTTTTCAGTTTCGATGACCGACACATCATCATCGCATCGCCGGCGAACTCCTGCCCGAACTTGATGATCTGCGCTGGGTTGCGCCGGCACTCCGGGCGGTCTCCCTTCAGGATACCACAGGTCAACGCTCTCGAGCAGGAGAAGGCCAAAGGCAAGGCAGGCCAGATCGCCGAGACGCTGGTCCGTCTCGATCTGCTGATCCTCGATGAGCTCGGATACCTTCCGTTCAGTGCTTCCGGCGGAGCGCTGCTCTTCCACCTGCTGAGCAAGCTCTACGAGCGCACCAGCGTCATCATCACCACCAACCTCAGCTTTAGCGAATGGGCCACGGTCTTCGGTGACGCCAAGATGACCACCGCTCTGCTCGATCGCCTGACCCACCGTTGCCATATCCTCGAAACCGGAAATGACAGCTTCCGCTTCAAGGCCAGCTCGGCCGCAGCAGCACAGAAGAGAGGAGAAAAGGCCAATCCCTTGACCAAACCCTGATCAGAAAACCATACTTAGAGGTGGCTCACTTCTCGGTGGAAAAACCGGCTCAGTTCCGCATGGAAACCAACAGACCAGGTCCAGTTCTGGCCAACTTGCCGTCGTTCAAGGAAATTCTGCTGATCTATATTGAATTCAGGCGGCATATGATTGGCGTCTGTTTCACGCGCCGGTGTCTTGAACGGCCCCAGATGGGCGCCATAAACCTTATAGCCCTGCATCAGACTGATATGGCTGAGACCCTTGGCAACAGGTTCAACCGCCTCCACCACATTGACCAGCATTGCCAGATTTGGCTGCACCAGTTCTGCCCAGCTTTGCCGATCCTGATAGGCCGCATAAAAAATATGCGTAACGTCGGACAGGCCAGCGAGCGCCTGTCGCGTGGCATCGCGATCCAGCAGATCGACGGCAATGTAGCGCAGCCGATCTGTTGAAACACCACCGCGGCGCGATAGTCCGATGATTTCCCAGTCGTCCAGCGTCAGCAAGTGATTGATCAAATTTCCGCCGATGACGCCGTTGGCTCCAACAACCAGGGCAACTTTTTTATGTTCAGACATGTCCTGCTCCATCACCCTTGATTGGGTCGGCGCAGGATCATTCATTTGTAGAATTCGCACTAGATTGGAGAATACGCTATCAGTTATAAGCAATTCCTTGAGGTGGACGCATGGATGTTTTCAATGCAATGGCTGTTTTCGTTCGGGTGGCGGAACTTGGAAGCCTGTCTGCCGCAGGCCGGGATTTAAACCTATCTCAGCCTGCAATCAGCCAGAAGGTGACCGCGCTGGAGCAACATCTGGGCGTGCGGCTCGTCAGCCGCACCACACGCAAATTGGCGCTGACCGAAGTGGGGCAAAACTACTATCGACGCGCCAAGAAAGTGCTTGCCGCCGTGGAAGAGGCAGCGGAACAGGCGGCTGGCGCCGGCAGCACATTAACAGGCCACTTGCGTATTCAGGCGCCAACTGGTTTCGGCCAAATGTATCTGGCCGACATTGCCATCGCTTTTCAGGCACTTCACCCCGAAGTCACTGTCGAATTGATGCTGGACGACAGATATGTCGATCTGACGGAACAGGCCGTCGACGTTGCAATCCGCTTCGGCACTTTGCGGTCGTCCGGTCTCGTTGCCCGCCGACTTGGCACAATCAAGCGCATCGTGGTTGCCTCTCCGGCCTATCTCCAGACGCATGGAACCCCACAAACACCGGAAGATCTGGTTCACCACAGGCAGGTCAGGTTTAGTTGGGCCACAACTGACGACAACATGCCGCTGATTGGACCGACGGGGCCCCTACTGATTCCCGTGAGAACAAGCTTCCTCGCAAACAATACCTTCTTGCTTACCAAAGCGCTTGTTGCCGGGCGGGGACTAGGTGGCGCTCAACTCCCCCAGATTAAAACAGAAATCGCCTCCGCTGCACTGGTGCATATCATGCCCGACTATCAATATACCCCACTTGAGGTTCACGCCGTCTATCCGACCTCGCAATTCGTTCCGGCGAAAGTCAGGGCATTTGTGGATCATCTCAAATCCGCGGTCGTTTCGATCATTTGACTCTGCGGTCTGTGAAACATTGCGCGTCTAGGGTTATCGAAATACGGTTTGCGTAGATCGCCCTCACCATGGAGGTGGTAGTGAAAACCGACTGGAATTCGATCTCGACCGCGCTTTCAAACGTAAAAAGCGGAAGGGGTGGTCGTTGAGCTTCAGTCATCTTGCAGGGTTCTCCAACCGTGCGCGCAAGGTCGCGTTCTCTGTTTCCAATCTCCGCAGTTGTTCACGAAGAGGAGCGACAGCCTGTTCAACCTGCTGTTCGGTGTAGCGCGGGACGATATGCTGCGGGCAATTCCAATCGAACGCCTCAAGCCGAAGCCTGAAGATCCGTTCCGCCCTTCCTTTGTAGGTCGGGTCGGACACCAGCTCCGTGAGTTCCTGGTCAGCATCAAGCGCCAGTCGCTCCACGTAGGCGTAAATTTTGAGCCGTGCCCGTCGCACATAATCCATTAAGAACAGGCAGGCCCGATCGTTAGCGGCAAAATTGCCGGTGCTGATGTACTGGCGATTACCCCGGTAGTCGGCAAAGGCCAGTGTTCGCTGATCGACGATCTTAAGGAAGCCGGCTTTTCCTCCACGGTGTTGAACGTACGGCCAACCCGTTTCGGAGACCGATGCCATATAGAAACTGTCACGCGAGGCGATGAAGGCGATCTCGTCTTCGGTGAAGGTGTCTGAAGGACGGTTGTCAGCGCCCAGCCAGATCTGATCCACCCCCATGTCCGCCTGAGCTGCTCTGACGCTTGGCGTTACAGCAACCTCAAGGAAATGGTATGGCATGCATATTTCTCCTTGCCCACGCAGGCTCGCATCATTGTCTCACGGTGCGAGTCCGGATTTACCTTCGGTTGCCGAAATCAGTGCCTGACATTTATACCCTTAAGATCACCGAGAGCAGAAATCAGTCCTGCAAGGCCCAGTCTGCGACCTGCCAACGCATCTCCCCATGATCAGCAACGATACGACCGAGCCCAGGGAACGGCATGTGCGTGGCAGCGATGAGTGCGCCTTCCGAAACGGCACGCGGAAAGAAGCGATCACGCATGGCTTTCGCAGCGGCACGGTCCTGCTCAAACAGGAAGAACACATCGGTCGCGGCTGGATGTACGACCGGAAAAATCATATCCGAAACCATGATCATGCTCTTCCCGCCATCTTCGACGCGGACGCCGATGTGGCCGGGCGTATGGCCGGTCAAGTCGACAATCGAAACACCCCGCATGATCTCGCGCTCTCCGTCGATTGCCTGAAGCCTCGGATATAGCCGCACGACCTCCTCTGCCATCCTGAAGCTCGTCTGCAGGTAATCGGGGGCGCCGTTGCGCTTGGCCGGATCGGTCCAGTAAGTGATGTCTCGACGATCGATATAAAGCTCGGCTCCGGGGTAGTTGTTCTTACCTCCCAGAACCAGCCCACCCATGTGGTCCTGATGCATATGCGTTACGATGACCGCGTCGATCTTGTCGGGCTTCAGACCGAGCGCGGCGAGTGCCTGTGGTAACTGTCCGGTCTGCCCGATAGAACCTGCCGCACCGGCGTCGATCAAGATGCGGCGCTCGCCATCCTCGACGAGATATTGGTTGAAGAGGAACCGAACTCCGCTCGGCCGGGCGGAGAGCTGCGCGATGGCCGCCTGTTCGACCTTGGCCGCGGAACGTCCCGGAAAATAGTCGTATGGCATATCGGCATACCCGTCCGTCAGGGCTGTAACCGTGAAACGGCCAATGCGGATCTGCGCCAGCGGCGTAATGCCGACCGGCGTCCCGGCGGTAACCTGCGTCGCGGCAAGGGCGGGCGTGCCACCGATCAGGCCTCCCGCGAGAAGGCTCCCTCCCATGAGGCCGAGAGGCAGGGCACCGGCAAAGGCGCGACGTGAAAGTTGAGGCATAACATCTTTCTCCGGATCAGCAGCACGACGGGAGCTACGTCGAGCCCCTTGACGACGCAGATGCTATGACATCCACAAATAACGGGGTATCCTGGTAATGTGGAAACATTCCTCTCAATTTTCGGAAGGATTCGATGGATCGGTTTGAAGCGATCTCGGTGCTATTAGCGGTGGTCGACGCCGGCACTCTTTCTGCCGGGGCACGGCGGCTGAATGCGCCGCTGGCCACGGTCAGCCGCAAAGTGGCCGATCTTGAGACGCACCTTGGCGTTCGCTTGGTCGTGCGCACCCGCCGCGGCCTCGTCTTGACGGAGGAAGGGCGCGCCTTCGTCGCCGCGTCACGTCGTATTCTCGATGAGTTGGACGCGGCGGAGCGGCAGGCCAGCGGTGATTATGGCGCCCTGCGTGGCGGGCTGCACGTAACCGCACCGATTGCCTTCGGCGAGCGCATTCTGCTGCCAATTGCGCTGGAATTTCTGAAGGAGCAACCCGATATCAACCTGCGCCTGACCCTGGTCGATCAGCAGCTAAGTCTGGTGGATGAGCACGTGGATGTGGCCCTGCGGATCGGGCATCTGGCGGACAGCGCGCTTATCGCAACGCGCGTGGGCACCGTCCGGCGGGTGATCTGCGCAAGCCCCGACTATCTCGCCCGCCGAGGAGTGCCGCGTCAGCCGGAAGATCTCGCCCCGCATGACGGCATAAGCTTCCAGGGCTTCGCGACCGCCCCGGAATGGCGATACCGCCGGGACGGCGCGGCCTTCGCTGTCGAGCCACGCCTCAAACTCGCGGTCAACACGACGGAGGCTGCCATTCAGGCTGCACTGGCCGGTATAGGCATTATTCGCGTGCTGTCTTACCAGATCGACGAACATTTGCGCTCTGGCGCTCTACAAGAATTATTGGCGGAGTTCGCACCGGAGCCACTGCCAGTAAATGTTATTCACGGACCAGCCGATCCGCTGCCGCTGAAGGTGCGGTGCTTCCTCGACTGGATCGGGCCCCGCCTGCGAGCGCGGATGGCATCCTAGGGTTTCCCTGCCAGACGCGCCTCCGTTAAACGGTCAGGTGCACCGGTACGCGTGCTGCAAGGTAGCTCGCCTTCCCTAAGCACCTAACATGGCGGCTTTCCAGAAAGAGCCAAAGCGTTCTCCAGGATTGAAATGAGGGCGCATTCCTGTCGCAAAATTCATGCTTCATGGCCAAAACACCCGGCTTCCAAGCCAAGCTGGAAAGCCGTCACGCCATCTCAAGGTGCGAGGATTCCATTCCCTGCGCGATAAGCGGCGCAGAAGACTTCGAATGCGGGTGGGAAGCGTTAAGTCGCCGAGCCACGATATCGTGGTTGAGCCACAGGACGGGACCCGTAGGTTCCGATGATTCACCAAAGATTAGCTGCCCTGTTGCCGTCACAACGAGACTGCTCAGGAGGTCACTAATCATCACCTTGCCATCTCGATGCATCTGGGTGATCTCGTTTGACGTGCCAATGGTCAGATCGGCCTGTGCCTGACTGTTTGCCATGGGCCAAGCCGAAAAATCATAGAACGGACGCATGACCTCGCTGGCCTGCATGGCGGCGATCTTGCCGAAGACGTCTTTGATGGTTAAGCCATCGATCAGCAGCTGCTCGCAGGCCTGCCACTGTTCGTCGGCCCATTCGCTCCCGTTTTCCTTCTTCAACGCAAGCAGCAGCGGTATCAGGGGCAACTCGATACCGGTGAACACATCGGATGAATTGGTCCGGATTTCGGGACAATTATAGACGGTTGCCGTGATCCCTTTCGCCCAGGCATCCTCTGCAATGCCTTCAAGCCGCATCTTCGCATATCCCTGAGTGTAGTTGGTATAGGTCTGCCAACGATAGCTCCCATCGATCAGGACCGCCGATCCGTGATAACCATAGGCCGTATATCGCACTTGTCCGCCCGAAGCTTCGACACGCTCGCGGATCGCCGTGCTGAAATCAATGAGATGGCGAAAGGTGTTTGCGGAGACATCGTCAAAATTCTGCAGAATGAGCTTTCCCATGTCACTGTCGAGCAGGGTCTGCGAAGACATATGGCGAGTGCCAGTTCCCTTGTAGATTCGATTGGCGACGACCAGGAATACCTTCGCCTTCGGAATGCCCCCGGCCATTGTGTGGGCGAAGAAAACATTGCGGCCAGCGGCGATCATTCCGTCTAGAACGGTCATGACCTTTGAAAGCGACTCCGTAAAACGCGCAGTAGCGATGTCGCGACATTGCCCGACATAGTCCCAGTCGAGCTTGTCGTGTTCCCAGCT
The DNA here is from genome assembly GCF_030757975.1 of Rhizobium sp. AN73. NCBI lineage: Bacteria > Pseudomonadati > Pseudomonadota > Alphaproteobacteria > Hyphomicrobiales > Rhizobiaceae > Rhizobium > Rhizobium sp. AN73. Next base: position 994,381 of record NZ_JARWME010000001.1, read on the forward strand.
CTCAAGCGTCATCTTTGCCAGGAGATCGGTGGGAGTTGGGCCGCCTGCGGGCGCATCGAGATCGAAACCCGCCATAAGAGGTATGTTGATAATCCTGCCGCCCAGCTGGGCCTCCGCCGAAGACAGTTCCTCGGCGTCGAGCGGGCGCAGCGCATTTTTCTCGTCGCGCCGCCCGACGGTGATCCCCACAATCTCCATTCCAGCCCGTCTGGCTTCGTCAAGCAAGCCGGTGGCGTATCCGCGGCCGAATAGTTCGCCGAACAGTACGAAAACATCGCCCTTACGGAAGACCGTGTTTTCGGAAAGACGATTCAGTGCAACCGGATTTTCCATACTGCCAACTCTTTGCTTCGCGTATCGTCGAGCAATGGCTCGCACGACCTGTGATAAAGACATGACCGCATAGTCGCCGGATGGGAACTCATTTTCGGTGACCGTTCATTTCAAAACGTGAAGTCAATCCCCTGTTGTTCTTACACTGCAGCGAAATGCCAAAGCCGTTGGAGATAGGCGCACCGATACCAAAACGAATTGCTTCGAAACGCTCGTCCTACAAATGCTTGCGAGGCTATTGGCTTTTCCTGAGGCGCAAAGGTTGGCGCGTTTTATCATTGCTTAAGTCACCTATCGGCCACGTTCCGGACGTGACCGCCCGAACAGCAGACCGACAGCTACCAGGAACTAATGCGGGTGGTGTGAACGACCGGCATGAAGACGCAAAGGCGACATGAGACGCTTATCGCAATTCGGCTTTGGCCAGAGAGCCACATAAAGCTCACTGCTCTTGGACGGATCAGAACCAACGCCCCTGTTATTACAAAGTTCTGAGTGTGGAGGATTCATTAGGCGAACCAGTAACTTGGCTGAATTAGGGTAACTGGATTAAGGCCAAATCCGGACTGCCTCCTTTTAGTTAAAGCGGTCAAACAGCGTGCAAAAGTTACCACGTTCCGGGCGGAAACAGCGTTTAAAAGTTTCCAACTGGTTGTTATCCAATCCGGATGCTTATCCGGAGAACCAGTGGTGATAATAATGGAATTGACAGCCGAGATACCTCGCCGACATTTTGTTGGTGGCGAGAGCATAAGTGCGCTTTCTCGTTCAGTTGGACTTTCTCGCCCGGTGATCCGCAAACGTCTGATGACAACGACACAGCCGGTCTACTCTCGCGCTGTAAAACCCGGTCGGCGGCTAGGTTGTTTTGAAGAGCGATTGCTGGAGTGGCATGAGACAGCGAAACTTAAACCTGCCCGTGAGCGGCGCACGGCACAACGTCTTTACGAGGTCTTGCGAGAAGACGGGTATGAGGGCGCTTATGACAGCCTCCAACGTTATGTCCTGCGCTGCAAACGTAACAATCCGCCGGGTGCCACAGCGTCTGGAATAGGAATCAAGGCAGCGTTTGTTCCACTTGCCTTCTCGCCCGGCTAGGCATGCCAATTCGACTGGAGCCATGAACGGGGTGAAATTGGGGGTGTTGTTCAGACTGTTAAGATAGCCCATTTCCGCCTGTCCCATAGCCGCTAATGTTTTGTCGGGGCTACCACCCTCACACTGATGCGTGGGAAAGTGACAGTCACCGGTTGCTGCTCACGCTGTTTCGACGGGCCAAGGTCCAGCTGTTTTGTTTCGGTTGTTGTGCTTGAAACGCCAAAAGCCCTCTGCGATGAGAGGGCTTTTGTTCTATCTGAATCTGAATCTGATTTTGGTTGCGGGGGCAGGATTTGAACCTGCGGCCTTCAGGTTATGAGCCTGACGAGCTACCGGGCTGCTCCACCCCGCGTTACCAGCGTAAATCCCTATGGGATTTATCGCGACTGCATCACAGGGAAGCTGTGATGCATACTGCCGGAGCAAATTGCCGAAGGCGATTTGTCTCCTGTAAGGGACGCACGGGGCGTTTTCCTTATGTTTTCATGTTCCGCAATGCAAAAAGGCCGCTTATGGCGGCCCTTTGTATCGGCTGGGCCGAGGTATGTGAATGAGAAGATTTATTGTTGCGTTTTGCAGACCTGGCAGCGACCTACTCTCCCGCGTCTTGAGACGAAGTACCATTGGCGCTGGGGCGTTTCACGGCCGTGTTCGGAAAGGGAACGGGTGCAGCCGCCCCGCGATAACCACCAGGTCGGCAAAACGCAACGATTTCCATTTATGAGATGGAAACAGTTTTCGAGAAGCTGGGAAGCTTGCGCTTCATTTAATTTAACACGTCTTTCTGCGACCGATCCGTATTCCACCTTTGCTCAAGGATGAGCGTGGCAGCCATACAGACCAGAGGTCGTCGCGCCCTGTGGCGCGGCCCGTCCGAGCGCTATGCGCGTCAGGACAGAACAGATGATGTTCATCATCGATGAACATATTCAATGGGAACGAAGAAGTCGATCGAGCTATTAGTAACGGTAAGCTTCACATGTTGCCATGCTTCCACACCCGTCCTATCAACGTGGTCGTCTTCCACGGCTCTGATAGGGAACACTCGTTTTCAGGTTGGTTTCCCGCTTAGATGCCTTCAGCGGTTATCCATTCCGTATATAGCTACTCTGCTATGCCCTTGGCAGGACAACAGATCCACCAGAGATACGTCCATCCCGGTCCTCTCGTACTAGGGACAGATCCTGTCAATATTCCTACACCCACGGCAGATAGGGACCGAACTGTCTCACGACGTTCTGAACCCAACTCACGTACCGCTTTAAATGGCGAACAGCCATACCCTTGGGACCTGCTCCAGCCCCAGGATGCGATGAGTCGACATCGAGGTGCCAAACAACCCCGTCGATATGGACTCTTGGGGGTCATCAGCCTGTTATCCCCGGCGTACCTTTTATCCGTTGAGCGATGGCCCTTCCACACGGGACCACCGGATCACTATGACCGACTTTCGTCTCTGCTCGACTTGTCAGTCTCGCAGTCAGGCGGGCTTATGCCATTGCACTCGACGACCGATTTCCGACCGGTCTGAGCCCACCATCGCGCGCCTCCGTTACTCTTTCGGAGGCGACCGCCCCAGTCAAACTACCCACCATACACTGTCCCGGATCCGGATAACGGACCGCGGTTAGACATCCACGAAGATAAGGGTGGTATTTCAAGGATGGCTCCACACGAACTGGCGTCCATGCTTCAAAGCCTACCACCTATCCTACACATGCCTTGGCGAATGCCAGTGTAAAGCTATAGTAAAGGTGCACGGGGTCTTTCCGTCTGACCGCAGGAACCCCGCATCTTCACGGGGAATTCAATTTCACTGAGTCTATGTTGGAGACAGCGGGGAAGTCGTTACGCCATTCGTGCAGGTCGGAACTTACCCGACAAGGAATTTCGCTACCTTAGGACCGTTATAGTTACGGCCGCCGTTTACTGGGGCTTCAGTTCAGAGCTTGCACCCCTCCCTTTAACCTTCCAGCACCGGGCAGGCGTCAGACCCTATACGTCGTATTGCTACTTCGCAGAGCCCTGTGTTTTTGATAAACAGTCGCTACCCCCTGGTCTGTGCCACCCCATCATACTTGCGTAAAATGGGGTCACGCTTCTTCCGAAGTTACGCGTGCAATTTGCCGAGTTCCTTCAACATAGTTCTCTCAAGCGCCTTGGTATACTCTACCTGACCACCTGTGTCGGTTTCGGGTACGGTCTATACGGTGGAGCTATTTCCTGGAACCTCTTCGCCGCACATTCAATCCAGTAAGAATGTACAACACACGAGATCCGTCACTACCACCAGGCCCACGAATATTAACGTGGTTCCCATCGACTACGCGTGTCCGCCTCGTCTTAGGGGCCGGCTAACCCTGCTCAGATTAACTTTAAGCAGGAACCCTTGGTCTTTCGGCGAGGGAGTCTCTCACTCCCTTTATCGTTACTCATGTCAACATTCGCACTTCCGATATCTCCAGGGCCCCTCACAGGTACCCCTTCACAGACTTACGGAACGCTCCGCTACCACATGCCTTACGGCATATCCTCAGCTTCGGTGCATGGCTTTAGCCCCGTTACATTTTCGGCGCAAAGACCCTTATTTAGACCAGTGAGCTGTTACGCTTTCTTTAAATGATGGCTGCTTCTAAGCCAACATCCTGGTTGTTTTGGGATCCTCACATCCTTTCCCACTTAGCCATGACTTGGGGACCTTAGCTGGAGGTCAGGGTTGTTGCCCTCTTCACGACGGACGTTAGCACCCGCCGTGTGTCTGCCGACTAGTACTCCTCGGTATTCGGAGTTTGGTTAGGATCAGTAAGACGGTGAGTCCCCATAGCCCATCCAGTGCTCTACCCCCGAGGGTATTCGGTCGACGCTCTACCTAAATAGATTTCGCGGAGAACCAGCTATTTCCGAGTTTGATTGGCCTTTCACCCCTAGCCACAAGTCATCCCAATCTATTGCAACAGATACGGGTTCGGCCCTCCAGTTGGTGTTACCCAACCTTCAGCCTGCTCATGGCTAGATCACTCGGTTTCGGGTCTAATGCAACTAACTAAATCGCCCTATTCAGACTCGCTTTCGCTGCGCCTACACCTACCGGCTTAAGCTTGCTAGTTACACTAAGTCGTTGACCCATTATACAAAAGGTACGCCGTCACCCTTGCGGGCTCCGACTGTTTGTAGGCATCCGGTTTCAGGTTCTATTTCACTCCCCTCGTCGGGGTGCTTTTCACCTTTCCCTCACGGTACTTGTTCGCTATCGGTCATGCACGAGTACTTAGGCTTGGAGAGTGGTCTCCCCATGTTCAGACAGGATTTCACGTGCCCCGCCCTACTCAAGGACAATGACTGTTCTACGCGTAAGGGGCTATCACCCTCTATGGCCGACTTTTCCAAATCGTTCCGCTTTATTCATCATTGCCACTGGCCTGGTCCGCGTTCGCTCGCCACTACTTACGGAGTCTCGGTTGATGTCCTTTCCTGCAGGTACTTAGATGTTTCAGTTCCCTGCGTTCGCTTCTTACCCCTATGTATTCGAAAGTAAGATACCTTATCACAATGCTTGGAAACCCAGGCCGTTCATAAAACAGACTGGATTTTCCAAGCATTTAAGGTGGGTTGCCCCATTCGGAGATCCATGGATCAAAGCTTATTCGCAGCTCCCCACGGCTTTTCGCAGCGTATCACGTCCTTCTTCGCCTGTGCATGCCAAGGCATCCACCAAATGCCCTTAATTCACTTCTTCGTTCTCATTGTCTATGCTCATCCATAGCCGTTCCGAAGGAACGGCAACCCGGTTACCTTTTACAACCAGGTCATTTCCTGATGACATCGACGTGTTCGATACAATCCCCATATGAAGGCACGCCGGTGCACTTCGAGGTCGTATCATTAAGACCAGCTTCTCGAGATATCATCCGGTGATGCGCGGTCAGGCAACACCAATCCAGCATCTTCATCAGATGAAGGCCTAAACCTTCAAACAACAAAAATGCCTCGGACAAGCTTTCCTTCCTACCTCCAATCCCTCCACCAATTCCGGCCGACTAAGCCATCACAAGGTTTCTCTGGGACTGGGCTCGGACGCCTTGGGCCTAAACCCAAAACACCTGGAAGCTTCCAGACATATCTTCTCTTCACAATGTATTCAGAACAGGCATCAGTTCTTGCGAACGATGCAAACTTTTATTTCTTCAAA